>JALOKU010000081.1 GCA_025456345.1 Vicinamibacterales bacterium | reverse complement strand
CCCATACTTGATGGGCTACATGTCGATGCTGCTCGCCTACAGTGCCAGGCATCCGACGGAGGTGCCGTCGGGGCGGCCGGGATTCGGGCCCGTCCCCGCAACCATCGACACTGGCGTCACCGTGCTCTACAAGGGCGACATCGGCCGGTACCGTACGGTGCCGAAGGTGTAGGTGACCGGCCGGCAACGACAGCCGGCGGCGGCGCACCAGCCAGCCGGGCCGAGGTTCTGAAGGAGCGAAGGATGGACTCCATGAATCGAAGACAGTTCCTGAAGACGGCGGCCGTGACCGCCGGAGTCACCATCGTCCCGCGCCGTGTCCTCGGAGGCCCGGGCTTCGTCGCGCCGAGCGACACGCTCAACATCGCCGGGATCGGCTGCGGCGGGCAGGGCGGCGGCGATCTGGGTCAGATGAGAACGGAGAACATCGTCGCCCTCTGCGACGTCGATTGGGAGCGCGCGGCCAAGACCTTCGCCAAGTATCCGGACGTCCCGCGCTACAAGGACTTCCGCATCATGCTCGAGAAGCAGAAGGACATCGACGCGGTGACCGTGGGGACGCCCGATCATTTCCACGCCGTCGCCGCCCTGGCGGCGATCCAGCTCGGCAAACATGTCTTCGTCGAAAAGCCGCTCACCCACACCATCCAGGAAGCGCGCGTGCTGGCCAAGGCCGCCCGCGACGCCAAGGTCGCCACCCAGATGGGCAACCAGGGACACGCCATGGAGAGCATCCGGCTCCTGTGCGAGTGGATCTGGGACGGGGCCATCGGCAACGTGACCGAAGTCCACGCCTGGACGCCCCATCCGGTGTGGCCGCAAGGCATGGGCCGGCCCGCCGACACGCCTCCCGTGCCCGCGACGCTGGATTGGGACACATGGGTCGGGCCCGCGCCCTTCCGGCCGTATCACCCCGCCTATCTGCCCGCAAGCTGGCGCGGGTGGCTGGATTTCGGGACGGGCGGGCTGGGTGACATGGGCTGCCACATCTTCGACCACATCTTCTGGTCGCTGAAACTGGGCGCCCCGCTCAGCGTCGAAGCCAGCTCGTCCATCTTCGTCCCGGGGACCATGAACTGGGACAAACCCAGGAACACGGAAACGTATCCGCAGGCCTCGATCGTCACGTACAAGTTCCCGGCGCGCGCGGGCTTCCCGCCGCTGACGCTCACGTGGTACGACGGCGGTCTCATGCCGGCCCGGCCCGATGAACTGCCCGCCGGCGCGAAGATGGGCGACACCTACGGCGGCGCGCTCTACATCGGCGACAAGGGCAAGATCCTCACGGGCTCACACGGAGCCGACGGTTTGCGCATCATCCCCGAAGCGAAGATGAGCGCCTACCAACGCCCGCCCATGACCATTCCGCGCTCGATCGGGCACTACAGGGAATGGATCGAGGCGTGCAAGGGCGGCCCGCCTGCCGGTTCGAACTTCGACTACGCCGCGCCGTTGACCGAGATCGTCCTGCTCGGGTGCGCGGCCGTGCGGGCCGGCGAGAAGCTGGAGTGGGACGCGGCGAACATGCGTTTTCCGAACATGCCCGCGGCGGACCAGTACCTGACCAAGAACTACCGCGCCGGCTGGGAACTGATCTGAGATCTGACGGACCCTCGTGACGCCGCGCCCGGCGGGATTGACGGCTCCTGCCTGGCCGAGCTCGCGAAATTCACGGTGGACGACGATGCGATCGAGATCAGAGACGGATCAGGATCTTCGACGTGGAGGCTGGCGACCACACGCCGGTCCAGCTTGACGTGCCTCTGCCGCCGGTCACGCGGCTGCCGGCTGCGCTGCGCGGCGTCTACACTCGTGCGCCGGTCGTGGGGTGTTCCACGGAGTACTGCGTTCCCTTGCCCGAGAAGTAGTCGGCGGTGATCTTCCGCACCACGCCGATGAGCAGGAACAGGCCCACCAGGTTCGGGAACGCCATGAACCCGTTGAGCAGCGTCCCGATCGCCCACACCAGCGGCACCGACGCGACGGACCCGACCATGATGAGCAGGGTGAACACCACGCGGTACACCTTCGTATAGGCCGATCCGAAGATGTACTCGAAACACTTCTCGCCGTAGTAGCACCAGCCAATCAGGGTCGAGAACCCGAACAGGAACGAGCACACGGCCACGATGACGGTGGCGAACGGGATGGTCTGGCTCATCGCCGCCGCGGTGAGGTCACCGCTGGACTGCTGGTACGCGGCCTCGGTCCACAGGCCCGACGACAGGATGACGAACGCCGTCATCGAGCAGACGACGATCGTGTCGATGAAGACCTCGAAGACGCCTACCACGCCTTGCTCGGCGGGGTGTGCGACACCCGCAATGCCGTGGGCGATGGGCGCGCTGCCCAGGCCGGCCTCGTTCGAGAGCACGCCGCGGCTGACGCCCGCCGCGATCGACTGGGCCACGGTGGCGCCCGCGAAGCCGCCGACGGCGGCCGTGGGCGAGAAGGCCTCGGTGAAGATCAGGGCGAACACGTGCGGCAGATGGTCCGCGTTGAGGACGATGTAGGCGAGCGCGGCCGCCACGTAGAGCACGATCATGCCCGGGACCATCTTCTCGGCGACGTGCGCGATGCGCTTGATGCCGCCCAGCAGCACCAGCCCGACGGCCGCGGTGATCAGCAGGCCCGGAATCCACGTGCTGATCGTCGTGCCCGTCACCGCTCGGACGGCCTCGACGAACGTGCGGGCCACGGTGTTCGACTGCGCCATGTTGCCGGTGCCGAGCAGAGCCGCCGCGATGCCGAAGAACGCAAAGAGCCCCGCGAGGGTCCGCCCCAGGGTGCTGTGCCCCAGCCCGCGCGTGATGTAGTACATCGGCCCGCTCGCCAGCTCACCGCTCTCGCGCGTCACGCGGTAGTGCACGCCCAGCACGGCCTCGGCGTACTTCGTGGCCATGCCCACCGTCGCGCACACCCACATCCAGAACACGGCGCCCGGACCGCCGATGAGGATGGCCGTGGCGACGCCGCCGATATTGCCGTTCCCGACGGTGGAGGCCAGCGCGGTGGACAGCGCCTGGAACGGCGTGATGGTCTTGCTGCCGGCCGCGTCCTTCTTGAACGCGCCCTTCATGACCATGCGCAGGGCCAGCGGGAAGCGCCTGATCTGCACGAAGCCCGTCGCCACGGTGATGAGCGTGCCGACAATGAGCAGCACCAGCGGCATGGCGAAGGGCTGCCACACGTGGCTGTCGATCGAGGTAATCAGGTCGGTCAGGCGTGCGAGGTCCATGTGGTGTCCCGGGCTGTTGCGGTGCAGGGCGGCTGGCCGTTCTCCGGATGATACTGGGAGCGTGCGCCCTGCTCAAGGTCAATTGGCCGGGCACCGACGGCCGGGGCCAGCCGGCGGCCCGAGTCCGGGGGCCACGCTCACGCCCCTGCTGCCGTGCTCGGTGGCATCGGCCACCGGACGTGCCGCCCGGTTCTTCCTGGTTGCGAGGGCCACCTGTAGGTCGGGCGGAACGGCCCGAACGTGGCTCGATGGAGGAACGTCGAGGCACGACATCACTGGTCAAGCGCGGCGTTCATCGAGGAGCTGAAGGCGAGGTTGCGGCGCGCAGCCGAACACAGCCGATTCATGACAACCGGTGGCGTTGGCGGAATCCGCGGATACCGGCCTCTTCGTGACCGGTCGGCCCGCGAGGCTGTTCGAGCGGGCCGGAGACCGGCTGCCGACCAGGCCTCCATGCTATCGTGATGTCATGCGTGCAGAGCGCCTTCTTCTTCTCGCGGTTCTGGTGGCGGTGGGCGGTTGCGGCGGCAGCGACGGGAACGCCGGCAGCGGCAGCAGCAGCGGCAGCGGTACTGGGGGCACGTCCGGCTCCTGGACCGCGGGCGTCTTCAGCCCGTCGGCCGGCCTCCAGAACCAGTGCGCCAGCCCGCGCACGGGCACCGATCCGGTGACCGGCAGGCGCTATCCCGATGTCCAGGGCTCGACGCTGACAGAGAACAACTACCTGCGTTCGTGGACCAACGAACTGTATCTCTGGTACGGCGAAGTGCCGGACCTCAATCCGGCGTCGTATTCGACCTCTGCCTACTTCAACCTGTTGAAGACGGCCGCCACCACGCCTTCCGGCAACCCGAAGGACCGGTTCCATTTCACGTATCCGACGGCCGAGTGGGTGGCGCGGTCGCAGTCCGGCGTAGAGGCGGGGTATGGCGCAGAGTTCCTCCTGATTGCGTCGAAGCCGCCCCGCCTCATCAGGGTTGCGTATACCGAGCCGGGCTCACCCGCGACGACGGCGCCCGCGAACCTTGCCCGGGGGGCGACGGTGCTGACCGTCGACGGGGTGGACGTGGTCAACGCGGCCGACAGCGCGAGCATCGCCACGCTGAATGAAGGCCTGTTCCCGACCAAGGCAGGAGCCTCCCACACGTTCTCCATCCTCGACGCCGGGGCGAGCGCGCCTCGCACCATCACGATGGTCTCCGCCAACGTGACGTCGACACCGGTGCAGAGCGTCGGAACGATCAGCACTGCCGCCGGCAAGGTGGGCTACATGCTGTTCAACGATCACCTCGCGCTGTCAGAGCAGGCGCTGGTGAACGCCTTCCGCCAGCTTGCGGCGGTCAACGTCGCCGACCTGGTGCTCGACGTCCGCTACAACGGCGGCGGCTACCTCGACATCGCCAGCGAGGTGGCCTACATGGTCGCGGGCTCCGGGCCTACCGCCGGGCGGACGTTCGAGAAGACCATGTTCAATGACAAGAACCCGACAAGGAACCCCGTCACCGGACAGCTGCTCGTGCCGGTCCCGTTCCATTCGACCTCCCAGGGGTTTTCCGTGCCGGGCGGCGACGCGCTGCCGACGCTGGGTCTTCCGCGGGTGATCGTCTTGACGGGATCGAATACCTGCTCGGCCAGCGAGTCCATTATCAACGGCCTCATCGGCGTAGGCGTGCGGGTCGTGCAAATCGGATCGACGACCTGTGGAAAGCCCTACGGCTTCTATCCTCAGGACAACTGCGGCACGACGTACTTCTCGATCCAACTCAAGGGCGTGAATGACCAGGGGTTCGGGGACTACGCGGACGGATTCTCCCCGGCCAACGCCACGGGCACGGCCGGCGTCCTGACGCCCGGCTGCGCGGTGGCCGACGATCTCGACCACGCCCTCGGCGATCCGAGCGAAGCCCGATTGGCGGCGGCCCTGGGCTACCTGGCGACCGGGAGTTGCCCGGCCGCGTCTGCCGTTCCCTCGGTTGCGGGCGAGGTTGAGGCGCCGATCCCGGGCGACGGGACGCTTTCCCGACCTCCGTGGCGTGAGATTCGCCTCTTGCGGAGGTGATGGACATGCGGCGCGTGGCGGGCGTGGCAAGCGTGGCGGGGACGCTGTTCGTGGCCGCTTGCCACCCGCGGCTGGCGCCGCCCGATGTGCCAGCCGTCCTCACGAGTCCGACCGCCGAGAGCCGCGCCGAACTGGTGCGCGTCGTGAGCGAGGCGATGAACGGGGCGCCGGTGACCATCGCCGACAATGCCCTGACGGCCGACGACGCGCTCGTCGTCGAGCGGGCCCGACAACGCGCCGCGAAAGACATGAACCTCAGCGGGCGCGAGACCGGCCGGCCCGATCACTTCAGGCTGGTCACGAGCGGCTCGCGGTGTGTGCTGGTGCACCAGGAGACCGGCCGGCGCTGGACGCTGGAGTCCGCGACCTGCTCGCCGCGCTGAGCCGACGAGCCGATGCGACAGGCTCGGGTCATTCCGGCTCGACCCGAGCCTGCTTCCTACGCGGTCCGCCTTCCCGCCGGGCCGATGCCTACTGCAACTTGAAGTTGACCGTGACGGTCATGACGATCGGCACCGGCGCGCCGTTCAGGAGCGTCGGTGTGAACTCCCACTGCCGCACGGCATCCAGCGCGGCCTCGTCGAGCATCGGCACCGAGCGCAGCACCTTGGCGTGGATGACCTTCCCGTCGCCACCAATCGTCGCTTCGATGATCACCATCCCGGCAACATTCGCCGACTTCGCAGCGGCAGGGTATACCGGCGTGACGTTCTTGATTTTCGTCGGTGGCTTGATCTTGCCGCCTACGCGGACCGCCGCGGCCTTGGCCTTCTCCCGGGCCTCCGCATCGGCCTTCTCCTTGGCCGCGATAGCCTCGGCCTGTTCCTTGGCGGCCACGGCGTCGGCCGCCGCCTTGTCGCCCGCCGCCTTCGCCGCGGCCGCGAGTTCCCTGGCCTTGTCGTACGACTTGAACCACTTGCCGTCCTGAGCGAGCAGCTCGGCGTCGAGCGCGGCCCGGGCGTCCTGGGCCGCCTTGACCGCGTCGGCGGCATACTGGCCAGCGCCGTCCGTGACGGCCTTGTCGACGGCGGCCTTCGCCGCATCGATGTCCGCACTGGGCGGAGTCGCGCAGCCCGCCGCGGTGATCGCGAGTGCGAGGGTCATCGCCAGGAATCCGACTGTCGTGCGCATGTTGCCTCCTCCTTCTCCTTACTTAACACCCGCCGTGGCGATCGCCTGCTTCGCGGCGGTCGCAATCAAGTTCCGGTACGACGGCACCGCCGCACTCTGCTCGAGGAACGGCAGCGTTGATGGGTTGCCGAGCTTGCCGACGGCACGGAGCGACTCGGCCCTCACCGCGTCGCTTCCGTCCTTCGCGAAGCGCTCCTTGAAGAACTCCAGCAGGCCAGGGTCCTTCAGATCGCCGAGGGCCACGAGAGCCGCAGCCCTGACGGACGGGTGGGCGTCGAGGGCCGCCTTCCTCATGATGGCAGGTCCCTGAGCGCCGGCAGCCTTGGCCAGCGCTTCGATCGCGCCGCGCCTGACCGCCCAGAACGGGTCACTCTGAGCGCTACTGGCGAGACCCGCGAGTGCCACCGGATCATCCTTGAGTTGCGCCAGGTCCACCGCCGCGCTCATCCTCCCGACAACATCGTCATGGCTCAGCTGGTAGAGCAGTTCATCCCGCTGCTTCGGGAAGGTCAGCTCCTTGATGAGCGCGTTCTCCGGGTCGAACCTGACGAGCAGGGGCCTGGTCTCCGAAGGGAACTCGAACGTTTCCTCCCGCTCGCGAATCCACACCTGGCTCGTGGAGCGGCCCCCGGCATTGACGATGGCGACGGAGAGGGGGACGCGGAACACGGGAATCCCGCGGGTGAAGTCCTGCACCTGGGCGACCGTGAGCACGACGACCTTGCGGGCCGGGTCCCACTCGCTGCGGACGTCGAAGACAGGGTGGCCCGGCTTGAACAGCCACTGGTCGAAGAACCAGTCGAGGTTCTGCCCGGTCACGGTCTTCACGGATCGGATGAAGTCGCTGGTGTCGACCGGTTCGAACGCGTAGCGATGCAGGAAGTGCTTCAGCGTGTCGAAGAACGCGGCGTCTCCGAGCTGCTGGCGCAGCATGTGGAGGACCAGCGCCCCCTTCGGGTAGGCGTGCGAGTCGAACATGTCGCCGGGCTGGTCGTAGCGATCGGTCACGATCGGGCGGACGTAGCGCGTGTTCGCCTCGCGGAGGTACGCGTTCAGCTTGCCCTGGAGGTTGACGGCGCCTTCGTCGTCACCCCTGTCGTGGCGGAAGTAGAGATAGTCGGAGTACGTCGCGAAGCTCTCGTTCAGCCAGGTGTGGGCCCAGCTTCTCAGCGTAATCAGGTTGCCCCACCACTGGTGGGCCAGCTCGTGGGAGACGATGCCGATGGCGGAGAACTCGGGTTCGTTCTTCGCGTCCACCATGACGCGGTGCGTCATGGCCGTGGCGGACGTGCTCTCCGCGCCGCCGCCCGACGGCACGGAGATCTGGTCGTACTTCTGCCACGGGTAGTCGTAGCCGTAGGTCTGGTTGAAGAACTCGACCATCTTCGGCGTCTTCCCGTAGGTCGCGGCGACCTTTTGCGCGTCCTTCGGGTACACCCAGTAGTTCACGGGCAGCGTGCCGTAGGCGTCGCGCACGACCACGTACGGGGCCGCCGCGAGGAAGATGAGATACGTGGAGTGCGGCAGGTCCTGCGACCAGTGGTAGGTGACGGTGCCGGCGGCCTTGTCTTCGGTCACCGACACGAGGCGGCCGTTGGCGCCCACCTTCAGGTTCGCGCTGACGGTCGCGAGAATCTCGTTGGTGACCTTGTCGTTCGGGTAGTCGAAGCACGGAAACCAGTGGTGGACCCGATTGGGCCACGAATCCGAGAACACGAGCTTCGGGTTGTCGGCGGTCTCGACAGCAAACCGCAGCCCGGCTTTCGGGTCCTTGCCGTGATAGGTGCAGGTGAACGAGCGGGTCTCGCCGCGGGCCAGGGGCCGCGACATGCGGATCGAGAGCTCCTTCTCCGACTGCGAGAACTCGAGCGGTTCGCCCCACTCGCTCACCACCGTCGTCACGGCGAACTCCTCGGCGTCGAGCACCACGGTGTCCAGGCCGTCGCGCAGGGACGTCAGCGTGACGGTGGTCTCGCCGGCGAACGACTTCTCGTCGAGGTCCAGCCTGATGGCGATGCGGTAGTGGCGCGCGTCGTAGGCGCGGCTCCGTTCGGACTGCAGGGCTTTCTTCGACCAATCCACCTGCTGGGCGGCCGCGCCGGCGGCGCACGCCAGCAGCAGCATGGTGACGCGCGAGGCCAGGCGAAGCACGCTGTTCATCTCACTTGCCGCCCTTCTCGAGGAGTTGCAGGATGCCGTCCTGCTTCATGTGCGCCTCGACCTCCGCCACGGTGCGCGGCACGCCGAGCGAGAGCACCTCGTGTCCGGTCTCGGTGATGGCCACGGTGTCCTCGATGCGGATGCCGATCTGCTCGCCGAGCCTGAACAACTGGATGTCGCACGCGAACACGAACCCGGGCTTCAGCACCTCATCGGGCCCCGCGAAGGTGCCCATCACGTCGTGCGTGGCCAGGCCGATCGAGTGGTTGTAGCCGCCCAGCCGGACGATGCCGCGGAAGTCCTGCGCGAACCGCTCGAGGCCCTTCGCCTTGAGATGGGCCTCGACCGTCTGGCCGATTTCCCTGAACGTCACGCCGGGGCGGTAACTCCGGATGCACACCTCGTGCACGCCGAGGGCCGCCTCGTAGAGCTCCTTCTGCCGCGGAGAGAATGTCCCGGACGCGGGAAACGAGGTGGAGATGTCGACGTGGTAGTTCTCGTAATCGGGCGCGGCGTCGAGGATGACGAAGTCGCCGTCGTTCAGCACCCGGTCGTACTGGTGGTAGTGCCCGTACGCGTGGTTCTTGCCCGACATGATGATGGTGTCGTAGGCGAGGTCCTGCGCGCCGTCTTTCTTGCAGACGAACTCGAACACGGCGGCCAGCGCCCGCTCGGTGATGTTCGGGCGCGCCGACGCGATGAGCGCCTTGTGGGCCTGGACGCCGAGGCGCGCCGCCTGCCGCATGACGGCCAGCTCGGCGGGCGACTTGTACTTGCGCAGGTTCCACACGATCGCGGAACTGTCGCGCACGTCGGCCTGCGGGAACCGCTCGCGCAGCTGCCTGACGAACTGGAGCTCGCGCGTGAGCCGGCCGTCCCACGGGCTCAGGGTCATCGACTTCTGCAGCGCGTTGAACTTCTCGTTGCTGTTCTCCCGGCCCAGCTCCTCGGGCTTGAACATCGTGTAGAGGGGACGGCCGCGGCTGGCAAGGCCGGCGAGCTGGGCGCTGAACTGGTCGGCCGGCACCACCCGCTCGATGCCCGTGTACGCGGCGGGCGCGCGGATGAGGTCGAGCGGAATGGCCTCGCCATCCGCCGCGGCCTCGCTCATGGTGAAGAAGAGGACGCTCTCCTTCCTCAGGCCGTCGACGACGAGAAAGGCGTCGGGGATCTCGACGCCGGTCAGGTAGAAGAAGTCGTGCCCCTGGCGGAAGGCGTTGTCGCTCGCCGGCGTGGGCGCGCCCAGGACGACGGCCGCGCCGTCGCCGATCTGCTCCATGAGCCGGCTGCGCCGGGCCGCATACTCGGCCCTGTCGAACGCGCCGGCCGAGAACGTCGTCGAGACGAGCAGCGCGATACCCACGACCGCACTCGCCGCCCTGATGTGCAGCTTCATCGATTCCCCCGGGTTCCGATCCTGCGCGCGGATCTTACATCGGTGGCGGCCCCACGGGCGCATAATGCGCTTTGCGGGCGGTGTGTCCCGCGTCCCGATCCCGGCCGCGGGGAGGAGGGCAGGGTCTCGGAAGCGGCGCGCGGGAGGGCATGAAGATGGGCAACAGATGCCTCGTTCTGACGGCATTGCTGGCGCTGTCGCTCGGCGCGCCGGCAGCGGCCCAGCAGAAGACCGTGTCGGACGACAAGGACTGGTCGAAGCCGGGCGCGTCGTTGAAGGACACGCGCGAGGCGGAGTACCTCATCCGCGTCGGCGACGTGGACAACCTCGGCTTCGGCTGGCCGGACGGATTCGATCCGTTTTGCGGCCGGCTGACCGAGGCGCACGAGTATCCATGGGAGCCGAACCGGGCCGATCAGCCGGGGTTCGACCGCATCCTGCTCTCGTCGCGGTTCAACCCGGCGGAGCCCAAAGGGTGCGGCGCCGACGGGTATTCGGCGGCCGACGACGCGGTGACGTCCAAGCCCCTCACCTGCACGATCCCGACGGCCGCCCTCAACCGGTCGCTCTCGTACCGCCGGGTGAAGGCCTGCAAGGACTACATCGTCTCCAGGGGGATCGACCCCGGGCGCATCATCGCGCACGGCTACGGCCCGGACCGGCCTGTCGCACCGAACGACACGGAGGCGAATCGAGCCAGGAACCGCAGGGTCGAGATGCGCGTGGTGAAACTGTAGTCCTCAGCGCCGGAGCCGACATGCCCGACAGCCGCCGCCTTCTCATCGTCGATCTGAGCGTCAACCCCGCCGTCTATCGGCCCGTGGAGCACTGGCGGCCGCATGTCGAGGCGCTGGGCGTGCCGGTCGACGTCTGCCGCCCGCCGGACGGAGAGGCACCGGCGGACCTGGCGCCCTACGCGCACGCCATCCTGACGGGCAGTGAGGCCAGCATCCTGGCAGACACCGCGTGGATCGTCCGGGCCTGCGAGCTCACGCGCGCGCTGGCGGAGCGCGGGGTGACGATGCTTGGCAGCTGCTTCGGGCATCAGATGCTGGCCCGGGCGCTGTCCGGCCGGGCGTTCGTGCGCCGCACCCCCACGCCGGAATTCGGCTGGGTCGAACTGCGCAAGCGCGACGGCGGCACGAGGGACCCGCTGGCCGACGCGCTGCCGGCCCGGTGCCATGTCTACACCTCGCATTTCGACGAGGTCTTCCCGGCGCCGCCCGGCTGGGAAATCCTGGCCGACACCGCCGGCTGCGCCTGCGCGGTCATGCGGCACGCCGGGGGGCGCTCCTGGGGGATCCAGCCGCATCCCGAGATCGGCATCGAGGAGGGGCGAGCGCTGCAGGCGTCCTACCTGGTGTCGATGCCGGAACGCCGCGAGGTGCTGGATGCGGGGTGGCATCCGGAGCCGCGTGACGACCGCATCGCCGCCGCCGTCGTCAGAGCCTTCCTCGACGCGTGAGAGTTTCGATCGGCAGGGTCAGGCACGACCCGTTCGTGGAGTCCGCTGCGCGCAAGCGTCTCCCGCTTCCGCGCGGGCTGGAGGCCGCTGGCGCTGCAGGGAGGCGGAGAAGCGCGGGCTCGACCCGAACCTCTGGTTCGGCAACGTGGAGCAGATCGCGTCGGAGCGCATCGGGCGGGAGACGGTCACCTACGTCAGCAACATCTACAAGTACTACATCGCCTGCCGCCTGCTTGCCGAAGAGCGCGACCGCCGGAGCGCCGCCAAGGCCGACATGCAGAAGGCGGTCAAGTAGACGCGCCGGCTGGCCGCGCCGCCGCCGATCATCTGAACTGCCGCAGTACCTCGGGCGAGATCACGCACGACACGGTCCGTGTCGTGCCGACCATGTCGAGCGTGACGGCAGCGGTGGGCGCGAAGGCGGCGTAGTCGAACGTGAAGTTCCCGGCTCCTCCGGAGACCGTGCGCACCGCGGGCGGCACCGGCTTGCCGCCGCGCTTCACCACGAAGTCGGTGAGCGCGTTCTTCGATCCGGCGGCGGGCGTGACGCCGATCGTGATCCGCGTGCGCTGCGCCGCCTGGTAGCTGGGCTGCGGCGCCGGCTTCTTCTTGCGCACCGCCGTCCACACCTCGTAGGCAACCTGTTTGTAGCCTGAATAGAACGTCAGCGTGAAGTCGTCGTTCTTGCAGAGCCCGGTGTCCCAGAAGACGCACGCCGGGTCGTCGCCGCCCTGCTTGCCGCACTCGATGGCGTGGTAATAGCTCTCCGAGTTCACCGGGATCATCCCCTTGTTCCACGGAGGCGCGGCGCCGGGCCTGGCGGCGGCCTTGACGCGGGTCTGAGCCTCGGCGGGCCAGGCCAGCGCGCCGCCAAGCACCGCGAGCGCGGCCGTGATGCCGGCCAGCCGCGCGAGAGCGGGCACCCTGCGCCGGGCGTGCGGAGCCTCGTGTCGCATCGTGTCGGGAGTATACCGCATCAGGCCTGCGCCTCCCGCAGCGCCTCGACCATCGCCACGACGTTCTCCGGCGGGACGTCCGCCTGGATGTTGTGAATCGTATTGAAGACGTAGCCGCCCCCCGGCGCGAGGGCGTCGACGTTGCGCCGGACGTTGTCGCGCACCTCCTGCGGCGTGCCGAACGGCAGCACGCTCTGCGTCTCCACCCCGCCGCCCCAGAAGCAGACATCCTTGCCGAAGTCGCGCTTGAGCGCCGCCGGCTCCATGCCCGTGGCCGTGATGTGAACCGGGTTCAGGATGTCGATGCCGATCTCGATGAGGTCCGGGAGGATGGGCCGGATATTGCCGTCAGAGTGGAAGAAGAGCTTTGCGTGCGGCGCGAGCTGGTGGATGCGCGCGACGAGCGTCGCCAGGCGCGGCTTGAAGATCCGCCGGAACATGCGCGGTGAAATCAGCTGCGACGTCTGGGTGGCGTAGTCGTCGGCCTCGCTGACGACGTCGACGAGGTCGCCGAGGCGAGGCAGGGCTATCTCCCAGAACCGGAGCTTCAGCTCGACCATCGTGTCGAGCACCGCGCAGGCCAGCGCCTCGTCGGACGCGAGGTCGACCATGAGCCGCTCCATGCCCCGCACGCGCTGGGACATCTCGAAGATGCCGGCGAGCACGCCCTTGATCATCACGGCGCGGCCCTGCGCGCGATACGCCTGCGCGACCTCGCGGAGGCTCTCGATGCGCTGCGGGTCGCCGGTGTCGGGCCACGCGTGGGCGCGCACGTCATCGGGCGTCAGGTCCGGCCGGTCGAGCGGCGACTTCACGACCGAGAAGTAGAGGCCGTCCTCTTTGGGCTGGTGCTGCGTCATGCCCCATTCGTCGACGAACGACCAGTACGCGCCCGCGTCGCGGATGTCGATCTTCCAGTTGTGGCTGTTCAGCGGGAACAAGCCGCCGACGTCGATGCCCAGTCTCTCGACGATGTCGCCGTCCGGCAGCGCCAGCCCCTGGACCACGTCGCAGATACGGGGCTCGACGGCGGGCAGGCCGAGGTACGCCCGCAGGCGCCGGTAGGCGACGACATGGATGCCGGTGACCTGGGTGCTGCCGAGGTCGAACGGGATCCGGTCCGGTTCGCGGTGATCGAGGGCGGTGCGCAGGCGTTCGCGAGACGTCATCGTGTCGCCATTTTCCTCCAATTGCGGCAAAATGGCGCCGTGCAGAAGACATCCACCCCGCAGCAGGCCGGCCTCAACCGGCGTCAGTTCCTCGGAACCGCGGGCGCGATTGCCGCCGGCGCGGCGGCGCCGCTCATCCTGCCAGGGCGCCTGTTCGGCGCGCCCGCCCCGAGCGATCGCGTCACGATGGGCTTCATCGGCACGGGCCGCCAGGCGATGGGGATGAACCTCCCCGAGTTCCTGGCGGTCCCGGGCGTGCAGGTCGTGGCCGTCTGCGACGTCGACAGCTGGCGCCTCGGCGAGGCGAAGAAGCTGGTCGAGGGCTACTACGCGAAGCACACCCCTGCCGGCACCTTCAAGGGTTGCGCGGCCTACCGGGACTTCCGCGAACTGCTGGCCCGGCCGGACATCGACGCGGTGATGATCTCGACGCCCGACCACTGGCACGCGATCATGGCCGCGGCGGCGCTCAGGGCCGGCAAGGACGTGTCGCTCGAGAAGCCGATCACGCGCTTCATCAGCGAGGGCCGCGTGATTGCCGACCTCGCGGCGGCGCACGCGCGCGTGTTTCGCGTGGACAGCGAGTTCCGGTCGCTCGAGCGCTTCCACCGCGCGGTCGAACTGGTGCGCAACGGCCGCATCGGCGGGCTGCACACGATTCGCAGCGGGTCGCCGGTGGAGGAGTTTCCCGAGGAATCGGAGGCCGTGACGGCGCCGCCGGCCGGGCTCGACTACGACCTCTGGCTCGGGCCCGCCCCGGCCGTGCCGTACATCCAGAAGCGGGTGCACGCGCCGCGCGACCTGAAGAGCCGGCCGGGATGGTTCCGCAGCCGCCTCTTCGCCGACGGCATGCTGACCAACTGGGGCGCCCACCTCAACGACATCGCCCAGTGGGGCAACGGCACCGAACGCACCGGCCCGGTCGAGGTCAGGGCCACCGGCACGTTCCACGAAGGCAAGGTGTGGGACGTGCTCGAGAGCTTCGACGCCCGGTACCGCTTCGCCAATGGCGTCGAGATGTTCTACCGGATGGGCGAGCCGCACGTCCGCTTCGAGGGCGACAAGGGCTGGATCCAGGTCAACTACTTCAAGACGGCCGCCCACGACGTCCTCGAAGCCAGCAACCCGGCGATCCTGCAGGAGCAGCTGGGCCCCGGCGATCTGCGGTTCCCGCTCAGGAGCGAGCGCGTGGACTTCATCGAGGCGGTGAAGGCGCGCGGGCGGACCCTTGAAGATCCCGAGGTGGGGCAGCGCACGATCTCACTCTGTCACCTGGCGTACATTTCGATCCAGCACGGCGGGGCGACGCTGCGCTGGGACCCCGTCAAGGAACGATTCCCGGACGATGAGGCGGCCAACGCGCTGCTTCGCGGCCCCGCGCCCCGCGCCCCGTGGAGCCTGGAGGCATCATGACCAGACGTGCGGCGACTCTCTGTCTCCTGGGACTGCTCGTCACTGCCGCGGCCAGTACCCAGGCGCCCAACACGCTCTCGCCCGCGGAGCGCGCCGCAGGGTGGACGCTGCTGTTCGACGGCAAGACGACGGCCGGCTGGCGCGGGTTCCGGACGCCGGCGTTCCCGGCAGAGGGCTGGGTGGTCGAAGACGGCACCCTGAAGTGCCTGGGCCAGAAGGGCGGCGACCTCCTCACGTCCGCCACGTTCACCGATTTCGAGTTGGCGTGGGAGTGGAAGCTGTCGCCCAAGGGCAATACGGGCGTGAAGTACTTCGTCGACGAGCGGCGCGGCAACGCCACGGGCGCCATCGGCCACGAGTACCAGATCATCGACGACGAGGGGTACGACGCCGAACCGCTCAGCGCGAAGCAGAAGACCGGCGGGT
>JALOKU010000193.1 GCA_025456345.1 Vicinamibacterales bacterium | reverse complement strand
GAACTCGCCCTCGTGGAGAGCAGTGGCGCTCGGAGGGCCGCCAGGCCTCGCCTGGTCATTCGCCGCGCTGGGGTTCGCAGGGTGGCTGCAGCGGCGCGGTGCCCGGACGGGCTACACGCGGAAGGTGTTTCACTTCCTCATCTTCAGCACGGTCGCCGTACTGGAGTGGCGCCTCGGGACTCCGGCCGTCTGCCTCTTCGGAGCGGCGTGCACGGTGGCCGTGTTCACGGCCGTCTCGACCGGGCCGGGGAGCCTGCTGTACGAGGCGATTGCCCGGCCGAAGGACGCCCCGCACCGCACGCTGTTCGTCGTCGTTCCGTACCTCGCCACGCTCATCGGCGGAGTGGCCTCGAACCTCGCGTTCGGCCCCGTGGCCGTCGCCGGCTACCTCGTGACGGGGCTGGGCGACGCGATAGGGGAGCCTGTGGGGACGATGTTCGGGAAGCATGCCTACCGGGTGCGATCGCTCTCGCAGGTGCCGGCCACGCGGAGCCTGGAGGGATCGGCCGCGGTCTTCGTCATGTCGGCCGTCGCGCTTGTGCTCGCCGCCGCCGTATCTCCGTACATCACGTTGGGCCCTTACGGCGCAGCGACAGTGCTGGCCATCGCCGCCGTGAGCGCGCTGGTCGAAGCCGTGTCGCCCCACGGCTGGGACAACCTCACGATGCAGCTCGTCCCCTCCGCCCTCGCCTGGGCCTGGCTCGCCTGAGAAAGAGAAAATGGTGCCAAGAATGGTGCCAGGTTCAATTCCCTCTTCCGGGACCGAAGAATGGTGACAGGTTCAGTTGTCGCGAGGTGCCCAGGACAATTGTGACAGCCCCCCTGCTCTGGAGAGTCACGGCCTGCGCCTTCTTGGTCGGCCTCTCGACCGCATCGTGAACCCGAGCCCGTGTCGCGCCGCCGTCTTCGCCGTCCATACAAGCGAGCCGAAAGGGCGCCCGCGCGCGACACAGTCCCTGATTCTTGCCAGGTTCGGCAAGGGCTGATTCACCAGTTCGAGCCAATCAGGCGTTCGAGGAACCGGGCTTTCGGCCACCAAGCGGTCCTTGATGTCCGCAGGCGCCCCGAGGCTGCTCCAGGGCCACTCCTCCGCACGAGGGACGAGTCGGGCCCGGGATGGATTGGATTCTACATAGCGGATGGCGGTGAGAAGGTGGCGGTCGCCCTGGACGAGAACGCCGGTGTAGCGACCTTGGTAGAGGTGGCCCGTTCCCTCGAGACCGTAGAGTTTGTGATATCGCCGAACATGCGTACCTGTGACCCATTCCATATATGAAGAAATCGCACCTTCCTCGTCGGCGACGAGGATGAGGTGCCAGTGATTGGGCATGACGCTGAAGGCGATGAGCCTGACACGAAAACGGCGTGATGCCTCGATGAGGATTGAGATAAACGCTTCATAATCAGCGGGTTTCAGGAAAATCCGCGCGCGACGATTCCCGCGGTTCATTACGTGCTGAATAACGCCGGCGGCTGTGACACGCCTCGCTCTGGGCATCGGATCTGACCCTCCGGCGGCTTAGCTCTCGCAAGAGCCGATCCGGAAATGGGACCTGTCACCTTTCTGCCGGCTGGGCAGAGGAAATTGAACCTGTCACCTTTTTTGTCTGCTGGGCGGGGGAAATGGAACCTGCCACCGTTTCGTACAAACGACGGGCGCCCTCATGGGCGCCCGTCGAAGGTGATGCCGCCGGTCCGTCGACTAGAAGGGGAGCATGACCCCGCCGAGGACGTGGATGACGCCGTTGCTCGCCGGGATGTCGGTCGCGAGAATCGGCGCGTCGTCGATATAGGCCTTGCCGTTTCGCAGAGCGACATCAGCCGCCACGCCACTGAGCATGTGGAGCTGGTCAGCCGCCACCACCGCAGCGGCCTTGGTCTCGCCGGCGATCACGTGATACGTCAGCACCGCGGTCAGCGTCTTGACGTCGAGCTCAGCGACCAGCTCCATACCATTGCGCAGGTGCAGCTGCTTGGCCGCCTCGTCAAACGCCGCGTTTGTCGGCGCGAAGACCGTGAACTTCTGGGCGCCGTTCAGGACGCTGACCAGGCCGGCCTTCTGGAGCGCCGCCACCAGCGTGCTGAAGTCCGGGTTGCCGGCGGCGATGGCGGCGATCGTCTGGTCGGACGTGCTCGCGCTCTTCGCGACGCTCGGCGGGAGCAGGACGGCGTCGATCACGTGGACAATGCCGTTGCTCGCCTGGATGTCGGTCGACACGATCTTCGAGCTGTTGATGAACGGGCTGCCGCTCTTCAGGGCAATCGCCGCCGCGTTCCCGTCCAGCATCACGATCTGGCTGGATGCCAGCACAGCCTGCGCGTTACGCGCGTCGCCCACCACGTGGAACTTCAGCACCGCGGTCAACGTCGCGACGTCGAGCGCGTTGACGAGATCCTGACCGGTCTTGCCGGGGCCAACGAGAGCGGCGGCTGCCGCGTCGAACGCGGCGTTGGTCGGGGCGAAGACGGTAAACGACCCCGGGCCGCTGAAGGTGGAGACCAGGCCGGCCTTCGACAAGGCGGCGACCAGGGTGGTGAAGTTCGCGTTGCTCGTGGCGACGCCTGCAATCGTCGGCAGCGACGCGCCGCTGGTGCCCGACCCCGAGGTGGACGTCGATCCGGGCATTGGCGAGGGTGCAACCGGCGACTCAGAGTCGCTGCAACCCGCCACCGTGACCGACAGAACCACCGCCGACAGGAAACCGATGCTCTTCTTCATGACGCTCTCCCCTGTGTCGTTCGCACCGCAGGTGCTCAGTTACGCCGCCTCTCGGTGCATCCGGCTCCGGATGTTCTGCCGCCGGCGGCTTTGCGGCCATTCTCTCCAGATACTGAGCATATATTGCCCAGTTATTGAGTATAACCCCGGCCCCTCCGGGTTTATTCCCGGGGGCGCCGGGCCCGTTGGTGCGGTACAAACGCCGGCAGGGGGAGGGCGTCCAGCCCTGCCCGGCGGACCCGCGACGCGGAGGCATCATGCCGACGACCCGGCACGGGCGCCCTGGCTCCCGCGCCGGCGCCAGGCCGGCTGGCTGTATACTCGTTCGACGATGCCCCTCGAGCCCTTGCTCTCCAAGGCGCAGCAGCAGGCGCTGGCCGACGAACGCGCACTCCTGAACGGCATCCGTGCGGCGCTCGTCCGTTCGGGCGCGGACGAGGCGGCCGTCACCGAGCTCGGCCAGTCCATCGCGCAGCTCGACGAGCTCTTCCTGCTGGTCGTCGTGGGCGAGTTCAATTCCGGCAAGAGCGCCTTCATCAACGCGCTCATCGGCAGGCAGATGCTCGCGGAGGGCGTGACGCCGACCACCGCCGAGATCAACATCCTCATCTACGGCCCGGCGGAGACCAATGAGCTCCTGCCAGGGCGGGCCCGGCGTCTCACGGCTCCCGTCGACCTCCTCCGCGACATCCACATCGTCGACACCCCGGGTACCAACGCCGTCATCCGCGAGCACGAAGTGCTGACGACGCACTTCGTGCCGAGGGCGGACCTGGTGCTGTTTGTCACCTCGGTCGACCGGCCCTTCACGGAGTCCGAGCGCCAGTTCCTCGAGGGCATCCGGTCCTGGGGGAAGAAGGTGGTCGTCGTCATCAACAAGCGGGACCTGGTCGAGCGGGCGGAGGATCTCGAGACCATCCGCCGGTTCGTGGCCACGAACAGCCTGCACGTGCTCGGCGAAGCGCCGCCGATCTTCGCGGTGAGCGCCCGAGCGGCGATGCGGGCGAAACAGGGCCAGCCCGATTTGTGGGCCGCGAGCGGGTTCGAACCGCTCGAACGGTTCATCCGGGAGACGCTCGACGCGGCCGGCCGCCTGCAGCTGAAGCTGCTGAATCCGATCGGCGTGGCCGGGCACCTGGTCGAGGGGCGGCTCGCCACCGTGGCGGAGCGCCTGGACCTGCTCGCGGCGGATGTCGCAACGCTCGACGACGTCGAGCGGCAGCTGACGCAGTACGAGCGGGACCTGGCGCGCGACGTGGCCCCGAGGGTCGCCGCGATCGACGCCGTGCTGCTGGAGATGGACCGCCGCGGCCAGGCCTTCTTCGACGAGACCATGCGCCTCGGCCGCATCACCGACCTGCTCAACAAGTCGCGGATGCAGGAGCGGTTCGAGCGGGAGGTCGTGGCCGATGCGCCCGAAGCGATCGAGCGCCGGGTGGATGAACTCATCGACTGGCTGGTCGAGTCGGACCTGCGCCAGTGGCAGTCGGTGTCGTCGCACCTGGCTGCGCGCCGCGCCGCGCACCGCGACCGCATCGTCGGCGGGGACGGCGACCAGTTCCGGATCGACCGCGCCGGGCTCATCCAGTCGGTCGGGCAGGAAGCGCAGCGGGTCGTCGACACCTACGACAAGCGCGCCGAGGCGCGCGCGCTGGCCGAGAGCGCCCGCAACGCCGTGGCGGCGGCTGCGGCGACGGGCGTCGGGGCCCTGGGCCTCGGCGCGATCGTCACGATGGCGGCGAGCACGGCGGCCGCGGACATCACCGGCCTGGTGATGGCCAGCGTCGTCGGGGCCATCGGGTTCTTCATCATCCCGGCGAAGCGCCGGCGGGCGAAGCAGGAGATGCGCGAGAAGATCGCGGCGATGCG
>JALOKU010000192.1 GCA_025456345.1 Vicinamibacterales bacterium | reverse complement strand
CCGCGCGCCTGCCTGCGGGGCGCCCGGCGCGGGCTGGCCGGGCGCGGCCGCGGCGGCCGGGCGCGGATTGAGGTTGTCGATGACGGCGTACATGATCGCGGGGTTTTTCGGGTAGATCACCAGGCCGCTCCGCCCCAGCTTCCCCGTCGGCAATCCGCCCGCCAGCCGCCGCCACGTCTTCCCGTCATCGGTGGACTTGAAGATCCCCGTCTCCGGCCCGCCCTCGTCGAAGTTCCACGGGATGCGCTGCTTGTCGTAGGTGACCGCGAAGACGGTGGACGGCTTCTTCGGGTCGATCACCACGTCGACCACGCCCACGCGATCACCCTTGGACAGGACCTTGGTCCAGGTCTTCCCGCCGTCCGCCGTCTTGTAAAGGCCGCGGTCGGGCGAGTCCGAGAAGTGGTAGCCGACCGCCGCAGGCCGCGGTCGGGCGAGTCCGAGAAGTGGTAGCCGACCGCCGCCACGTAGACGATGTCGGGGTTCCGGGGGTGGACAGCGATGCGCCCGATGTGGCGCGTGTCGGCGAGGCCCATGTGGGCCCACGTCTTCCCCGCGTCCGCCGACTTCCACACGCCGAAGCCGCGCAGGGGGATGCGCCCCGACGCCGCGTCACCCGTGCCCACCCAGACGATGTCGGGATTGGATGGGGCGAGCGCGGCGTGGCCGATGGCGACGGCGCTCTTGCCGGGCAGGACCGACTCGAACGTCGTGCCGTTATTGGTGGTCTTCCACAGGCCGCCCGTCGCCGGCGCGAGGTAGAAGGTGGACGGCTGGCGCTCGTTGACGAGCACGTGGAGGATCCGTCCGTTCTGGCGTGCCGGGCCGATGTTGCGGAACGCCGGCGCGCCGACGAGCGCCGCCGGCCCGGACGCGGGCGCCTCCTGCGAGAAGAGGGGCGCTGCGGCGGAGGCGGCGATCGCGCCAAGCGCGGTCAGAAACGTCAGCAGGCGTCTTGCGGTCATGGCGGTCTCCAGGGGGCGTCGGGGGCGGCGGCGTTGCGGCACAGCTTACCCGCGCGCCTTCCGGCCTGGCAACCGCCCGCCGTCCGCGCTAGAATCGGCCCGCCCCTTACGGTGAACTCATGCCAACCACGCGTCCGCTGCGATCCCTCTTGGTCCTCGCGGTCGTCGCCCTCGTCGCGCTGGCCGGCACCGACCCCGCCGCCCGGCAGGTCGCGCCCGCGCAGACGCCGCTCAACTGGGAGATGGCCCGGGCCGGCGACATCGAGCGCATCCTGCCGCTGCGCGAGCGCGCCCGCGTGCAGAACGAGATCCTCGAGTGGCGGCTCGACAACATCCTGCCCGCCATCATGCGCCGCGAAGGCCTCGAAATGTGGCTCGTCGTCACCTTCGAGTACGCCGAGGACCCCGTCTACATGACGCTGGTCAGCCAGCCGATGTTCTCCGCGCGGCGCCTGTCGATCCTCCTCTTCCACGACAGCAAGGACGGGTTCCGCAAGCTCACCGCCAACTGGCACGGCGCGTCGACGTCCGGCCCGATGTACAAGAACATCTTCACCGACCGGTCGAAAGGCGCGAACCACCAGTTCACCGTGGTCGCCGACTACATCCGGCAGCACGACCCGAAGACCATCGGCATCAACTACGCGCCGCACTTCGACTACCACGACGAGTTCGCGCACGGCAACGGCCTGTCGGCATTCCACAAAGCGAAGCTCGAGCAGGCGCTCGACAGGAAGTACGTCGATCGCCTCGTGTCGGCCGAACAGGTGGCGATGGGCTGGTACGAGACGCGCAGCCCGCGCGAGCTCAGCCTCTACCGCCACCTGGCGGGGATCGGGCACGACCTGATCGCCGAGTTCTTCTCGAACCGCGTTATCACGCCCGACGTGACGACGGCCGACGACGTGCGGTGGTGGATCCGGGACCGCATCAACGGGCTCGGCCTCGACACGTGGTTCCATCCCTCGATCGACATCACGCGATCGCCGGCCGACCGCAAGCGCTACGGCGAGGGCGACCGCGTGATCCGCCGGGGCGACCTGCTCCACTGCGACGTGGGCATCACGTATCTGGGTCTCAACACCGACATGCAGCACAACGCCTACGTGCTCCGCCTGGGCGAGACCGAGGCGCCGGCCGGCCTGCGCGAGCTGCTGCGCAAAGGGAACCGGCTGCAGGAGATCCATCTCGCGGAGATGCGCGAGGGCCGGACCGGCAACGACATCCTCCGATCGATCCTGGAGCGGGGCCGCGCCGAGGGCCTGCGCCCGACCGTCTACACGCACCCGGTCGGCCCGTACGGCCACGGGTCGGGCACGGTGATCGGCATGAGCGAGAAGCAGGAGTTCGTGCCGGGCACGGGCGAGCACCCGCTGCACGCCGACACGGTGTACGCGATCGAGTTCTCGGTGGCGGCCGACATCCCCGAGTGGGGCAACGTCGAGGTGTCGACCGGGTTCGAGGAGCAGGCGGTCTTCACCGGCGGCGCCGCGCGCTGGGTGGACGGCTACCCGCGGGTGTTCTACCTCATCCGGTAGCGTGAAGGCGGTGGCAGGCGCCGGTCTCCCGCGCAGGCTCAGGACCTCGAGCGTCCGCGCCAGCGGATCGATCAGCCAGGCGTGACTGACGCCTTCGCAAGCGTAGATCGCCAGCTTCTGCACCCGGTCGAGCGACGAGGTTGAGGGCGACAGGATCTCGCGCACCCCGTCGGGGGCGATGGCGTAGAAGGCCGTTTCGGGACTATGGGGAAGGCCTCTCCCCTCTCCCCTCTCCCCTCTCCCCTATCCCCTCTCCCCTATCCCCTCTCCCCTATCCCCTCTCCCCTATCCCTATCCCCTACCGTTCGGCCCCAACCGCATCCGCATTCCACAGGATGGGCGGGCGGACGGGCGCGGGCGTGGCGCCCGCAACGCGCGTGCTCGTGGCCACGTAGACCCTCGGCACGGCGAAGTAGATGATTGGCAGGTTCTGCGACAGCACCTTCTGCGCCTCCACGAAGAGCAGGCGCCGGCGGCTGGGGTTGCGGTCGGCGGCCATCTGGCCCATCAGCGTATCGATCTGCTTCTCCCACGGCGTGGCGGGCACCACTTGCTCCATGTGCCACACGTGGGCCCCGCCGGAACTGAGCCAGAAGTCCAGGTTCATCGCCGGGTCGGTGTCGCTCGTCAGGAGGCGGAAGTAGAGGGCGTCGTAGTCGCCCTTCGTCATGCGGTCGACAAGCGCGCCGACCTCGAGCGGCACCACGTCCACTGCGAGGCCCACCTTCTTCAGCTCGTCGCGGATGAAGGCCGCGCCTTTCTCGAGGGCGGTGTTGCCCTTCTGGGTGACGAGCGAGAATCGCGCCGGCGCGCCGGCCGCGTCTTCCAGCATGCCGTCGTTGTTGGCGTCGCGCAGGCCGAGCCCCGCGAGCAGGACGCGCGCGCGGCCCGTGTCGTACGCCTCGCGCTCGATGGCGCCCTCCGGGGCGAACCATGCCTTGTTCGACGGCGTGATCGGCCCCCAGAGCGGCTCGGCCGCGCCGAGGAACACCTCGTCGGCGAACGCGCGGCGGTTCACCGCGTGCGACACGGCGCGGCGCAGCTCCACGCGCGGGAGCCACGGCCGGCCGTCGTGCGCTTTCGCGCCGGGCGTGAGGTTGAACCAGAACGCGTCGGCGTCGAACGCCAGGCCCGCGTCGGCCAGTCGCAGCTTGCCGGCCGCCGCCTCGCGCTTCAGGGCCGCGTAGTCGTCGGGCCGCACCTCGCTCTGGGTGAGGTCGGCCTGTCCCGACTGCAGGCGCAGCAGCTCGGCGTTCTGGTCGGGCGTGATTTCGAGCGTCAGGCGATCGAGATACGGCAGCTGCGTCCCCGCCGCGTCCTTGCGCCAGTACTTCGCGTTGCGCACGAACACGAGGCGCTGGCCGGGTTGATACGTTTGCAGCACGAACGGGCCGAGGCCGGCGATGTCGGCGGGAGCCGTGGCGGGGCCCCACTGCTGCCGGAGCGTGCCGGCCTTGAGGGCCGCGTCGAGCTTGTGTTTCGGGAGGATCGGGAGCGAGTCGAGCAGACGCAGGCCCGGGCCGAACACCGACGGGAAGGTGACGGCGACGGTGCGCGGGTCGGGCGCCGAGACCCCCATCGGCTTGCCGCCCACAAGCAGCGCATCGCCGAGCGGGCTGCCGGTCCTTTCGTCGTAGGCCGCCTGGAACGAGAACACGACGTCGGCCGAGGTGAACGGCGCGCCGTCGGAGAAGGTGACGCCGGGCCGCAGTTTCAGCGTGCAGGTCAGGCCGTCGGGCGAGCAGACGTACGACTCGGCCAGCCAGGGCTCGAGCTGCTGCGTGGCGCGGTTGATGCGGAGCAGGCGCGCCTGGGTGAGGCCGATGACGAGGCTCGACGCGAAGTCGCGGCCGGCGTGCGGGTTGAACGTGCGCGGCTCGCTGCGCATGGTGGCGACCAGGGACCCGCCGCGCGCTGGGAGGCCCGCCTGCCCTGAGCGAGCGTCCTGCCCGTTCGCGAGTCGAAGGGCCTCTCCCCTCTCGCCTGACTGTGCGCGCACTTCGGCCGCGGCCCCGTACCACCCCCTCGGCACGCTGGTGGTGGCCACCAGGCCGGCAATCGCGACGCCCACCCACAATCGGGACACAGCGGTCATCCGAGTTACCTCGCAGTCGGAATATCGGCGCGGCAACGCCGCATCTTCAGCCCCGGGCCGCCGAAGCTCGCGGAGCCGGGTGGCTGAGCGGCCGAAGCTCCAGTTTACGCATATGTCATTGAAGGGAGGCGCGAAGGGCGTCGCCATGCCGTTCGCGTACGGACCGGACGAGCCGCACCCCCGCGGCGGCGCGAGATTTCAGCGAGAGTTCAGCCGCCCCTCACGACTTTTCAGCGGGCCGTCCGTACATTGAGGGCATCACGCGACGAGGAGGCAGACATGAAACTCCCGCACATCGCCACTATCCTCGTAACCGCCGCCGCCCTCGCCGCGCCTGCTCCCTGCGCGGCACAGAAGCCCGTCACCTCCTTCGATCAGCTCGACACGCGCCTCAAGCCCGGCGACACCGTCTGGGTGACCGACGGCCAGGGACGCGAGGT
>JALOKU010000080.1 GCA_025456345.1 Vicinamibacterales bacterium | reverse complement strand
GAGTCGGCCTCGATGTCGATCACGACCTTACGCGGCTTGCCGGCCGGCACCTCCAGCGTCCAGATCTCGAACTCGTTCTCGAAGGCGATCGTCCGGCCGTCGGGGCTCATCGACGCGAACTGGACGCCGTCCTTCCTGAACGACGTCACCTGCGCCGCCGCGCCGCCCGAAGGCGCGATCTTCCACACGTTGAAGAATCCGTCCCGCTCGGAGACGAAGTAAATCTGCCCGTCGGCGCCCCACATGGGGTTGACGTCCTGCACGTGGGTCTTGACCGCCTTGCGGTCGGTGTCGGTGACCCGGGTGAAGGCCTTCGTCTTCAGGTCCTGCACCCAGACGTCCTCGCTGCTGTTGCCGCGGTAGCCCTTGCGGGCGAAGCGGAAGGCACCCCGGTTGAACGCCACCGCCGAACCGTCCTGCTTGATCATGCCGTCGCCGGCGCGGTCCATGGGCAGGGGCTCGGGCAGCCCGCCGTCCTTCGACACGGTGTAGAGCGGGCTCCCCCACGCCCCCGGGCCGCGTGAGGTCGAGAACAGCACGCGCTGCCCGTCGGGCGTCCAGCCGAGCACCGCGTCGCCCCCGCTGAAGAAGGTCACCTGCCTCGGCTCTCCTCCCGCCGCCGGCATCACCCACACGTCGTCGTTGCCCATGCGGTTGCTCGTGAAGGCCACCGACTTGCCGTCGGGAGAGAGGCGCGGGAAGGTGTTGCGCGCGAGGTTCGCCGTCAGGCGCACCGGGTTCGCGCCGTCGGCGTTCGCAATCCAGATGTCGCCGTGGTAGCTGAACACCAGCTTCCCCTGCGACACGTGGGGCGTCCGCGCGAACAGCACCGGGCGGGCATGCGCGATCGTGGCCGCCGCGCCGCCGAAAGCAATCGCGAGAATGCCGAAAGTGACTCCGCGCCTGGCCAACTGCTTCATGTCCGTCTCCTCTTCTGCTCGGGATTCGGGACTCGACCGTCTCGCCTCCCGCCTCTCGCCTCTCGCCTTCCGACTCCCGCTGGCTGTTGCCAGGGTTTTCTGTTTTCTGTCTTCTGTCTTCTGTCTTCTGTCTTCCTACTGGCTACTGTCTACTGACTTCCCTTCCCCAGCATCCTGTCCCGCCGCACCTTGAACTCGCTGCCGGGCTTCCATTGGGGCCAGACGGCCGTCGACGCGGCGCGGGCGCCGACGGCGTAGTAGATCTGCAGGTCGTCGAGCGCGCCGCTCAGATCCCAGTCCGGGCGGATTTCGTCCGACGGCTTGTGGTAGTGCTGAGCCGTATAGGCGTCCGACACCTGCTGGCCCCAGCCGGCCGGCCGGCCGATGTAGTCGTCGCCGCCGCCGGCGTTGATGGCCGGCACGCCCTGCTTCGCGAACGGGAAGTGATCGGACCGGAAGTACCCGCCGTTCTCGGGTTTCGGATCGGCTCTCAGCACGCGTCCCTGCGCGCCCGCCGCCTCGGCCGCGTAGTCGTCGAGGTCCGATGCGCCCAGCCCGACCACGGTGAGATCCTTCGTGCGGCCGTAGATGTTCAGCCCGTCCATGTTGACGACGGCGAGCGTCTTGTTCAGCGGGTAGATCGGGTGACGGGCGTAGTAGTCGGAACCCAGAAGGCCCTGCTCTTCAGCGGTCACGGCCAGGAACAAGAGCGAGCGCTTCGGCGCCACGGGCAGCGCGGCAAACGCCCTCGCCACCTCGATCATGCCGCCGACACCGGTCGCATTGTCGAGGGCGCCGTTGTAGATTCGGTCGCCGTGGATTTCCGGGCCGATGCCATAGTGATCCCAGTGGGCGGTGTAGATCACGTACTCGTTCGCGAGCGCAGGGTCACTGCCGGGGAGGATGCCGGCGACGTTGCGCGAATCGAGGGTCCGGATCCGGCTGTTCAGCGTCATCGACGCCGTCACGCCCAGCGTGACCGGAACGAACGCCCGGGTCGCGGCGCGCTGCTTCAGCGCGTCGAAGTCCTGCCCGGCCAGCGCACAGAGCTTCTTCGCCTGTGCGAGGGTGATCCAGCCCTCGATGGCGGCCCGGCCCCGGTTCCTGTCGGCGGTCACGAGGTCGAACTGCTCGGTCACCTTGCTCTGAACGACCGAGAAGGGATACGCGGCCGGCTCGGTCTCGTGCACGATGAAGACGGCGGCGGCCTTCTTCTCCGCGCCCATCTCGTACTTGTAGGTCCAGCGGCCGTAGTAGGTCATGGCGCGGCCGCCGAACGTCTTCGGGTCGAGGCGGGACGGGTCAGCCGGGTCGGGCACCGGCGGGTCGTTGACGAGCATGATCACGGTCTTGCCCGCCAGGTCGACGCCCTTGTAGTCGTCCCACTGGAATTCGGGCGCCTGGACGCCGTAGCCCACGAACACCACGTCGGTCGCGTCGATGCTGACGCGCTCCTCCACCCGCTTGGTCCACGCGACCACATCATCTTTGAACGCGAGGGTCTGGCGGATGTCGCCCTTCCTGAAGACCAGGGACGTGGCCGGGTCGGCCGTGATGCCCACCATCGGGACCTGCTGGATGTAGGTACCGTCCGTGTTGCCCGGCTTGAGGCCGACCATCATGAACTGGTCCGCGATGTACGCGACGGTGAGGTCTTCGCCCTTCGTTCCCGGCGCGCGGCCCTCGAACTGGTCCGAGGCGAGCACCTTCACGTGCGCCATCACCGCGTCGACGGTGAAGGCCGGCACGCCCGCAGCTGGTTTCGGGCTCTGCGCCCCCGTTCGCGGGGCGCTCCAGCCGAGCGCGAGCAGAAGCCCAACGTATCCAGCAGCGCGAACCTGTCGAGTCATTTCCAGCTCCTGTCGAACGGCGTGCAGCGCCACGTCCCGAATCCCGATCCCGAATCCCGTGTCCGACTAGCGCCCAGTCCCTAGTCCCTAGTCCCTACCCCCCCCCATCCCCTGCCTCCTCAAACACGCCCGTCTTCGTGTTCTTCCTGACGCCATCCCAGCGAAAGCAGCGCCCGTTCATCGCGACGTAGACGCCCGGCGGCAGCACCTGGGCGAAGGAGAGCGCGCTGCCGAGATTGAACATCCCGTCGGAGCTGCCGAAGGCGTACGGCACCATCGCCCCGGTCAGCACCACCGTCTTGTCCGCCACGCGCGCCGCGATGACGCGCGCGGTCTCCACCATCGTGTCGGTGCCGTGCGTGACGACGAGGCGCGCCTCGGGGGCCTGGAGGCAGTTCTGCGCGATGAGCTCGCGGTCGGCCTCGCTCATGTCGAGGCTGTCGATGAGCATGACGGTGCGGATCGCCACATCCACCCGCGATCGGCCCAGCCGGAGCATGTCGGGCACCTGCGACTCGGTGAAGTGGAGCCGGGCGCCAATCTCGTCGTACCGCTTGTCGAAGGTCCCGCCGGTGATGAGGATCCGAATCATGCCGCGGCATTGTAGCCCGGTTTCCCGTCCGGCCCGCCCCGGGGCCGGCCTTGCGCTTTTTCATCACTCTATATAGATTTATAGATATGAATGAGGCCGCCGCGCTCTACCGGCTGCTGGGGGAAGAGGTCCGCCTCCGCCTCCTCCGGGTGCTGGCCCGCGAGCGCCTCAACGTGACCGAGCTCACCGCCGTCCTCGGCCTGGCCCAGTCCGGGGTCTCGCGCCACCTGGGCCTCCTGAAGGAGGCGGGGCTGGTCGCCGAGGAACCGGCCGGCGGCTTCACGTACTACCGCCTCGACGCCGCCACCCACGGGCGCCTCGCGAGCCTCTGGACCCACCTGCAGGCCCAGTTCGACCAGGCCGGTCCCTCCGCCGCCGCCCGGGCCGACGATGCGCGGCTGCAGGAGGTGCTGCGGCGGCGCCGCGAGAACTTCGAGACGCACGGCACCGAGGCCGGCCAGCTCGTACCCGGCCGCAGCTGGGCCGCCTGGGCGCGCGCGCTCGGCCACCTCCTGCCCGAACTGGACGTCGCCGACATCGGCTGCGGCGACGGCCATCTCACCATCGAGGCGTCACGATGGGCCCGGCGGGTCTATGCGATCGATCGATCCGCGGCGGTCCTGCAGCGCGCCCGCGCCCTCGCCCGGAAGCACGGCGCCGCCGGCATTGTCTGGAAGCGCGGCGAGATCGAGCGCATCCCGCTTCCGGACGCCTCCGTAGACGTGGCCCTGCTCTCGCAGGCGCTCCATCACGCGGCCAGCCCTGCCGCGGCCCTGGCCGAGGCCGTCCGGATCCTGCGGCCGGGCGGCCGCGCGCTGTTGCTCGACCTGAGGCCGCACGACCAGGCCTGGGTGAAGGACCGGCTCGGCGATCACTGGCTCGGCTTCTCCGACGAGGCGCTCGAGTCGATGATGCGCCGGGCGGGCCTGCGGGACATCCGGCTGCAGCTCGGGGCCCGCAAAGCCGGCGGCCCTTTCGCCGTCACGATTGCCAGCGGCAGGAAGGGCCGCGCGCGGAAAGGCGCCGCCGCCCGGCGCCGGGCCGAGTAGGGGTCCACGATGGCCGAACAGCGAACGCGCGACGTGCTCGACTCGATCCTTCGGCGCCGGATCCTCGTCCTCGACGGGGCGATGGGGACGATGGTGCAGCGGCACGGCCTGACGGAGGCCGACTTCCGGGGCCAGCGGTTCGCCGCGCACCCGCGCGACCTGAAGGGCGACAACGACCTGCTCGTGCTGACGCGGCCCGACGTCATCAGCGGCATCCACCACGCGTATCTCGAGGCGGGGGCCGATATCATCGAGACGAGCACCTTCAACGGCACCGCGATCGCGCAGGCCGACTACGGCCTCGAGGGCGTCGTGTACGAACTCAACGTGGCTGCGGCGCGCCTGGCGTGCGAGGCCGCGCGGGCCTGGACCGGGAAGACCCCGGACCGGCCGCGGTTCGTGGCCGGCGCGATCGGCCCGACCAACCGCACGCTGTCGCTCTCCCCGGACGTGGACAACCCGGCGTTCCGTGCCGTCAGCTTCCAGCAGGTGAAAGATGCCTACGCGGAGCAGGCCCGCGGGCTGCTCGACGGCGGCTGCGACATGCTGCTGGTCGAGACCATCTTCGACACCCTCAACGCGAAGGCCGCGCTGGTGGCCATCGAAGAGGCGTTCGAGGCGCGCGGCTCCCGGGTGCCGATCCTGATCTCGGTGACGATCACCGATCGCAGCGGCCGCACGCTCTCCGGGCAGACCGTCGAGGCGTTCTGGGTCTCGATCGCGCACGCGCGGCCGTACGTCGCCGGCATCAACTGCGCGCTGGGCGCCCGCGAGATGCGCCCGTTCCTGGCCGACCTCGCCCGCGTGGCCGACACGCGCGTCAGCGCGTACCCGAACGCCGGGCTGCCGAACGCGTTCGGGCAGTACGACGAGACGCCCGCCGAAACCGCCGCCCTCGTGAAGGAGTTCGCCGAGGCGGGCCTGGTGGACATCGTCGGCGGCTGCTGCGGGACGACCCCGGATCACATCCGCGCCATCGCGGAGGCGGTCGCCGGGATCCTCCCCCGTACGGCGCGCCCGCCGGCAGAATCAGCCATGGGCGCCAGCCAGTTGTCGCGCTACGCCGGCCTGGAGGTGTTCACGATCCGGCCGGACAGCAATTTCACGATGATCGGCGAGCGGACCAACGTGTCGGGCTCGGCGAAGTTCCGCCGGCTCATCAAGGACGGGGACTACGCGGAAGCCGCTGCCGTGGCGCTCGACCAGGTGCGGGGCGGCGCCAACATCATCGACGTGAACATGGACGAGGGCCTGCTCGACGCGGAACACGCCATGCGCGAGTTCCTGCACCTCATCGCCACCGAGCCGGAGATCGCCCGCGTGCCGGTGATGATCGACAGCTCGAGGTGGCCCGTCATCGAGGCGGGGCTCCAGGCGATCCAGGGCAAGGGCATCGTCAACTCGATCAGCCTGAAAGACGGGGAAGCCGACTTCCTGCACAAGGCCCGGCTCATCCGCCGCTACGGCGCCGCCGCCGTGGTGATGGCGTTCGACGAGAGCGGCCAGGCCGACACGGTCGAGCGCAAGGTGCAGATCCTGCAGCGGGCCTACGGGCTGCTGACGCGGGATGCCGGCTTCGACCCGTCCGACATCGTGCTCGACCCCAACGTGCTGGCCGTCGGCACGGGCCTGGAGGAGCACGCGAACTACGCCGTGAACTACATCGAGGCCACGCGCATCCTCAAGGCGACCTGCCCGGGGGCGCGCGTGAGCGGCGGGATTTCGAACCTGTCGTTCGCGTTCCGGGGCAACGACGCCGTGCGCGAGGCCATCCACTCGGCATTCCTCTACCACGCCATCCAGGCGGGCCTCGACATGGGCATCGTCAATGCCGGCCAGCTGGTGGTGTACGAGGACATCGAGCCGGGGCTGCGCGAGCGGGTCGAAGACCTGATCTTCAACCGCCGGCCCGACGCCACCGAGCGCCTCATCGAGTTCGCGGCGTCCGTGAAGGGCACCGTCGAGCACCGCGGAGCCGACCTCGCCTGGCGGCAGGCCACGGTGGAGGCGCGCCTGGCCCACGCGCTCGTGCACGGCGTGGTGGACTTCATCGAGCAGGACACCGAGGAAGCACGCGTGGCGCTGGGACAGCCCTTGAAGGTGATCGAGGGCCCGCTCATGGACGGCATGAAGACGGTCGGCGATCTGTTCGGCGCCGGCAAGATGTTCCTGCCGCAGGTCGTGAAGAGCGCGCGGGCGATGAAGCGCGCGGTGGCGTATCTCGAGCCGTTCATGGAAGAGGAGAAACGGCTCGCCGGCGGCGCGGCGCAGGAGCGCGGCACGATCGTGCTCGCCACGGTCAAGGGCGACGTCCATGACATCGGCAAGAACATCGTCGGGGTCGTGCTCGCGTGCAACAACTACCGCGTAGTCGATCTGGGCGTGATGGTGCCGGCTGGCCGGATCCTGGCGGCGGCCGCCGAGGAACGCGCGTCGATGGTGGGGCTGTCGGGGCTGATCACCCCGTCGCTCGACGAGATGGTGCAGGTGGCCGCCGAGATGCAGCGGCGCCAGTTCACGGTGCCGCTGCTCATCGGCGGCGCCACCACGAGCCGGCAGCACACGGCCGTGAAGATCGCCCCCGCGTACGGCGGCCCGGTCGTGTACGTGCCGGACGCGTCGCGGGTGATCGACGTCGTGTCGAGCCTGTTGAGCGACACGAAGCGGCCCGCGTTCGACGCGGAGAACCGGTCGGCGCAGGCCGGGATCCGCGACCGGCACCACGCGCGCGGCACGCGGCCCTTGCGCCCCTACGCCGAGGCGCTCGCGAACCGCCTGCGCGTGGACTGGTCCCGCGAAGACATCCCGGCGCCGGCGTTCACCGGCCGCCGGGTAGCGGCGGACCTGTCGATCGGCAAGCTCGCGGAGTTCATCGACTGGACGTTCTTCTTCTCGGCGTGGGGGCTGAAGGGGCGCTTCCCTGCCATCCTGCAGCACACCGAGTACGGACCGGCCGCACGGGAGCTCTACGACCATGCCCGGGGGCTGCTGCGGACGCTGGTCGAAGAGGGGTCGCTGCGCGCGCGCGGCGTGTACGGCTTCTGGCCGGCCGGCTGCGACGGCGACGATGTGGTGCTCTACGCCGACCGGGAGCGACGCACCGAGATGGCGCGGTTCCCGATGCTGCGGCAGCAGGAGGTTGTCGAGGAAGGCCGCCCGCAGCTGTCCCTGGCCGACTTCGTGGCCCCGGCGGACGGACCTGTCACGGACTACGTCGGCGCGTTTGCGGTCACCGCCGGTCTGGGCGCCGACGAACTGGCGGCCCGGTACGCCCGCGAGCACGACGACTACAACGCGATCATGGTGAAGGCGCTGGCCGACCGTCTCGCCGAAGCGTTTGCGGAGTTCCTCCACGCCCGTGTGCGGCGGGAGTGGGGGTACGGCGCCGGCGAGCAGCTGAGCTACGACGACCTGGTCGACGAGCGGTACCGCGGCATCCGGCCGGCGTTCGGTTATCCGGCGTGCCCCGACCACAGCGAAAAGGGGCGGCTGTTCGACCTGCTCGAGGCGCCCGCGATCGGCATGACGCTGACCGAGTCGTTCGCCATGCTGCCGGCGGCGAGCGTCAGCGGCCTCTACTTCTCGAGCCCGCACGCGAAGTACTTCAGCGTCGGCCGCATCGGCCGCGATCAGGTACACGCGTACGCCGCCCGCAAGGGCATGGGCGTGCCCGAGGCCGAGCGCTGGCTCGCGCCGAACCTGGGTTACGAGGCCGGGCAGGGGCGATAGGGCCGCCCGCTCGCCTATCTCGCCGTGTAGAGAACCTTGCCGCCCACGATCGTGTAGAGGACGCGGGCGGATCGGATTTCCTCGTCGGGCACCGTGAGAATGTCCTTCGAGAGCACGGTCACGTCGGCCAGCTTGCCTGGCACGAGCGAGCCCTTGAGGCCTTCCTCGAAGCCGGCGTACGCGCCGTTGATCGTGTAGGACTTCAGGGCCTCCATCCGGGACATCTTCTGATCGCCGAAGAACACGGAGCCGTCCTTCAGCCGCCTGGTTACCGTGGCGTAGTAGCTCTCGATGGGATCGACGTCTTCGACGGGCGCATCGGTGCCGTTCGAGATCACCGCGCCGGTCTTCATCAGCTTCTGCCAGACGTACGCGCCTTCTTCGGCGCGCTTCGGCCCGAGGCGCGCCAGCACGTAGGGCGCATCCGACGTGCAATGCACGCCCTGCATCGCGGGAATGACGCCGAGCGCCGCGAACCGGGGGATGTCGCTGAGGCTCAGGTGCTGCGCGTGCTCGTCGCGCCAGCGCAGCGACTTCGTGTCGGGCACGCCCTTGAACGCCGCCTCGTAGAGGTTCAGCAGCTCGCGGTTCGCCCGGTCGCCGATGGCGTGGATCGCCAACTGGTAGTGGTGCTGCAGCGCGAGGCGGGCCGTTTCGCGCGCGGCCTCCATCGGCGTCGTGTTCAGGCCGGTGCTCCCCGGCAGGTCGGCATACGGCTCGAGGAGCCACGCGCCGCGCGGCCCAAGCGCCCCGTCGATGGAGACCTTGATGGTCCGCAGGGTGACGTGGTTGTTCGCGAACCCGATCGTCCGGTACTTGGCGAGATTCGCCGCCAGGCTGGCATTGCCCTCGCGGACCATGACGTACAGGCGGACGCCGAGCGCCCCTGCCTGCGCCACCTGCTTGTACAGGTCGACCGTCCGGAACGACACGCCAGCGTCGTGGAACGAGGTGATGCCCTTCTTCAGGCACTCGTCGGCCGCGAGTTGAATCACCTTGCGCGCCTCGGCGTCGATCTGGGCGGGCGTCATCGTGTCCCGCGCGGTCCGCTCGGCGCGGCCCAGGAGGCCCGATGCCGTCTCCCGAAACAGTCCGGTCGGATCGCCCGCCGCGTCTCTCAGGATCTCGCCGCCCGCAGGGTTGGGCGTGGTCTTCGTGACGCCGGCCAGAGCCATGGCCTTCGCGTTCGCGAACGTCGCGTGGCCGCTCGCGTGCGTCAGCACCACCGGGTTGTCGGGCGAGACGCGGTCGAGCGAGGCGTGCGTCGGAAACCCCTCGACGTGGGGATCCGGCCGCTTCGTCCATTTCTCCTGGTGCCAGCCTCGCCCGACGATCCACTCTCCGGGCTTCGCTTTCTTCGCGGCGTCGGCGACCATGGCGACAATCTGGTCCCAGCTCGTCGCCGGCATCAACTCGAGCCCCAGCTTCGCCTGGCCGATGCCCTGGAAGTGGCCGTGGCTCTCGACGATGCCCGGAATGGCCAGGGCGCCCTTCAGGTCGACGACCTGTGTCGCCGGCCCGATGTAGGGCTTGATCTCTGCCTCCGTCCCGAGGGCGGCAATCGTCTCGCCCCGAATCGCCAACGCCCGCACCTCCGGCCTCGCCTCGTCGACCGTGACGATGCGCCCGTTGTGGAGGACGAGCGTGGCCGGTTCGACGCGGGGCGGCGCCTGGGCCCCGAGCCAGGCGGCAGCCGGAAGCACCCCGGCAATCACCACGAGCACGACCAGTCGCAACGATCCGCGTAACGTGATGCGCACAGCACGCCTCCCCCGGCCTGGCACGGCCACCGCGCGCCCCCGGGCCGGTCGACCTCCCGGACGGCACAGCCCGCATGTTACCATTCCCGGATGCACTGTTCTGGAGGTAGACCCATGTCTCGTGTCCTCGCCCTGATGATCGTTGTCGGCGCCCTGCTGGGGCTCCCTGTCACGCCGGCCGCCGCCCAGCCGGCCCCGAAGCCGGAAGACCTCAAGTCATCGGTTCCCGCTCTCGATGCCATGCACGAGGTGATCAGGCCCCTCTGGCACGACGCCTGGCCGAACAAGGACGTGAAGGCGATGGCGGCGATGGTGCCGGACATCGAGAAGCACGTGGCGGCCGTCAACAAGGCCCAGCTCCCGCCCCTGCTCCGGGACAAGCAGGCGGCCTGGGTGGCCGGCCTGGACGACATGAAGCAGACGGTGGCGGCGTACAAGGCCGCCGTCACGGCGGGCGACAACGAGGCGCTGCTGAAAGCCGCGGAGAAGCTGCACGCGCAGTACGAAGGGCTCGTGAAGATCGTCCGCCCAATCCTCAAGGAGATGGAAGACTTCCACGCCTCCCTGTACGTCCTCTATCACTACCAGATGAGCCCGTTCCAGCTGGCGAAGGCGTCGGAGTCGATCGGGGCGCTGAAGGTGAAGATGGACGCCCTGAACCAGGCCGCGCTGCCCGACCGGCTCAAGGCGAAGGCCGATGCCTTCGTCGCGCAGCGCGCGAGGCTCAGCAAGTCGCTCGACGAGGTCGCGGCGCTGCTCGCCGGCAAGGACGAAACGAAGATCAGGGCGGCCATCGAGATGATGCACGCCCAGTACGAGGGCCTCGAAAAAGTGTTCTAGCGCGATGACGGGGACATCCTCTGCCAGCGGCCTGACACCGCACAGTGGAGGGTGTCCCCTTCTGCAACACCCGGCAGGGCTGACGATCGCATTTTCTGCCACGCCCCGCCCGGCAGTCCGGCTGACCCAGCGCCCGGCCCTCAGCGTGCACCATCGGGCAGCCCTGCGCCACCCTGTTGACCCGCAGGCACTTGCCTGCCACCCCGTTGACGTCCCCGGCGCCTCGACTGCCGGTCCTGGCACACATCTGCACAGCGGTGCACCTGGCATCGGACTTGCTCGACTGGAGTCCGTGTGCGCCGCCCGACCGCGGCGCGATCGAGGTGGATATGTCGACGGCCGCTGCCTGCGCCCACGTCCCGGAACTCTCCGTGAGGACCCTCGCCTGCGCCGTGATCAAACAGGCGCTCTGCGACGCGCTCGACCCCACGACGCCGCCCGACGTGCGACGCGATGCCGAGCAGTTCCTCGCCGGTGACGCGTGGTTCCGGCGGTGGTCCGTGGCGGCCGGCATGAGCCCCATCCGCCTGATCACCCGCCGCCGCGCGGCCTGACGTCGACGGCGCCGCCGCACATCGGCTACACTCCCGGCCGATGCCTGCGCTGCGGACCATCCGCACCGTCTGCCCACGCAACTGCTACTGCACGTGCGGCATGCTCGTCACCCTCGACGAGGCCAACCGCATTGTCTCGATTGACGGCGACCCCGAGAACCCGGCGACCGGCGGCCATGTGTGCCTCAAAGGCCTGGCGTACGCCCGCCGCGTGACGTACGCCGATCGCCTCCTCACGCCGCTCCGCCGGAGGGCGTCTGGCGCGGGCTTCGAGCCGGTTGGCTGGGACGACGCGCTCGGCGAGATCACGCAGCGGCTCTCGCGTGTGCGGACGGAGCACGGCCCGGAAGCCGCGCTCTACTACGAGGGGTCGGGGTCGCACGGCGCCCTCGGCGGGCTGGCGATGGCATTCTGGCGCCAGTTCGGCGGGTGCACCACCACGTTCGGCGACCTGTGCTGGCCTGCGGGGCTCGAGGCGACGCGCCTGACGTACGGCGACAACCGCCACAATCATCCATCACTGACGGTGCAGGGCCGGATGATCCTCCTGTGGGGGCACAATCCGGCGGAAACCAACATCCACCAGTGGCGATTGATTCTCGACGCGCAGGCACAGGGCGCGCGCGTCGTCGTGATCGACCCCCGGCAAACCGACTCGACCGACGGTGCGGATGTCCACCTGCAGCCCAGGCCGGGCACAGACGCGGCGTTGGCGCTCGGCATGGCATCCGTCATCGTCGAAGATGGTCTGCACGACTCCGAGTTCCTCGACGCGCATGCGCACGGGTTCGACGAGTACCGGCAGCGGCTGGCCTCCTTTCCGCTCGAGCGCGTCGCCTCGATTACGGGACTCGAGCCGGAGGCGATCCGCGGCCTCGCTCGGGACTACGCCCGCACGAAGCCTGCACTGCTCATCGCCGGATTCGGCCTTCAGCGCCATTCCCGCGCCGGCCAGACAATGAGGACCGTGGCGCTCCTGCCGGCGCTGACCGGAAATGTCGGATTGGCCGGAGGCGGGTGGCAATACGCCAATCTCGCCAGCCACTGCCTGCGGCCGCTCCGCCTGCCGCCGGAACCCGCCGCCGCCCGATCAATCCCCGTGTCGCAGGTGGCCCGGCATCTCGAGACACTCGACCGTCCGCCGATTCGCGCGGCGTGGGTCGAGCGCGGCAATCCGGCCTCGCAGAACCCGGCATCGCATCGCCTCCGCGAGGCCCTCGCTCGGCTGGATCTGGTCGTCGTGGTCGATCAGTTCATGACGCCAACCGCCGAACTGGCGCATTTCGTCCTCCCGGCGAAGACGCTCTTTGAAGAAGAAGACCTCGTCACCGCGTACTGGCATCCGTACCTGCAGTGGCGCGCGAAGATCCTGTCACCGCCGGGCGACGTGCGGCCCGAGACGGAGATCTGGCGGGCCATGTGCGAGCGCTTCGGGTACGACACGAGTTACTTCCCCGGTGACCGCGAGGCGTTTCTGCGGGCGCTGCTGCCGGAAGGCTGCGCGGCCACGCTGGAAGACGTGAAGGCGCGGCCGATCGATCTCTCGGAAAACGGAGACGTGGCCTTCGCGGATCATCGCTTTCCGACACCGTCGGGCAAGGTGGAGTTCGCATCCGACGAGGCCGCGGCGGTGTGGGGTGTGGACCGGGTGCCGGCCTACGCGCCGGCCGCGGAAGGCGCCGAGTCGCCGGCGCGCGGCCGGTTCCCGCTTCAGCTGCTTTCGTGCAAGACCCGCGACCGCATCCACTCGCAGTTCGGCAACCTCGATTGGGTGCGCGGCGTCGAGCGGCCGCACCTCCTCGACATTCACCCCGATGATGCGCGGGCCCGCGGCATTGCCGACGGATCCAACGCTACCGTGTGGAACGATCGAGGCCGGATTGAACTCGTCGTGCGCGTCACGCCAGGCATCCGTCCGGGCGTCGTGCACGTGCTCGAAGGCTGGTGCCACGACGGCGACCCCGACGTGAACGCCCTCACGGCCGAGGGCATCACGGACATGAACCACGGCGCCACGTTCTATGAATGCCTCGTGGAGGTGGCGCGGGCATGAGCGGCGCCGGCTTCCTCCTCGACCTGCACCGGTGCGTCGGATGCGGCGCGTGCGTGCTGGCGTGCCGGATCGAGAACGGGCGGGTGGAGACGGCCGCATGGCGCCGCGTGCTCCCGCTCAACCTGCGAAGGCGACCCTCCGGTCCCACCTACTTCCTGTCGGTGGCCTGCCACCACTGCGACGAGCCCGCGTGCCTGACCGGGTGCCCCTCGGGCGCCTACGAGAAGCGCGCCGACGGCATTGTCGTGCACCACGAGGATCTGTGCCTCGGGTGCCGGTACTGCGAGATGACCTGCCCGTTCTCCGCGCCGCAGTACGACGAGGCGAAGGGCGTGATGTCGAAGTGCCACCTGTGCGCGCATCGTGTGGACGCCGGCCGGCTCCCGGCCTGCGTGGCCGCCTGCCCGACCGAGGCGCTGCAATTCCTGACCGCGGCGGCAGTGCCTCCGGACGGCGCGGGAGACCGCGTGCCCGGCTTCGCAGACCCGGCGGGGTGCGGCCCGGCGCTGAGATTCCTGCCGCCGGCGGGTGCGCGGCGGAGCGTGCTGTTCCGATCGCTCGAGGAGGCCCTGAAGCGATGAGCGGGCACGCAGACCATCGATCGCTCGTCGTCTTCACCAGCCTCGCGATTGCCGGGGCCGGCCTCGTGTCCGCGTCGGCGTACTTCGAACTGATGCACGGCCTGGCCTGCCCCGAGGCCACCGCCGCAGGCGCCGTCCTGCTCGCGGCCGGGCTGGCGGTGTCGCTCAGCCATCTGGGCCGGAAGGGACGGGCGGGGCTTGCGGCTCGCGGAGCCGGGCGCAGCGCACTGAGCCATGAAGCGCTGCTCGCCGGGCTGGCCCTCGGCGCGGCAGTGGTTGCCGCGGGACTCGGCCTCCGAGGGGCGCCGTCGCCCATCGCCACCGCTGCCGCCGGCGTCGTCAACACGGCGTTCCTCGTGTCGATCGGCCTCGTGTATCGCGTCAGGGGCCAGCGAACCTGGCGGGGATGCTCGGCCGCCACACCGCTCACCGGCGGCCTGGCTTTCGGCGCGATCGCGCTGCAGCCGCTCGCCGTACCTGGCGGCGTATTCACCGCCACGCTGCTAATCATCGCGATCGACGCCCTCCTGTTCAGCCGGCGCTGGCGAGCCGTCGCGGGCATCGCGTGGCCGGAGGCCGTGCCCGCGAATCCGTGGATGATCCGCCGCACACAGCTGCTGGCGGCGCGGTTCTTTCTGCTCGATGTGATGCCGCTCATCCTGCTCGCGGTCTCGCCCACGTTCCTGGCTGCGCTCGTGGCCGCCGCGGGCCTCGTCGTCGACCGCTTCGGTTTCTATGCGCTTGCGGCGCAACACACGACGGAGTACGAGGTCGCGGCGGTCGAGATGCAGATCGCGGCTCTGGATCCGCCTGCGCAGGACTGAGGATCACGGGGTTTTGGCTTTGGATCCGAATGTGACTACGATCGTCTGTCGGAGGTCGTTGTCGCATCGATGACACACGTGCGTGCCGGAATCACTGCTGCCGCCTTCCTGGTGACACTGCAGGTCGTGTCCGCCGGCGGTCCCACGCCGCAGGCGGGGACGCCGCCAGCGGTCCTGAAGCTGGCGACGACGACCAGCACGGTGGACACGGGGCTCTTCAAGGCCATTCTTCCTGAGTTCGAGTCGCAGTGCGGCTGCCGCGTCGACGTGGTGGCGGCCGGCACGGGCCAGGCCCTCGAACTCGGCCGCCGCGGCGACGCGGATGTTCTGCTGGTCCATGCGCCCGAGCAGGAGGCAGCCTTCATGAAGGAAGGCCATGCCGTGCGGCGCGACGACGTGATGTACAACGACTTCGTCATCGTCGGCCCCGCCTCGGATCCGGCCGGAGTTGCCAAGGCGGCAACGGCGAAGGAGGCCTTCCGCGGCATCCACGCGGCCGCTGTTCCGTTTGCCAGCCGTGGCGACAGGTCCGGTACGCATGCCAAGGAGCTCGCGCTCTGGAAGGCGGCTGGAGTCGCGCCGGCCGCAAGCGTCGCGCGGTACCTCTCGGTCGGCCAGGGCATGGGAGAGACGCTGACGTTCGCGAACGAGCGGCGGGCGTACGCGCTGACGGACCGCGCCACGTGGACGTCGATGAAGGGGCGCCTGCCCAACCTGGGGCTGGTCTTCGGTGGCGCGTCGGCGAAGGCGAACCCCGACCGCGACCTTCGCAACCAGTACGGGGTCATCGTGATCGACAGCACGCGTCATGCCGGCGTGAACACGGCGCTGGGACTGCGGTTCGCC
>JALOKU010000191.1 GCA_025456345.1 Vicinamibacterales bacterium | reverse complement strand
GCCGCACTCAACGCGAGCTTCAACGACAGCCGCCAGATCTACGAGGTTGGCTGCGTGCTGGGCGAGTTCATCGTGGCCAACTGGGGCCTCGATGGCATGGTCCGCCTGGTGCAGACGAACGGCAACGTCCCGGACACGCTCGGATTGAGCGTGGCCGACTTCGAGGCGCGGTGGTACGCGTTCGTGAAGACGAAGTACGGGGTGCCCTCCGCATATTCGATCCGCACGGGCGATGCGCTTGACAGCACCCAGATGCCTTGACGGGCTCGAGATGTCGCCCGGTGCTGCGGCGGATCCTCGTCCTTCGAGCGGACGCCTGCGCCGCAGGGTGGCGGCTGGCTCATGACTGGTGTCTGACCCCATTCGGCCCGCCGGCGCGCTGCTCGCGCCCGGTGACCACCAGCGACGCGACAGCGGAAACGGCCAGGATCCCGGCGACTACGCCCAGCGACACGCCGATGGGGATCTTGTAGATGTCGGTCAGCATCATCTTCGCGCCCACGAACACCAGCACCGCGGCCAGGCCCGGCTTCAGATAGCGGAAGCGGTCCATCACGCCGGCCAGCATGAAGAACATCGCCCGCAGGCCGAGAATGGCGAAGATGTTCGACGTGTAGACAATGAACGGGTCCGTCGTCACCGCGAACACGGCCGGGATCGAGTCGACGGCGAACACGAGGTCTGTCGCTTCGACCAGCACGAGCACGGCGAGCAGCGGCGTGGCGTAGCGCCGCCCGGCCTTCACCACGGTGAAGCGCTGCCCGTTGAACTCGGGCACGGTCGGCACGAACCGCCGGAACAGGCGGAGCACCGGGTTCTTCTCTGGCTGCATGTGCTCGTTGCGCTGCACGAAGAGCTTCACGCCCGTCAGCAGGAGCACGCCGCCGAAGACGTAGATGATCCAGTGGAACTGCGTGATGAGCGCGGCGCCCGCCGCGATGAAGATCGCGCGCATGACGAGGGCGCCGAGAATGCCCCAGAAGAGCACCCGGTGCTGGTACGCCGACGGCACCGCGAAGTAGGAGAAGATCACGAGGAACACGAAGATGTTGTCGACCGACAGGGCCTTCTCGATCACGTAGCCGGTCAGGAACTCCAGGCCCTTGGTCGGGCCGAACCAGGACCAGATCAGCGCGTTGAACGTGAGGGCGAGCGCCACCCACACGGCGCTCCAGGTGAGCGCCTCGCGGAAGCGGACCTCGTGCGCCTTCCGGTGAAAGACGCCCAGGTCGAGCGCCAGCATCACCAGCACGAACGCGGTGAACCCGCCCCAGAGCCACACCGTGCCAATAGTTTCCATCCGTCCAGTATCGGACACCTCCTTTGTTTGAGAAAAGTAGATAGTTGTAACGAGATAGTTCGTGTTTTTCGATGTATGCTCGCGCGCATGGAGTGGCTGAACTACCACCACCTGCTCTACTTCTGGATGACCGCCCGCCACGGCAGCATGGCGAAGGCGAGCGCGGAGCTGCGCCTGGCGCCGCCGACGCTCTCGTCGCAGATCCGGCAACTCGAGGCGTCGCTCGGCGAGGCGCTCTTTGTCCGCGAGGGCCGGCGGCTCGTGCTGACCGACGTCGGCCGCGTCGTGCAGGGCTATGCCGAGGAGATCTTCTCGCGCGGCCGCGAGATGCTGGACGTGGTCAAGCAGCGCGGCGGCCCGGCCGGCCTGACCCTCGCCGTCGGCGTGTCGGACGCGCTCCCGAAGCTGGTGGCGTGGCGGCTGCTGCAGCCCGCCCTCGCGCTCGGCCGCGAGGTCCGCGTGGTCTGCCGCGACGGCCGTCACGACCGGCTGCTGGCCGAGCTCGCGCTGCACGAGCTCGACGTCGTCCTGTCAGACGCGCCGGCCGCGGGAGGGCTTCACGCGCGGGCCTTCACTCACCTGCTCGGGGAGTGCGGCGTGTCGTTCTTCGCGGAGCGGGCGCGTGCCGGCCGGCTGAAGGGCCGGTTCCCCCGCGGCCTCGACAAGGCGCCGTTCGTGGCGCCGGCGGACGGGACGGCCCTGCGGCATTCGCTCGACGCGTGGTTCGAACGCCACGGCGTGCGGCCGCGCATCATCGGGGAGATCGAGGACAGCGCCTTGCTGAACACCTTCGGGCAGGCGGGCGCCGGCGTGTTCGCCGCCCCGTCGGTGGTCGAGCGTGAGGTCATGCGGCAGTACCAGGTCCGCGTCATCGGCCGGACCGGGGACGTCCGCGAGCGGTACTACGCCATTTCGGCCCAGCGCCGCGTCAAACACCCCGCCGTCGTCGCGATGACAGAGGCGGCGCGCAGCACCATCTTCGACCGCGCGCCCGCGGGCTGATATCCGCGGCGCCTCCGCGGTATCATCTCCGCCATGTTGTCCTGCCGCCCGACACGCTCCCTGCTGGCGGCCGCGCTCTGTTGCGCGGCGTTGCCGGCCCTGTTCGTCCCGCTCGACGCCGGCAAGCCGCTCGCCGACCGGGTGGTCATCCGGCGCGACACGTTCGGCGTGCCGCACATCACCGGCGAGACCGAGGCCGCCGTGGCCTTCGGCTTCGGATACGCACAGGCGGAAGACCACGCGGCCGAGATGGGGCGCCGCTTTCTCGTCGCCCGCGGTGAAGCCGCGAAGCACCTGGGGGCGGGGTTTCTCGAGGCCGACCTGGCGGCCAGGCGCGCGGACAACATCGGCGAATCGCGCCGCGCGTTGGCGTCGCTGGACGGCACGTTCCGCGACGTGCTCGAGGGATTCGCCGGGGGGTACAGCCTCTACGTCCGCCAGCATCGCGACACGCTTCCGCCGTGGGTCATCGAGATCACCGGCGCTGACGCCCTCGCCCTGACCCACACCGACGCGCCCACCGACGCGGCGTCGGCGTCGATCGTCCGCGCGCTGCAGCAGAAGTACCCCGACGGCGCTTCGCCGCCCGCGGCTCCGCGTCTGGACCTCGATGAACTGGCAGCCGGCGAGGAGTCGCGCGACCGCGACGGTTCGAACGCCATCGCCCTCTCCGGCCTCAAGACCGTGAGCGGCGCGGCGATGCTGCTCGGCAATCCGCACCTCCGCTGGCAGCAGCTCTACTGGGAGGCGCACGTGAAGGTGCCCGGGCGCCTGGATTTCTACGGCTCCACGCTGGTGGGATATCCGTGGCTGCGCGCCGGCTTCAACGATCGCCTCGCCTACGTGCAGACCAACAACAACTCCGACAATCGCGACATCTTCGCGCTGCCGCTCGATCCTGCGCGGCCGGATCACTACCTGTTCGAAGGCAGGCCGCGCCCGCTCCGGCGCGTCGACGTGGCCGTCGAGGTGAAGCAGCACGACGGGTCCCTGGTGACCGAACGCCGCACCTACTGGCGCTCCCACCTCGGACCCATCGTCCATCGCAACTCGACCACCGCGTTCGCCTACCGATCGACGGTGGCCGACGCGTGGCGGTGGTTCGAAGGGTTCTGGCGCCTGAGCCACGCGCGATCGCTCAGGGACTACATGAAGGTGATGTCGACGCGGTTCTCGCCCGAGTCGAACTACACGTACGCGGACGCGGACGGCAACATCCTCTACCTGTGGAACTCGCGGATGCCGAAGCGCGTGCAGGACGGCACAAGCTACGAGCTCGACGTGCCCGGCGGCACGAAGAAGTACGTGTGGAAGGACCTGCATCCGACGCGGGACCTGCCGCAGATGCTGAACCCGCCGGGCGGGTACATCCAGAATGCCAACAACCCGCCGTGGTACGTGACGCTGCGGCAGCCGCTGGACCCGGCGCGCTATCCCGCGTACTTCGAGCGCGGCGAACTGGCGCTGCGGCCGCAACTGGCGCTGGAGTTGGTCGAGGCGCGCGAGAAGTTCTCGGTCGAGGATCTGAAGCGCCTGAAGTACGACACGCGCCTCCTGCTGGCCGATCGCGTGAAGCCGGCGCTCATCGAGGCCCTTGCGGCGCAGCCGTCGCCGTCCGCGGAGCTCGCCGAGGCCCGCCGGGTGATCGAGGCGTGGGACAACCGGGCGTCGGCGACCAGCCGCGGCGCCGTGCTCTTTCAGCGGTTCTGGGACGCTTACCGCGCCGAGGTGCGGCAGCCACACGCGGAAGCCTGGGATGTGAAGAGGCCCGCGCAGACGCCGCGCGGAATTGCGGACGCGAATGCGGCGCTCAGGCACCTGGCCGAGGCCGTGACGTGGACGCGCGCGACGTACGGGTCGGCCGACGTCGCGTGGGGCGACGCGAACCGGTATCGGTTCGGCGACATCGATCTGCCCGGCGAGGGCGCGAGCGGCCAGCTTGGCGCGTTCAGGGTGCAGGCATTCGATGCGCCGGAGGTCAAGGACAGCCGCGTCCGGGTTGCGGGGTGGGCCGCTGCGGATCGCCAGATGGCCGGCTCCGGCGACGCATGGGTGCTGCTGGTCCACTTCACCAGGCCGCTCCAGGCGTTCTCTGTGCTGGCGTACGGCCAGACCACCGACCGCTCGTCGCCGCACAGCCGCGATCAGGTCCGGATCATGGCGAACCGCGACCTGCGCCCCGTCTGGTTCACCGACGCCGAGGTCGCCGCCCACACCGAGCGCGAATACCGCCCGCGGTAGTGGCTGGGGGCGGGGTCAGACCTGGGTCTGACCCCGCTAGCGCTTGACGAGGGGGAACAGCGGCGAGTCGGTGTGCGCGCTCGAACGCGCCGGTCGCCGCGTTGCGGATGCCCTTCCAGGATCCGAGCCTCACGACCTGCTTCCCCTGGAACTCCCAGTAGAGGTAGTCGCGCGGTTTCTGGCCGGACGCGCGTCCCTGCAACGCGGCAAGCATCGACATGCCATCGATGCCGGCGGGGCGCTCGAGGCCGGCCATCTCGGCGAACGTCGGCATGTAGTCGTCGAACGCCGACGCGTGGGCGCTGACCGTGCCGGCCGGGATCTTCCCGGTCCACCGGGCGACCATCGGCACCCGAATCCCGCCCTCGTAGACCATCGTCTTCAATCCGCGGAACGGGCCGGCGCT
>JALOKU010000190.1 GCA_025456345.1 Vicinamibacterales bacterium | reverse complement strand
GGATGTCGCCAAGCACATGCACGAGCACCTGGCTCGCGTCGCGACCATGCAGGAGGCTGTCATCCGCGGCGACATCGAGGCGGCCGTCGAGCCCGCCCGGTGGATCGCCGACCATCAGCCGACGGCGGGATTGCCGGCCGGTCAGGAAGCCGTGCTGGCCGACATGAAGAAACAGGCGGCCGTCGTCGCCGAGGCCACGGATCCGAAGCACGCGGCCACGGCCACGGCCATGGTGGTCTCGTCCTGCGGCACCTGCCATGCGGCGGCCAAAGTCGCCGTGGCCATCCCCGAGCCGGCGAAGCCGCTGTCGGACAATCCGCTCGCCGCCCACATGCTGGAGCACCAGTGGGCGACGGACCTGCTCTACCAGGGCCTCGTGATGCCGTCCGAGGAGCGGTGGCAGAAGGGCCTGGCTGCGATGGAGGGCACGCCGCTCACCCAGAAGGACCTGCCGAAGGACGCGAAGCTGACGAAGGAGATTGTCGCGCTGGGGGCAAAGGTCCATGCCCTGGCCGCGCAGGCCAAGACGGCAACCGACATCGGCACGAAGGTGGCCTTCTACGGCGAGTACATCGGCGGGTGCGCCGGCTGCCACGGACTCCATGGCAAGGTGTGGGGGCCGGGGCTGCCGAAGACGCAGTGAAGATCGCGACCTGGAGTCTGCCTGCAGGAGCTGAAGGCGACGCGCGAGCAGATCCCCGCGTCGCTCTCCGGCCTCGTCGACTATTGGTCCTACTGGCATGGGGAGCGCGCGTACTCGGGCGTCGCGCTCCTCGTCCGCAAGTCCTGCAGCCCTGACGAGCCCGTCTACACTCATCCCGAGTTCGACCACGAAACCCGCATCGTGTCGGCGATCGTCGCCGGCGTGAGCGTGTCGTCCATCTACGTGCCGAACGGCGGCAAGGACTTCGACGCGAAGCTCCGCTTTCTCGAGGCGCTGATCGCTCACGCGCGCCGCTGTGCCGCCGAGGGTCAGCCCATCGTGTTCTGCGGCGATCTGAACGTCGCCCACCGCGAGATCGACGTGCACCCGAAGGAGCGCAAGGACACGGTGATCGGCCAGCTGCCCGAGGAACGGGCGCTCGTCGACCGCCTGCTGGCAGAGGGTCTCGTCGACGTTGGGCGCACGCTCGACCCGCAGAACGATCAGTTGTTCACGTGGTGGCCGCCGTGGCGCGCCATGCGCCAGCGCAACATCGGCTGGCGGATCGACTACGTGCTGGCGAGCACGGCCGTGGCGGCCAAGGCTGTGGCGTGCGCCGCCTACCGCGAGGTTGGCACGAGCGACCACGCCCCCGTCGTCGCTGAACTGTAGGGGTCGGGACTAATTACGATCAGCGGCTGTCGGACATTACAGATTTGTCGCCACGGCTTGACGGCGACACAATCGTCATCGTCCTGAGGCCGCGCACGTAATTAGTCCCGACCCCTACTTCTTCTTCAGCCATTCGGCCGCGGCCTGCGACAGCCACACGCAATCGAAGATGCAGTTGGGCACATCGTCCGCTCCGATGTCGCCGACGTTGTGCGCCACCACGGCCCAGATGGTGCGGCTGTCGATCGCCAGCCTCGCGTGGCCCGGGATCTCGTAGTTCATCTCGGCGATCCGGCGCAACGCGCGGTGGAGCGCCGCGTCTCCCTTCGGCAGCGGCGTGATGGGCGCGACGACGCGCAGCGAGAGGTCTTCGCGCTGGCCGGTGACCGCCACGACGCCGATGAGTCCCTTTCCGGTCGGGTCCTGCATCCAGCGCCAGCCGTCGCTGTCGATCGCCGACGGGATGTTCGCCTGAGCCAGTGCCTTGTCGATGTCGTGCTGGACCTGGACGCGAAGAGTGGGAGTGCGTGGTTTCGCGCGCGAGCGGCTCTTCTTGGCTGCGGGTGTCTTCGCCATGGTCAGCTCCTCGTGTCGATGGCTGTGGCTTGAATCGGGCAGAGGATATCACGGTTGCCGGCCGTCGACCGGTGCAGAAGGTCCCGCGGGCTCCGTTCCAGGCGACCGTTCAGGGAACCTGCGTGCCGGGCTTGGCCGTGGCGAGCGCCCGCGTCATCCACACGACGATGCCGATCGCCGCGACGAGCAGGACGAAGAAGATCGCGACCGGGCCCCACTGCGGCGCCACCCAGTTCACGGGCTGGTAGCCGGCCAACTCGAGCGTGAACCTCCGGATGGCGTCGCGCGTCAGCAGCATCAACGCGATGCCCGCGAGAAGCGCGGCCGCGCTGATGGTGACCATCACGCCGGGGCGCTTCGCCGTCACCGCCAGCACCGTGTGGCCGGCACCAGTCAGGGTCAGCAGGATGCCGGCCAGCAATTCCCCCATGGCCCGCATGTCGCCCCCCATGAACTTCAGCAGCACCTCGCGCGGCAGCGCCGCCAGCCACCAGAGTCCGGCGAAGATGTTCACAACCGTGGCCGCCGTGCAGATGAACGCGCCGTACCGCACGGCCCACTGCCCGAACGCCTCATCGCGCTTCAGCCGCACGACGCCCAGGACCGCAATCGCGAGACCGCTGACAGCGATCGCGCCCAGCACCATGTGCAGGTGCCGCGGGAGCAGCACGCGGTCGACGAGGTTGAGCTGGACTCCCCGGCCGTCGGCCGCGTACAGGCCCACCAACTCCGCCGGCTTGAGCATCAGCGTCATGTTGTTGCCGTAAATGAGCGCGATGACGCCCGCGATCGCCGCCACGAGCCAGGCCAGGAACGTGGCCGAGCCCCCGAGGCTCCCCTCGCGCATGGCGAGGAGATAGGCCGCGTAGTAGGTGACGATGAGCAGGCCGATCACGCTCAGCCACCACCATCCCATCACCACGGCCGACGCGAAGAACACCCGGCCGTAGAGCACCTGGAGAAAGAGCAGCGCGGCCACACCAAACGTCACGGTGGCGGAGATGAGCACCGGCATCGCCTTGACGACGATGTGCGCCAGTTCGGCTTCGTACGGACGATCTGGCCTGCGTCCGCGGACGCGCGCAATCGCCCCGACGATGGAGCCGCCGAGGACGAGATTCATCGGGATGAGATGCAGAAAGAACGTCAGGAGCAGCAGCGCCCACAGGAGCCACGCCGGCGCCGGCAACGCGAGGGGGTCGGGCTGGGGAATGGCGGGGATCACTGGGCACCTCCCTTGGGTTTCGGCCCGGGCAGCGAGGCCATGTACTCGGCGAGGGCCTTGCGTTCCTCCTCGGTGCCTTCGAACGCCGGCATCATCTCGTTGATCGCCGGCAGCCGCCCGATCATCTCGTAGAACTCCGCCGGCTTGCGGCCCTTGGGATCGAATGGCGCGAGGCCGTCGGGGCCGTGGCAGGCGGCGCAATTGGTGTCGTAGTAGGCCTTCCCGACGTCCGCGGACGGCGCGGGCGGGCCAAGCGTGGCGGGGTCGGCGCCGCCAAGCAGCGCCAGGTATCCCGCGAGCGTATGACGCTCCTCGTCGGTGCCGGCAAACGGCGGCATGCGGCGGCTGCGCCACGTCTTCACGTGAATGGGCACGGCATTCCACGCCGTGGCGTTGCCCGCGGCGTCGGCCGGGAATGCGAGCCTGGCGAGGACGCCGCTCAGGGCCTCAGGGCTCTTGCCGCGCACGAGCGGCCGCACGGCCAGGTAGCCGTCCACCGTGTGGCACGAGGAGCAGAGTGCGCGGAACAGCTCGCGCCCCTGGTGCTCGACGCGGGCGGCGTAGTCGTTCGGAGCCAGCAGGTGGGCGGGCACCGGCCTGACCCAGGCGGACGAGTTGAGCACGCCAGCCGCGTCGACCGCATCCACGGTGAACCGGTCGGGGCCGAAACGCGAGACGAACGCGGCCGGCGGCGCCGGCACGCCGTCAGGCGGCGGCACGCGGAGCGCGTTGACGAACATGTACTGGCCGATGACCCACGGCTTCCGCAGGTCCTCGCGGACCCATTCGCTGCCGCCCATCGCGACCAGCCCCAGCGTCATCATGACGGCCGCGAACGGCCTGCCGTACGTGCGGCTGCGGGCGGCAACCAGCAGGACCGTCAGGGCCGTGAGCGCCACGGCGGCGACAATCACCCACCAGGCGGCACGCTGGGCGACGGGATAGCCGGTCGCGATGCCCGTGCTGAAGACGGCCGCAAGCAGGCCGGGGAGGCCGCCGTCCCTGGCGCCGAAGATCTCGGCCACCGGGACGCCAGCCCGGGCGGCCGCGCTCAGATACCACACGAGCGAGAGCGGAATGGCGACGGCCATCGGCAGCACCCATCGCCACGCGGCGTCGCGCGCGATGCGGGCCTTGAGCGCAGCGTCGGGAAGCCACGCGGCGGTCCAGATGGCGAACAGGCCCGCGAGGCCCACCGCCACGAACGTGCGCGCGACGAGCGCCGGCCAGTACGTCTCGTTGAAGAAGCCGTCCCAGAACCCCCGGGTCAGTATCCACTGGCCCGGCGTCAGCATGTAGGTGAGGATGCCGTTGATGACCACGAGGCTGAGCCACGCCGCCGCCACGTAGATCCACCCGATGGCCATGTGCATCCGGGCCGGCAGCCGATCCCAGCCGTAGTAGTACACCATCGCGGCCGCGATCTCGATGAAGAAGAACGTCCACTCAATCGCCCATCCCCACACGAACGTGTTGATGAGCGAGGAGGTGGCCTGGGGATGCACCAGGCCGATGGTGAACCAGATCCCGACACCGGAAATGGCGCCGAACACGAGCGTGAGCAGAATGAAGAAGCGGCTGAGCCGCTTCGCGTAGTCGAGCAGCGGGGCGTCGCCGTCGCGTCGGGCCCTGCGCTCGGTCAGGACGAGATAGAAGCCGCCGCCCACCGCGAAATGCGAGACGAACACGTGAAGGATGGCGATGACGGCGATGAGCAGACCGCTCGCGGGGATGTCCCAGACCGGGTAGTTCATCCGACCGACCTCCGCGGGGGCTGGAGTTCCCTCCAATCATGTGCTGAACGCCAGAGCCGGAACAAGCGGTCGTCCCGAGGAATAGGGCCTGTCACCGCTTCCGGCTCTCGCGCCGGCGGTCAGTAGGTGAACTCGCGGATGTCGTAGGTGGCGAACTGGGGCGGGGCGGCGGCGAAGCGCAGGCCCGCGCGGATCCGGTCCTGCTGCTGACGGCGCTCCCCGCCGTCCAGCGGCCTGATCTGCGCGTCGGCGACCATCGCCGGGTACGAGGCGGACGGCACCTCGACGAGGTCGCTGAAGTAGAATTGCGCGCCGCCGAGGCCGATCATCACGATCACGCCGGCCTGCACTCCCGCCGACTTGATGGCCCGGACCGTCTCTGCGGCGTCAGCAGCAGTTCCAGGCTTGCGCACGAACGCCAGAAGCGGATCGTGGCCTGACTCGAGGCCCACGTATACGCGGCGTAAGCCGAAGTGGCTCAGCAGCCGGTACTCGGCCGACGTCTTGCGGACCCCGGTGAATCCGTCCACGAACGCGCATACGCCCCGGCGCGCGGCATCCAGTTCCTCGAGCAGCGTCTCGAAGATCGGCAGCAGCCGCGCCATCGGCACGGCCAGCGCGTTCGCGGCGCCAAGAAAGATGCCCCTCGAGCGGAGCGACGCCGAGGCGCCCAGGTAGCTGAGCACGCCGCTCACGTGCTGGCGAAACTCCTCAGGCGTCTTGACC
>JALOKU010000189.1 GCA_025456345.1 Vicinamibacterales bacterium | reverse complement strand
GCGCCTAGTCCCTAGCGCCTAGCCCCTAGCCCTTGGCTCCTGGGAGGTGCCCATGCTCACCCTCAAGACCGTCCTGGTGCCCACCGACTTCAGCGAAGCGTCCGAGTCGGCTCTCCGCTACGGCAAGGCAATGGCCGAGAAGTTCGGCGCCACGCTTCACGTCGTGCACGTGATGGAAGACCTGCTGGCACACGCCTGGGCCGCGGAGGTCTACGTGTCGTCGATGCCGCAGTTGCGCGACGAGATCGAGAAGGAGTCGCGCCTCCGCCTCGGCGCGCTGCTCACCGACGGCGAGCGGAAGGCGTTCCGCGCCGAGACGGCGCTCCTGGCCGGCAACCCGTTCCTCGAGATCGTCCGCTACGCGAAGACGCACGGCGTCGATCTCATCGTGATGGGCACCCACGGCCGCGGGCCGATCGCCCACATGCTCCTCGGGAGCGTGGCCGAGAAAGTCGTGCGCAAGTCGCCCTGCCCGGTGCTCACCGTGCGCGAGGCGCAGCACGAGTTCGTGATGCCGTAGGGGCTGAGCTATAGTCAGAAGCAAGAAGCAAGAAGCAAGAAGCAAGAAGCAAGAAGGGTTCCCCCCGGTGCTGCTTTCTGGAATCTCTGCTTCTGACAATCGTCAGAGGGTCCTTCTGGCTTCTTGATGCTTGCTTCTGACATCCGGTGTCTTCTCTGGCAAGGTGCTATGCCCTTCGCACCCGAGTACATCCGCTGCGTCCTGCGCGAGAACTTCGACGACGCCAGGGCGCTGTTCCTCGATCCGTTGCTGGCCATCCACCGCGCGCACCTCGTGATGCTCGCGGACCGCGGCATCGTCTCCGGCGAGGACGCACGCACGCTGCGCGACGGCCTGGACGGGGTCGACCTGGAGCGCACGCGCCAGGCGGCGTTTGACGGGACGTGCGAAGACCTGTTCTTCTTCATCGACCGCCAGCTCGTCGAGCGCTGCGGCGACAGTGTCGCCGGCCGCCTGCACGCCGCCCGCAGCCGCAATGACATCGACATGGCGCTGTACCGGATGGGGCAGCGGCGGGGCGTGCTGGGCGTGCTGGGCGCGAGCATCGGCGTGAGGGAGGCCCTGATCGCGCTTGCCGGACAGCACCGGGAGACGATCCTCGCGCTCCACACGCACACGCAGCCGGCGCAGCCGTCCACCGTCGCCCACTACCTGCTCGCGGTCATCGAGCAGTTCGAGCGTGACGCAGTCCGCCTGCGGGCCGCCTTCGACGTGACGAACCGCAATCCGCTGGGCGCGTGCGCGATCACCGGCACCGGGTTTCCGATCGATCGCGAACTGACGAGCCGGCTGCTCGGGTTCTCCGGGCCGACGGGCAATACGTACGGCAGTATCGCCACGGTCGACTACCTGCTGCAGAACGTCACCGCCACGGCCGTGCTGCTGGCGGGCCTGGGCCGCTTCGCGCAGGACATGCTGCTGTGGTGCACCGCCGAGTTCTCCTACATGCGCCTCGGCGACGGCTTCGTGCAGGGGAGCAGCATCATGCCGCAGAAGCGGAACCCCGTGGCCCTCGAGCACGCGCGTGCCATCGCCAGCCGCGCCCTCGGAGAGGCCATGGCCGTCCTCGTGGCGGTGCACAACACGCCGTTCGGCGACATCGTCGACACCGAGGACGACCTGCAGCCGCTGGTCGAGCGGATGTTTCACGACGCGACCCGGGCGATCGATCTCGTGTCGGCGGCCATGGCCGGCGCTGAGTTCGATGCCGCGCACCTGGAGCGCCGAGCCGGGGAGGGGTGGATCACCATCACGGAACTGGCCGACACGCTGGTCCGCGACCACGGGCTGTCGTTCGGCGCGGCGCATGGTGTCGCCAGGCGGGTGGTCGAGGCGAGGGCCAAGGACCCGTCGGCATTGCTGAGCGCGGCGGTGGCGGAGGCCACCGCCGGACTCCCCGGCGGACCGATCCGTTGCGCCGAATCGGCGCTGCAGATCCTGCTCAGCCCGAGGCGCTTCGTCGAGGTCAGGAAGACCCATGGCGGCCCGGCGCCCGAGGAGACGGCGAGGGCGCTCGGCGTGTCACGGTCGGTGCTGGACAACGACCGTGCGTGGCTGGGGAGGACCCGGGACGGCCTCGAGTCGGCCGCCGCCGAGCTGCATCGCAGGAGCGCCGCCCTATGAGCGACACGCCGCCTGTTGCCGGCGAGCCCGTGGCTGAGCGGAACAACACCCGTCTCTATGCCGGCGTGATCGTGGTCGAGGTGATCGTCGTCGCCGGGATCTGGCTCTTCCAGCGGTATTTCGGAGCGTGACCATGAACCCGACTAGCGCCTAGCGCCTGGTCCCTAGCCCCTTCGCACCATGCACCTTCTCGACTGGGCCGTTGTCGTCGCCTACCTCGTCTGGATCGTCTGGGATGGCCTGCGCCGGTCGAAGGCCACCCACGAGGTCGAAGGCTACTTCCTGGCGAACCGTTCACTGCCGTGGTGGGCCGTCGGCCTCTCGGTGATGGCGACGCAACTGTCGGCCATCACGCTGGTGGGGACCACCGGGCGCGGCTACGCGGAAGGGTTGAGCGTTGTCCAGCTCTACCTCGGTCTGCCCATCGCGATGGTCATCCTCTCGGTCACGCTCGTGCCGTTCTTCTACCGCGCGAAGGTGTTCACGGCCTACGAGTACCTGGAACGGCGGTTCGACTCGAGGACGCGGACGCTGGCGAGCCTCCTGTTCCTGTTTTCGCGCGCGCTGTCGTGCGGCGTGATCATCGCGGCGCCGGCCGTCATCCTCTCCATCGTGCTCGGGTGGAACCTGACGCTCACGATTCTCGGCATCGGCGTGCCGACGGTGCTCTACACGATGGTGGGCGGCGTCCAGGCGGTGACCTGGACCGACGTCAAGCAGATGGCCGTGATCATCGCCGGCGTCGGCGCGGCGGTCGCCGTGCTGCTGTTTCAGCTGCCGGATCACGTGTCGGTGGGCGAGGCGCTGCACATCGCGGGGACGACGGGCCGCATGCAGGCCCTCGATTTCACGTGGGACCCGAACAAGACGTACACGTTCTGGTCGGGCCTCATCGGCGGCCTGTTCCTGATGCTCTCCTACTTCGGCTGCGACCAGAGCCAGGTGCAGCGGTACCTCACCGCCAAGTCCGTCGACGAGGGGCGCCAGTCGCTGATGATGAGCGCCTACTTCAAGATCCCGCTGCAGTTCCTCATCCCGATGATCGGGGTGCTGATGTTCGTCTTCTACCTGTTCCACCAGCCGCCCGTGCTGTTCAACCGGCAGCACGACGCGCAGGTGCGCGCCAGCGCGCGCGCCGGAGAGTACCGGGTGATGGAGCAGGAATTCACGGCGGCCTTCGAAGCCAGGCGGGACGCGGCCACGGCGCTGGCGGCGGCGCGTCGCTCGGGCGGCGCCGCGCCGCCCACGGCGGCGGAAACCGCGTTCCGCGATGCCGACGGCCGGGTGGCGGCGATCCGGGGACGCGCCACCGCGCTTGTGCGCGAGGTGACGGGCGACAGGGCGTTTGGCGACGTGAACTACGTGTTTCCCACGTTCGTCACCGAGCGGATGCCCGTGGGCCTGGTCGGCCTGATCATCGCCGCCATCTTCGCCGCGGCGATGTCGAGCATCGCGGCCGAGCTGAACTCGCTCTCCACGGCGACCGTGATCGACTTCTATCGCCGCCTGTGGCGGACCGGCGCCTCCGACGCCCACTATCTGGCCGTGTCGAAGCTCGTCACCGGCTTCTGGGGCCTCGTCGCGTGCATCGTTGCCATCTATGCGACGAACCTGGGGCCGCTCATCGACGTGGTCAACCGGTTCGGATCGTTCTTCTACGGCTCCCTGCTGGGCGTGTTCGTGCTCGCCGCCGGGGCCAAGCGCGCCACGAGCCGCGGCGCCTTCTGGGGGCTCCTCGCGGGCATGGCCGTTGTCGCGCTGGTCGCACGCTACTCGTCGATGGCCTTCCTCTGGCACAACGTCGTCGGGACCGTCGCCGTCGTCAGCGTCGGCATGCTCATCAGCCTGCTCGACCGGTCCTCCTCGCCGAAGGGCACGTAGCAGAAACGGCACCCGTCCGTCCGGCCCGGCGCTGCAATTCCTGCCACCCTCCCGCACGCGGTGCGGCGGAATACCTGGAGAACCCGCGCTGGCATGGCAGCTGCATCCATGAGGAGATGCAGGGAAGTGGACAACGGCGGCGGAATGTAGTACGTTTCAGTACTACAGGAGGACGCCGTGCCCTTCAGTGTGCGACTGGACCAGGGGATGGTGAACAAGCTCACACGGCTGGCGGTGCAGAGCCACCGGCGCGTCTCGGACGTGGTCCGGGAGGCGGTCGAACTCTACATCACCAACGCTGAAGTTACGAAGGAGGACGTCGTGACCCCATACGACCGGATAGCCCACCTGATCGGGCGCGCGGATCTCGGCCCCGGTAACCGGTCCGAGGACACCGGCCGGAAGGCCGCGGCCATCGTCAGGGAGCTCCATCGTGCGCGGCGTGCTCGTTGACGCAGGTCCGCTCGTTGCTCTCGTCAACCGGGGCGACACGCATCACGCACGATGCGTGGAGGCGCTCAAGGACATCCGCGACCCGCTGCTGACCGTCTGGCCGGCGGTGACCGAAGCGATGTTCCTGGTGAGGGACTCCTGGCCCGCGCAGGCCGCGCTCCTCGAGATGCTGGAATCGGGCGCGGTCGAACTGCTGCCGCTCGACGAGGACGACGTGCCGAGGATGA
>JALOKU010000188.1 GCA_025456345.1 Vicinamibacterales bacterium | reverse complement strand
GAGCGCGTCGAGCGCCTTCGCGTTCGCGGCGTTGGCCTTCATCGACGGGCGCGCGGCCGCCAGCCGTGCGCCCAGCGCGCGCGCGTCGGCGATGGCATCGCGCACCTTCAGCGAGAGATCCAGCTGCTCCTGCAGGTCCGCCTGTGTGACGCCTGCCGCGGCCACGCGCGGATCGACGCGAACCTCCAGGGGCCGTGCCTGGCTCCACTCGCCGGCCGACAGGCGCACCTGGTAGGTGCCGGGCACGACCAGCGGCCCGGCGGCTCCTCCGGCCCCCGCGTGGCGCAGGTCCCACACGAAGCGGTTGTGCCACTCGCGCTTCGTCAGTGGCGCGCCGCCGCCGCCCCCGCGCCGTCCCTGCATCGAGGGAGCCGCGGGCCCCGGCGCCGCCCCTGCGGCCTGCGCGGTGAACGATCGAATCAGCATGCCCTTGCCGTCGGTGATCTCGAGCTTCAGTTCGCCCGCCGGCTCGCCGGCCAGGTAGTAGTCGAGTGTCGCGCCCGGCGGCGGGTACTGCGGCTGGTCGGGCGACGCGGCGGTCGGCGAGTAGCGCATGCGATACGCCTCGCGCGGCGGGAACAGGTAGGCTTCGGAGCGCAGCACCAGCTCGTGGCGCGACGCGAGCTGGTGCAGCACCGACACGTTGTCCAGGATCCAGAACGCCCGCCCCATCGTCGCCAGGACGAGGTCCTTGCGGTGGACGCGGATGTCGGTGACGGGCGTCGCCGGCAGGTTCTGCTGCAGCGTCTGCCAGTGGCGGCCGTTGTCGAACGACACGAACATCCCGAACTCGGTGCCCGCATAGAGCAGGCCTTCCTGCGACGGGTCCTCGCGGACCACCCGCGTGGGATGGTCGGCGGGAATGCCGTTGCGGCCGTCGGTCAGGCGGGTCCACGTGGCGCCGTAATCGGTGGTCGCGAAGATGTACGGCTGCAGGTCGTGCTCGCGGAGATAGCGGTAGACGGCGATGTAGGCCGATCCCTTCCGGTGCGGCGAGTCCTCGATCGTCTGCACGCGCCCGCCCGGGGGCAGGTCGGGCGGCGTCACTTTCTTCCAGGTCTTGCCCGCGTCGCGCGAGACATGCACGGGTCCGTCGTTCGCGCCCACCCACAGCACGCCTTTTTCGAGGCGCGACTCGACCATCGCGTAGATGCTGCTGTACACCTCTTCACCGGTGATGTCGCGCGTGATGGGCGTGCCGGGCGTCACCTGTTTGTCGGGCTCGTACGCCGTCAGGTCGTGACTGATGACGTCCCACGTCGCGCCTTCGTCGGTCGATCGGTGCAGGACGTGCGACGCCTGGTAGACCGTCTTCGGATCGTGCGGCGACAGGTACACCACCGTCTGGCGCGGGAAGCGGTACTTGATGTCCTTCGGGTTGTGGCCGTAGCGGTTCTGCGGGTAAACCCAGTAATGCTGCTCCTGGCCCGTGGCCGTCACGTAGCGGCCCACCTCGCCCTTGCACGCGCCCCACACCACCGAGCCGTCCGGCCGCGGCCACACCTGCCCCGTTTCGCAGCCCGAGATCTGGCCCCAGATCTGGAGCGGCGAATCGAGTCCCCACGCGACGGTCGGCAGGCTCGGCACCACCACCGTGCTGTTGTCCTGCTGCGGCCCGTAAAGCCGGTACGGGAACTGGTCGTCGACGGCCACCATGTAGAACTCGCCGGTGGCCTGGTTGAGGATCGACGACCACGTGCGGCCGCCGTCGCGCGTGACGTTCGCGCCGCCGTCGTTGCACTGGACGGCGATGTCGGGGTTGTCGGGGTTGAACCAGATGCCGTGGTTGTCGCCGTGCGGCGTGGGCACGCCCGAGAACGTCGCGCCGCCGTCGGTCGACTTCCAGAGCCCCAGCTCGTTGACCCACACTTCTTCGTGGTTCTTCGGGTGGACGTCGACGTAGTGGAAGTAGAACGGCCGGGCGCGCAGGCGCTGGCTGTTGTTCACGTTCCTCCACGTGGCGCCGCTGTCGTCCGACCGATAGAGGCCGCCCTCGGGCCCGGGCGCTTCCACCATCGCGTACACGGTGGCCGGCCGGCTCCGCGCCACGTCGATGTCGATCTTGCCGATGAGCCGCGCCGGCAAACCCGCCGTCAGCCTGGCCCACGTCGCGCCGCCGTCCATCGACTTGTAGATGCCGCCCTCGCTGGCCGGGCCGCCGCTGATGATGTCCCACCCCTTGCGGAAGCCGCGGTACATCCCCACGTACAGCTCGTCGGGGTTCGACGGATTGATGGCCAGCACGCGGGCGCCGGTCTCGCGGTTGATGAAGAGGGTCCTCGTCCAGGTCCTGCCGCCGTCGACGGTCTTGTAGACGCCGCGCGTCTCGGTGGGGCCGAACGGCGACCCGCCCACCGCCACCCACACGATGTCCGGATTCGACGGGTGGATGAGGACCGACCCGATCTGCCCGCCGTCCTTCATGCCGGCCAGCGTCCACGTCTTCCCGGCGTCGGTCGACTTGTAGACCCCGCGGCCGATGATGACGTTGCTGCGGATGGCTGCGCTCCCCGTGCCCACCCAGACGATGTCCGGATTCGACTCGGAGACGGCGATGGCGCCAATCGAGCCTGTCTCGATCTGGCCGTCGCCGATTGGCGTCCACAGCGCGCCGCAATCCGTGGTCTTCCACACGCCGCCGCCCGTGGCCCCCTGGTAGAACGTGCACGGGTGCTGGCGCACGCCTGCGATGGCGGTCACCCGCCCGCCGCGGTGCGGGCCGACGGATCGGTAGCGAAGCCCCTGGTACATCACCGGGTTGACGATGACGTTCGGGTCGGCCGCCGGGCCGCCCTGGGATGGAGCCGCCGCCATGCCGCCGCCCGTGCCGGCGGCGGCGAAAAGCGCGACAATTGAGACGGCGAGGAAGAAGGCGCGCAGGCTGCGATGGCGGCTGGTGTTCATGGACGCTCCCCGGGGTGCCGCGCGGACGCGGGGCGCGCGGACGCCCGTTTTCCGGCGCAGTATATCAGCGCGCCCGTCCGGGCCCGCTGCCCCGTGAGCCTCCCGGGCGTCGGCTTGCGCAGTCATGAATGAGGGCGGCAATTTCCGCCGCCTCTGGAGTGTGCGTCATGACGACATCACCTGTCCCGGGCGAATCCGGCGCCGCGGCGGCCGCCGCCGGCCATACCCGCGTGCACGAGAGCCTGCTGGCGGGCGTCGAGAAACGCGCGCTGGTGTGGATGGCGCGCCGCATGCCGGCGTGGGTCAACTCGGATCACCTCAGTGCGCTGGGACTGGTGTCGATGGCCGGCGTTGGCGCGTCGTTCTGGCTCACGGGGACGCGCCCGTACATCGGCGTGCCCCTGGTCGTGGTGTGCCTCGCGCTGAACTGGTTCGGCGACAGCCTCGACGGCACCCTGGCGCGCGTGCGCAACCGCCAGCGGCCCCGTTACGGCTACTACCTCGACCACGTGATCGACATCGCCGGCACCGCGATGATGCTGGCTGGCCTGGCCCTGTCGGGTCACATGACGCCGCTCGTCGCGGCCATCACGCTGGCCGCCTGGCTGATGGTGATGGGCGAGTCGTTCCTGGGCACCTGGGCCCGCGGCGTCTTCCAGATGTCGTTCCTCTGGTTCGGGCCCACGGAATTGCGCATCCTGGTCGCCATCGGCGCCCTCTGGCTGCCGGGTGGAGGCCTGGTGCGCCCGTTCGGCCTTGGACCGTGGCACCTCTTCGATGTCGGCGGCCTGTGCGCGACGGCCGGCCTCCTGGCGATCTTCGTCATCAACGCCGTCCGGAACGCGGCCGCGCTCTACCGCGAGGAAACCCGGTGGTGACGCGCATCCCCCTGCGCGAGCGGGTGGGCATCTTCACGCTCGTCGGCATCCTCGGTTACGGCGTGCAGACGGCCGTCTTGTGGTGGCTGGTCGGCCGGCTCGGCATGGCGGTGGTGCCGGCCACGCTGGCCGCGACCGAGGCGGCCGTGCTCCACAACTTCGCGTGGCACCTGCGCTGGACGTGGGCCGACCGGCCAGCGGGCCCCCGGGCCGCGGCGGCGCGGCTGGTCCGGTTCAACGTGTCGAACGGCGGGTTCTCGCTCGCCGGCGGCGCCGCGATCATGGCGCTGCTGGTGCACGCGCTCGGCATGCACTATCTCGCGGCCAATCTCGTGGCCGTGCTGGCGATCTCGATCGTGAATTTCCTGGCCAGCGATCGGTTCGTGTTCACGCCGCCGGGCGGGCGTGGCGGGCCCGCGCCCCGTCACACGACGTAGCGGGCCACCGCGACGAAGTGGCAGGCGCTGCCAGCCAGCACGAACAGGTGCCAGATGGCGTGGCTGTAGCGCAGCCGGGTCCAGGCATAGAACACGAGCCCTGAGGTGTAGGCGAGGCCGCCCGCCACGAGCCAGGCGATCGCCGCGGGCGGCACGTTCGCCACGAGCGGCTTCACGGCCACCAGCACCACCCATCCCATGACCACGTAAAGCGCCGTCGAGAGGATCGGCCACCGCGTGCCGAAGACCGCCTTGGCGGTGATGCCCAGCAGCGCGAGGCTCCAGACGATGCCGAGCAGCGACCAGCCCCAGGGCCCGCGCAGCGAAACCAGGGCGAAGGGCGTGTAGGTGCCGGCGATGAGCAGGAAGATGGCCGAGTGGTCGAGCACACGGAACACCCGGCGGGCCCGCGTCGCCGACAGGGCGTGGTAGAGCGTCGATGTCCCGTAGAGCAGCACGAGGGTGGTGGCGTAGACCGCGCACGCCGTGATGCGCCACGGGTCCCGCGTGGCGGC
>JALOKU010000018.1 GCA_025456345.1 Vicinamibacterales bacterium | reverse complement strand
CGGCAGCAGGCCTTCCTGCACGTAATAGCGGACCGTGCGGCGCGACACGCCGCCCAGATCGGCCAGTTCATCGACGTTGTAGCGGCCCTGCTCCTCGTCCACGGAACATAATATAGACAGTAACTGTCGCATTGTCAACTGTCATATTCATGGCGCCCCCCGCCGGCGCAGCCTGACACCCTCGGCAGGCGGCCCGCGCGCGGACCCCAGGCGCACGGAACGTGACCGGCAGCGTGCTACCATCGGCGCAGTCCGGGATGGTGCAGGAGGTGACAGGTGAGCGGGCCAACATCGTGCGTGTTCGTCGCGAACGGTCAGCTTCTGGCCGAACAGGTGAGGTCGTTCCTCCAGGCCTCAGGCGTCGGCTGCATCCTCCGCGGCGAGTCGCTGAGCAAGACGCACGGCCTCACCCTTGACGGATTGGGGCGAGTCGAGCTGCTCGTGGCCGAAGCCGACGCAGACCGGGCCCGCGAACTCCTCGCCTCGGCCGAGAGCGGCGAATTCCGGATCGCCGAGGACACCGACGCCGCACCGGAATAGAGGGCGCGGGGCCTGGAATCGGTGCTCGGGGACCATCATGATGGAGCGCAACGGCGGGACAATGCGGCTGGCCGCGGCGATCGCGGGACTTGTGGCAGCTCTCGCCGGTTGTCGCGGGGATGGACCCGCGGCGAGCGTCAACGCGCCAGCCGCCCAGCGTGCGCCACTTCCGCCCCGCGAGGCGCTCATCGCCCGGGCGAAGGCGCTGGAGCTCGATACCGCGTACGTTCCGCCCCCGGGCGACGCGCTCGAGCACCAGACGGCCGGTTTCGCCAAGGTCATGTGCTCGGCCGTGTTCATCACCGGCCTCGATCCCGACTTCGCCGCCGAGAACGTCGGGTACTTCACCGGCCCTTACCTGGAGCGCGCACGAGTGGGGAAACCGGTGGTCGATCGCGCCGCCAGAACCGTGCGCGTGACCGTGCCGGACGGACCGACGATCACAGCCAGGTACCTGGGCAGCCAGGGATGCGTCACGCTCCCGCCGAAACGCGGCGCGGTCTCCTTCACGCCCGTCCAGGTCAGGAGCGCGCTGCCCGATCCGGCCACGCAGCCGTGGCCGATGGGCGACGTGCTGCCGGCAGACCCGCTTCCCGAAGCCCTCGACGCGGCGAAGTTGAAGCAGGCCGTCGACGCCGCATTCGACCCCGCCCAGAGCCTGACCGCGGCATTCGTGGTGACGTGGAGAGGGCGTCTCGTCGCCGAACGCTACGGCCCGGGCATCACGGCGCGCACGCCGCTCGAGAGCTGGTCCATGGGCAAGAGCGTGACCGCCACGCTGATGGGAATCCTGATCAAGGAAGGCGTCTACCAGCTGGCGCAGCCCGCGCCGATTCCCGAGTGGCAAAGCCCGGGCGATCCCCGGGCGGCGATCCGGATTGCCGACCTCCTGAACATGTCGAGCGGTCTGCGCATCAGGGCCCCTCAGGATCCCGATTACGATCTGGCGGGGCCATATCCGGATCACCTGTACCTCTACACGGGCAGGATCAACGCGTTCCAGTACGCGGCCACACGCCCCCTCCAGTGGCCCCCGGGGCAGGTGGGCCGGTATCGCAACACCGACCCGGTGCTGGTCAACTACCTCATCCGTCTCGCGGTCGAGAAGCGAGGCGAGCAGTACCTGTCGTTCCCGCAGCGTGCGCTCTTCGACAGGATCGGGATCCGGACGATGGTGATTGAAACGGACCCGTACGGGAACTTCCTCGCGCACGGTTACGACTTGATGTCGGGGCGCGACTGGGCTCGTCTCGGCAATCTCTACCTCCAGGACGGCGTCTGGAATGGCGAACGGGTCCTGCCCGAGGGCTACGTGACGTTCGTGAGCACGGTGGCGCCAGCTTGGGCGGCAGACAACCGTCCGATTTTTGGGGGCTTCTTCTGGATCAATGGCGACGCAACGTTCCCCGTCCCGAAGGAGGCCTACTTCATGTCCGGCGCGGGCGGCCAGACGACGCTCATCATCCCCTCACACGACCTCGTCGTCGTACGACTCGGTCACTACAAGGGCAGCGAGGTGGGATCGGCGAGCTTCCGGAAGGCGCTGGCGCTGCTCATGGAAGCCGTGCCCCCGGCGATCGTGACGAGACGCCCGACGCAGCCCGGGCTGCTATGACCGGCGCCGCGAGATCTTCGCCACGACGACGCGCGAGGGATCAGGGCAGCGGATGAACTCGGTCGTCAACCCCTTCGGATCGATGACCTTCTGGTACGGCGTGCCCTCGTAGAGCCAGGGCATCGTGCCGCCGTACTCGAGGACGCGAAGGGCGCCGTTCATGCTGTCCATCAGCCACTCGCAGATCTTCCCTTTCTCATCCGGGTACTTGAATCGCTGCCCGGCTTGATGGGGCCCGCACTTGCCTTCGACAATCTCGATCTCGAAGTCGAACTCCCGGCGCCTGACCACCTGCGGCGCGTTCGCCGCGGCTGGAGTCGCCTGCTCCCCGGCCTTCGGGACCGGCGGCGGTGGCGGCGGTTGCTGCTGCGCGAGAGCGGTGCCGGCGGCTGCGGCGACCGCGGAGCTACCCGCCGCGCACGCGGCGGAGCACTTGAGAAATGCCCGACGGTTCATGACGACCTCACTTGCCGGGGGCCGACAGAAGCACAGAGGGGCTGGCTCTACGCAGTCGGCAGTATATCGGAAGCAATCCGGCAGCGATGCGGCATTCGGGGCGCCCGTCCGGGACGCGCGCGGCGATTGCTCCCAGTGTCCTCCGCAGGTGACGCCACGCGTTGCACCAACGCGCGGTCGCGGATTTGTTGGGCATTTCCTGCGATCGGAGTTGGCATTCCGGTTGCGATCAGAGAGCGCGACGGTCGTGCCACTCGAGGGCGTCACCCTGGAGCACGTGGAAGACGCCGGCCGCAGGAGACGCACATGAGCCCCACACTCGTATACACGGCCGCCGCAGTCGCGGCGGCGTTGAGCCTGGCGGCGGTGCCGGCCGATGCCCAGGAACAGCGGGCCGGGCGCCGGGAACGCGCGCGCGCCGAGCAGGGCGGCGGCGGAGGCGGTGAGCGTCAGGACGGCGGGCGGCGGGCGGTGCCGCGATCGTCCGTGAGTCGGCAGGAGTCGCCGGCCAGGCAGGCGCCACGATACGAGGAGAGCCGCAAGGCTTCGGCCCCACAGCAGGCGCCCGAGTTCAGCCAACGCCGGCGTGACCAGGCCGCGCGGGACGGCTCCAGAAGCAATCAGACGCGGGCGAATTCGGGATCGCGGTACAGCAACGGTGGAAACCAGGTGCAGGGGCCACGCTACGACGATCGGCGCGGGTACGCGCAGCCCGGCGGCGGCTATGGACGCTTCGGCTACCGGGGCTATGTCAGGCCTCCGCACTTCCAGCCGTACAGGCCGTTCTACTTCTCGCGGCCGTACTACGGGTTCCGCCCGCACCTTCACATCGGGTTCGGCGTGTGGCTCGGCGCGCCGGTGCCGTATCCGTGGGCGTACTTCGGCACTTACAGGCCGCGGGTCTACGGGTTCTACGATCAGGTTTACTTCGGCGTGGCGCCCGGTGTGCGGCAGTACGGCGGGCTGAGTTTCGACATCCAGCCTTCCGACGCCGACCTGTATGTGGACGGCGAGTACGTTGGCCCGGTCGGCACGTTTACGCCCTACGGAGAACCGCTCACGCTGTGGCCCGGCGTCCACCGCATCGCCATCGTGCGCGACGGCTTCCGCACCATGGAGTGGGAGGTCGCCGTCCAGCCCGGCCAGGTCGTCCCCTATCGCGGCATGCTGGCGCGGTAGGACCGCGGGGTGCTCCACGCGGAGCCGGGACGGGCGGACCTGGTGAAGCCGCCGTCCCGGCGCCGCTCGGTATACACTCGTCTCCCAGCATGCGCTCCCACCGCCGGTTCTGGACTGTCGTCTCGCTGCTCGTGGCGGCGGTGCTCGCCTTCGACGCGGCGTATTTCGCCTTCGGCCACGCGTTCGTCACGCGCGCCTTCGAGCGAGGCACGCGCGCGGCGCTGCGGGCCATCATTCCGAGCTGGGCGGCCATTCCCTTGCCGGACTACCTCGCGGCCGCCGACCGCCTCGCCGTCGTCTATTCGCTGATCGCGCTGGCGCTCATCGCGATGCTCATCCCCGGCGCGTACGCCCAGGGGGCGATCGGCCGCGTGTACGACCGCCTCGTGCGGACGTGCGGCGCCGCCCTGACGAGGCCGTGGCTCTCCGTCGGCGCGCTCGCCGCGGGCACCTTCCTCGTCCTCGCGTGGATGGCGACGCGCGTGCTCCTGCGCTTCCCGAATTCCGGCGACGAGTACTGCTACCTGCTCCAGGCCAGGCTCTGGCTCGACGGGCGCGCCTGGTACGCCGAGCATCCCTTGCAGCCGTTCTTCGACTTCCTGCACGTCCGCGTCTTCGACGGCCGCGTCTTCCCGGTGTTTCCGCCCGGATGGCCGGCCATCATCTTCGCCGCGGCACTCGCCGGCATCCCGGCGTGGCTCGTCAACCCGATCCTCGGCGCGCTCGCGGTCCCCGTGTTCTTCGCCGTCGCGCGCCGGTGGTACGAACCGCGCGTGGTGCTGATGGCCATCGTCGCGATGCTCCTGTCGGCGTTCTTCCTCCTGAACTCGGCGTCCTACTACGCCCACACGTTCACGCTGCTCGTCACGCTGGTCTTCGCCGCCGCGGCGCTCGCCGGCAGCGACGGCAACTCGTTCATGCTCGGCCTGCTCGCCGGCGCCTCGTTCGGCGCCGCCTTCGCCGCGCGTTTCTTCACGGCCCTGATGTGCGGCCTGCCGTTCGGGGTCTATCACCTGCGGCGAAACGCCCGGCACTGGCGCTTCGCCCTCGGTTTCGCGGCCGGCGTCGCGCCGATCCTCGTCGCGTTCCTGTGGCACAACCAGGGCCTGATGGGCCGGTGGGGCGTGCTGCCGATGAACGGCTTCGAGAACTACGACACTCGCTGGTTCCAGGACAACCTGCTCACGCGGGGCACGGATCTCATGCTGACGAACCTGTGGGACTGGATCCTCTGGACGCCGGCCGCCGTCCTCCCGCTCTACGCGATCGCCATGGCGGACCGCACCGGCCCGCCGCGCCAGCGACTCCTCGGCTCGGTCTTCCCCTGCCTGGTCGCCGGCTACTACTTCTACGTGGACGACGGCGGCAACCGCTACGGCCCGCGCTACTACTTCGAAGCGCTGCCCTTCGTCATGCTGCCGGCCGCCTGGCTGGCGATGAAGGAGGCGTCGTGGCGCGAGAAGACGAATCGCGCGCGCTGGTACTTCTATCTCTTCGCGCTCAGCCTGGCGCTGGCCCTTCCGATCGGGGCCTGGCACACCTGGGTCGCCGGCACCATCACGTACGAACGCAGCGACCTGTCCCGCGTGGTCGACGAAGGCCGGGTGTCGCAGGCGATCGTATTCGTCGCCACGCCCACGGGCACGCGCTGGAGGATGGACGCCCACGACCACACGCGGAACTGGGGGCGCTACGACGGGAGCGTCCTGTTCGCGCTCGATCGCGGTGACGACAATGTCAGGCTGATGGACGCGTATCCGGGCCGCGCCTGCTATCGCTACACCTACGATCCCGTCACCAGCCGGGGCCGGCTGGAGAAGCTGCGCTAGAGACGTGTCCGGCCTTACTGGCGCGCCGGTGCGCCAATGGTCCAGAGCGGGGTGATGCTCGCCGGCTCCACGCGGAACCACTCGTAGAGCACCGGGATCGACGTGAACATCAGCAGCACGAAGGCCGCCAGGCACACCGCGGTGTAGACCACGAATCCGCGCTCGTGGTGCAGGCGCTCAGGGTGCTGCGCCGCGCTGTCGGGCTGCATCCCGATCTTGAAGTAGTACGCCATGAACCCCGCCAGCAGCGGCACGAAGAGGATCAACTCCAGCCGGTAGCGCACGATGAAGATGCCGCCGAAGAGCGCGCACGCCGACACGTAGAAGAGGATGCTGACCAGCAGGCGCTCCTCGGTGTAGTAGCGGAACGACTTGCGGTACGCGCCGAGCGCCCCTCGATCCCGGATGTGGCGCAATTCGGCCAGGCGCTTCACCGCCATGAAGAAGGCGCCGACCATCCAGTACGACAGCGCGAGAGAGACCGGCGGAAAACGATCGGGGACGAGCGCAAACCAGCCCAGCGCCAGGCGGAGCGGGTTGTTGAACGACTCGCTGAGCACGTCGAGATACGGCCACTCCTTCAAACGCACGGGCGGCACGTTGTACGCCAGGCCCATCAACCAGAGCGTCGCCGCCGACGCGGCGAACAGGCGGCCGACGGCCCAGGCAAGGGCGAGGCCGGCCGCCGCGAGGCACAGCCATTCGGCGTAGCCCAGCCAGGGGCGGATCAGGCCCGACGGAACGGGCCGACGGCGCTTGTCCGGGTGCGCAAGGTCCTGTGGCGCGTCGAGCAGCTCGTTCAGGACGTAGTTGCTCGAGGCCACCAGGCACGTGGCCGCCACGGCCAGCGCCAGCGGCATGACGCTGGCTCCCGAGAGCACCTCGGGCCGGTAGAAGGCCGCGAGCAGCACGCCGAGGAGCATGAAGGCGTTCTTGACCCAGTGGTCGGCTCGCGCGATCTCGAGGTAGGGCCTCAGCGACACGATTCGGAGATTAGCACACTGCTAGCTGAACTCGCGGCGGACGGGGTAGGTCTTGCGCAGCAGGTCGAAGGCCTTGCCCCGGACCGCCGCGCTCATCCCGACGGTCTTCCTGAGCGCCTCGTCGTCGCGAAGGATGGGGCACGAGGCCGTCACGGTCTCGGCGAGCGCCGCGAGGCCCTCTCGATCCAGGTGCGCCAGCGATGTGTCGCCGTCGCCGAAACCGTGCAGCGGCAAGCCGGCGGGGCGCTGCGGCACGGCCGCCTCGGGGTTCCATGCAGGCTCCACGCCGAGGAACCCGCACGCCGCGCGATAGATCATCGCCGTCCCGTTCAGCTTCCCTTCCAGCGAATAGCCCGCGATGTGCGGCGTGCCGATATCCACGCGCGCCAGCAGCCGCCCGTCGATCTCCGGCTCGCGGTCCCAGACGTCCAGCACGACCGCATCGAGGCACTTCTCGTCGAGCGCCTTGTGCAGCGCCGCCTCGTGCACCACCTCGCCCCGGCCCGCGTTGCAGAACCACGCGCCGGGCGTGAGCCGGTCGAAGAACGTCTCGCCGATCAACCGGTACGTCGGGTCCGGCCCGTCGAACGTCAGCGGCGTGTGGCAGGTGACGATGTCGCAGTCGAGCAGTTCGTGGAGCGGACGATAGCTGGCGCTGCCGGTGTCGCGCGCCTTCGGGGGATCGTTCAGCACCGGCTCCATCCCGAGGGCTCGCGCCTTCTTCACGACGAGCGAACCGACGTGCCCGACGCCGACCACGCCCACGCGCCGGCCCGCGAGGGTTTCGCCGCGGAGCTTCGCCAGGGTCAGCCACGCGGCGGCCATGTATTCCGAGACCGCGTTGGCGTTGCAGCCAAGGGCCGCGTGGAACGCGATGCCGAGCCGCTCGAGGTCCGCCGCACCCACGTGATCCGACCCTGACGTGGCGGTGCCGACAAACTGCACGCGCGTGCCGGCCACCAGCGCGGCATCCACCCTCGTGATGGAGCGCACCACCAGGAGGTCCACATCGGCCAGGTCCGCGTGCGCGATCTGCCGGCCGTGCTTCAGGCGCACCTCGCCGAGCGTGCCGAAGGCCTCTCTGGCGAACGGAATGTTCTCGTCGGCGAGGATGACGGGTCGGGTCATGGCGGCGTCGGTGGCCATCCGGAAGCGGGCGGACGCGATTATGGCACAACCGCAGGCCTCGGCGGACGACAGGGCCCGGAGACGCGCCCGCGCCGCCGCCCGCGCCCGGTGGGGAGGGTTCGGGCTTACAATGTGCGCGTATCCGGCGGCACCCCAGGCCCGGGATGCCGTAGCCAGCGAGGTCACCTGAGATGAGCGAGGACAAGAGCCGGAGAGCGTTTCTCGTGAGCATGGCGGCGTCGGTGGCCGCGGCATCGGCGATGCCGGACGGTCTCGCGGCGTCGTGCGTCGCCGGCGAAGGCGATCCGCAGACCGCCGCGCGCGGCGACGCCGGGCAGGCCGCCGTGGCCCAGGCGAACGACCCGGTACTCAAGTTCGCCGTGATTGGCCTCAACCACGGGCACATCAACGCGCAGACGAACGCCATCCTCGGGGCCCGCGGCGAACTCGCCTGGGTCTTCGCGAAGGAGGGCGACCTTGTCGAGGCATTCCGGAAGCAGTACCCCCAGGCGAAGCCCGCCCGCACCGAGGACGAGGTGCTCGAGGATGCGTCGGTCAGGCTGGTGGTGAGCGCCGCCATCCCGGACGAGCGGGGGCCGCTCGGCATCAGGGTGATGCGGCACGGCAAGGACTACATGGCCGACAAGCCCGGCGTGACGACGCTCGAGCAGCTGGCCGAGGTGAGGCGCGTCCAGGCCGAGACCAAGCGGATCTACTCGATCATGTACAGCGAGCGCCTCGAGAACCGCGCCACGGTGAAGGCCGGCGAACTGGTGAAGGCCGGCGCGATCGGCCGCGTGCTGCAGACCGTCGGCCTCGGACCGCACCGGATGAACCCGAAGACCCGCCCGGCGTGGTTCTTCGAGCGGGCGCGATACGGGGGCGTGCTGTGCGACATCGCGTCGCACCAGGCCGATCAGTTCCTGTACTTCACGGGCTCGTCGAAGGCGGACGTGGTGGCGTCCCAGGTCGGCAACCTGCACCACCCCCAGTACCCGGGCCTCGAGGATTTCGGCGACGCGCTCGTGCGGGGCGACGGCGGCACGGGCTACATCCGCGTGGACTGGTTCACGCCGGGCGGCCTGGCCACCTGGGGCGACGGCCGGCTGATCATCCTCGGCACGGACGGCTTCATCGAGATCCGCAAGAACATCGACATCGCAGGGCGCCCCGGCGCGAGCCACCTGTTCCTGGTGGACCAGCAAGGCACCCGCTACATCGACTGCTCGCAGGTCCCGCTGCCCTACGGCACGCAGCTGGTCGCCGACGTGCTCAACCGGACGGAGACGGCCATGCCGCAGGCCCATTGCTTCCTGGCCTCCGAGCTGATGCTCAAGGCCCAGGCGCAGGCGCGGCGAATCGACACGACAGTCGGACCCGGGAAAGGACTCCGCCCATGATGCGGCCCGCCGTGCGCTGCCGCCGTCCCCTAACCCTCGCGCTGCTCCTGCCCCTCGCCGTCGCCATGATGGCCCTCCTGCCCGCGCCTGCGGGCGCGCAGGCGCTGCCGGGCCTGAGCAGCCTGCGGGTGGCGTATAACACCCGCAAGGCCACGGCCAACCCGCAGGGCGAGCTGAAGGCCCAGCTGGACGCGGTCGACAAAGCGATCGCCGCGGCGACCCGGGCGGGCGACATCGGCGAAGCGCGGCGCCAGATCGCCAAGGGCATGGCGCTGCTCTCCGGCGACGCGTGGACGCCGGCGCTCGACTACCGGAACTCGCTCGTGATTCGCAGCGCGCGCACGGTGGTCGATTCCGCCGAGCCCTATGCCGCGCGGCTGGAGCAGATCTACAAGCCGGCCATCGATCTCACGCCGGCCATGACGGCGCGCGTGTCGCTCTTGAAGCGTGCCCCCGCGGCGCCGCCGGCCGCCGCAGGAGCCGGCGCATCCCCGCAGGGGCCTCCGCCGATGGTGACCGTGCGCGATTTCGGCCGCATGGATGGCGTGGCCCGGGATCTGCGCGAGTCGCCGTTCCCGATGGAACTCGATCTCTCTGCCGTACCAGACGGCGTCTACGCCCTCGAGGCCGAACTCTTCGACGGCGAGACGTCTCTTGGCACCGTGCGGCTCGCCCTCGTGCTGCAGAAGGGCCTCGATGCCCGCCTGCGCGCGCTCGAAGCCGGAGCGGCGGCCGCACCCGAAGCGGTGCGGGCGGACATCCGGTATCCGGGAGATTACATCCGCAACGTCAACCGGGGTCGCGTCGGCCGCGGGACGTTCGACGTCGGGGCGGAATTGACGGCGGCCGAGGCCGTCCTCGCCGCGGTGAAGACGGGCAAGGACCCCTTCATGGGCCGCACGGGCAGCATGGAGCGCCACTACGTGCTGCAGGGCGCAGACGAGGTGATGCCGTATCGCGTGTTCGTGCCGACCGGCTACACGTCAGGTGCGCCCGCGCCGCTCGTCATCGCGCTGCACGGCCTCGGCGGGAACGAAGATGCGTTCTTCGACTTCTACGACCGCGCGCCGGTGACACTCGCGGAGCAGCACGGCTTCCTGATGGCCGCCCCGCTCGGCTACCGGGTGGACGGCTTCTACGGCGCGACGATGGGCAGCGTGCCGCCAGACGCCGCGACCCGGCGTCGGCTGGATCTGAGTGAGAAGGACGTCATGGAGGTGGTCCGGTTGATGCGCGCGCACTACAACGTGGATCCGGGCCGGATCTCTCTCATCGGCCACTCGATGGGCGCGATTGGCACGTGGCACCTCGGCGCGAAGTACCCGGAGTTGTGGGCCGCCCTCGGCCCCTTCTCCGGCACGGGTAGCCCGGATTCCGCCGCGCGCATGAAGGCCATTCCTCAGATCGTGGTCCACGGCGACGCCGATCCCACCGTGAACGTGTCGGGCTCGCGCGCGATGGTGGCCGAACTGAAGCGCCTCGGCGCGGAGGTCACCTACATCGAGGTGCCCGGCGGCAACCACACCGACGTCGTGGTGCCGAACCTCCCGAAGGTGTTCGAATTCCTGGCGGCGCACCGCCGTCCTAAAACCTGAACAGCCGGGTGACCTTCACGACGAAGGAACGGGAGCTCAAGTCGGAGCGGTTGACGCCGAGTGTGGTGTCGCGGCCCTCGTTGTAGACGACGAAGAAGTCGGACCCCGGGCGGAACTCCCACCGGAAGCGCACGTTCGCCCCGAGCACGTCGCCGGCGGAGTTGTACTGCACGAGCGCCATGAGCGCCTTGCGCGGCGACAGATTGTACGTCACGCGCGCCGTCAGCAACCGCGCGACGAACGACCCTTCCGCCAGGTCGACCCAGTTGAAGGCGATCCCGGGCTCGACGGCCAGCCGGCTGGTCACCTCGACTCGGCCCCGGTAGCCCACTTCCGTGCGCGTCCCGTCGAAGAACTGGCCGCCGCCGGCAAACACGGTGCCGTTCACCCGCCGCTGCGGCCCGATCGTGTAACGCCCCTCGACGTCGTTGAACCGGTACGCGCCGACGGGGAGCGTCACGCCGTCGGCGATCTCGAAGGGCTCGTCGAGGTACTCGTAATTGTTCTTGAACTCGAACCGCCACTCGTCGCCGTTCTGCAGGTCCATCCCGGCCTGCGCCGCTGCCAACTGCGTCTCGAGGCGGCCGTTCGTGTCGGTGAAGTGGTCGACGCTCGTCTCGAACTCGTACTTCCGGATCGCCGACGGGCCCTTCGGCCTCGGGCTGAACCGGAACACGCCGAAGTTCCGGCGGAAATCCTCGCGGCGCAGGAACCCGACCTCGGGGTTGAAGTTCCGCTCCACGACGAGGCGCTCGGCCTCGAACCCGTACCGGTCGCCCGTCCACAGGACATCGCCGCGGTAGCTCGCGTCGTTGCCGTCCTTGCCCTCGGTCCGGGTGCGTGCGACGTAGGTGTTGATCGTGAGGTAGCGGTAGAACGTGAACGCCGCATCGGCGCCCAGCGTCTGGTTCGCCCCGTCCGCGTTCATGGCCTGGGAGCGGTTCGTGAAGATCACGCCCACGCTGCTCTGCTTCAGGATGTCGCGCTTGAGGCGCACCACCGAGAAGTTCGTCGATGGCGCACCCACGGCGGCGTCGGCGCGCTGCTGGATGTCCAGCGCGCCAATGGTGTAGGCGCCGGTCCGGCCGGTGAGGCGCCCCCCCGCCAGCAGCGGAACGGCCGCGGTCTCATCATCGCCGTACTCGAACAACCCGATCTTCCTGCTGTAGAAGAGAATCGGCGTGCTGCTCGGCGGGCCCTGCTGGCCGCCGCGCTGGCTCACGCTCGCGCCGCCGAAGGCGAAGATCCCGGCGCCCTCGAGAAAGAACTCGCGCCGCTCGGGAAAGAACAGGCTGAACCGCGTCAGGTTCACCTGCTGCTCGTCTTCCTCGACCTGCGCGAAGTCCGTGTTGAGCGTGCCGTCCGCCACCAGACCGTTCTTGAACGTGTACTTGGCGTCGATGCCGGCCTGCGCGTTCGGGTCGTTCGAGTAGGGCGCGCTGGCCTCGAGATCCGTCGTCACCGCGCCCAGGGCGTAGGGCTTCACTTCGAGATTGAGCGCGGCCTTCGGCGCTTCGAGACCCACCATGGTGGCGGCCTGCGACACGCGCAACATCGCGCGCTGCGTGAACGCGGCCGGCATCGGGGTGAGGTACGAGAACTCGTTCTCGCCGCGCGCCACGCGCCTGAATTGCACGCCCCAGTCCTGGGCCCCGGGCGCGGGGTACCGGAGCGACCTGAACGGAATGGCGAACTCCACGATCCAGCCCTGATCGAACCGCCGGGCGCGGGCGTCCCACACGGTGTTCCAGTCGCGGTTCGAGTCGCGCTCGTCGGTGATCAGGCTGTCGCTCAGGCCTCCGAGCGGCGTCGACTGGAACTGCACGCCGTTGCGCCGATCGTGGAAGGTGTCGAACAGCACCGCGAAGTTGTCGTTCTGGAAGTTCGCGAATGAGTCGCGCCGCATCTCGTTGGCGACGATCCGCGACGGATCGGTCGACCAGCAGCGCGCCGTCACGTAAACGTTCCTGTCGTCGAAGAGCAGCCAGACCTCGGTCTTCTGCGTCGCCGGCTGGCCCTCGTGGGGCTCCTGCTGCAGGAAGCCGTCGATGGGCTGGATGCGGGTGTAGAGTCCCTCGTCGAGCGCGCCATCGAGGGTGATCGGCTCCGTGATGCGCGTGGCGCGCACGGTGACGCGGCCGGCGCTGTCGCGCCCGACCGTCGCCGCCGGCGTGGCGAACACATCGGCCCGGGACGTGGCGGAAGGGCCGCTCGCGTTCTGGGCAAGCGAGGGAACGGCGGCTGCGACGGCCAGCGCGCACAAGAGGACCACGCGGGAGGTGGAGCGGACGAACGATGTTGCCACGAACCCTTCCAGCGAAAGATACCAGCCGCCTATTCTATGCGCTCCTCGCCTCCTCGACTACCAGCCCGCCGCAATCGTCCTGCCACCACCTGTGGGCGGCTCCCGAGAAGCCCCCTCTGCGTGTAGCCCGCGATCGGATCGCCGCCCGAGAGTCTGCCGCAGGCGTGTCTTCGCGTGGCGGCACGGACGCCCTCTCGGCACGAGCAGCCCCAACCCGCTGACAACAGACGACTTCCGGCGTGTCTCAATGCCGGACAGCCGAGGTACGCCGCTTGCTCTAGCAGGAGGTGATGGTCAACGTGCGGCGCATGCCGCGGAGGAAAGAGATGAATCGACTCACCCACGTGCTGATGGCGGTTCTGATTGTGGTGCTCGCAATGACTCTCGCGCCGGCCGCGGCCGGTGCCGACCCCGTCAACACCGTCACGCTGGCGGATTGGAACACGGGCCACTTCGCGAGCAACGGCGGATCCGGCGGTCCCTTCCGCGCGACGACGACGGGCGACCTGCTGGGGAATTCGAGCTTCCTGACGTTCTGCATCGAGTACAACGAGTACATCAACTACGGCGCGTCCTACATGTTCACGCTGTCGGATGGCGCAATCAACGGCGGCGTGTCGGGCGGAAACCCGGATCCGCTGTCGGACGCCACCAAGTGGCTCTACTTCCAGGCGGTCTCCGGCGGCTACTCGTCCTGGTACACCGGGGTCACCGGTTCGGCGCTCGGCAGCGGCGTGGGCGCCAACATGCAGTACGCGTTGTGGTTCCTGGAGGGCGAGCGGACGGCCTCGCAGATTGGCGGCACGGGAAGCGCCGGCTACAAAATGGCGACCTACGCGCAGGGCCAGGACTGGAACGCGCTCTACTCCCAGGGCCACCGGGTCTATGCGATGAACCTGACCACGGCATCCGGCGCGCGAGCCCAGGACCAGTTGGCCTATGCCGCTCCGGTGCCTGAGCCCGGCTCGCTCATCCTGCTGGGGACGGGTCTGGCTGGCGGTCTGCGCGCGCTGCGCAAGCGCCGCCGCGCGTAGGCGGCCGGCTATCGGCGCCGGCTCGTCAGCCGGCGCAGCCGCTCCGACTGGCGGTCCAGTTCCGCGCGCGCGTCCTGCTGGGCAGGCAACACAGGGGCAGCGGCGCGCACGGCAGGGCCCGCCTGGGCCAACAATGCGCCCGCCTCGCGCAGGCGGACGGCGTCGTTCGAACCAGACTGCCGGATCTCGGCCAGATCGAGCAACAGCCGGGCGACGCTGATCTGCGCAACCGCCAGCGACAGCTTCGCTGAGGGCGGCGCGCTGGCCGTGACCAACTCCCGCTCGCGCGCGCGAAGCGCGTTGCGGTAATGCGCCAGCGCCTCCTCGAAGCGGCGCTGCGAGCGGCAGAGCGACCCGAGAGACGCGTGCACGTCCGCCAGTCCCGCGAGCGTCGCCTGATCCGCGGGGGCGCCGCCCGACGCCGCCTGCAGTGCCGCCAGCGCCCGCGTCCACAGCGCCTCAGCCTTGGCCGCATCGCCGCGCTGCCGGGCCACCAGGGCGAGGCCGCCAGCGGTATCCGCGATCTCGCGCCGGGCGGCCGCGTCGAGCGGCCTTCGCGCGTCGGCGTCGAACGCCTGCGCCGCCAGCAGCAGGCGCTCGGCATCGTCAACGTCGCCCTCCTGCAGGGCGAGGGCGCCGAGCCTTCGCTGCGCACGCGCGTAATCAGCCTGGCCCGACTCGGCGAGCCCGCCCTCGGCGGTGAGCGTCTCGAACGCGGCAACCGCGTTGCCGTACATCACCTTGGCCGCCGCGGCGTCACCGCCAGCCTCGCGGAACGCGCCGAGCCTGACGTAGCCGGAAGCGGCCGCCGCCGAGGCCTGCGCATCCCCCGGCAGATCGCGTGTGAGTTGTCCAATGAGCGCGCGCAGCCTCACCTCGGCCTTCCCGGCCGCCACCGCGTCGGCTTGCGCGAGCCGGACGCCCACCAGGTCGCCGTAGGTGCCGGTGAGCGTCACGGCGGCTGAAGCCAGGCGGGGGTCGGCCGCAAGCGCCTGCTCGCCGGCGGCCGCTGCGGCGTCAAGGCTGGCCGCGGCCGTAGCCAGGTTGGCGGGATCGGCGCCGGCCGTGCGAGCCTGGATTTCAGCCAGGCGCCGGTACGTCTCGGCAAGCGCCGAGCGGGCCTGGTCGCGCTCGCCGCGCAGGAGGTAGGCTTGCCAGCCGAGAACGCCCGCCCCCGCCAGCGGCGCGATCACGGCGATCGCGAGCGCTCCGGTCCGCACCGCGCGCCCGCCGGCGGCGATCGTGCGCGGCCATCTCGCTGCCGGCGACACCGATGCCTGCACCCCGTCGCGCCACGCGCGAAGGTCGGCGGCAAGCGCGGCGGCCGTCGCATATCGCTCACGCGGGTTCTTGCGCAGCGCCTTCAGGATGATGCGGTCCAGTGTGCCAGCCAGTTCCCGCCCGTCGCGGCCGCCGGCGATGGCACTCGGCACGTCGGGCTCGATCTCGCAGATCGTGTCCAGCGCGCGCGCCGGCGTCAGGCCGCTGAGCTCGTACGGCGCGTACCCGGTGGCGAGCGTATAGAGCAGCACGCCCAGCCCATAGACGTCGCTGGCAGCCAGCGGTACCTCGCCGCGCGCCTGCTCGGGACTCATGCACGGGTGCAGCAGGGCGGCGGTGCCGCCGGGTGACGAGCCGAACCCGAGGAGCGGAGACATGCCGCAGTCGAGCAGTCTCACCTCGGCATCCGCCGACACCAGGATCTTGGCCGGCCTCAGGTCGCCGTCGATGATCAGGTGTTCATGCACGTGCTGGACGGCATCGCAGACGGCGAGGACCCGGCCCACCCGGTCGCGGAGGGTGAGGCCGCGCTCGCGGCACCAGGCGTCGATCGGATCGCCAGCGGCGTACTCGAATGCGAGATAGGCCGTGCCGTTCCCGCTCACGCCGCCGTCGAGCAGGCGGGGAATGCCGGGATGATCGAGGTGCGCCAGAATATCGCTGTGGACATGAAGCAACTCGGCGAAGGCCGGATTGCGCGCATCAGCGGTCAGCACGTGGAGGGCCACCCGCGGGCGGGCGCCGCCGCTGGTGGCCACGGCCTCGAAAACGATGCGCGCCGGGTCGCGGGACATTTCGCGGATGAGGCGATACGTGGCGAACTGGCCGCCGGCCTGCGGCTCCGGCGCGCGGCGGCGGCGCGTGGGGTCTGAGGGCGTCGACGCCTGCCGGCCGGTGGCGGGATGCGAGGGCGTTCGGCCGGGCGTGACCGGCGCCGGGCTTGCTGGCCACGTCTCAGCTGGAGTGACGCGGGGAGGCGTGCTGCTCCCAGCGGGCTCATCGACAAACCACGGGTCGTCTTCGTGCGCCCGCAGCAGCGAGAGCACTTCCGACTGCACACGCTCGTCGGCCGCCGCGGCGCGCACCCAGGCCTCGCGCTCGCTCGCCGGCATCCGGCGTGCGGCCTCGAACAGCTCGTTGATCTGGCCCCAGGTCGTGCGTTCCATGGCGGATTCCGGCGCCTCGCTGCGTGCTCCATGGATTCTACCCCGGGAGGCGGCCCCGGCCGGCGCCACACGCGACCCGATCGCGGCATGGCATCATAGCGGGATGGCGACGCGCATGGCCGACGACACGCAGCTTCGGCTGCCCTACCCGTCGGGATCGCGGGCAGGCGGCGCCGCGGTGTCGGTGCCGGGGGTGTCCGCCGCGGTCGTCTTCGTCCGGCAACGGCGCGCGCGCCACTACATCCTGCGCCTGCGCGACGACGGCGTGGTGCGCGTTACGGTGCCGTGGCACGGGTCGCGTGCCGAGGCCGAGCGATTCCTGGTGTCGCGGCGCGAGTGGGTTGGCCGCGAGCGCCTTCGGCGCCAGCTGGCGCAGGCGGCCACGCACGTGGCTCCGGAGGTCCGGGCGCGCCTGCGGGCGCAGGCCGCGCGGGAGCTTCCTTCGCGCCTGCTCGAACTGGCGCGCGTCCACGGGTTCGCCGTGGCGGCCGTCAGCATCAGAAACCAGCGCACGCGCTGGGGATCGTGCTCGGCGTCGGGGCGGATCTCGCTCAACTGGCGGCTCATCCAGCTGCCGCCAGCGGTGTGCGATTACGTCCTGCTCCACGAGTTGGCGCACCTGCGCCACCCCAACCACTCGGCGCGCTTCTGGCGTGAGGTGGCGCGCCTCTGTCCGCACCACGCCGAGGCGCGGCGGTGGCTGAGCGCTTCGAAGCTGCTGGCCTGCTGATCGCGAGGTCGAGTCCCGGCAGACCACGATCGAGCCAGAACCGGTTGCACCACCCGCCGGCCCGACGGCGCCCGACGCGGCACTTGCGCGAACATCGCCGCTTCGTTCACCATGGACAGACGATGTCCACATCAGAAGCCGTCACAAACCGCATCCGCGTCCGGGTCGAGGCCGAATACTCCGCGGATCGCTCCAGCCCCGCGTCGCAGCACTGGTTCTTCCTCTACACGGTGACGATCTCGAACGAGGGAGACGACACCGTCCAGCTGATGGCGCGCCATTGGGTCATCACCGATGGGAACAATCACGCGGAAGACGTGAAAGGACCGGGAGTGGTCGGCGAACAGCCGGTGCTGGCCCCGGGCGAGTCGTTCAGCTACACCTCCGGCTGCCGGCTGCCGACGCCTCACGGAATGATGGAGGGGACCTACCAGATGGTGACGCGCGGGGGGAATCCCTTCGACGCCCGGATCGCCCCCTTCACGCTCAGTGAGCCCTTCACCGTGCACTGACGCCGGCCCACCGGCGCAGCGGCCCTGCGCGCACGCGCGGCGCTACTTCGTGGCCGGCTCGGCGACGGTGAACTGGCCTTTGCCCATGTTCATGCCGCACACAATCTGAATCGGACCCGACTTGGTCGGCGTGAACTCAATCGTCGTGGCGCCGGCCTTCACCGTCTGCTTCACGTTGAACGCGTCGATGACGACGGTGCGCATGCAGCCCTTCACCGTGTCGAGATCCACGTCCATCTTCACCGGCACGCCCTTCGTCACCGTGGACGGGGTCACGACGTAGCCTTTGTCGTCGAAGGAGAGCTTCACCAGTTGAGCCGGCTTCGCCTGGTCCTGGCCCGCCTGCGCCAGAACGGCGCCCGGCGCCGCGAGCAGCACAGCCATCATCACCGCCGCGATCGTCCTCGTCGTCATGTCCGGTCTCCCATGCCAGCGCGTGTCCTGGCCTGCTTACAGAATCGTCGCCGGCGGAGCGTCTCTGCGCTAATTGGTCCCGACCCCTATTCTAACCGGTCCGCGGGGCCGGTTCCTCCACGTCGAGGATCCGGCAGACAATCGCCGTGACGTCGTCCTGCTGGGGGCGGTTCTCCGCGAAACCCCGGACGGCGTCGCAGAGCGCCTCGAGGATGTCGGCGGAGCTGCGGTGCGCGTGCGCGCGCACGACGTCCAGCGCCCATTCGGCGCCGAACATGGTGCCGTCGGGCGCCTCTGCCTCCGTGACACCGTCCGTGAACAGCACGAGCAAGTCGCCGCGCTCGAGGGCCGGCCCGTGCTCGACGCCGAATTCCGCGTCGGGAAACAAGCCGAGCACCATGCCCGTGCTGCCGAGTTCCGTCTTGACGCGGCCTGCCCGGTCGATCACGTAGCCGGGCACGTGCCCGGCGTTGGCCCACCTGATCGCGCGGGTCTGCGGGTCGACGCCGACGGCAATCATGCTGACGAAGCGGTTCTCGCCCAGGTCGGGCGCGAGAAGCGCGTTCACTTCGGCCAGGATCCTGGCCGGATCGGCCAGGATCCTGGCCGGGCCGGGCTCGCGGCGCGCGGCCGCACGCACCAGGGCGCGCGTCTGGGCCATGAGGATGGCCGAGTCGAACCCGTGGCCGCTCACATCGCCAATGACCAGTCCCAGGGAGCCGCCGGGCAGTGAAAGGAAATCGAAGTAGTCACCGCCCGTCGCATGCGCGGGAATCGAGACGCCCCACGCGTCGAGCCCCGGCACCTGCGGCGGCCTCGTCGGGAACAGCCGCTGCTGCACCTGCCGGGCGAGTTGCAGGCTGTGCTCGAGGGCGGTCATCTTCCGCCGTTCAGTCACGTCTCTCGCGATGGACACCAGGTGAGAGACCGCGCCGCCGGGCGACTTCAGGGGCGTGATGGTCTGACTCGACAAGTAGAGTTCGCCATTTTTCCGGCGGTCGGTGATCGTGTCGCGGAACACCTCGCCGCGAAGCAGCGCCTCCCAGAGATCTTTGTAGAAGCCGCTGGAGTGCTGGCCGGACGCGAGGAGACTGGGGTTCTTGCCCAGCACCTCGGCCCGGGTGAACCCGGTCATCTGCTCGAACGCGGCATTGACGTATTCGATGTTCCCCGCGCTGTCGGTGACGAGGACGGCATCGGCGGTGTCCTCGACAATCTTCGACAGGAGCTGCTGGCGCTCGAGCTGGTGCTTCTGGTCGGTGATGTCCCGAAACGTCACGACTCCGCCCAGGGTGCGGCCGTCGCCGTCCGAGATCGGGCGGCTGCTGACGCTGATCCAGCCGCCGGCGGGTCTACCGTTCCTCCGGATGAAGATCTCGCAATCATCGACGGCTTCACCGCGCAGCGACCTCGCGAGCGGCAACTCTTCAGGCGGAAAGGGACTCACCATGTCGGGCTTGAAGCACCCGTAAACCGAGTTCCACTCAGTCAAGGGAACGTCCATGAACCCCAGCGACAGGATCTTCCCGGCGGCCGGGTTGAAGAGCACGAAGCGGCCCTCCGCGTCGGCGACGACGACGCCCTCGGCGAGGCTGTCGATGATGCGCCGCAGAAGCCGGGACGAGACCGACAACTGCCCGGTGAGGACGCTCCTGGCCGTGGCGAGCAGGGCGGGCTCCGGTGATGACTGCGCGGACGGCGGTCTGAGACGACGCAACTCGGACGCGAGGCGGGGACGCTGCGCCACTGGGGGGCCTCCTGGCACGGTCGCCGACGCGGCGAAATCCGATTGTGCGCGCAAGACGGCTTGTTGGAGCATCACTCCGACGGTCGGCTCCCGTCCAAGCGCTGGATCACTTTGGGATACGGCGGCCGCCGGGGCCAGGTTCCGGAGGCACGTGACACCGGGGGACGGGCATTGTTCTTGCTTCGGATTCACGAAGGGGTCGCGCCTGCGGTCCAGGAAGGGCGCTGGTGTGACCCGGCGGAAGCACGTATGAAAAAGATGCTCGCCTGCCGTGAAAAACCGACATGGCGTGCTCTGCTCACCGTTTTGGCCGCCGGCTGGATGGCGGTGGCCGGGTCTGTGCCATCCGCGTCTGCCCAGGATGGCGGCGGGGTGCGCGCCGGCCTGAGCGCGAACCCCGATCAGTTCTTCATCGGCGGCCACTACGTCACCAAGCCGCTCTGGGACCGGCTGCGCTTCCAGCCGACCGTGGAGGCCGGCTTCGGCGACGACCGGACCGTGGTGGCGTTCGGCATGGAGTTCGGCTACTGGATGCCGATCAGCCCGGGATGGCAGGCGTACGTGGGCGCTGGCCCTGCGATGAACCTCATCAGCGGCAACGGCAAGCACGGAGACGACGTGGGGCCGGGGCTGAACGTTTTCGCGGGCATCGGGCTGCGCAGCGGCCTTTTCTTCGAGATGAAGGTGGGCGCCTTCGACAGCCCGGACTTCAAGCTGGCCGCCGGCTACACGTTCAGATGACCGGCCTGTCCACACACCGGGCCTCGACCCGGGTCGGGGCTGCGGAGTCAGGGCTCTGTGTGCGGCGCGACGCCAGCGGCGAACGGCCCGACGCCGACGCCATCAACGGAGCGTTCAGGAGGCGGCGATGATCAGCTTCATGATTGGAATGTTCGTCGGGGCGTCTGTGGCCGTGCTCGGCCTCGCGATGCTGATGGCTGGCCGAAGCGACGTTCTCTAGCCGGTGTGGCCGGAGTCCCATCCCCGCCGCTATGCCGTCGCGACTGACCCCACAGTCCGCCTCGAACTGAGCCAGGCGCGGCGGCGCCTGACGCGTCCGCATCATCCTCCTGCCGGCTGGCTGTGGATGGCCGACCTCGCCATCCACCGCATCTGCGCGGTGCCTCTGGGCACGTAGCGGTATTCAGTCCATCAGATCGAGCAGCCGCCGGGCCGCCACGGATGCCGCCAGCCGTCCGGCGCGCACGTCATCGAGCAGGCCCGGCCACGCCGCTTTCACGGCCGGGTGCGCGCGGAAGCGCTGGCGCAATCCGGCCTCAAGGCGCTCCCGCATCCAGGCCTCGCTCTGCTGCTGACGCCGCCGCGCGAAGCGGCCGCCGGCGGACTGGAGCGCGCGGAAGCGGGACACCTCGGCCCAGAACCCGGCCACCCCCTGCCCCGTGAGCGCGCTCACCTGCATGACCTGGGGATGCCACACGGCCGCGTCCTCGGGCGCGTCCTCCGGACGGCCGTGCAGGCCGAGCAGGCGAAGCGATGAGGTGATCTGCGCGCGAGCCCGCGTGGCGGCGGCCTCGTCGAGATCCGCCTTGTTGACGACGATGATGTCGGCCAGCTCCGTGATGCCTTTCTTGAGCGCTTGCAGATCGTCGCCTGCGTTGGGCAGCTGCAGCAGCGCGAACATGTCGGTCATGCCCGCCACCGCCGTCTCGCTCTGCCCGACGCCAACCGTCTCGACGATGACGACGTCGTAGCCGGCGGCTTCCACGACGAGCATCGACTCGCGCGTCTTCTCGGCCACTCCGCCGAGCGTGCCCGACGAGGGGCTGGGGCGGATGAACGCGCGGTCGTCGGCCGAGAGCCGGGCCATGCGCGTCTTGTCGCCGAGGATCGACCCGCCCGACACCGTGCTCGACGGGTCGACGGCCAGCACCGCCACGCGGTGCCCGTGCTCGATGAGCTGCAGGCCGAGCGTCTCGATGAACGTGCTCTTGCCGACGCCGGGGACGCCGGAGATGCCGAGGCGGAACGACTGGCCGCTTCGCGGCAGCAGCGCGTTCAGCACCTCGTCGGCGCGCGCGCGGTGATCCGCCTGCGTCGATTCGAGCAGGGTGATGGCCTTCGCGATGGCGCGGCGCTTCGGCGGGCCAGGCTGGCCTGTGATCGCGTCGGTCAGCGCGCGCTCGGCCGGCGTCAGCATCTGAAGGGCTCCGCCGTCACCGCCCGGCCTGCGCCTGCCGGATGTGCGCCAGCACGTCCGTCGCGCTCACCGGGATCGGCGTGCCCGGGCCGTAGATGCCTTTGACACCCGCGTCGTAGAGCACGCCGTAGTCCTGCCGGGGGATGACGCCGCCGACGAACACGATGATGTCGTCGCCGCCGAGCCGCGTGAGCTCGGCGATGACCGCCGGCACGAGCGTCTTGTGGCCCGCGGCGAGCGTGCTGACGCCCACCGCGTGGACATCGTTCTCAATGGCCTGCCGCGCGCATTCCTCGGGCGTCTGGAAGAGCGGGCCGATGTCGACGTCGAAACCGAGGTCGGCAAACGCCGTGGCCACCACCTTCGCGCCGCGATCGTGGCCGTCTTGACCGAGCTTCGCCAGCATCACCCGCGGGCGCCGGCCGTGCGCCTCCGCGAAGGCCGCGATCTCCGCCTGCAACTCCGGCCAGCCCGGCGCCGCCGCGTAGGCCGCCGCGTACACACCGGTCACCTTGTGCGTGTCCGCGCGGTGCCGGCCGAACACCTGTTCGAGCGCATCGCTCACCTCCCCCACCGTCGCGCGCAGGCGCATGGCGCGGATGCTCAGTTCGAGCAGGTTGCCGCCGCTGCGCGCCGCCTCGGTCAACGCGTCGAGCGCCGCGGCCACGGCGGCGCCGTCGCGCGCGGCCCTGACATGCGCCAGCCGCGCGATCTGCCCCTCGCGCACCCTCATGTTATCCACTTCCCGGGTGTCGACGGGAGCCTCGTCCTTCAGCGTGTACTTGTTCACCCCGACGATCACGTCGCGCCCGGCGTCGATGCGGGCCTGCTTCTCCGCCGCGGCGGCCTCGATCTTCAGCTTCGCCCAGCCCGAGTCCACCGCCCGGGTCATGCCGCCCAGGGCCTCGACCTCGCCGATGATGGCCCACGCCGCGTCGGCCATCTGCTGCGTCAGCGCCTCCATCATGTAGCTGCCCGCCCAGGGGTCGACGACGCTGGTGATGTGCGTCTCCTCCTGGATGATGAGCTGCGTGTTGCGCGCGACGCGCGCGCTGAACTCGGTCGGCAGCGCGATGGCCTCGTCGAAGCTGTTCGTGTGCAGGCTCTGCGTGCCGCCGAAGACCGCGGCCATGGCCTCGATGGTCGTGCGAACGATGTTGTTGTACGGGTCCTGCTCGGTGAGGCTCCATCCGGACGTCTGGCAGTGCGTCCGCAGCATCAGGCTCTTGGGCTTCTTCGCGCCGAAGCCTTTCATGATGCGCGCCCACAGCAGGCGGGCGGCGCGCATCTTGGCGATCTCGAGATAGAAGTTCATCCCGACGCCCCAGAAGAAGCTCAGGCGCCCGGCGAAGCCGTCCACGTCGAGGCCGCGCTCCAGCGCCGTCTTCACGTACTCCTTGCCGTCGGCCAGCGTGAAGGCGAGCTCCAGGGCCTGGCTCGCGCCCGCCTCCTGCATGTGGTAGCCCGAGATGCTGATCGAGTTGAACTTCGGCATGTGCCGCGCCGTGTACTCGATGATGTCCGCGACAATGCGCATCGAGGGCGCGGGCGGGTAGATGTACGTGTTGCGGACCATGAACTCCTTGAGGATGTCGTTCTGGATGGTCCCCGAGAGCTGCGCTTCGGCCACGCCCTGCTCCTCCGCCGCCACGACGTAGCCCGCCAGCACCGGCAGCACCGCGCCGTTCATCGTCATCGACACGCTGACGCGGTCGAGGGGGATGCCGTCGAAGAGGATCTTCATGTCCTCGACGGTGTCGATCGCCACGCCGGCCTTGCCCACGTCGCCCGTGACGCGCGGGTGGTCGCTGTCGTAGCCCCGGTGCGTGGCGAGGTCGAAGGCCACGCTGATGCCCTGCCCGCCGGCCCCGAGCGCCGCGCGATAGAACGCGTTGGAGTCCTCGGCGGTCGAAAAGCCGGCGTACTGGCGAATTGTCCACGGCCGGACGGCGTACATGGTGGCCTGCGGACCGCGCAGGAACGGCTCGAATCCGGGCAGCGTGTTCGCGTACGGGAGCAGGCTGGTGTCGGCGGCCGTGTAGAGCGGTCTGACGGTGAGCCCGTCGGGCGTGATCCAGTTGAGCGCGTCGACCCGGCCTCCCGGCGCCGACCTGGCCGCCGATTTCGCCCACTGGTCGAGAGTTGCCTGTTCGAATTCGGATTGGTCCGGCACGGAGTTCTCCTGCGGCTGACGGGCTGGTGCGTGGCGGGGCGCGGGCCGCGCTGGCCCGCCGGCGGAGGGCCCGCACCGGGACCGTCATCCGCCGCACTGGACGGATCATACAGCCTTCAAACTGGCAGGCTCAAATCGGGTGTCCGGGGAGGGCCGCCGCGCCACGGGGCCGGTCAGTCGCCCGCGGGCTTCTTGCGGTAGGACGTGAACTCCGTTGCCTGGTCGAGATCGACTCGCCAGAGGAAGAACACCCGGCCGCTGCCCGTGAATCGCGTGTAGGTCGGCAGCCACGTGTCGACGTCAATCTTGCGGCGCTCGACGTGACCTCGGCTGCCCTGCAGCAGCCGGAAGATGAACCCGAACTTCACGGAGACCGTCTCGAGGACGTCCGTCTTCAGTCGGACTAGTTCGCGGTCCTGCTCGTCGACCCAGGCCTGCCCGCGGAAGCGCTGAATGATCCGGCCCTGCGGCGTCCGGGGCGTGTACCCGGGCCTCGGGTCGAACGTATAGACGATCGCGGGGCGTCCGTCGATCGTCTCGCGGCCGGTCATGCGGAAGTCGTAGATCGAGGTCAGTTCGTCGACCACCGCCTGCTCGGATCTGTCCTGCTCGGCCTCCCTCCGGAGGCGCGCCTCGCGGGCACTCTGCCCCTCTCGCTGCCTCCCGGCCGCCCATTCCTGCACTTTCCGCCGGTGCTCGGCGTCGCGCTTCGCCAGGTCGGCCGGCTCCACGCCGTTGACGCTGACCAGACGGCGATAGGTCAACTCGGGCTCGAGCGACGGGTCCACGTCGTAGACGCGATGCTGCGTCTTCACCACACGCCCGGAGGAATCGTAGGTGTAGCGCGCCTCCTTCTCGGTGTAGGTATAGCGGATGCGCAGCAGGTCGTTGCTGCGAAGGGACCTCAAGGAGTCGCCGAGGAATTCCCGGGAGTCCGGAAGCGGCTGTTCCTGGGCGTGCGCGACACCCGCGATCGCGAGCAGCGCGAGGAGCGGGGCGACGTGGAGGGGACGCGTCATCGGGCGCATTGTGGATCGGGTTCGGTCCCGGGCAGTCCGAATCTGCGCGAAATATCCAGACCAGGTCTCCGATCCTGTATCAGAATTGCAATTCGGCCGCGTTCACGAGGAGGACGGTGTTGACCACGACGCCCCGCGCGCCTGCGCGCGAGATCTTCGGCTGGGCGATGTTCGACTTCGCCAACTCCAGCTACACGACCGTGATTGTCACCGTCGTCTTCAGCGTGATCTTCCCGCGCCTGATCGTCGGCGACGGCCCAGACTACCGCCTGGGCAACCTGCTGTGGAGCGTGGCGCTGTCGGTGAGCTACGGCCTCGTGGTGCTGACCGCGCCGGTGCTTGGCGCGATCATGGACTTCCGCGCCGCCAAGAAGCGGTTCCTCTTCGGCAGCTACCTGCTAACCGTGGCGGCCACGGCGCTCCTGTACTTCGCCAGCCCTGGCCAGGTCTGGCTTGCCGTCGTGCTCGTCGTCATTTCGAACTATGGGTTCTCCGTCGGCGAGTCGTTCACGTCGAGCTTCCTGCCGGACCTGGGCCCGACCGAGGAACTCGGCAAGATCTCGGGATTCGCGTGGGGCCTCGGGTACGTCGGCGGGATCGCCTGCACGGCGCTCGTGCTCGGCATCGTCGGTGATCAGACGCTCGCAAACTTCGACCGCGTACGGCTCGTGGGCCCTATCACCGCGTTGTTCTTCCTCGTGGCCGCCGTCCCGACGTTCGTGTTTCTGCGCGAGCGGGGCACGCCAAAGGTGCTGCCGCCTGGCGAGTCGATGCTGGCCATGGGGTTCCGGCGGATCGTCGAGACGGGCCGCGCGCTGGGCGGGTTTCGCGATCTCCTGATCTTCTTCCTGTCGTTCTTCTTCGCGATGGCCGGGCTTTCGATCGTGATCGCCTTCGCCTTCATCTACGGCGACCAGGTGATCCGGTGGAGCCGGACGAGCCAGATGCTGATGTTCGTGATCACCAACCTGACGGCCAGCGTCGGCGCCGTCGGGTTCGGGTTCCTCCAGAAGCGCTGGGGCAACCTGCGCACGTTCAACGTGACGCTGGGCATCTGGGTGGCGGCGATCGTCGGGATCTGGGGCACGCCCGGCATCACCGCGTGGCTGAATGGAGCGTTCGGAACGGCGTGGCGGGCCGAGTCGGTGTTCCTGTTCATGGGCGCGATGGCCGGTCTCTGCCTCGGCGCGACGCAATCGGCCAGCCGCACGCTGGTGGCCGTGTTCAGTCCCGAGTCGAAGTCGGCAGAGTTCTTCGGATTCTGGGGGCTATTCGGGAAGCTCGCCGCGGTTTTCGGGCTGCTCTCGCTGGGCGTCCTCCAGGTGCGCCTCGGACTTCAATCCGCAATACTGCTCTGCTCGCTGTTCTTCCTGCTGGCGCTGGCCCTGACGCTCTTCGTGCGCGAGGAACGCGGCCGCGCCGCCGCCGCCGGCTGGGGTCAGACCCGGGTCTGACCCCACGGCCGTCCGGATGGCAATTCCTGCCATGCGCGCCGGCTCTGAGCGTGGCAGAAACTGCCCTCTGGCGCCGGCCAGATCCAGAAGCGACCATGATTCCAACGACTTCCAGACGGTCCTCTTCGGCATCGGCGTTGCAGTGAGGCAGGACGGGGTTCCGGTCCCGATTCCGCCGATCCCAGAAAGGACTTGACATGCTAGACACACGTGAACATGCTATACGCATGCCCGTGATGATTCAGTTGCGCAATGTGCCTGATGAACTGCACCACCGCCTGAAAGCGCGGGCCGCGATGGAGGGAATGTCGTTGTCGGACTACCTGATCGCGGAAGTCGCCCGTACAGCCGAACGCCCCACCCCGCGCGAAATGCGTGAGCGCCTGCACGCACGGGCGGCGGTCGAGCCGCGGATGGCTCCTGCCGCGGCCGTGCGGGCCGAGCGGGACGCCCGTTGACGGTCGTCGACGCGTCGGTCGTCATCGAGGTGCTGCTTGGCACGCCGGCCGGGCGCGCCGTCGAGGGCCGCCTGTTCGATCGCCGGGCCGGACTGCACGCGCCGCATCTGCTTGATGTCGAGGTGGCGCAGGTGTTGAGGCGCTACGGCGCGTCTGGCGATCTCACGCCGGGACGGGGCGCCGAGGCGGTCGCCGACCTCGCCGACCTCCCCATCACCCGTCACGAGCACGTGCTGCTGCTGCCGCGCATCTGGCAGATCAGGCACAACCTCACCGCCTACGACGCCGCCTACGTCGCCCTCGCGGACGCCCTCGACGCGACGCTGCTCACGCGTGACGCCAAGCTCGCCCGCGCTGCCGGCCGGACGCAGGTTGAGGTGGTGTAGGTCGTCAGGCGCACCCTTCAAGCGTGACGCCGCTCGCCGGCCAGGGGACGATGACAACTCTGTCATCGTCCACACGCTTTGCAGCTAATTAGTCCCGACCCCTGCTAGCGCTTCGGCTCGGGGCAGAAGCGGCCATCGAAGCCGCGGGCGCGCTCGCGGCGGTCAAGAGGGTCACCGGCGGCCTGGACCGGCGGCAGGACTCCGAGCCGGACCAGTTGCGCGCGATACTCGTAGCGGATGCTCACCGACGCCGCCGGCGTCGGCTCGAGATCGAGGAAGACCTGGCGGACGGCGTGCTCCGTGCGGCGGCCGATACCCGTGGCCGCGTACTCGTCGGCCGCCGGAACTGGCGCCCCAGCCGCCGGTTTCGAGGCGGCTCCAACGGGCGACGCCGCACCGGCTTCTGCAGCCGGGATCGACCGTTCTCTGTTCTGTCCGGCCGGCGCCGGAACGTCGGACCTCGGCGCCCGGTCTTGCTCGATCGCCACGGTCCGTTCGGGCACGCGCTCGCGGAAGAACACGGCGCTGATGACGCCGAGGTCGTTCGTCTTCCCGAGCCACGCCCCGTAGGACTGTTCCTCGGAGGTGAACTCGAAACGGCGGGCATGCGTCATGCTCGTCTGCCACCCGCTGATCGTGATGGTCTCGTAGGGCCCCAGCACCCATTTGCGCCCCGCCGCCGCGCTCGTGTGCCGGGCGTCGATCGTGTTGAGCCCGTCCACCGATAGCGCCACGGCCACCCGGACGGGATACGGATTGCGCAGGCGGATCTCGTACTCGCGCCCCTTCAGGGCCTCGATGTAGACGGTGCCGCGCGCGGCGTACGAGGGCAGCCGACTGCCCCCGACAAGCACCTCCATGGCAGGCCGCAGCCCCGGATCAGACGCTGCGCGTGGCGTCGCAAGGCCGGCGGTGGCGAGCAGGAACGAGAGCGTAAGCAGTGAGAATCGGTGCGGCATGTCGTCCTCCTGCATGGAGAACGACGGCGCCGGGATCTCTTGCAGAGCAGGGCCAACTCGCGCCCGAGGGACGGGCGATCCGGAATTGCGCGCTCTTGTGTGCCGTGCCGCCCGGCGATCGGATCTACCGGGCCGGCTGGGGTGTCAGCAGCTCGACATTCGTGATCCAGGGCTCGAGGCGCTTTCCCCACGCCACGGTCGCGCGGAACCTCGGCTCCCGCTGGGGCGGCGGCCAGGTGCCGGTCTGAGCATCGGACTGCAAGCCCTCGAGAGCGCCACGCCACTCGCGCGGGACGTTGATCTCGGCCGGCAGGACCGAAGTCACGCGGCCCATCAGGAACGGCGGCTGGCCGGGATTGCTCACATACCGCACGGCGGCCGTGGCCTCGACAACCGCCACGCGCCTTCGGTCAGGGTGGCGCCGGCGCAGCGCGGCCGCATCGTTGTCCACATCGACCACGGAAAGGCGCGAGTCGAGCGAGGCGCCCTCCCCGTACTCCAGCGCCGCGAAAGTCCTTCTCGGCGGGCGGGTGCGATAGTCGTCGGCGTTCTCCGCGGTCACCGGCCTGCGGCAGTCGAACCCGATCGACTCCAGCTTCGCGCGACCAAACCACCCCGCCTCGCGCACCACCGTGTCGCCGCGTTCGCGCCAGCGGTCGAACACCAGGCGCAGAGACAGTGCCGTGTTCTCGGTCTGCCTCGCCGGTAGTTGCAACTCGCGCTCGGTCAGCACGAGAACGGCTTCGGGTTCGCCGCTCCGGTTCAGGGCGGCCACCCGCCACGCGGCGAGATTCGACACGATGACGAGCGTGGCGGCCAGCCAGGGTCCGTATCGGCGCATGTCACACCCCCCTCTGGCGCGCGCGGATGCGCCCGAGGACAACCAGGACGGCTACGGCCAGGCCGCCCAGCAGCAGGAAGAAGAGGTAGCGCGGCATCCAGTCCCACCACCAGTCGAAGCACTTGGCGAAGACGAAGACGACGAGGAAGCCCGTGGAGACCTGGGCCACCTCGCGCCAGCCTGCGCGAATGCCGAACCAGATGCCGGCGGCGCCCAGAACGAACCCGGCCACGTCGTAGAGTGAGCCGGTCACGCGATCCGGCCACGGCAGGTAGCTGAACACGCCGGCCCAGGTCGAGAGGAAGATAAGCGGAAGCAGTACGGCGACCGACCCGACGAGCCGCCACGTCTCGGGGAATCCCGCTCGCCGGCGGTTCGCGGGCAGGAACGATGCCGCGAAGGCCAGCGCGCCGGCCGGCAGGAGGGGCTCCGGACGCGCGATCGATGCGCCAAGGTCAATCCCAGCGGCCCGCGCCGCGAGCATGCACAGGAACAGCATCGCCATCGCGATGCCGCCGGCGAGCAGCAGGCGCAGGCCGTAGGTGTAGGCCAGCGCCAGCGCCAACGCGCCCCAGAGCGCGAACGCGACCGGCGACGGCCGCATGTTGAAGATGGCGCCGACCACGCTGACGTTGAGAATGAAGGCGGCGGTGGCGGCGGCGGCCAGAATCGACGCGACGTAGAGCGTCTTCTCGCGGCGCGCGGCCACATCGACCGCGCCGAGCAGGAGCAGGGGCGCCGCGGCGAGCACGGCCAGCTGCGCCGGCGTGGCCAGCACGCCCCACACGCGGTTGAAGAACAGGACGACGGCGGCGCTCAGCGTGACGGCGCCGATGAGCGACGCGATGCGCATGCCGAGCGACATCCGCCGCTGGCGCTCCGTGCGATCGACGTCGAAGCTGCCCGCCAGGCGCTCGAGGAAGCGGGCGTGATAATCGTCAACGCGCGCGCGATCGCTGGGCTCCAGCCTGAGCACACCCTCGCGTTCGAGCTCGCCGAGTTCGTGCGTGAAGGCCTCGATCTGGTCCGCGCGCTGCTGCGCCCGGGCCCTGGTGAGCGCCGGCCCGTCGACGAGTGGTTCGGCCATCGCTGCGCCGTCCCTTCCTTTCGGCGCCTGCCCCGCTACTTCGCGGCCGGCACGTCTCCGTCGAAGAGCCACTGCGCGCGGTAGTCGCGGGTCAGCGGGCGCCCGGTCAGCACCGCGCGGAGCACCTCGATCGGCATCCGCCCTTCCCACAGCACGGCGTCGGCGTAGGCCTTGGAGGTCGCCAGCTTCGCGGGCACCGCCTCCTTGGCGAGCGCGCGCAACTGGAGGCCGCCCAGCATGTACGCCGCCTGGTAGAGCGGCGAGTAGTTACCGCCAAACGACCGGCGCACCTCGCCCGTGGCCGTGAACCGCTCGTGGCCCCCGCGCGTGACGAGGAAGTCGATGCACTCTTCGGGCGTCCACCGCCCGAGGTGGAAGTTCAGCGAGAAGATGATCCGCGTGGCGCGGTGCATGCGCCACCACAGCATGCCGATGCGGTCCTCGGCCGAGCGCGGGAAGCCCTTGTCCCACAGGGCGAACTCCCAGTAGAGCGCCCAGCCCTCGCTGTAGAAGGGCGTCCCGAATAGCGCGCGGTGCGTGTTCGAACGGTCGGCCATGAAGCCCTGAAGGTGGTGTCCGGGGATGAGTTCGTGCTGCACGGTGGCGCGCGAGACGTGCACGCCGTTGCCGCGCATGCTCATCAGCCGCTCCTCCTCGGTCATCGTGTTCGTGGGATACGACACGCTGATGGTCTCGCCGCCGGTGAAGAACGGGTTCACGCGCTGGCGCTCGGGCGACATCATCTGCATCCGCCAGATGTCGGACGCCAGCGGCGGCACGGTGACCAGGTCGTGCTGCTTCAGGAACGCCCCGGCCTCGAGCGCGAGATTCCGAATCAAGACGGGCTGACCGCCGGCCGGTACGTACTTGTTCTTCACGGCGTCGAGGGCCTTCAGCCAGTCGTCGCCGAACCCCAGTTCGCGCGACGCCTTCTTCATCTCGGCTTCGCACCACGCGTATTCGCGGTTGCCGATCTCGATCAACTGCTCCGGCGTGTACGGAATCATCTCCCCCGCTAGATCCTCCAGCAGACCTTCCCGCCCGATCGGATCGCCCACGATCTCGTCGTCACCCGCAGCCGTTTCAGGGACCTGGCCTCCGCGCCCGCCGCCCCGGCCGCCCCCCATGGCCGCGCCGCCCCCCATGGCCGGCGCCGCGCCGGCGAGACCGCCGATTCGCTGCCGTAGCAGCGTCGAGTACGCCGTGAGCGCCGTGGCGACCGCCTGGTATTGCGCGGGGACCTTCTCGGTGAACGCCGGGTCGTAGCCGTTGTAGAACGCGAACCACTGCTGGAGCGCGCCGCGCAGCGCGTCGACCCGCTGGGAGGCCCGCACGCCCACGGCCGGCGTCACGCCAGCCGGCTTCGTGCCCCCCGCCAGCATCGCCTCCAGCGACATCTGGGCCTTCTGCACCTCGGTGCCGAGCGCCTGCACGGCTGCGAGCGCCGCGTCCGCCGTGACGAATTCGAGCTTCTGCCGGTCCTCGGCCAGCCTGGTGACCCTCTGCGCGAAGGGCACGAGCGGCGCGATCTCCCGGTCGTTCCGTTCCTCGCGGCCAAGGAGCGCCTGCTGGTACTCGAGGTGCGTCCGCAGCAGGATGTAGTCCGCCCTGCCTTCCTGCGACAGCTTCGCGAAGTCGATGGCGGAGAGTGCTCTCAGCCACGCGCCCTGGAACGCGCGCAACCGGGCGCGGCGCTCGAGGGATCCCGGCACGGTGTAGAACCGCAGCAGGGCCTGGCGATCGGTCGAGAAGCGCTGGACGATGTCGCGCAGCTCGCTCGTGGCGGCCACAAGCGCCGTCAGGTCGGGCACATAGGCCGCTGGCTCCGCGAATGTCCGCCGCGCCTCAGGGGGCAGCTGGATGCCGGCCGGCTGCTGCGCCGATGTCGGCGCGAGCGTGATCAGCAAACCTCCGGCCAGCGCCGGCACAAACCATCCGAACCGCCGCGACATCCGGTTGAGCATGCGGGAATCCTCCGTGCGGCCGCCATTCTACCGGAGAGCGGGGACTTGATGGGGTCAGACCCGGGTCTGACCCCGATGGAGGGAGAGGCGGCCGAGGAGCAGCCTGGCAATCGCGGCGCCCGACCGGACGATGGTGCGCCAGATGCCCGGGGCGGCGGCGCCGAGAATGACCGCGATGAGCGGGGTGGCATCGGGCCGGCTCGCGGCGTAAGCCGCGGCGAGCAGACCCCCGGCCAGCGGGTGGCCGAAGAACTTGAGGAGGTAGGCGGGGTCGGTCAGATCGAAACGGCGCCGGCGCCTTGGAAGGGCGGCCATCGCGGCGTAGTCCAGCACGCTCACGGCCAACCCGGCCGCCGCCGCCCAGAGAAACGCCGCGACGGTGCTCATCGGCTCTCCCACGCTCCCTCACGAAGACAGCAGGGCATCGACATAGCGCGTCATCAGCCCGGCCGTGGCGCGGTAGTGCGCGCGCGTGGAGTAACGCGGCTGCGCGGCCGGCGCGGCCTCGACGATCACGGCCGGACTGGCGTCGAGCGCAGCCTGGACCCGTTCGAGCGGGAGGCCCGCCTCGGAGGCGATGGCCGCCGCCGCGAGCCACGTCTCGCGCGAGCCGTCGATGGCCGCAAGCACCAGCGTCTCGTCGGTCATGGCCGGCACTCCTTCCCGCCTGGGGCCCGATCCTAGGCGGCCGACGTGCGAGGCGCAACCGGGTTTCCGGTCCGCGCCGAAGAAACTGTGCAACCGCTTCCCCGGCCCGGTCCGTGCCCGCGTTCAGAGTTTCTTCATCGGATTTCAGCCGCGCACGGTGGACGCCGCCTGCACGGATCCCTACACTGGACTCAGTGCAGCCGGCGGCGCGGGCAGGCGGCGGGCCAATCGGCGGCTTGCTCCGACCCGGCTCCGACGGTATTCTCCAAGGCGGGTTCTCAGAGGCCTTCCGGTTTCCTTATGACGTCGATCGGTGTCGACATCGGTGCGCTCTATCTCAAGGCCGTCCGGCTGGACGACGCCGGCCGGATCGTCGCGTCCGTCTACGAGCGGCACCGGGGCGAGCCGGCCGACGTCCTGTCCGAGGCCCTGGACCGCCTGAACGTCCAGCCGGACGACCCGGTCGGGCTCACCGGCTGCAATGCCGAGCTGTTCGCGGCGCAACTGCAGGTGCCCTATCGCGACGTGACCCTTTGCCAGATTGACGCCGTCCGCCGGATGGCGCCGGATGCCTTCGCCGTGATGGACATCGGCGGCGGGTCGGCCACGCTCATCCAGCTCGACAGCAAGGGCAGGTTCGAGGGCTACTCGACCAATTCGATGTGCGCCGCCGGCACCGGCTCGTTCCTGGACGAACAGGCGGGCCGTCTGGGGATCTCCTACGAGGACACCAGGGGCTACCTGCACAATCCCAATCCTCCGACCATCGCCACCCGCTGCACGGTGTTCGCGAAGAGCGACCTGATTCACCGCCAGCAGGAAGGCTGCAGCCGGATGGACATGTGGTCGGGCCTGTGCCGCGGCATGACGCGGACCGTGCTCGGCACGCTGCTCAACGGGCGGCCGCTCGAGGGCAAGACCGTCCTGATTGGCGGTGTGGCGCTGAACCTGGAAGTGGTGAGCTGGCTCAAGCACGACTGCCCCGGCCTCATCGACGTGCCGGAGCAGCCCGAGCTCGTCGCGGCGTATGGCGCCGCACTCTCCGCGAAGCCGGCGCGAAACGGCCTGGCGCTCGCTCCCAAACGCGAGGCCACGGGACCAAATGGAAACGGCCGGTTTCCCTGGCCGCTCACGCTCGAGAAGTCGACGCATCCGTCCTTCGCCACCGAACAGAGCTACGAGGACGCGGACGGCAACGAGGTGCGCGTCACGCGCTGGCCCGAGGGCGAGGCCGTGCGCGCCTACCTCGGCATCGACATCGGCTCGACCAGCACCAAGGCCATCCTGATCGACAAGACCGGCGGCGTCGTCGCCGACATCTACCGGAAGACGTCGGGCGATCCCATCGCGGCGACCAAGCGGCTCCTGCGGGCGCTGGGGACGCTCGCGGCCGGCAAGGGTGGTTCCCTCGACATCCTGGGCGTGGGCACCACGGGGAGCGGACGGAAGATCGTCGGCCACGTCGTCGGCGCCGACGCCATCATCAACGAGATCTCCGCGCACGTGGCCGGCGCCATGCACGTCGACCCTTCCATCGACACGATTTTCGAGATCGGCGGGCAGGACGCCAAGTACATGCACGTGGTCGACGGCCACATCCGCGACGCGAACATGAACTACGTGTGCGCGGCCGGCACGGGGTCGTTTGTCGAGGAGCAGGCGCTCAAGCTCGGCTACAAGGTCGCCGAAGCGGGGCCGGCCGTGCTGGGGCTGCAGCCGCCGCGCGCCACGGATCGCTGCACGGTGTTCATGGAGCAGGATCTCGCCCAGCTCATCCGCACCGGCTCGACGCCGCAGGAAGCGTTCGCGGCGGTGATGGTGTCGGTGGTGAAGAACTACCTGAACAAGGTGGTCGGCAACCGGTACCGCAGCCGCAACAAGATTTTCTTCCAGGGCGCCACGGCGCGGAACCCGGCGCTGGTGGCGGCCTTCGAGCGGCTGCTCGGCGTCGAAATCGTCGTCTCGCCGTACTGCCACGTGATGGGAGCGTACGGCGTGGCGCTGCTCACGCGCCGCGTGATGCAGGAGCAGGGGCGGGCCGTCAGCGGCTTCCGCGGCCTCGACCTCGACCGGCGCGAGATCGCGCTGTCGAAGGACACGTGCGAGCTGTGCCAGAACCACTGCGCGATCACGCACACGCACATCGACGGCGAAGAAGGGCCGTCGTGGGGCTACATGTGCGGGCGCGAGCCGGGCGAGCGGAAGATGCGCCTGACGCCCCACAGCCGCCTGCTGCGGCGGCGCAGGAAGCTCTGGCTCGAGGCCGGGCGCGGCATCGAGGTGCCGGAGCACGCGCCGGTGGTCGGCATCCCGCAGGCACTGAGCATCTACACGTACCTCCCGCTGTGGCGGCGGTTCTTCAACCGACTGGGGTACCAGATATTGCTCTCGGGCGGCACGACGCAGGAGATCCGCGATCTCGGCGGGCGGATGAGCGGCGCGGAGTTCTGCTTCCCGGCGAAGGGGTTCCTGGGCCACGTCGCGCTGCTCGCCGCGAAAGCAGGCGTGGACTTCGTCTTCCTGCCGGAGATGAAGAACGAGGTGCCCACCGAGCACGTCACGACGTCGACGTTCTGCCCCTACGTCCAGGCCTCGCCGTCGTACGCCCGCGCCGCGCTCGCGCTGAACGCCATGGAAAGCGCGAGGCTGCTCTCGCCGATCATCGACCTGCGCCTGGAGGAGCGGACGCTGCTGAAGCGCCTCGCGTCGGAATTCGGGCCGGCGCTGGACCGCTCACCCCGCCAGATCGAAGACGCCTGGCGCGACGCGTACGCGGTGCAGCGGGAGTTCGAGCAGCGCCTTCGCGACGAGGGCGCCGCGGCCATCGAGGAGGCCCGCGCCGGCGGCGAGAAGCTCCTGGTGATCGTCGGGCGCTCGTACAACATCTACGACAGCGGGCTGAACCTGGACCTGCCGGAGAAACTCGCCGAGCAGGGGCGGACGGTCCTTCCGATCGACTTCCTCACGCTGGATCTCGCGCGCCTCGGCGAGCGGTACAGGAACACGTACTGGGGCTACGGCCAGCAGATCCTGGCCGCCCTCGAGGATGTCGCGACCAACGACATGCTCGACGCGGTGTACTTCACCAACTTCAGCTGCGGGCCCGACAGTTTCCTGCTGACGTACGCGTCGGAGATCATGGGCAACAAGCCCTATCTCGCGTTGGAGCTCGACGAGCACGGGTCGGACACGGGCTACATGACGCGCATCGAGGCGTTTGTCGACGTGCTGCGCCGCCCCCGCAAGAGCAATCCCGCGCGGCGGCCGTTCGTGGCGCCTCCCGCGGGCACCAACGGCCGGCGCCTCTGGATTCCCGACATGCATCCGTACGGCACCGAACTCGCGGCGGCGGCGATGCGGGGCGCCGGGTTCGACGCCAGGGCGCTTCCGCCGGAAACCGAGCAGACCTTCGAGCTCGGCCGGTCGGTCACGCGCGGCTCCGAATGCCTGCCCACGGCCCTCACCATCGGCAGCCTGCTCGCGGCCATGCGGTCGTCGCCCCCGGGCCTGCAGCACGCCTACTTCATGGCGTCGGCACAGGGCCCCTGCCGGTTCGGTCAGTACGTCACGCTGCACCGGCAGATTCTGGACCGCGAAGGCTTCCCCGACGTGCCGATTCTGGCGCCGTCCAGCTACATGGGCTACGCGGGCCTGGACGAGCCGATCAGGCGCCAGATCTTCAAGGCCATCCTCGTCGGGGACATCCTCATGAAGGCCGGCTGCAAGGTCCGGCCCTACGAGATCGAGGAAGGCGAGACCAACTACCGTCTCGAGCAGGAGATGGCGCACCTCGCTTCGGTGTTCGAAGCGGACGGCGATCTCGCGAAGGCCGTTGGCGTATCGGTCGGCCGCATCGCCTCGGTGCCGGTGACGAACGGCCCGAGGAGGCCGCTGGTGGGCATCGTCGGCGAGGTCTACGTCCGCAACAACGTGTTCGCGAACGAGCACGTGGTGCGCTCGATCGAGAAGCTGGGCGCCGAGGCGTGGATGGCGCCGCTGGCCGAGTGGGTGCTCTTCACCTCGTCGTTGTGGAACCTGCGCCAGAACCTCGATCAGAAGTTCTCGACGCAGCTCGTCCAGGGCTGGGTGAAGTGGCACTGGCTGCGCCACTGGGAGCGGAAGCTCTACGGCGCGGCCGGCCCGCTGCTCGACGATCGGCACGAGCCCGGCCTGGACGACATCCTGGCGTCAGCGATGACGAAGCTACCGGACAGCATCGGCGGGGAGGCGATCATCACGGTGGGCCGCGCGATCGAGTTCGTGAAGCAGAAGGCGGCCATGGTGGTGAACGTGGCGCCCTTCAGCTGCATGCCCGGCACCATCACCACGGCGCTCTTTCGCCAGGTGAGCGCCGAGACGGGGATGCCGATCGTGAACCTGTTCTACGACGGCACCGGCAGTCAGAACCGCAGCCTCGAGGTGTACCTGCGAACCGCGCTGAACGCGGACGCCGGCCGGGCTATTCCAGTTCAGTGAGGCCCGACTCGGCCTGAGCCGGCGTGCCCGTGGCTGCGCGCCCGCGGCCGGCTCGCCGCCGCCTCAGCCATCGGCTCACCGGCACGGCCACGCGGCCCGCGCCGCGGAGCGACCGCTCCGACAACGCCTGCAAGACGCTCGAGTAGGCGCCCGAGGGGGCCACGCTGCGCGCGAGGTCGGGCTCGAGCACGTCCCGCCTGTACTGGGCGATGACCTCGCGGTCACGGACAATCGCCAGCACTTCCTGTTGGGTATGGAAGCTCAGGTAGTCGAAATTCGACGACCCCACGACCAGCGCCTCATCGTCCACCAGCATCGCCTTGATGTGGCTCATGCGGCCGTCGTAGAGCCGCACCGCGACGCCGGCCCGCGCGGCGGCCCACTGGGCGTAGGCCGACATCCGGGGCTTGTTGTTGTCTCTCGGCGTCACGAGCGTGACCGGCACGCCCCGGCCGGCGGCGTCGGCGAGGTAGTCGAAGAACGGGAACGTGAGGTAGGCGCTCTGGACCACGATCGACGCGCGGGCCTCGCGGATGAGCTGCAGGACCGGCTCGTTCAGCCGCAGGTTCGACTCGCCGTCGAGCAGCGCGATCTCGAGGTCCCCGAAGTCGCCCCGGCTCGACAGGTTCTCGCCGCGCAGCGTGGCGCGGATGTCGTGGCTCATGAACGCCCCGACGCGCTCGTCCTCGATGCGAAGCATGACGTCGCGCCACGCGAAGTTGTGATCGCAGACGTTGATGCCGCCCAGGTACACGATGCGGTCGTCGACGACCACCGCCTTCTTGTGATTGCGCGAGATGAACTCGAGAAACAGGATGCCCACCGGATTCGTCCAGTGCACCGTCACGCCGTCGTCGGACAACTGCCGGGCCACGCGCAGGGTCTCGCGCCGTTCATGCCAGAGGTCGCGGTTCAGCGCATTCTTCGGGTGCACGAGGAAGCGGTCGCTGATGTGGAAGAGCGAGTACTGGTCGATGATAAGCGTCCGCGCGAGGTCCTTCCGGCCCAGCAGCAGCGAGGCAAAGCGCTTCCCCGCCTCGTCGCCTTCGAACGACATCACCTGCACGTGAACCGAGCGGCTCGCGGAGGCCAGATCCTGCTCGAGCTGGGCCATGAACGCGGGGCTGTCGACGATAAGTCTCATGGGGCGGTCAGTGCACGGATGACCGCCACGGGCGGCCGCAGACGGTAAGTGTACATCGGGTCAGGCGGTTCCCATTCAGGCAGGCTGGCGTATGATCGCGCGGTTGGCGGCCTGCCGGCCCTGGAGGAACCCATGTCCCGATCGATTCCCGCCGTGATGCTCGCGCTTGGCCTCGTCGTGCCCGCGGCGGCCCAGACGCCGTCGGACGTGAAAGACGGCACCGTGGCCGTCATCGGGGAGAACCCCGGCATCCGTCTCGTCGTGAAGGACGGCGCCCCGCCGGCCACCAGCGTCAGCTTCTGGCGCGTCGTCCAGAGCCCCGCGGGGGCCGGGCACGTGTGCTTCGTCACGAGCGACATCGCGGGCGACGGCCCGACGCCCGACGACGTCAGAGTGGCGTACACCGACAACGAGCCGCTCGCCGACTACGTGGCCCTGAAGCTGATGACGGCCTTCGACAAGGCGTACGGCGAGAAGCCGTTCCCTGTGAAGGCGGCGCGCTTCGAGCGCGGCGGCGACACCATCACCGCGTGGAAGGAGACCATCCGCGCGGCGGACGCCACGGTGGAGCTGGTGTGGCGGGATTTCTACGAGCCCTTCGTGATCGAGAGCCGCGCGGGCGTGCCGCACAATCCCTACACCATCCTGTCGACGTTCATCCCCGCTCGGGCGGCGGATGTGGTGATCAACGGACAACGGGCGGCGGGCCACGCCACGCCCCGCATGCGTGGTTCGCGCCAGAGCAGCAGCGCCTTCCTGGCATTTGCGGAAACCTGGCTGAAGTAGCGGGGCACGGAGGGAATCGCCGCGGGTGGGATACACTCGAGCGGATACACCATGATTGACACGATTCAACGCCTGAATGCTGTCGTGAACGGGTACGTCTGGGGCTGGCCGATGATCCTGCTCCTGATGGGAACCGGCCTGCTGCTGACCATCCTGACCGGCGTCGTGCAGGTGCGGCGGCTCGGGTTCGCGCTGCGCGAGGTGCTGGGCAAGATCACCCAGCGCGGCGGCGGCGTCGGCAGCGTCAGGCCGTTCCAGGCCGTGGCCACCGCGCTCGCATCCACGGTTGGCGTCGGCAACATCGCCGGCGTGGCGACGGCTATCTCCATCGGCGGGCCAGGTTCGGTGTTCTGGCTGTGGCTCTCGGGCCTGTTCGGCATGGCCACCAAGTACGCCGAGATCGTGGTGGCGTTGCACTACCGCGAGCCTGACGACTCCGGCACGATGCGCGGCGGGGCGATGTACGTGCTGAAGAAGGGCCTCGGCCTGCCGTGGCTCGGCGCCGTGTTCGCGCTGCTGACGTCGGTGGCCGCCTTCGGCATCGGGAACATGGTGCAAGCCAACTCGGTGGCCGACGCTCTGCGGGCCACCTTCGGCGTCGCGACCAACGTAACCGGAATCGTGCTGGTCATCCTGACCGCCATTGTGATTCTTGGCGGGATCAAGTCGATTGCGCGCGTCACCGAGTGGCTCGTGCCGTTCATGGCGATCCTGTACCTGGGCGGCGGGCTGATCGTGCTCGTGCTGTACGCCGGCCGGCTGCCGCACGCCATCGGCCTCGTGCTGGACGGCGCGTTCACCGGATCGGCCGCGGCCGGCGGGTTCGCCGGCAGCACCATCATGATGGCCATGCGCTACGGCATCGCCCGGGGCCTGTTCTCGAACGAAGCCGGCCTGGGCAGCGCGCCGATGGTGCATGCCGCCGCTGACACCGACCACCCCGTGCGCCAGGGGATGTACGGCATCTTCGAGGTGTTCGTCGACACGATTCTCATCTGCACGACAACGGCGCTGGTGATTCTCGTGACCGACACCTGGAGCAGCGGCCTCACCGGGGCGGCGCTCTCGGCCAAGGCCTTCGAGACCGGCCTGCCCGGCACCTTCGGCGACATCGTCGTGACCGGCGGCCTGCTGCTCTTCGCGTTCTCGACGCTGATCGGCTGGAGCTACTACGGCGAAACCGGCATCGTCTACCTGCTCGGGACGAAGGCGGCGCTGCCCTACCGGCTGCTGTGGCTGGTGTTCGTGTATCTCGGCGCGACCGGCTCGCTCCACCTCGTCTGGGACGTGGCGGACACTCTGAATGGGCTGATGGCCATCCCGAACCTCATTGGGGTGCTGATGTCCATTCCTCTCCTCCTGAAACTCCAGCGGGAGTTCTTCAGCAGGCCCTCGGGCCGGTAACATAGTCGCGTGGCCTCGCCGACCCGCGACATCACCGGCTTCTCCCGCGCCATGTTCAGCAACTGGTGCTGGCACGAGCCGTTTCAACTCCTGATTGACGCCGGCGAGGGCCTGCAGCTCGCCCTCGGACAGAAGATCTGGGCGCCGGAGGTGGTGGCGCTCACGCACGGCCACTCGGACCACGTCCTCGGCCTGCCCGGGTTCATCGCGTCGCGTAAGTTCGCGAAAGGGGCGCAGGACAAGCCCTTCACCGTGGTGTTTCCCGAGGGCAACAACGGGGTGCTGGCCGTGCGGGAACTGCTGGCGCGGATGTGGTCCGCCACGGCGTTCCCCGTGACGTGGGTGCCGATTCGGGCCGGAGGCGAAGTCCGGCTGGGGAAGACGCGCGTGCTGCAGGCCTTCGCGACGTCGCACGGGGGATCCGAGCCGACGATGGGGTACGCCGTGCTCGAGGAGCGGCGCCGGCTGAGACGGGAGTACTCGGGCCTGTCCGAACTCGAGATTCGGGAACTGGTGCGCCAGGGCGGCCGCGACGCGCTGATGGAAGGCTACCGGCAGGTCCGCTTCGCGCACTCAGGCGACGCGATGCCCGTTGACCCGGCGCTGGTTGACGGCGCGGACATTCTGGTTCACGACGCGACGTTCCTCGACGCCGGCGACCGGAAGCGGGACATCCACGCCACAACGGCCGAGGCCATCGAGGTGGGACGGGCGGCGGGCGTGGGCTGCCTCGTGCTCCATCACCTCTCGATCCGCTACGACCGCAGCGCCGCCCTCCCGGCGCTTCGCGCACAGGTCGCCGCGTCCGCCTTCACCGGCGAGTGCTGGCTCCTCGACGATGCGCGGCTGATCAACCTGAGATAGGGCAGGCGCTGGGGTAGAATCCTCCACGAAGGCGGGGCCGGACCCCTCGTCAGATCTCTTTTCCGGGGAGGTTGCGGTGAAGATGCTGCGGCGAGTGACGGCGGTCGGCTTGGTGCTGGCGGCGGCGGGGTTCGCGGTGGGACTGCGGGCGGAGCGGATGGGGTATCCGCCAGCCGAGTTCACGGCCAGGCGGGCGGCGCTGGCGAAGGCCCTCGGCAAGGGGACCGTCGTGCTGTTCGGCCGCACGGCGCCTCAGGCGGGGATCCGCTTCCGGCAGGACAACGATTTCTACTATTTCACCGGCAACGAGGATCTGAATGCGGCGATGGTGCTCGACGCGGGCACGGGGGCGGCCACGCTCTACCTGCCTCCGCAGACGGCCCGCGAAATCCGGGCGCTCGGCAGGAACTGGCTGAGCGATCCCGAGCGCGGCAAGCCCTGGGGCTTCGAGGCGATCCGGCCGCTCGCCGAACTGCCGGCGGTGCTCGCGCGCATCGCCACCTCCGCCGAGCCGCAGCTGTGGCTGCGGCTCCAGGCCGGCGACGAGGCCGACATCAACCGCGGCGAGCACGCGACCGACCTGTCGCGCCGCCTGGTGAACGTCGGCGGCACGCACCTCACCGAGGACGCGAGCCGCGCCGCCTACTTCCGCGCGCACTTCCCTGCCCTCCAGATCTCCGACGTCACGCCCTTCGTCGACCGCATGCGCACCATCAAGAGCGCGCGGGAGATCGAGGTGCTTCGCGCCAACGGGCGCATCAGCGCCGAGGCCATCCGCCGGGCGATCCTGGCGACGCGCCAGAACGGCTTCGAGTACGAAATCGAGGCCGAGGCCACGTACTGGATGTTCCGCAACGGCGTGCAGGGCAACTCGTTCCCGCCGATTGTCGGCTCCGGACCGAACGTCAATATCTGGCACTACCAGACGAACGGCCGCCAGTACCAGGACGGCGACCTGGTGGTGATGGACTACGGCGGCGCGCTCGACTACCTGGGCGTCGACATCACGCGCACGTGGCCCGTCTCGGGCCGGTTCACGCCCGATCAGTTGAAGGCCTACGTGTGCGCCCTCGAGGCGCAGAAGGCCATCATCGCGGCGATGACGGTGGGCGCCACCCGCGCCGGGACGCGCGCAATCGGCGAGGCCATCTACAAGAAATACGGCTTCGAAGGCGGGTCCAGCGCCGGACACTTCGTAGGCATGAGCGTGCACGATGTCGGCGACGGCAGCCTGCCCTTCCAGCCGGGCATGGTGATCGCCGTCGAGCCGATCATCGAGGACGCGTCGAAGCAGCTGCACGTGCGGATCGAGGACACGGTGCTCATTACCAACAAGGGGCCCGAAATCCTCACCTCGGGCGTGCCGAAGGAAATCGACGAGGTGCTCGCGCTCGTCCGCGAGGCGCTCGCCAAGAAGCGCTAGCGGCGGCGGCGAAGGCGCCGCGCGCCGAGCCCGACGATGCCGGTTCCGAGCAGGATGAGCGACGCCGGCTCTGGAACCGGTTCAAGAAACCCGCGAATCTCGCCGCCCGGGTAGCTGGATGTGTGAATGTTCAGGTAGGCGGTGCCATCGGCTGCCGCCTGAGCCAGTGCCGCTTCGGCTAGCGCGGTAGAGCCACCGAACCCCGCGAGATAGGCGGCCCTGTAACTCGACGCCAGCGTCATGTCGAAGGTGTTCAGAAAGGTCCCGGACCGCACCCCCAGGGGAAAGCCTACGAAAGAAGGCGTTTGCGTGGCCACGGCAGCGGTGCCGGCGCCGGCGACCGCGGTAGCGGCGTGGATGTGAGACGCGGTGGTCGGCCCGATCAGGTCGGCGAACATCGTGTAGACCTCCAGCGTGTGCGCGGTCACGTCGAACGTCACATACGCGAGCCCGAATCCGGTCGAGGCATTGGGCGGGTCCTCGCTGGCCCCGCTGAGGAGGGCTTTGTAAGTAATGGGTGACGCCTGCGCCGTCGAAGCCGGCAGCGCCATGGCGGCGATCAGCAGAAGCGCGCCGATCAGGAGACGGGACGTGGGGGTCGAATTCATGGTCGTGTCTCCACTGAACGGGAGGGTTCAGGACTGCAGTTGACTTCTCTCGCGCCGCGCGTTGCGGGCTTTGGCGCGAGGGTTTGAGAGGTTGTGAGGATATGATGAGAGCAATAAGTGATCCACGTGTGGCGTTGGGCTCATCCGCGTGGGTTGACGCCAGAAGTAGCTGATTTGTAATGGCTTGCTGGATAGTCCCGGTAAGAGAGCCGGCTTCCGCGCAGACAGAAGTGCGTCCAGAGGCAGACAAATACTCCAAGCAATGGGTCTGACTTGACCTTCCCTGGCCTCGGGCAGTCGAGTCTGCCCCCTATCTGTCCGGACTTCGGCGAGGCCGGCGGGATTCGGGATGGAGGCCGACCCTTCCGCCTGCGCGTGAAGCGCTTCGGCGGACTCGCCGACGCCTTGGCTGAGGCGGTCAGGGCCGACGGGTCCGTTCAGCGGTCGCGCGACAGGAGCTCGCGCAGTCGGGGCTGGTTCGGATCGAGCGCCAGCGACTGTTCGAACGCGCGGCGCGCGTCGGCCGGCCGGCCCAGGCACATGAGGGCCGACCCGGCGAGCCCGTGCGCCGCCGCAGAACTCGGCGCGGCCAGGCGGGCGGCATCGAAGTCCTCGAAGGCCCCCTGGCAGTCGCGACTCTGGATTCGGACACGTCCCCGGGTCATGCGAAAGCGAGGCTCGCCCGGACGCTGCGCGACGACGCCGTCGAGCAGACGCAACGCTCGCGGGACATCGCCCTGCCGCATGGCCGCGACGGCGATCTCCTCGACCTTCTCCGGCCCATCTCCGAGCCCGTCGGCCAGGGCGCCCAGCAGCAGGTCGTCGGCCTCCCGGGAACGTCCTTCCTTCTCCAACAGCGACGCGAGGGCGTACTTGGCCGCCGCGCTGCGCGGGTCAAGGCGCAGCGCCTGTTCGAATGCGGCCTTCGACTCGGCCGTCTTGCCGCTGTCCATCAGCAGCAAGCCCTC
>JALOKU010000187.1 GCA_025456345.1 Vicinamibacterales bacterium | reverse complement strand
TTTGCACATGACCAAGAATGTCCGCCTCGTGCTTGCGCTGCTGGCCCTCGCGGGGCTGGCCTCGGCGCTCTCGTCGCTGTACGTGCACCTCCAGTTGCTGTGGCAGCCCGGCTACCTCAGCTTCTGCGACGTGAACACCACGGTGAGTTGCAGCCAGGTGTACCAGAGCCCGTACGCCTACCTGGCCGGCGCGCCCGTCGCTCTGCTCGGGGCGCTCTGGTACGTGGCCGTGCTCCTGGTCCTCGCCGGATCGCGCTGGGGATGGCCGAGCCTGAAAGAGAACAGCCCGGGCTACGTCTTCCTGATGGCCACCGCCGGCCTCGGCTTCGTGCTCTACATGGCCTACGCCTCGTTCGTGCTGCTCAAGGCCGTGTGCCTCATGTGTGTGGTCACGTACATCGCCGTGGCCGCGATCTTCATCGTGTCGGGAACAAGGACGACCTACCCCATGGTCACGATTCCCCGCCGCTTCCTGCGGGATGCGAAATCCGCCCTCGCGAACCCCGCCGCTGTCGCCTTGATGCTCGTCTTGCTGGTCGGCGGCACGGCCGCCATCGCATTCTTCCCGCGCGCATCCGCGGTCGCGGCCGCGCGCGACGAGCAGGCCGCCGGCGCCGACCGCCAGAGCGAGTTCGTGCGCTTCTGGGAATCCCAGCCGCGCATACAGATTCCCGTCTCGGCCGACGGGGCGTCGGTGGTCATCGTGCGCTTCTCGGACTTCCAGTGCCCGTCCTGCGCGCAGAGCCACCGGGACTACAAGGCCGTGCTGGCGAGGTTCGAGGCCCAGTATCCCGGCGCCGTCCGGATGGTGTACAAGGACTACCCGCTCGACAACGCGTGCAACTCGAACATCACCCGCGGGTACCACCTCGCCTCGTGCATCGCGGCGGCGGCCTCTCGCGCCGCCCGGGCCAAAGGGCGCGGCGAGGCGATGGACGACTGGCTGTACGACAACGCCTCGCTGCTCACGCCCGCGGCGGTGCGGCAGGCGGCGGCCGATGTCGGCGGCATCGCGGATTTCGACGCGCAGTACCAGTCTCTCATCACGTCGATCAAGGGCGACATCGCGCTGGCGACGATCCTCGGCATCAAGGTGACGCCGACGTTCTTCATCAACGGCGTGAAGATCGAGGGCGCCCTGCCGGTGCCGTACTTCGAGCTGGCGCTCCAGCTGGAGCTCAAAAAGGCGGGCAAGCTCTAAGCTCAGATGCGAGCCATCGAGACCGAGAGACTCACGAAGGAGTATGCCGTCGGGTTCTGGCGCCCGCGCCCGTACCGCGCGCTCGACAGCCTGTCGCTGCAAACGGGGCGGGCAAGACCACCACGCTCAAGCTGCTGACGGAACTGCTCTATCCCACGTCGGGCCGGATTTCCGTGCTCGGGAAGCCGCCCGGCCATCCCGATGTGCGCCGGCGCGTCGGCTACCTGCCGGAAGCGCCGTATTTCTACGATTACCTCAGCGCCGAAGAGCTCCTGAATTACTTTGCCGGCCTGTTCGGCCTTCGCGGCGCAGCGCGGACCGCCCGGGTGTCGAGCCTCCTGGATCGGGTCGGGATTGCCGGCGAGCGGCGGCTGCCGCTGCGGAAGTTCTCGAAGGGCATGCTGCAGCGCGTGGGGCTCGCGCAGGCCCTCCTCAACGAGCCCGAACTGGTGTTCCTCGACGAGCCGATGTCGGGCCTCGATCCGCTCGGCCGCCGCGACGTGCGGGCCCTCATTCTCGAGCTGCGCGATCGGGGCTGCACGGTGTTCTTCAGCTCCCACATCCTGTCGGATGCCGAAGCCCTCTGCAGCCGCGTCGCCATCGTCGTCGGCGGCCAACTGGTGACCTCCGGCCGGCTCTCGGACATCCTGGCGTTCGAAGTGTCGGGCTGGGAGCTGGTGATGACCGATCTCCAGCCCGCGGCCCTCGAATCGCTCGGCAGCGCCGCGCGCAAGGTGACCCGGATCAGCGAAGGCCGCTACACGATCGAAGTGGGGCCGGAGGCTGAGCCCGAACGCCTCGTGGGCGGACTGCGGTCCAGAGGCGGCCGGTTCGTGTCGCTCAACCCCGTGCGAACGACCCTCGAAGACTACTTCGTCCAGCAGGTCGAGGCCCGGAAGACCGCGCCGCCGGCCGGACGCGTGATGCCGGAGGGATGATGGGGCGCGTCATCGGCCTGGTCGCGTACCACGTCTTCAAGGAATCGGTCCGCGACAAGGTGCTCTACAACCTCGTGCTCTTCGCGGTGCTGATGATTGGCGCGTCCTACCTGATCGGCCAGCTCACGGCGGGCCAGGACGTCAAGATCATCAAAGACCTCGGCCTGGCCGCTTCGTCCGTGTTCGGCCTGTTCATCGCCGTCTTCATCGGTGTGGGTCTGGTCTGGAAGGAGGTGGACCGCCGGAGCGTCTACAACCTCCTCGTGAAGCCCGTTCGCCGGTACGAGTTCATTGTCGGCAAGTTCCTGGGGCTGGCGCTCACGCTGGCCGTGAACATCGCGGTGATGGCGGCGGCCCTGTACGCCGTGCTCGGGCTGATGACCTGGCTGCAGCCTGGCCTCGGGAAAGCCGCCGTCGAAGCGCCGGTCATGGACCCGCAGCTGCTGAAAGCCTTCGCGCTGCTCTACGTGCAGCTTCTCGTGGTGACGTCGGTCGCGCTGTTCTTCTCGACGTTCTCGGGACCGATGCTCTCGGCGGCCTTCACCTTCGGCCTCTACATCGTCGGGCACTTCAACGCGGACCTCGCGCACTTCGACAGCGTCGTGAAATCGCAGGCGGCGGGATGGCTCGGCAAGGCGCTCTACTACGCCCTTCCCAACCTGGCGCCGTTCGACGTGAAGGCGGCCGTCGTGCACGGCCAGCCCGTGTCCGCCACGTACGTGGCGCTGACGTCAGGGTACGGCCTGCTCTATGCCGGTGCGATGATCACGCTGGCGGTCATCGTCTTCTCGCGCAGGGATTTCAAGTAGCGATGGATGCCCCGGCCGCGCGCGGACTGAAAGGGGGCGTGAGCGCGCTGTCGCTGCTCGCGGTGGCGGCGCTGCTGTGGGGAGCCGCGCTCGCCCTCCAGGCGTACCGTGAAGCCCGGCACCCGCAGCCGCCGGTCAGCAGCGACGTCCTCTACTTCCGCGGCGGCGCGGCGGTGTCACGGGCCGCCCTGGGATTCGACGCGATCCTGGCCGACGTGTACTGGATTCGGGCCATCCAGCATTTCGGCGGCACGCGGCGTTCCGAGAGCGGAGACAAGACCTACGCCCAGCTGTACCCGCTCCTGGACCTGACCACCACGCTCGACCCCCATTTCAACGTCGCGTACCGGTTCGGGGCCATCTTCCTCGCCGAGGAGCACCCGAACGGACCGGGACGGACCGACCAGGCCATCGCCCTGCTCGAGCGGGGGCTGGCGGCTGACCCGGAGCGGTGGCAGTACGCCCAGGACGCGGGTTTCGTGCACTACTGGTGGCGGCAGGACTACAAGGCGGCCGCCGAGTGGTTCGACCGAGCCTCGCGCATCGAAGGCGCGCCCTGGTGGCTGCGCTCGATGGCGGCGACGACGCTTGCCGAGGGCGGCGACCGTCAGTCGTCGCGGCAGCTGTGGCAGCAGCTGTACGAGACCACCGACGACGCCTGGGTGCGCGACAATGCGCAGCTGAAGCTGGCGCAGCTCAGGGCGCTCGACGACATCGACGCGCTGGCGGTGATCGTCCGGCGTTTTGTCGATGCCCGGGGACGGCCTCCCGCCGCCTGGGACGAACTGGTCGCCATGCGCTGGCTCGCGGGCATCCCGCGTGACCCGTCGGGCACGCCGTATGAACTGAAGCCGGACGCCCAGGGCGGGGTCGCCCTGTCCGAGCGGTCGTCCCTCTCTCCCCTGCCTCCGCAGTTCACGAGAAAGACAGGCCCGACGACATGACGATGCAGTGGCTGGTGGCGTTTTCCGGGCTCCTCGGGCTGGTCGTGGGCAGCTTCCTCAACGTCTGCATCTACCGCCTGCCGCTCGATCAGTCGCTCGTGTTCCCGGCGTCACACTGCACGAACTGCAACCGCAAGCTCAGCTGGTTCGAGAACGTGCCGGTGCTGGCCTGGGTCGTCCTGCGCGGACGATGCCGGACGTGCCATGCCGGAATCTCCGCCGTGTATCCGCTGGTGGAACTCTTCACCGGCGTCATGTTCGCATGGGCGGCGTGGCAGTATGGGCCCGGGTTGCTGCTCGTTTCGCGCCTGCTCTTCGGCTGCATGCTCGTCGTCCTGTTCTTCATCGATCTGCGGCACCGGATCCTGCCCAACGTCATTACCGTCGGCGGCACGATTGTCGGGTTCATCCTGAGTTTCGTGACGCCGCCGGGGTGGGTCTCGTCGCTCCTCGGCCTCGTGATCGGGTCCCTGATTCTCTGGCTGCTCGCGGAAGCGTATCTCCGCCTGCGCAAGATCGAGGGACTCGGCATGGGCGACGTGAAGATGCTCGCGCTCATCGGCGCCTTCCTCGGCTGGCAACTGGTTCTCCTGACGCTGGCCGTGGCGTCGATCCTCGGCTCGCTTGTCGGCGTCGGCCTGATCCTCACCGGGCGCGGCAACATGAAGCTCGCGCTGCCCTTCGGCACCTTTCTTGCCGTCGCGGCGATGTTCGCCGCGGCGGCCGGAGATCCGATTGTGCAGTGGTACATAGGGTTCTATCGGTAGAGGCTGGGGACCAGCCGCTGGGCGCTGGTCTGTACTCGGGACTCGGGCCGGCAACACATCAGCCGGCAGTCCGTCCTGCCGCGTGTAGCAATCCCTTTCATACCGTGACGCCCGATCCGTTGCAGATTCTGCAACGCCTGATCGGCGCCGCCGCAGAACGCGCGAAAACACTCGACAATCGAGCCACCGCCGGCGGCGAGTGTTGGCACCACCGTTGCTCTGCGTCAGGGCATGACCTGTATGCGGACCGCGCGCGGAACAACCCTGGTCGAAGCGATCGTGGCCATCGGCATCCTGGCCGGCACGGTCGTGGCCCTGGCCGGTCTTTCGTCCGTCGCGATGCGACACGCCGCCATCGCGCGCGAGCGTTCGATGGCCACCATCATGGCGTTCCAGAAGATGGAGGCGCTGTGCCGTGACGTGTCGTCGATCGCGGCATCTCCCGCCAACGCCTGGTCCGTAGACACCCCGGGCTATCTGGAATACCTGGATGCCCGCGGAAACGTGACTGGCGGTGGCCCGGGCGGCGCGTACGTCCGGCGATGGTCGGTCGCGCCGCTCCCGTCGGACGCGAGCCTCCTGGCCATCCAGGTCGACGTGGCGCCGTGCCGCCCGATGCCGGGAGCCACCCAGTGCGGCGACGTCGTCTCCCATGCCCGCCTCGCCACTGTCCGTTCGAGGGTCGCATGGTAGGCGCCCGCGGAACCGGCGGTTTCACCCTCGCTGAGTTGCTCGTGGCCATGGCCCTCACCATCGTGGCTCTCGGCCTTGCCGCGAGTCTGCTGCATCCGGTGTCGGTCGCCTTTCACGCGCTGCCGGAAGCCGTTGAGGCCCAGCAACGCCTTCGCGTGGCGGTGCAGACGCTCGCCGAGGACGTCATGAGTGCCGGCGCCGGGCCGGTGTCAGGGTGGGGAGGCCGGGCGGTTCCCGCATGGCCGGCCGTGCTCCCGTGCCGCTGGGCAGGTGAACCGCTCGGTACGCGGCCGGCCGGGTGCGCCAGCCAGGAAGCCATCAGTATCGTCGCAACGCCCTTTGCCGCTCCCCAGGCCGTTGTGGCCGAGGACCTCGCGGCCCTCGCCGGCGCCATCCGCGTTGCGCCCCTCTCGGCCTGCGCACTCTCCCACCCGGCGTGCCGCTTTCACGACGACGCCCGCGCGATCGTGACCGACGGCTCCGGGGCATGGGACCTCCTGCGCGTGACCGCCGTCTCCATCGACGGCCTGACGCTCGAACACGCCGGTTCACCGCTGACGCGCCTCTACCGCGCCGGTGCGATCGTCGGCGAGGTCGGGTCCATGGCCTACAGCCTCCGCCTCGACCTGGCTACCGGCGTCTCGCAACTCCGCAGATCGACGAACGGATCGGCCGACATGCCGCTGCTCGATCACGTCACGGGCTTGCGCTT
>JALOKU010000253.1 GCA_025456345.1 Vicinamibacterales bacterium | reverse complement strand
GGGATGAAGGACAAGCAGGGCCGCACGGTCAATCCGCAGGTGCTCGAGCAGCTCTGGAACCTCGTGCCGGCGGAACTGATTGCCCAAGATCCGAAGGTGGCGGGGATTCTCTACTACGCATCTAAGGGGTATGCTCAGCATCATGGACTCGACGAGCCGGTGCCGCCGCCGCGGGCGCCGCTGATGACGGAGCCGGCCGGCGGGAGCCCCGATCGGTCGAAACCGGTTCTGACCGACTTCGATCAGGCGCTGCGGCGCGCGATGCAGGTGAGCGAGAAGGACTATACCGAGGCCGCGGCGCGCTACAAGCCCGGCGCGATTAACAAATTGGAGTAGGGGATGCCCAGAAAAGCACGCATTAAGACGGAATCGCCGCAGGACGCCCCGGTGGAAGCCAAACCGCGCAAACTGCCGAGGATCAGCGTCCTCGAACGCCGGCTACAGAACCCCTTCGGAGACGGATCGCCCCAGATCCGGCTCAAGGAGCCCGGCTGGGAAGTTCATGTCGTCAACGGGGCGCTGCGTCCGGGGCGCTACCACGACGTGACGCGGAACAAGGGCTGGGTGCCGGTGGAGCCGGACGAAATCGACGGCGAGGCCGAGGATTTCGGGTTCGACGTGAAGGAAGGCCGGGTGGTACGCGGCGAGCGGGGCCAGGAAGTGCTCATGAAGATGCCCGCGGCGGACTACAAGGCGATCCAGCAGGCGAAGGACGCGCATAACAAGGCGGCGAATACCGGGGCGCGGTTGAAGGCGGGTATTGTCAGCGCCACTGGGGCCACGCATGGCGACCAGGCGGCCGATCTGGTCAATCGGTCGATTACGATCCGCGAGGAGCGGGCGCCGGTCCCGCTGGACGAACCGGGGACTTGACAGGCGTGCTAGACTGATGTCGCGGGGAGTGTGTGCGGGCCAGCGCGCACTCCCGGCTTCGACTGGCCGCACGGTGCCGCCGACCGCAACGGGCGATCTTCAGGCGTCGGCCCTGCGCGCCGACACCCCGCCGCCGGGGGTCATCGGGCGATTCGGGGGCCGCGCACAGTCGGCACCGCGCGACCTCGGCACTCCACCGACAGCAACCTCAACCGCGGCATCGACGGTGATGCCGCATGGAGTGTCGGACACATGGCAACCTGGACGGCAAATGCGGCGAGCGGCATCCGGCCCTACCGGAGCGCGCAGACCGCCGCCTCGACAGCCACCTGCATCAAGACTGGCGACATCGTGCAGTTCGATACGGCGGTGGCGACCGCCGCGCATCGGGTCGCGCTGGCGCAGTCCACGGGTGGCAACGGGGCGAATCTCCTCTCGATCCTGGCGGACAAGCTGCTCGGGATTGCGATGGAGCCGGACCTGTCGGACGGATCGACGCTCGGTATGGCGACACGTAACAAGATTGGCGTGGCGCTGATTCAGCCGACGCAGGAGTTCATCGGGTACACGCGCTGGGCGTGCAGACCGTCGTGATCACCGAGGTGCCCGAGGAGTACGAAGGCTCAACCGGCGGGCAGGTCGTGTTCAAGTTCCTGTCCTCACTGGCGCACCCAGTAGCACAGTAAAGGAGCAGGAACATGGCACAGACTCGCGGCACGTTTGCGGAACTCTACGACAACATCGACAAGGCGGTGTATACCCTCTTGTTCGATGCCCAGAAGGAACTGCCGAAAATCTGGACGAAGGTCTTCAACGTCAAGTCCAGCGACAAGAAGTTCGAGCGCGTCATGGGCGTGCAGGGGATGGGCGATATCCCCGAGAAGGCCGAGGGCGCGGCGTACACGTCAGATGTCATCAAGGCCGGCTGGACCAAGGACTTCACGCACGTCGAATACGGCATGATGTTCGAGGTCACGCAGACCGCGTTGGAAGATGACCAGTACGATCAGCTCTCGCAGCACGCGCGCTGGCTGATGTTCTCGGGGCGCGTCACCGAAGAGAAGAAGGCGCACGCGGTGTTCAATAACGGGTTCAGTTCCGAACTGGCCCCGGACGGCGCGGCGCTGTTCTCGTCCTCGCATACGCTGAAGTCGGGCGCGTCGGCGCGCAATACGCTGGCGACGGCGGCGGACCTGTCTGTCACGTCGCTCCAGCAGGCGTTGATCGACCTCCAGACCGAGACGAAGGTGGAAGGTGGGCAGCTCGTCGCGCCCGCGCAGGATCTGGTCCTGTTTATTCCGCCGGCCCTCGAGTTCACGGCGGATCGCATCCTCAACTCGACGCTGCTTCCGGGCTCGGCGGATAACGACCGCAACCCGATCAAGGCGCGTCGGAACTGGACCATCGTCGTGTCGCCGTATCTGACGGACGAGGACGCCTGGTTCCTGCTCGACGCGAACAAGAAGTCGCACGGCATCACGTCGTACACGCGCGTGCCGATGTCGATGGAGCCGGCGATGACGGACGCCCGGACGCGGAATCGTATGTATCCGATCCGGTGGCGTCGGTCGTTCGGCGCGTCGTTCTGGCAGGGCGCGTTCGGCTCGCCCGGCGTGTAGTTCATTCCCGGTCTGACGCCGCACGGCCTGCTGTGACCGGCAGTGGGCGCCCGAGCCTGGGCCGTGCGGACTTCGGGGGGACTTCATGGAACGACGCAGCACGAACGTGAAGGGGTTTGTCCACTTCGGCGGGGATGTCCGCTCGGGAGTGGAGCATGGGATTGGGTTCAACCTCGGGACGGCCTCGACCGGCTCGACGGCCTGGATCGAAACCATCACTCGGCGGGGCGCTGAGCGTGGCGGGGAACTCGTCCTTCGCCGGCACCGTCAAGATCGGCACGGGCGCGACCATCAAGGGCATCTATAGCACGACGTTCACGTGGGAATGCGCGGCGGTATCCAGCGGGCAGACCGTGGAGATCACGCTGACCACGGCGGTGTCGAGCAACTTGAGTCCGGGCGACCTCATCGGCATGATCTCGATGAACGCGCCCGACAACGCGATGCTGGCGTTCGTCGACTATCGTCAGAGTGCGGTCGCGTCGTCGATCATCACGATCATCATGGGCAACATCAGCTCGACGGCGACCTCGAC
>JALOKU010000079.1 GCA_025456345.1 Vicinamibacterales bacterium | reverse complement strand
ACGCTATCGCGTCGACGTTCATCGAGGCCGTCATCGGTCCGTCCATCGCCGGCGCGGCCCTGAGCGTCCTTGCGGCGAAGAAGAACCTCCGGGTGGTCATCGCGCCGAGGCTGTTCGGCACGGGGGCGGGCCGCACCGCCGGCATCGGGCGGCTGGATCTGCGCACGGCGCTCGGCGGCGTGCTCGCCCAGGAACAGGACCGCGTCGTCGAGGGCTGGGAGGAGTGGCCGCGCGATGGCGGACCCGAGGTCGTGACGAAGCGCGCGCCGTCCGCCGCCGAGTGGAAGGCCCTGCGATTCGCGTGGCGCGTCTGCGCGCACGTGAAGTCGAACGCGGTGATCTTCACCGCCGATGACCGGACCCTGGCGGTCGGGGCCGGCCAGATGAGCCGTGTCGACGCGGTCAACGTGGCGAGGATGAAGGCGGAGTCCGGCAACGTGCCGCTTGCCGGCTCGGTGGCGGCTTCAGACGCGTTCTTCCCGTTCCGCGACGGCCTCGATGCGGTGGCGGCGGCCGGCGCGACGGCGGTCATTCAGCCCGGAGGCTCCGTGCGCGACGCGGACGTCATCGCGGCGGCCGACGAGCACGGCATCGCGATGGTCTTCACGCGCCGGCGCCACTTCAGGCACTAGGCGCGCGTGCCGCGGTCGGTGAACTCGGCAATCAGTTCGGCGGGTGAGACGGTTGCGGGGCCGAAGCGCCCGACGACGACGCCGGCGGCGTGATTGGCGAGCTGGGCGGCCTCGGCGAGGGCCGCCCCGGTGGCCAGGCCGAGGGCGAGCGCGGCGATGACGGTGTCGCCGGCCCCGGTCACGTCGGCGACTTCGCGGGCGACGGCGGGGTAGTGGGCTTCACCAGCCGGATCGAGCATCGACATCCCGTGCTCGCCGCGCGTGATCAACACGCCGTGGCAGTGCGCGCGATCGAGAAAGACTTTGGCGGCTCTGCGCGCGTCGTCGTCGCTGCGGATCCGCATGTGCGTGGCCGTCTCCGCCTCGTGGTGGTTCGGCGTCACGAGCGTGGCGCCGGTGTAATAGTCGATGTGGGGGATCTTCGGATCGACGAGCACGGGAATCCGGCGTTCCCGCGCGCCGTCGACGATGGCGGCCACCAGCGCCCTGGTCACGGCGCCCTTCAGGTAGTCCGAGACCACGACCACGTCGGCGTGCGCGAGGGCGCGGCGGGCCCGGTCGACCAGCGCGCGCTCGACCTCGCCGGCGGCCTCGGCATCGTCCTCGTAGTCCACGCGCGCCACCTGCTGGTTGCGCGTCGTCACGATGCGCTGCTTCGTCGTGGTCGGCCTGGCGGGGTCGACCACGAGGCCTTCCGCGCCCATGCCGTTCGCCACCATTTCGCCGCGCAGCCGGCCGGCGGGCTCGTCGCGCCCGATGAGCCCCACCAGTTCCACGCGCCCGCCAAGGGCGCACACGTTGTGGGCCACGTTGCCCGCGCCGCCGATGCGGTACTCGTCGTGATCGTGCTCGACCACCGGCACGGGCGCCTCGGGCGAGATGCGGCTCACCCGGCCGATCACGAAATGGTCCAGCATCAGGTCGCCGGCGACGAGCACCGACGTCGAGTGGAACCGCGAGACCAGCGCCCGTGCGCGTTCCGGCGACAGCGTGGGTGAGAGCGTCACAAGCGCACTCCGTGCATCAGGCTCCGGCCGCATCGGGAGCGTCGGCTCGCTCGGATGCAAACGGCAGCGTGACCAGGATCAGGAGGAGCATCAGGAACTCGGAATCGCCGAAGTTGTGCTCGAACAGCCCCGCCGCCAGCATGGCCGCGAGGGCCCCGAGGCCGCACGCGGGGAGAAACCGATGGCGCCCATGGCGGAGCAGCCCCCACAGGCCCGCGGCCGCGCTGCCGACGAACCAGAGCCAGGCGCCCAGGGCCGGCAGCCCGCGCTCGGCCGCAATCTGCAGGGGCACGTTGTGCAGGTGCGGGTTGACGCGCTCCACGGCCTCCGGGTCGCGGAACCGGATGTACTGGCGCTCGACCATGTTCGGGCCCATCCCCGTGAGCGGGTCGGCGGCGATCATGCGGACGCCCTCGCGGATCATGGCGACGCGGTCCCTGCTGGTCGGGTCCTTCAGGTTGAACATCGAGTACGCGCGCTGGGTGACCTGCGGCGGCGCGAGGGCGATGCCGATGGCGAGCAGGACGGGGAGTGCGCCAACCAGGCGGAAGTCCTTCAGCAGGAGGAGGGACGCGATGCCGACGCTGGCGCCGACCCAGGCGCTGCGGGTGAAGGTGAGCGCCAGGGCGACCAAGAGCGCGGGCATCACGAGGGCGGGCCACACGCGGTCGCGCGTTTCGAACAGCAGGCGCGCCGCCGCCGCCGTGGCCGCGAGCATCAGCAGGCCGGAATAGGTCATGTAGTGGCCCATCGAGCCCTGGGGACGCTGCCCGAGATTGTCGTAATGCAGGATGCCGTACTGGACGATGCCGAACACCGCCGTGGCCGCGCCGACGCTGATGATGACGTGCACGACCGTGCGCGCGCGCGCGCCGCGGGCGATTTCGTACACCGCCGGGACGATGAGGAACAGCAGCAACTGCTTGTCGTCCACGAGGCTCGCCCGCGGATCGACCGAGAACACGGTGGCGACCAGCGTGAGCACGGCGTAGACCAGCAGCGGGCGGAAGAAGGCCGGCGCGGCGAACCGCGCCGTGCCCGACGCGAGCATGGCGATCCAGCAGACGGCCACCACGGCCAGCAGGGCCTGCGCGGCGACAATCGACACCTGCAGCGCGGCGACGAAGCCGAACAGCGACCACAGGGCGATGCGGCTGACGGGCACGTGCGTCATACAGGACTCGCGCCGGATTCCAGGCCCGGCGCCATCGCGCGGACCGCGGCGGCGGTCACCATGTCGGGAGTGACGCCGCGCAGACACCGGAAGTCGCCGGGCTCGCAAACTCTCTGATCGCAGGGCCGGCAGGGCAGTTCACCGGCGTCCACCGTCTCGGTCGGCACCGCGCCGTCCCTCCACGGCCCCCACACGGCGGGGGTGGTCGGCCCGTAGACGACGACCATCGGCGTCGACGTCGTGGCGGCGATATGTGCCGGCCCGCTGTCGCCCCCGAGGAACAGCCGCGCCCGCGCGACCAGGCCGCGGAGCTCGCCCAGGTCGAGATCGCAGGCCACCGAGACGGCAGGGGCCGCGGCGCCGCGATCACGCGCCAGGCGCCGGACCTCCTCGGCCCGCGCCGCCTGCGCCGGCCCGGTCGTGAGGATGATACGACGATTCGGCCGCCCGGACGACAGCGCCGCTGAGACGTCGGCAAACGACGGTTCCGGCCACTGCCGGAACAGATTGCCGGCGCCGACGTGGATGACGACCAGTTCGTGCGACGGTTCGATGCCGAGGCTGCGAAGCCGGCCTTCAACCCGGCTGGCGGTGGCGGCGTCCTCGCGCATCTCGACCGGGTCGCGCCCGCGCGCCGGCCTGCCGAGGTCGGGCAGCAGCGCTTCGGCGAGATCCCACTGGTTCTCGACCGAGTGGCGCGGGCGGTGACCCCGCGGCCTCGGGACCTGCGTCGTGTACATCCAGCCCCGGCCGGCGATGGTGTAACCGATCCGCTGCCGGGCGCCGGTGGCGAAGGCGAGCAGTGAACTGCGCGGCCCGCCATGGAAGTCGATGACCGCGTCGAAACCGGCGCGCCGCAGCCGCAGGGCGAGCGCGGCGTCTTCGCGCAGGCGCGCGACGCCGTGCAGCAGCGGCGTGACCATCACCTCGTCGAGGTTCGGGTTGCCGATCACGACGGGCGCAGCCTGCGGCTCGACCAGATACGACAGGTGCGCGGCGGGCCGGACGCGCCGGATCGCACGGATGATCGGGGTCGTCAGCACGACGTCGCCAATCAGCCGCAGGCGGATGAGCAGGATCTTCAGGGGGACAGCCTCAGGCCCCGGCCGGCGACGGCTCGATCGCGGCCTCGTCGATGAGCATCACCGGGATGTCGTCCTTGATGGGATACACCCGGCGGCAGCGGCTGCACCTGAGGCCCGTGTCGTGGTTGACGAGCACCACCGGCACGTCCTTGCACGCCGGACAGACGAGGATCTCGAGCAGTTCAGGACTGACGGCCATTTCGGGGCCTCCTTCACGTCGGTACGCCACTATAGCAGAGGTGCGGCGAGGTCAGCTGACAGGCCCCGGGGATTGTGAAACAATCGACAGGTGATCCACCTGATACTCATCGCGGCGCTCGGCGCGGCGGCACCGCCGGGCTCCTCCTTCAGTCGGCCCGGCTTGCCGGCCCCGCGCCAGGTTGCCCCCGCCGGGCCCGGCCGCGCGGCGCCGGATCAGACGCAGGGTGCCGGCGCCGACGCGGTCGCCGGGGCGTACTACGAATTCGTTCGTGCCCGCCAGTTCGAAGACAGGGGGGACGTCGACGCGGCGATCGCGGCGCTTCAGCGGGCCATGAAGCTGGACCCGACATCGGCGGACGTCCCGGCCGAACTCGCGGGGCTGTATGCGCGCCAGAGCCGGGCGCGCGAGTCCATCGAGATGGCGAACGCCGCGCTCGCGATCAATGCCGGCCACGGCGAGGCCAACCGCGTGCTCGGCTCCATCTACGCGAGCTTCGCCGAACGCGATCCGGGCGGCACGGCGCCCGGGTCCGGCCAAGCGGGGTACCGCCGGCTGGCCCTCGAACACCTCGAGCGATCCCTCGCAGGCTCCAACCCCGGCGCGGCGGCCGCCGCGCGCCTGACGATTGCCAGACTGCAGATGTCGGCGTCGGCGTTCGACAAGGCGATCCCGGTGCTGCGGCAACTGCTGGCCGATGAGCCGTGGCTGCCGCAGGGCGTGGCCATGCTGGCGCAGGCCTATACCGAGTCCGGCCAGTCCGCCAACGCGATCACCTTGCTCCAGGAAGCGGTCGCGGTCGAGCCGGGGTTCTACGAGACGCTTGCGTCGGCCTACGAACGCGACAACCGCTGGTCCGAAGCCGCGCGCGCCTACGAACAGGCGTCGGACCAGAGCCCGGGGGACATGTCGCTCAAGACGCGGTGGGCCCTTGCCCTGCTGAGCCTGCCCGGTGATGCCGGCGCGAGGCGTGCGCGCGGCCTGCTGCAGGAAGTGACCGGGGCCAATCCCAAAGAGGGATGGCCGCTCTACCTGCTCGCACGCGCGGAGCGGGCGGCCGGTGACCTCGACGCGTCGGAGGCCGCTGCCCGACGCCTCGAGGCGCTCGAGCCGGTTGCGGCCGCGCCGGCGCGCGGGCGTGAGGGCGACACCGCCCTCATCCTCACGCACCTCGGGTTCGCGTACCTCGAGGTCGGCCGGGACGGGGATGCCGTGGCGGCGTTCGAGCGCGCCTCGGCACTCGACCCTTCCGAGGGCGCTACCCGCGTGTACCTGGCGCAGGCGCTGCTGGCCGCCAAGCAGTACGACCGGGCCCTCCAGCTGGCGCGGGCGGAGCGGAAGGCCGACCCGAAGGACATCCGCGTGGCGCGCATCGAAGCGGATGCGCTGCGGGGCCTGGGCCGCTTCAACGAGGGGACGTCGGTCTTGCTGACGCTTGTGGAGTCGACGCCGGACCCCGCCGCCCGGCAGAACCTGGCTGAGTACTACGCCGAGGCCCACTCGTACGCCGAGGCTGCGGCGGTGCTGCAATTCGAGATCGCCAGGGCCGAGATCGACCGGTATCCCGTCGAACTGGGCGTGCTGTTCCAGTACGGCGCCATGCTCGAGCGCCAGTCCCGGCATGCCGAGGCGGAGAAGGCCTTCCGCCAGGTCCTTGCGCGGAACCCGGAGCATGGGCCGACGCTCAACTACCTCGGCTACACACTGGTCGAACGCGGCGGCCGCCTCGACGAGGCCGTCCCACTGCTCAAGCGGGCGGTGGCGCTCGATCCCTACAACGGGGCGTATCTCGACAGTCTCGGCTGGGCGTATTTCAAGCTGAACCAGCTTGACCTGGCCGAACCCAACCTCCGCACGGCCGCCGCGCAACTCCCCAGGGATTCCGTCGTCCAGGACCACTGGGGTGATCTGCTCGCGAAGCGCGGCAGGCACGCCGACGCCGTCGACGCGTGGCGCCGCGCGCTGGCCGGCGACGGCGACCAGATCGATCGCGCGGCGATCGAGCGCAAGATCAAGGACGCCTCGAACAAGCCCGGCAAGCGCTGACCCATGATCCTGCGCCGCGGACTGCTCCTCGTGCTCGCGATCGGCACGGCCGCCTGCGCGACGGCGGCGACCATTCGTCTGCCCGCAGGACCGTGGGCGCCGGACCCGCTGGCGGCCGAGGCCTTGCAGTCGGCCGTCGCGAGCTGCCAGGGCGTGCGCACGCTCACGGCGGAGCTCGCGGTCCGCGGCACGTCGGGCCAGGCTCGGATTCGCGGCCGCGTGCTGGCGGGCTTCGAGCGCGGCGGTTCGCTGCGCCTCGAAGCGCCGGCCCCGTTCGGCGCCCCGATCTTCATCCTGGTGTCGCGCGCCAACCGGGCCACGCTGCTGCTCCCTCGTGACCGCCGGGTCCTGCGCGATGCCCCGGTCGAGGACGTGCTCGGCGCGATCACCGGCCTGGCGCGCTCGAGCGACGACGTGCTCGCGCTCGTCTCAGGGTGCCTCTCCGCCGGCATCACGCCGGCCGGCCATGGCGAGAGCAGCGGGGACGGCTGGATGAAGGTGGCGCTTGCGGGCGGCATCACGGCGTTCCTCTCGCGCGACGGCGCCGCGTGGCGCCTCGCCGCCGGGCAGCGCGACGCCGGCCCGGAGGGCGCGGCCTGGTCGGTGTCCTACGGCGGCTTCACATCGGGGTTTCCCGGGGTCGTCACCATCAGGCAGGAGACGGCCCGCGGAAGCGCCGCCGCCACGGCGCTGACGTTCCGGGTATCCCAGCTCGAGGCCAACGCGCCCATCGACGCGCGGGCCTTCGATGTCGTGGTTCCCTCCGACGCCCAGCCGCTGACCCTTGAAGAACTCCGGCAGTCGGGGCCCCTTGCCGACAGAGGGAGCGGACCGTGAGACGTCCTCGCACGTTCCGGATCCGGGCGCATGCCAAGATCAATCTGTCGCTGCGCGTCGGCGCGCTCCAGGCGGACGGATTCCACCCGCTCCAGACGGTGTTCCAGTCGCTCGCACTGCACGACACGCTCGAGATGACCCCGCGCCCCGGGCCCTTCGAGTTGACGTGCGGCGATCCCGGCGTGCCCGTCGACGATCGCAATCTCGTGACGCGCGCTGCACGCGAACTGTGGTCCGCCCTCGGGCGGGCGGGGGAGCCGCGCGGTGTCGCGGTTCACCTGTCGAAGCACATCCCGATGCAGGCGGGCCTCGGCGGCGGCAGCTCCGACGCGGCCTCGGCGCTCTTCGCCCTCGCGCGTCTCTGGCAGCCGCGCGGCGCCCGGGCGGATCTGGCGGGCATCGCGGCGCGCCTCGGATCCGACGTGCCGTACTTCCTGCTCGGAGGGACGGCGCTGGGGCTGTCGCGGGGAGAGGAGCTCTATCCGCTCGCGGACCTGCCGCCCTTCTTCGTGGTGCTGGCCCTGCCCGGGTTCGGTGTGGCCACCGCGGACGCGTACCGCTGGTTCGACGACGACCGCCCGGCGCAGACGAACGCGCCGGCGGCGGCCGGAGCCATCTCCGCCTGGCCCGGCCTCCGGCTGGCCCTGGTGAACGACCTCGAGGCCCCGGTGGCGCGGCGGCATCCGGACATTGGCGCCGCCCGGCGCGCGCTCGAGGCGGCCGGTGCGCGGGCGGCGTCGATGACCGGCAGCGGTTCGGCGGTGTTCGGGCTGTTCCCGGGCGAGGCGGCGGCGCGCCGCGCCGCCAGGGCTGCGGCGGAGGCGGGATTTGTGGCTCTCCTCACCCGGACCGTTGACCGGCGCACCTGCCAGCGTGTACACTTTTCGTTTGCGTCATCCTCACCGCGCCACGCCTAGCGGTGCACACCTTGTCAGCAGTGCGGGATGAGTCGCCCGGGGGAGCCGGGGCCGGGCAGGGACGGGGATCGCAGTGGTGGGGCGTCGCCAAGCTGGTAAGGCACGGGACTTTGAATCCCGCATCCGAAGGTTCGAATCCTTCCGCCCCAGCCAGTCTTCGTGAAGGGAATGCGTCAGGGCCGAATGACGGGCGCGGACATGAAAATCTTCTCGGGCAGCGCACATCCGGAACTGACCCGCGGCATTGCCGAGGTGCTGGGGACCCCGGTCGGGCAGGCGAAGCTCCGCCGGTTTCCCGATACCGAGGTGTCGTTCCAGATCGAGGAGAACATCCGCGGCACCGACGTGTTCGTGGTGCAGCCGACCAGCCCGCCCGTCGACGAGCACATCATGGAACTGCTGGTGATGATTGACGCCTTCCGGCGCTCGTCTGCGGCGCGCATCACGGCGGTGATCCCGTATTACGGGTACGCCCGGCAGGATCGCAAGGACAAGCCGCGCGTCCCGATCTCGGCCAAGCTCGTGGCGAACATCCTGGGCGCGGCCGGCGCGAACCGGGTGCTCACCATGGACCTGCACAAGGCGCAGATCCAGGGGTTCTTCGACATCCCGGTGGACCACCTCTTCGCGGCGCCGGTGATCATCGATCACCTCGCGCGGCAGCAGTTCAAGAACGTCACCATCGTCTCGCCGGATGCCGGCGGGGCGGAGCGGGCGCGCGCGTACGCGAAGCGGCTGGACGCGGAACTCGCCATCATCGACAAGCGGCGCTCGCCCGAAGACGGGCATCCCGAGGTGATGAACGTCATCGGGGAGGTGGAGGGCCGCACCTGCATCATCCAGGATGACATCATCGACACGGGCGGCACGATGCAGAACGCGGCGCAGGCGCTGATCGAGAGCGGCGCCGAGCGCGTGTGGGCGTGCGCGGTGCACGGGCTCTTCTCGGGGCCGGCCATCCAGCGGATCGAGCAGTCGGCCATCGAGAAGTTCATCGTGACCAATACGATTCCCCTGTCGCCGGAGAAGGCGGCGTGCAAGAAGCTCGTGACGCTCTCGGTGGCGCGGCTGCTGGGCCAGGCCATCCGGAGCATCCACGAGGAAACCTCGGTGTCGTCGTTGTTCGTGTAGACGTGACCTCGGGCGGGCGGAGGGCCGACGCCCCCGCGCCCGGTGACGAGAAGCAAGGACAGGAAGCATGGAAGCCAGACTCGAAGCGGTCAAGCGAGAGACATTCGGCAAGAACGAGGCGCGCCGCCTGCGCGTCAAGGGCCACATCCCCGCGATCCTGTACGGCGGCGCCGTGGCCGCCGACGGCAAGCCGCAGGCCACGCCGATTGCGGTGGACCCGAAGGCCCTCATGGGGATCCTGCGCGGCGAGTCCGGCGTGAACACCCTGATCGGCCTGAAGGTGGGCAGCGAGGACGTCAAGGTCCTGATGCGCGAGTACCAGGTGGACCCGCTCACGCGCCGCCTGCTGCACGTCGACTTCTACCGGATCGCGATGGACAAGCTGCTCGTCGTGAAGGTGCCGGTCACCGTGAAGGGCGAGGCGAAGGGCATCAAGCAGCAGGGCGGCCTGCTCGACATCGTTCATCGCGAGGTCGAGATCGAGTGCCTCCCGTCGGACATCCCCGAGCACATCGAGGTGGACGTCACCGAGCTGATGCTCGGGCAGGCGATCCGCCTGCGCGAGGTGGCCACCGACCCGAGGTGGAAGGCGGTGACCGACGGCGACGTCATGCTCGTGCACATCGTCGCGCCGCGCGCGGTGGTGGAGCCGGTCGCGGCGGATGCGGCGGCTGCGGCGCCGGCGGCGGCCGAGCCCGAGGTCATCAAGAAGGGCAAGCCTGAGAAGGCGGAAGAAGCGAAGTAGTGACGATCGTCGTCGGGCTCGGCAATCCGGGGCGCCGCTACCAGGGGACGCGGCACAACATCGGGTTCGCCGTGGCCGACGAGGTGGCGCGCCGCCGTCAGGCGGTGTTCGAGAGCGGCCGGGGAGACGCGCTGACCGCGCGGTGCGGCCGCGGCCCCGCGTCGGTGCTGGTGGTCAAGCCGCTCTCGATGATGAACCTCAGCGGCGAGGCTGTCGCGGAGGTCGCGGGGTTCTACAAGGTCGATCCGGCGGCCATCCTGGCGGTGGCCGACGACGTGAACCTGCCGCTGGGGCGGCTGCGGCTGCGGGCGCGGGGCACGGCCGGGGGGCACAACGGGTTCAAGTCGATCATCGCGAGCCTGGGCACGGAGGAGTTCCCGCGGCTGCGGGTGGGCGTCGGACGCGGCGACCCCCGGCGCGACCTGGCGGATCACGTGCTGGCGAGGTTCGATGACGACGAGCGAAGCGAGGTAGAGCGAGCGATGGCCCGGGCCGCCGACGCGGTGGAGACGTTCCTCGCGGAGGGCATCGAGGCGGCCATGAGTCGGTACAACAGAGCAGAGGATCTTTCCTCCTGACTCCTTGCCACCGCGGCTGCGCGGTGGCCGTCACGTCCAGAAGGAGCACGCATGAGTCAAGTCAGACAGTACGAACTCGTCTACATCCTGTCGCCCGACGCGACCGATCAGGAGGTCGCCGATCTGCACACGCAGATCGAGGCGATCATCACCCGGTACCAGGGCGAACTGGTGAAGACGGAGAACTGGGGGCGCCGCAAGCTGGCGTTCCGCATCGGCAAGCACCGCGAGGGCACCTATGTCCTCGAGGTGTTCAAGGGCACCGGCGAGCTCACCAAGGAGCTGGACCGCCGCCTGAAGGTCATCGACAGCGTCATCAGGCACCTCTGTGTCCGCGTGGACGAGGATCTGCGCCTCGCCGAACGGACGCGGGCGCGCCGCGACGCGGAAACGCAGCGCCGCATCGCGCGCGGGCTGCCCGTCGGCGGGCGGTCGCGGCGGTCGGATGACGATGGCGGGGACGACGAGCCGACTGATCGGGCGGAGGTGTAACGATGGCTGAAGAAAGACGATCACGGGGCGGGGCGGGGTCGAAGACGCGCGGCAGCGCGCGGGGCGCGGAGAAGGGCGGCCCGCGGCGCGGCATGTTCCGCCGCCGCAAGGTGTGCAAGTTCTGCACGGACAAAGTGGACTACATCGATTACAAGGACGCCAAGATGCTGCTGCCCTTCGTGCCCGAGCGCGCGAAGATCCTGCCGCGGCGCATCTCGGGCGTGTGCGCGATGCACCAGCGCAAGCTGCAGACGGCGATCATGCGCGCGCGGCAGCTGGCCCTGCTGCCTTACTCGACGGATTAGGTGGACTGCCATGGAAGTCATTCTTCGTGATCACGTGGAGAACCTCGGCCGCCGCGGCGATGTCGTGAAAGTCGCCGACGGCTACGCGCGCAACTACCTGCTGCCGCGCAAACTGGCGCTCCCCTCGACGCCGGGCAACCTGAAAGTGGTGGAGCGTCAGCGGAAGATCGCCGACGCGGCCGAGGCGGCCGAGCGCGCGGGCGCGGAGGCCCTGGCGGCCCGCCTCGCCCAGGCCGCCTGCGTGCTGGCCCGCCGGGTCGGCGAGCACGAGGCGTTGTACGGGTCCGTCACCGCGGCGGACATTGCCGACGCACTCACCGGCAAGGGCTTCGAGATCGACAAGCGCAAGATCCAGCTGGCTGAGCCGATCAAGCAGATCGGGGAGTTCAGCGTCGCGATCAAGCTCCACCGCGACGTGGTCGCCCACGTCCCGGTGAAGGTGACGCCGCTCGAGGAGGCTCCGGAGGCGTAGAGAAGAAGCAAGAAGCAAGAAGCAAGAAGCAAGAAGCAAGAAGCAAGAAGCAAGAAGAAGCCTCACAGGTGCAGCGTGCCTGCTTCTGGATTCTGACAATCGTCAGGGGGCCCTTCCGGCTTCTTGCTTCTGACACGCTCGTCGGCTATCGTTTCTGATCCCGAGCGCACCCATGCCCGACCCCGCCGTCGATCGCCCGCTGCCGCACAATCTCGAGGCCGAGCGCGCGGTGCTCGGTGCGATTCTCCTCGACGCCGAGGCGATTCACCGGGCCGTCGAATTCATCAAGGACACCGATTTCTTCCGCGACGCCCACCGGCGGATCTTCGCGAAGATGCTGGACCTGGCCGAGCGCGGCCAGGCGATCGACTTCATCACCATCAAGGACGAGCTCGGCCGCTCGGGCGACCTCGACCCGGTCGGCGGCCCCGCCTACATCGCGTCGCTGGTCGACGGCCTCCCGCGCGGCGTCAACGTGGCCGACTACGCGCGCATCGTCAAGGAGAAGTCGTCGCTCAGGAGCCTGATCCAGTCGGCCAACCGCGTGCTGGCCAGCGCCTACCAGACCGAGGACGACGCCGGGACGATCATCGACGAGGCGGAGCGCGAGATCTTCGCGATCGCCGAGGGCGCGATCCACCAGGGGTTCGTGTCGATGCGCGACCTCGCGAACGCGAGCTTCGCGGTCGTGGAGCAGGCCCACGCGCGCAAGCAGCTCGTCACCGGCGTGCCGACCGGGTTCATCGAGCTGGACGAGATGCTGGCCGGCCTCCAGCCGTCCGACCTCATCATTGTCGCGGCCCGGCCGTCGATGGGGAAGACGAGCCTGGTGCTCAACATCGCGCAGCACGTCGGCACGAAGACCGCGATGACGGTCGGCTTCTTCAGCCTCGAGATGTCGAAGGAACAGCTGTTCCTCCGCATGCTCACGTCCGAAGCCGGCATCGACGCGCACCGCCTGCGCACCGGGTTCCTGGGCGAGCGCGACTTCCCGAAGCTGACCCACGCGATGGAGGTGCTGGGCAGCGCGCGCATCTTCATCGACGACTCGGCGTCCATCGGCGTCCTGGAGATGCGGGCCAAGGCCCGGCGGCTGAAGGCGGAGCACGGCCTCGACCTCATCATCATCGACTACATCCAGCTGATGCAGGGCCGCGGCCGCTTCGAGAACCGCGTCACGGAGCTCGCCTCCATCTCGCGCGGCCTGAAGGGGCTCGCCAAGGAACTCGGCGTGCCCGTGGTCGTGCTGTCGCAGCTGAGCCGCGCGCCCGAGCAGCGGCCCAACAAGCGGCCGCAGCTCTCCGACCTGCGCGAGTCGGGCGCCCTCGAGCAGGACGCGGACGTGGTCATCATGATCTTCCGCGAGGACATGTACGAGGCGACGGAAGAGAACCAGGGCGTGGCCGAGCTCATCATCGCCAAGCAGCGGAACGGCCCGACCGGCACGGCCCGCCTCGCCTTCATCCGGGAGTACACGCGCTTCGAGAACCTCGAGCGCGGACGAGCGTCGTGATCCGGCAGACGGCCGCCCACGTGGACCTCGGCGCCCTCGCGCACAACGCCCGCGCGATCCGGGCCTTCATGGCGGCGCAGCGCGGGGATGGCGGACCGGTGCTGGTCGGCGTCGTCAAGGCCAACGGGTACGGGCATGGCGCCGCCGAGGCGGGGCGCACGCTCGTCGAGGCGGGCGCCGGCATGCTCGCCTGCGCCGACCTGGAGGAAGCCGCCGCGCTGAGGCGGGCCGGGCTGGCCGGCCCGATTCTCGTGTTCGGCGCGCTCAGCCTCGGCGACGCCGACGCCGTGTTCGAGTACGGCCTGACGCCGACCATCGCCTCGCCTGCGGCAGCCCGCCGGCTGCAGGAGGCCTCCGCGCGCCGGGGCGTCAGGCTCCGGTATCACCTCGAAATCGACACCGGGATGAACCGCCTCGGCTTCCGCCACGACAACCTGGCGCGCACGCTGCCGGCGGTGCTGGCGTCGCCGAACCTCGATCTCGAGGGCGTGTACACGCACTTCGCGACCGCCGACGTGCCCGGCGACGGGCTGTTCGCGCTCCAGCGGCGGAACTTCGACGCGGCCAACGAGACGCTGGCCGGCCTCGGGGCGCGCCACTACCTCCGGCATGCCGCGAACAGCGCGGCGCTGCTCGCCGGACCGGCCACATGGTTCGACCTGGTGCGCCCGGGCCTGCTCTTGTACGGCGTCGCTCCGCCCGCCTTCGAGGGCAGGGTTGCCGTGAAGCCGGTCATGAGCCTCCGCAGCCGGATCGTGACCGTCAAGGGCGTGCGGCCCGGGGAGATCATCGGCTACGGCGGCCGGTTCACGGCCCAGCGCCCGACGACGATGGCGGTGGTGCCCGCCGGTTACGCCGACGGCATCGACTGGCGCCTGGCCGGGCGGGGCTGGGCGCTCGTGCGAGGGCGCCGCGCGGCGATGGTCGGGTCGGTCTGCATGGACATGATCATGCTCGACGTGACCGGGATCGGTGCGGAGCCGGGAGACGAGGTTGTCCTCACCGGCCGGCAAGGTGACGAGGAAGTCACCGTGGCCGAGATGGCCGGGTGGGCGGGGACGATTCCGTACGAATTGCTCTGCCGTGTCGGCAACCGGGTGGCACGGGTTTACAGTCCATCATGAAGCCCCCGAAGACCGTCTTCGCATGCCAGGAGTGCGGGTCGCAGTCGCCCAAGTGGCTGGGACGGTGCCCGGATTGCGGGGCCTGGAACTCGTTTGTCGAAGAGCGCACGCCCGAGGCGCCGCCCGCGTCGGCGGGCCGTTACGTGGCGCCTGCCGGCGGAGGCGCGACGCTCTATGCCGACATCGCGTCGTCGAGCGCCGCCCGGATCACGACCGGCATCGACGAGTTCGACCGTGTGCTCGGCGGCGGCATCGTGCCCGGCTCGCTGGTGCTCCTCGGCGGCGAGCCCGGCATCGGGAAGTCGACGCTGCTGCTGCAGACCGCGGCCCACATCGCCCGCGCCACCGGGCCCGTGCTCTACAGTTCAGGCGAAGAATCCGAGCACCAGGTGAAGTCGCGCGGGGAGCGGCTCGGCGTTGGCGACGCGCCGCTCTACCTGCTGGCCGAGACCTGCCTGGAGCGCGTCCTCGAGGAGATGGCCAGGCTCAGGCCGGCGTTGGTCATCGTCGATTCGATCCAGACGGTGTTCTCGCTCAAGATGCAGTCGGCCCCCGGCAGCATCGGGCAGGTCCGGGAGGCGGCGACGCAGTTGCTCTTTGCCGCGAAGGCCCAGAACGTGCCGACGTTTCTCGTCGGCCACGTCACGAAGGAAGGGAGCCTGGCGGGGCCCAAGGCCCTCGAGCACATCGTCGATACGGTGCTGTATTTCGAAGGCGAACGCCAGCACTCCCATCGCATCGTCCGGGCGGCCAAGAACCGGTTCGGCGCGGTGAGCGAACTGGGTGTGTTCGAGATGACCGCGACCGGCCTGAAGCCCGTGCCGAACCCGTCGGCGATGTTTCTGGCCGAGCGGCCGGCCGACAGCCCGGGCTCGGCCGTCCTCTGCTGCATCGAGGGCACGCGGCCGATTCTGGTCGAGGTGCAGGCCCTGGTGAGCACCAGCGCCTACGGGTACGCCAAGCGCACCGCCGTCGGCCTGGACCAGACCAGGCTGTCGCTTCTGCTGGCGGTGATGGAGAAGCGGGCGGGGCTCGCGCTCGGCGGGGACGACGTCTACGTGAACCTGGCCGGGGGCATCAGCGTGGACGAGCCGGCGGTAGACCTCGCCGTGGTGGCGGCGGTCGCCTCGAGCTTCCGGAACCGGCCGATCGCCCAGGGAACGGCCGTCTTCGGCGAGGTCGGCCTCGCCGGCGAAGTGCGCGCCACGGCCCAGGCGGCGCGTCGGGTGAGAGAGGCCGAGCAGATGGGGTTCTCGCGGTGCATCATGCCCGCGGCGAACATCGACCCGAAGGACCCCGGGTTCGCCGGCACCGCCTGCGAGCTCATCGGGGTGAAGAGCGTCCAGGAGGCCCTCGAGCATCTTCTTGCCTGATCCCGGCCCGACGCCGTTATAGTGCAGTGATACACGGAGGCCGCATGGCCTGGTTCATACTCGCCCGGCTCTTGTTCCTCGTCGGCGTCACATACACCGCGACAGCGGTTCAGCCTCTTCCGTGGGGTCTTGCGGCGAACGCGGCCTTCGGGGCCGCGCTGGCGTCAGTCGCCGTTGTCCTGGAGTCGCGGCTGGCCGACGTCAACGTGCCGCGCATCCTCGGCGCGGTGCTCGGGGCGGCGCTCGGTCTGCTGTTCGCGGGGCTGATCGACCGCGCCCTGCTGGTGACGGACGATTCCCGCTGGATCTTCTTCCACCGCGTCGTCGACCTGCTGTTTCCGTACATGGGGTTCGTCATCGGCGCCCGCCGCGGGGAATGGCTCGAACCGTCGCGGCTGGTGACGCTGTTCCGGGCGACCGCGCCCGAGCGGCGGCACAAGATCCTCGACACCAGCGTCATCATCGACGGGCGCGTGGCGGACATCTGCGAGGCCGGGTTCCTGGACGGCACGCTGGTGGTGCCCCAGTTCGTGCTGAAAGAGCTGCAGCAGGTGGCCGACTCCAGCGACACGATGCGCCGCAACCGCGGCCGGCGGGGTCTCGACATCCTGCAGAAGATCCAGAAGATGACGGGCGTCGAGGTGGTGATTTCCGACGTGGATTTCCCGGAGGTGCGCGAGGTGGATCTGAAGCTGATCGAGCTTGCCCGCGCGCTGCAGGGGAAGATCGTCACGAACGATTTCAACCTGAACAAGGTGGCGCAGCTGCGCGGCGTCGGCGTGCTCAACATCAACGAGCTCGCCAACGCCATGAAGCCGGTCGTGCTGCCCGGCGAGGTGATGAAGGTCTTCATCCTGAAGGAAGGCAAGGAGTACAACCAGGGCGTCGCGTACCTCGACGACGGCACGATGGTGGTCGTGGACAATGCCCGCAGGATGATCAGCAAGACGATCGACATCGTCGTCACGAGCGTGCTGCAGACGACTGCCGGCAAGATGATCTTCGGGCGCCACATCGAGGCGGGCCCCGCTCCGCCCGCTCCGGCTCCTGACCGCGATGATGCCAGGAACCGGGCCCGACCTGCGGCACCGCCGGCGCCACCTCCACCGCAGCCGTCGTCGTGAACGTGCCGTCGTTTCACTGGTGGCGGACGGTCTTCTTCCTGATCCCGGCGATCGGCGCCTACACGATCGTGCTCGGCACGGTGTCGCTGGCGTCCAGTCTCTTCGACCGAACCGGGCGTTTCGCCCATGGCTGCGCCCGCCTGTGGTCGCGTCTCATCCTCGTGACGACCGGCGTGCGGGTCCGCGTCGAGGGGCTCGAGGTGCTCGAGCCCGGCAAGACCTACATCTTCGTGTCGAACCACCAGAGCATCTACGACATCCCGGTCGTCTTCTGGTGGCTGCCGTACCAGCTGCGGATCATCGCCAAGGAGTCGCTCGGGTCGTTTCCGTTCCTCGGCTGGCACCTGCGCCGGACAGGCCACCTGCTGGTCGACCGCCGCAACCCGGATCGGGCCGGCATCCTGCGCCGGTGGCGGGACCTTGTCGTCAACGGCCTGTCGCTCATCATCTTCCCGGAAGGCACGCGGAGCGCGGACGGCCGGGTCGGGCGGTTCAAGGCTGGTTCGTTCATGCTCGCGATCGAGGCCGGGCTCCCCATCGTGCCCCTGTCGATTGTCGGGACGCGGCGCGTGATGCGGAAGGGCCGCCTCACCGTCGAGCCCGGGCACGTGACGCTTGCGATTCACCCGCCGATCGACGCGGGCGCGCGAGCCGAGCGGCCGTCGATTGACGATGCCAGAACCCTGGCGGCGGACGTGCACGCCATCATCAGCAGCCGCGTCGAGGCGATCGAGCGCGCCCGGGAGACGAACCGTGGGTGATCTGACATGCGGGTAGTGGCCATCGTGGCCGCCGGCGGCCGGGGGGCGCGCCTCGGGGCCGGTGTGCCGAAGCAGCTGCTGACGATCGGCGGGGAGTCGATCCTGCGCCGCTCGGTCAGGCTGTTCGCCGAGCACGCGCGCGTCGACGAGGTCGTTGTGGTGCTCCCGCCCGACCTCGCGGCAGACGTGCCGGCAGACCTCGCCGTGCCCGGCAAGCCGCTGACCGTTGTGGCCGGTGGGGCGAGGCGGCAGGACTCCGTGAGGAACGGGTTCGACGCCGTTCGCGGCCGCGCCGACATTGTCGTCGTCCACGACGCGGCGCGCCCGTTTGCGAGCGCCGATCTCATTTCGCGCACGATTGACGCCGCCGTCGAGTCGGGCGCGGCGCTGGCGGCGCTCGCGGCCAGCGACACGGTGAAGCTGGCGGGTGCCGCCGGTGGAACGGGCCCGATCGTCGTCGAGCGCACGGTGCCGCGAGACCGCGTCTTTCTGGCGCAGACGCCCCAGGCGTTCCGCGCGGACGTCCTCGCCGCGGCCATCGACGCGGGCCGTGGTGACGCCGTGGCCACCGACGAGGCGGCGCTTGCCGAGGCGGCGGGCTTTCCCGTGAGGATCGTGGCAGGCGAACCGACCAACCTGAAGATCACCACCATGACTGACCTCAGAACCGCAGAGGCCATCGCGGGGCGAGACCGCGCCTCCGCCCGCATGCGCGTCGGCACCGGGTACGACCTGCACCGGCTGGTCGAAGGACGGCCGCTCGTGCTCGGCGGCGTGACCGTCCCTTCCGGGAAAGGGCTCGCGGGGCACTCGGACGCCGACGTGCTGGCGCATGCCATCACGGACGCCGTGCTCGGCGCAGTCGCGCGAGGGGACATCGGCCGGCACTTCCCCGACACCGACCCGCAGTGGGAGGGCGCGTCGAGCATGGCGATGCTGGCCCATGCCGTGGCGCTCTCGGGCGAGGCCGGATTCGACATCGTCAACGTCGACGCCGTCGTGATCGCGGAGCGCCCGAAACTCGCGCCGCACCTCGAGGCCATCCGCGCCAGCCTGGCCGGTGTCCTGGGCGTCGAGACATCGCGCGTCAGCGTCAAGGGCAAGACCAACGAAGGGGTCGATGCGATCGGCCGCGGCGACGCGATGGCGGTTCACGCCGTCGTGCTCGTCGCCGAGCGCGGGTAAGGGGAAGCCATGCGAGTGCGCTTCGCGCCGAGCCCCACGGGCCTCCTGCACGTCGGCAACGCCAGGACGGCGCTGTTCAACTGGCTGCTCGCGCGCGGGGGCGGCGGCACCTTCGTCCTGCGCATCGAGGACACCGACGTCGAGCGGTCGAGCCGCGAGTCGGAGCAGGGCATCCTCGAGGACCTGCGGTGGCTGGGCCTGGACTGGGACGAGGGGCCCGACACCGGCGGCCCCCACGGGCCGTACCGGCAGTCGGAGCGGCTGGCTCTCTACCGCTCGTACGCCAGCGAACTGATCGAGCAGGGGCACGCGTACTACTGCTTCTGTCCGGCCGAGCAGCTCGAAGCCGACCGGCGCGCCGCCCTCGAAGCGGGCCGGCCGCCGCAGTACTCCGGCCGGTGCCGTGATCTGCCGCCCTCGGCGGTGGCCGACCGGCTCGCGCTGGGCCACCCCGCGGTCGTGCGCTTCCGCGTGCCGCAGGGCCGGGCGGTGACGTTCCAGGACCTCGTACGCGGCACCGTGCAGTTCGAGACGGAGGTCATTGGCGACCCCGTGCTGGTCCGGTCCGACGGGCACCCGGCCTACAATTTCGCGGTCGTCGTCGACGATGCGCTGATGGAGATCACGCACGTTGTCCGGGGCGAGGACCACATTTCGAACACGCCGCGGCAGGTGCTGATCTACGAGGCGCTGCGGTTCACCCCGCCGATCTTCGCGCATCTGGCCCTCGTGCTCGGCCCCGATCACACGCCGCTTTCGAAGCGCCACGGCGCGACGTCGGTGTCGGAGTTCAGGAACCGCGGCTATCTGCCGGAGGCGCTCGTGAACTACCTCGCGCTGCTCGGCTGGTCGCCCGGCGGCGGCGACGAGGTGCTGCCCGCCCAGGAGCTGGCCCGCCGCTTCGCGCTTGAAGACGTCGGGCACAGCGCCGCGGTGTTCGATGTCGAGAAGCTCGCGTGGGTCAACCGCCACTATCTGCGCGCGGCCGATCCGGGCAGGCTCGCCGATCTCGCCCTGCCGCACTTCGTGAGCGCCGGCTTCGTGCAGCGCGACTCCGCCGAGGCGCGCGCGTACGTGGCGAGCGTGGTGCCGCTGGCGAGCGGTTCGGTGGATCGGATTGAGCAGGTGCCGTCCCGGCTGGCCTTTCTCTTCGCGTTCGAACCGGCCCTGGCGGCCAGGCGCGCGGACGTCCAGGAGGTGCTGAACGAGATCGGCGCGCGCGATGTCATCGCGGCGCTCGCGCGCGAGCTGGCCGCTTCGCCACGGCTCGACCGGGACCTGTTCCGCGCGGCGGCGGGGCGGGTGAAGGACGCGACCGGCCGGAAGGGGAAGCACCTCTTTCACCCGATCCGTGTGGCGTTGACCGGAGAAGCCGGCGGGCCCGAACTCGACCTCGCGGTGCCGGCCATTGACGCGGGCGCCGAGTTGCCGCCGGCGAGCGGCGTGGCGCCGATTTCCGGCTGCCGTGAACGCGCCGCGCGATTTGCGGAGTGGCTCGACACGAATCAGTAGACAGTCAGTAGCCAGTAGCCAGTAGACAGTAGGAATGCCTGTAAAACTGCCAAGCAGCGTGACGCCGTGACGCTGGCTTTCTACTGGCTGCTGACTACCTCAGAGATGCGATGCTGATATACGGAATCAACCCCGTCCTCGAAGCGCTGAAGAGCGGACGCGTGCGCGAAGTGCGCGTGGATGGCGCGCTGCGGGACCGGGTACGCGGCGTCCGGACCATGGCGGATGCCCGCAGAGTGCCCGTCCGCCTCGTCCAGGCCCAGGATCTCGACCGGGCCGCCCGCGGGGGCGTGCACCAGGGCGTTGTCGCCGAACTGGCCGACGCGCCGGATTATTCGGTGCAGGAACTGGTCGCGCTGGCGCAGGGTCCGCCGCTGCTCGTCGTCCTCGACGGCATCGAGGACCCGCACAACCTCGGCGCGATTCTCCGGACCGTCGACGCCGCCGGCGCGCACGGCGTGGTGCGCCAGGCGCGGCATGCGGCGCGCCTCGACGGGGCGGCCGCCAAGGCCTCGGCCGGTGCCGTGGCACACGTGAACGTGGCGACGGTCGTCAACATCGCCCGCGCCATCGGGGAACTCAAGGAGGCCGGGGTGTGGACCGTCGGCCTCGACGCCGGGGCCGGGGACGCCTACGACCAGATCGACTTCACGCAGCCCACGGCCTTCGTCCTGGGCGCCGAGGGGCAGGGCCTGAGGCGCCTGGTCAGGGAGTCCTGCGACCGGCTGGCGTCGATCCCGATGCGCGGCCACGTGGGCAGCCTGAACGTGTCGGTGGCGGCGGCGGTGGTGCTGTTCGAGGCCGTCCGCCAGCGCCGGGCCAGTTCCGGCTAGCCGGGAAGGCGCTTCCCCAGCGCCGGCAGATTCACGCTATAATCAAAGATTGTGCCCAGGCAGGGCGGCGCCTCCTTTCTGGTCGCACGGGTGGTTGTGTGCTGGCACGCAACGTGCTACACTTGCAGATTCGTCTGGCTGGCGTAGCTCAGTCCGGTAGAGCGGCTGATTTGTAATCAGCGGGTCGTGGGTTCAAATCCCTCCGCCAG
>JALOKU010000017.1 GCA_025456345.1 Vicinamibacterales bacterium | reverse complement strand
TGATGCTGCCGATTCTGTTGAGCATTATCCCCGCCACCGCTCACTGTCGACCGACTTCGCGGTCAGGAACAGGCCGAAGGTGATGAAGCTGACGTAGTACACGAGGTGCGTCGTGTCGATGACGCCCTTGGCGAAGTCCTCGAAGTGCTGCGTGATCGAGAGGTACTTGACGATCGCATCGCCCGCCGGCCCGAGGAACGTCCCGATCCAGTCGATGACCCACAGGAGCAGGAAGACGCCGAAGGTCAGCATGCCGGCGACAATCTGGTTCTTCGTGAAGCTCGAAATGAGCATCCCCACCGAGACGAAGCAGCCTCCCATGAGCAGCAGCCCCAGGTAGGCGGTGGCAATCGGCTTCCACTCCGGGTTCCCGAAGACGAAGAGCACCGCCACATAGAGGACGGTGACGCCGAGCATCGCGGCATAGAGGGCCATCGCGCCCAGGAACTTGCCGAGGAGGATCTGGAGGTCTGTGATGGGCGAGGTCAGCAGCAGCTCGATCGTGCCCGACCGCTTCTCCTCGGCATACGTGCGCATCGTGATCATGGGCAGCACGAAGAGCAGCACGACGGTGGCGTTCAGCAGCAGCGGCCGCACGAACTGCTGGTTGAGGTTGAGCGGCGCGGCCTGCATGCCCATGCCGCCCATCATGCCCTGCCGCACGAACCAGTCGAGGATCGCCACGTAGAAGTAGCCGAACAGGAGCGCGAACAGCCCGATCACCACGTAGGCGATCGGCGACGCGAAGTACGACCGGATTTCCTTGTGGGCGATCGCCAGGATGTTGCTCATGCCGTGGCCTCCTCCGCCGGCTCCATCTTGCCCGCGTCTTCCTCGGTCGTCACCTGGAGGAAGACCGCTTCGAGACTCATGCGCTGCGGCCGCAGCTCGAGCAGGCCCAGGCCCTGCGACACCACGGCACGCGCCAGGTCGCGCCGCAGGTCCTCGCCGCGGGCGCTCTCCACTTCGTAGCCGACGGCCGACCCGTGCTGGTCGGCCACCGCCACGCGGGTGACGCCCGCAATGCCCTGGAGCAGGCCGGCCGCGTCGCCGCCGTCGACGAGCACGTACATCGTCTCCGCACCGCTCAGCTGGCGGGTCAGGTTCGCGGGGGTGTCGACCGCCACGACCCGGCCCTTGTTGATGATGACCACGCGCTGGCACGTCTGCGCGACCTCGGGCAGGATGTGCGTGCTCAGGATGATCGTGTGATCGCCGGCCAGTTCGTGGATGAGCTGCCGGGTCTCGATGATCTGCTTCGGATCGAGGCCGGCGGTGGGCTCGTCGAGCACCAGCACGTCCGGGTTGTGGATGAGCGCCTGGGCGAGGCCGACGCGCTGGCGGTAGCCTTTCGAGAGCTTGCCGCAGTGCCGGTCCTTCATGTCGGCGACCCGGGTGCGCGCCATGGCCCGCTCGACGCGGGTCTTGCGCTCGCGGGCCGCCACGCCCTTGATGCGCGCGACGAAGGTGAGGTACTCGCGAACGGTCATGTCCGGGTACAAGGGGGGCGTCTCGGGCAGATAGCCCATCCGCCGCTTGGCCTCGATCGGCTGATCGAAGACGTCGAACCCGGCGACGACGACGCGGCCCTCGGTGGCCGGCATGTACCCGGTGATGACGCGCATCGTCGTCGTCTTCCCGGCGCCGTTCGGCCCGAGGAACCCGAGGATCTCGCCGCGTTCGACGCGGAACGAGACGTCGTTGACGGCGGTGATGCGACCGTAGCGCTTCGTGAGGTGCTGGACCTCGATCACAGCGTTCTCCGTGAATATGTTGACAGCAAACGAATTGACCGAACGGGCCGCGAGACAGGCGGCCGCCGCGATCGAAATTTGGACGCTCGGGCCGGTCCGTCGGCCGGAGACATGCCAGACGTGCGGCACGTGGCACTGAGTACCAGTCCCTGATCGTACCGATCGCGGAGAGAGTGTGTCAATACTGCTACGATGGAAGGGGCTAGGGGCTGGGCGCTGGGGGCTAGTCGGACGCGGCTGTCGCCGCATGGTGGCCTGCCAGCGGGACTGCTTGGCTGACTAGCGCCTAGCGCCCAGCCTCTAGCGCCTGATCATGAGCCGCCCCGTACCGTCCTGCCCGGTCTGTGAAATCCACGCGGAGTCGGTGTTCCGCGTCGAGGGGATGGACTGCCAGGAGGAAGTGGCCATCCTCGAGCGCCGGCTCAAGCCGCTGCGCGGGCTCGAAGCGATGAGCGCCGATGTTGTCGGCGGCACGCTCCGCGTCGCGCACGACGCGGCGCAGCTCTCGGCGGCGGCCATCGCGGAGGCCGTGAATGGCACGGGGATGCGCGCGTGGCTGGACCATGACACGGCGTCGCGGATCACCGCCAGGCCGCGCGACAGCCGGCAACCGTTTCTCGTCGCGTCCGGCGCCGCCGTGGCCGCGGGCATGGCGCTGGGCTGGTTCGGGGCGCCGGCCGCGGTGACGGGCGCGTTGTTCGCCCTGTCGATCGCCGCGGGCGGCTGGTACTGGGCGAAGCGCGCGTGGTTGGCCGCGCGCCTGTTCGCCCTCGACATCAACGCGCTGATGCTCATCGCGGTTGCCGGGGCCATCGCCATCGGCCAGTGGTCCGAGGCGGCCGCGGTCACCTTCCTGTTCGCGCTGGCGCAGTGGATCGAGTCGCGCAGCATGGAGCGGGCCCGCCTCGCCATCCGGGCCGTGATGGCACTCGCGCCGAACGAGGCGCTCGTGCACCGCGGCGGCCGGGACGTCAGCGTGGCGGTGGAGAGCGTGGCGATCGGCGACGTCCTCGTGGTCAGGCCCGGGGAGAAGATCCCGCTCGACGGCGTGGTGGCCACCGGCGACAGCGAGGTCAACCAGGCGCCCATCACCGGCGAGTCGCGGCCCGCCGGCAAGCGGCCCGGCGACGAGGTGTTCGCGGGGACCATCAACGGCCACGGGGCGTTGACGGTGCGGGTGACCCACCTGCGGGGCGACACCACCCTGGACCGGATCATCAACCTGGTCGAGCACGCCCAGTCGGAGCGGGCGCCCTCGCAGACATTCGTCGAACGCTTCGCGCGGGTCTACACGCCCGCCGTGGTCGGCCTCGCGGGCGTGGTGGCCGTTGTCCCGCCGCTGCTGTTTGCCGAACCGTGGCCGGTCTGGGTCTATCGCGCGCTGGTGTTCCTGGTGATTTCGTGCCCCTGCGCGCTCGTGCTGTCGACGCCCGTGTCGATCGTGTCCGCGCTGGCCGGCGCGGCGAGGAAGGGCGTGCTCATCAAGGGCGGCCGCCACCTCGAGACGCTCGGCCGCGTCCGGTGCGTGGCGTTCGACAAGACCGGCACGCTGACGCACGGCACGCCGGCGGTGGTCGGCGTCCTGGCGGTCGCGCCGTGGACGCGCGCGGACGTGCTGAGGCTGGCCGCATCCATCGAGAGCCGCTCGGAGCATCCCATCGGCCGCGCCATCAGGCGCGCGGCGCGTGACGAAGGCGTCGCGATGGCGCCGTGCGGCGCCTACCAGGCGCTGCCGGGTCGTGGAGCCTCGGCCGAGGTCGAAGGCGTGCCGGTGGTGGTCGGCAGCCGCCGCCTGTTCGAAGAACGCGGATGGTATCCGCCGGAGATCGACGCCGCGGCCGCGGCCATGGCCGGTGACGACCGCACGATCGTGCTGATCGCGGCGGGCGGCACGCCCGCCGGCGTCATCAGTGTGGCCGATGCCGTGCGCCAGACCGGCCGAGAGGCCATCGTTCTGTTGCGCCGCGCCGGCATTTCTCACATCGCGCTGCTGACCGGCGACCACGCGAGCACGGCCGGGCGCATCGGCGCGGCGATGGACGTGACCGAGGTGCGGGCCGGCCTCCTCCCGCAGGACAAACTCGCGGCGATCCGCGACCTCAAGGCGGCCTACGGCGCCGTGGCCATGGTTGGCGACGGCGTCAACGACGCGCCCGCCCTCGCCGCCGCCGACGTGGGCATCGCGATGGGCGTTGCCGGGAGCGACGCCACCCTCGAGACGGCGGACGTGGCGTTGATGTCGGACGAGCTCCTGCGGATCCCCTACGCCGTTCGCCTCAGCCGTTCGACCGTCCGCAACATCCAGGTGAACATCGCGGTGTCGCTCGGGCTGAAAGCCGTCTTCCTCGCCCTCGCCGGGCTCGGCATGGCCACCCTCTGGATGGCTGTCGTCGCCGACATGGGCGCCTCGCTGCTTGTCATCGGCAACGGACTGCGGCTGCTGCGCTATGACTAGTTACGACGGCGTCGACAGCAGCACGCGCGCCACGCGCAGTCCGTCGAGCGCTTCCACCCGGATCTTCCGCCCGTTGACCTCGACGGTGTCCCCGAGCCTTGGCCGCCGGCCCAGGCGCCCGAGCACGTAGCCGCCGATGGTGTCGTAGAGGTCCTCGTCGATCCGCAGCCCGAACTGCACGTTCACGTCCGTTGTCAGCGCCAGCCCGTCGATGAGCGCCGAGCCGTCGGTCAGGACCGTGATGGCCGATGTCCCGCCCTCGTCGGCGGACCCGATCTCGCCCACGATGCGCTCCATCAGGCGCTCGAACGTCACCATCCCGGCCGTGCCGCCGTACTCGTCGATGACGATGGCGAGGGGCGTGCGGCGCTTGCGCATGTCCGTCAGCAGGTCGTCGGCTTTGAGCGTCTCAGGGACGGTGAGCGGCTCGTGCAGCATCGGGGCCAGGTCCACGCCGTCCGCCGACCCGGCCACCACGCCGAGCAGGTCCCGCATCCGGACCTGGCCGACGATGTCGTCGAGGCCAGTGCCGTAAACGGGAATGACAAGCTGCGTCGCCTGTGAGAGGCGCTCGAGCAGGTCCTTGCGTGCGATGCGCACGGGCAACGCCAGCATCTCGGTGCGCGGCAGCATCACCTGGCCGGCGGTCAGGTCGCCGAACCCGAACACCCGGTGGAGCATCTGCTCTTCTTCCTCTTCGAGGACGCCCGCCTCCTGGCTGGCTGTCACCAGCATCTTCAGCTCCTCTTCCGAATGGACGAGCGAACTCCCGCTCGGCGGCTTCAGGCCGAGCAGCCGGACGACCCAGCGGCCCGTGCTGTTCAGCACCGTGATGAACGGCCAGAAGACCCGCATGAAGAGCTCGGTCGGCCGGCCGACCACCAGCGCGGTGCGCTCCGCGTGCTGAAGGGCGACCGTCTTCGGCGCGAGTTCGCCCAGGACGATGTGGAGCGCGGTGATCACAGCGAACCCGAGCGCGACCGAGAGGGTGCGCGAGGTGGCCGTGTGCAGGGGGACGGGGAGCAGGCCCAGCGCGGGCTGGATGATCGAGGAGACCGCCGGCTCGCCAATCCAGCCGAGACCGAGGCTGGTCATGGTGATGGCGAGCTGGGTGGCCGCGATGTAGCTGTCCGGATCCGTGATCGCCCGCCGCACCGGCCTCGCCAGGCTGCTGCCCTCGGCAATCAGCTGGTCGATGCGCGTCTTGCGCACCGTGACGAGCGCGAACTCGGCCGCCACGAAGAAGCCGTTGGCGAACACCAGGGCCAGAACGGCCGCCAGGCGCCAGGCGATTTCGCCCGGGCCGAACACCGAGTGGTCCATGACCTGCCTCCGGGGGGAACTGTACTACGGCCGGCGCTAGGGTCTAGGCGCTGGGCGCTAGTTCCTTCAGGCACGAGGGACGGGACGTGAGCACTGGGAGGCAGTCGGACGCCGCAATCGCGGCGCAGGTGGGTTGTCGTCGTCGCAACGAGATGGACTAGCCCCTAGCGCCTAGCCCCTAGTCCCTAGCCCCTAGTTGGCGTGCTGCAGGTACTGCGTGTCGACGAACTCTTCGACGGCCGCCTGGTCGGCGGCGTCGATGCGCTCGAACTGCATGCCCATGCCGACGCGCCGGTCGCTCCAGGCGACGCAGGCATCCGCATCGACGTCGCGCTTCGAATTGGGCAGGCGGAAGCGGACCCGGGCGCGGGTGGTCGACTCGAGCGGGCTCATGGTGCGGATCGCCAGCCCGCCCCGGCCGAGGTTCAGCGTCACGGCGGCGGCGATGGTGTTGCCGAAACGGTAGGCCACCGGGATCCCGAGTGACACACGCGGGCTGTTCCGGCGGTTGAAGTTGTCGGGGAACAGGTGCGGCGCGAGCGACGGCAGGATCTGGTTCGAGGTGCTGTATTCGTTCACGTACCCGGCAATCCCGAGATTGGCCAGGTCACGGACCTCGGATGCCCCGCTGATCGTGCCGCTGAAGACGAGGATCGGCAGCCGGCCGCCGTCGAGTTTCCGGATCGACCGCACCAGGTCGACCCCGCCTGCGTGAGGCAGCCGGAGGTCGACCACCACCAGATCGATGTCCGGCAGGTCTGCCCGGACCCTGGCCAGCAGCTCGGCCGCGCTCCGGACGGTGAAGGCGCGGTGCCCGGCGTGCTCGATGGCGGCCTTGAACCGGTCGCGCACGAACGGGGTATCATCGGCAATCACGACGGTCTTGTGTTCGGCGCCCGCCATTGTCATTCTGTGCAAGTGTATCGGATTGAGCGCGCCGGAACCTTAGCCCGATTCGTTGCAGCCCGGATTGGCTTGTCGTTATAATCCAGGCTCCCGTCGCGACAACCGTCGGCGTGTCATCATTTACGCGAACGCCGCCGGGAAGGCCCCGGGCCTGCGGCGCGCGGCCGGTCCGCGCGCGGCCCGTTGAGGAGGCGGTATGGCAATCTGCCCTGAGTGTGAGTTCGAGATCGACATTGACGAGTACGACGTGGACCGGGGCGACACCCTCGATTGCGACAACTGCGGGGTGACGCTCGAAATCATCGGCCTCAACCCCATCGAATTCGAGGTCGCCTCCGACGACGAGGACGAGGAGGACGAAGAGGAGGATCTCGAGTCCGACGAGGAAGAGGCCGAAGAGGACGACGACGAGTGACCACCACGTCCGCGCCCGCGATGACGCCCGCTGACGAAGCCCGGCTGCTTGAGAAAGACGCGCACCTGCGCCGGGAGCTCGCCGGACTGGGCTCGGTCATCGTGGCGTTCAGCGGCGGCACCGACAGCGCCTACCTCGCCTGGGCGGCCACGTCGGTGCTGGGCGGCGCGGCGCACTGCATCACCGCCGACAGCCCCAGCTATCCGTCCCGGCACCGTGCGATCGCAGAGCGCCTGGCCGGCGAGTACGCCCTCCACCACGAGTTTATCGTGACCGGCGAGATGGAGAAGCCCGAGTACCGCGCCAACGATCCGGATCGCTGCTACTACTGCAAGCAGGAGCTCTTCACGCAGCTGAACGCGCTCGCGCAGGCGCGCGGCATCGCCGCCGTGCTCGATGGCGCGAACGCGGACGACCGCGGCGACTACCGGCCCGGGCGCAAGGCCGCCCGGGAGCTTGGCGTGCGCAGCCCGCTCGATGATGCCGGCCTCACCAAGGCGGAGATTCGCGAGCTCTCGCGCCGCGCCGGGCTGCCCACGTGGGATGAGCCGGCCTCGGCGTGCCTGTCGTCGCGCATTCCGTACCATTCGGAAGTGACGGCCGAGAAGCTCGCCATGATCGAGCGAGCCGAGGACGCGCTCCTCGCTCTCGGGTTCCGTGTCTGCCGGGTCCGCCACCACGGGGAGGTGGCCCGCGTAGAGCTCGGGCCCGGCGAAATGGCCAGGGCCCTCGAGCCGGCGACGCGCGACGCCATTGTCGGCGGCCTCAAGGCCGTCGGCTACCGCTACATCACGCTCGATCTGCAGGGCTACAGGATGGGCAGCCTCAACGAAGGCGTTCGCCTGCAGCCGGTGTGAGGCCTGCGGTGACCGACCCGCTCGCGCCGGTCAGGCGAGGTTCGCGGGCCTGGTGGATCGCGGGTGTCCTGGCGCTCGTCTTCCTCCTCGGCCATCTGCCGTTTCTCGCGTCCACCCTCGAAGACGTGGACTCGGTCAACTTCGCGCTCGGGTTGCGGGACTTCGATCCCGGCCGGCACCGGCCTCACCCGCCGGGCTATCCGCTGTACATGGCGCTGGGGAAAGCCGCCAACGTGGTGTTGAGCGAGCCTCCCGCACTCGCCGTCTGGGGAGCGCTGTTCGGGGCGCTGTCGGCGTTCGCGCTGCTCCGGCTGTTTGGCGCGCTCGACGCGCTGGACGGCGGCCTGGCGCACCCCCCGGCGCGCCTCCACCAGCTGCGGGTGGGCGAGTGGCTCGGACGCCCGGCTGTGGCGACGGCCCTCACGATGATGGCGCCGCTCTTCTGGATGACGGCGTCCCGGCCGATGAGCGACACCGCGGGCCTGGCGGTCTCGCTCGCCGCGCAGGCGATTCTTCTGACGGCGATCGTCCGGCAGCGTTCGGTTTCGGCCGCTGGCGAGTCGCCATCGTCTCCGGCAGCGATCCAGTCGGGCCGGCTCATCCTGCTCGGGGCCTTCGTGTCGGCGGTGGCCATCGGGTTCCGATCGCAGGCCGCCTGGCTGACGCTGCCGCTGCTCGTCCTGGCGATTGCCGATCGCGCGGGGCGAGGGGCCGCCGGGGCGCTCGTCGGCGGTCTCTTCTGGCTGGCCGCGGGCACGCTGCTGTGGTTCGTCCCGCTGGTCATCGCAAGCGGAGGTCCGGGCGCGTACTACGCCGCGTTCAGCGCGCAGGCGGGCGAAGACTGGTCGGGCGTGGACCTGCTGGCCAACGGCTTCACGGTTCGCGAGCTGGCGTTCGCGCTCTACGAGACGTTCATCCGCCATTGGGCCGGCGCCGGATGGTTCGTCGTACTGCCTGCGGCGATTGGCGCCGCGGTCCTGCTCTGGCGCGGCCGGCGCGCGCTGCTGGCGATCATCGTCGCGTTCGTGCCCTACGCGGTCTTTCACCTGCTCTTCCAGGAAACCGTGACCACGCGGTATGCGCTGCCGCTCGTGCCGGCCGTGGCGTACCTCTCGACCCGGGGACTCTACGCGCCGTCGCCGTTGGGCGGGTTGACATTCGCCGCGATGCTCGCGGTCACGCTCGGGGTGACGACAACGCCGGTCACGGCGAGCTATGCCCGCGCCGGCGGGCCCGTCTCGCGCGCTCTTGCCGAGATCAGGAAGGATGCCGACACCGACGGCGGCATGAGCGTCGGCATGCACCACCCGTTCGCGCGGCCGGTGGAAGCCGACGGAATCGGCCGCGCGACGGCGCTGGCTGCGCCGCCGAAGCACGAATGGCTCGAACTGGTGAAGCGGTGGCGGGCCGGCGCGCGCGGCCCCGTATGGTTCCTCGCGGATCCGCGGCGGACGGATCTGGCGCTGGTGGATCCGCGGTCGCGGATCCTCCGCGCCGAGTACGCGTGGCCGTTCTCCAGCCGGGTGTACCTGGGCGGCATCCGCCCGAACGTCCTGCGCTGGGTCGTCATCAACGAGCCGGGATGGTTTGCCGGGGAAGGGTGGCACCTGACGCCAGAGACTGCCGGCGTGGCGCGGGCCGACGGCACAGGACTCGGCAGAGGCCCGATCCGCGCGTGGATACGGCCGCGGGACGGCGCGGCGACGATGATGATCGGAGGGCGCCACCTCGGAAGCGGATCCGGTCCCGAGGCCCTCGTGACCGTGCGCATCGACGGCCGTGAAATCGAGCGCTGGACCGTGGCGCCGTCGGAGCCGTCGTTCCTGAGGTTCATCCCGCTCGCGCCCGGCACACTCACAAGCGCCGAGCGCTGGTGCGCGCTCGAGATCCAGGCCACCGCGAACGACGGCGCGAACGCGGGTGTCATCGCGATTGACCAGTTCGACCTGCAGGCCCCCGACACGCCAATGCTGGGCTTCGCCGACGGCTGGCAGGAACCCGAGTACGCGCCTCTCCAGGGCGTCTCCTGGCGCTGGGCCAGTCAGAAGGCGGTGGTGCGCAGCTCGGTCACCGATCGCGACGTCGAACTGCAGATCGTGGGGGAGTCCCCCCGGCGCTACTTCGATCGGCCGTCTCGCGTGCGCGCGTCGGCCGGCAGCGCCCAGTTGTTGAGCGCCGAGGCCGGCAACGACTTCGCGTGGTCGTTCCGCGTGCCGGCGGCGGCGCTCACGTCGTCTGGCGGCGCCATCACGATCGAAACAGACCAGTTCTTCAGGCCTGCCGACCGGGGCCAGGGCGCTGACCAACGCGCGCTCGGCCTCCGCATCTACCTGGTGACACTCAAGCCGGCTTCCTAGCCAGGCAGAGAAGCGAACTCCCGAAGGGCATCGGCAAGGCCCGCACGACGCCCGCCTCGACCGCGAGCAGCGCGCCGAGCGCGGCGTTGATCGGCGCGGGGGGCACGGTGATTTCGGCCCCCGCCTCGTGTTCCCCGGCCAGCCCCGTCATCCGCTGCACGCCCCGCACGGCGAGCATGACCGGGAAGATCGCCGCGTTCGTGTAGGTCATCCGCTCGACGCCGAACCCCGCGCGCTCGAGCCGCTCGCGCAGGCTGGCGCGGCTGTAGCGCCTCAACTCCGCCGAGAGCACCGAGTGATTGCCGCGCAGGATCTCCATCGCGGCAACGTTGATGATCGCGGCGCCGCCCGGCCTGAGGACCCGCCACATTTCCCGAATCGCCTCCCGCTCGATTCCGTCGGGCAGGCAGTAGAGGACGTCGAATGACGTGACGATGTCGAATGCCGCCGAGGGATACGGGATCGCCGCGGCGCTGGCCTGCGCCACGCGCGTGACGCCGGAACCGCGGGCGAACTGCAGGCCGGTCCACGTGAGGTCGAATCCCCAGGCCCTGCCATACGGCTCGAGCAGCACGCGCAGGTTGGTGCCGGTGCCGCACCCGCAGTCGAGCAGGCGAAGATCCCGCCGGCCCGCGGACGCGCGGTCCAGCATCGGCGACACGAAACGGCGGAAGCCGCGGAACCAGAAATGATCGCGCTCGGCGCGCGCGGTGGCTTCAAGCAGTCGATCCACACGCGTATTGTATGCCGCGGGCGGTCAGGCGCCCGCGGCGGCGGCAATCTGCTCGGCCGCGGCGCGCGGGTCGGGCGCGGCGATGATCGGCCTGCCCACCACGATGTAGTTCGCGCCGGCCGCGACCGCTTCTGCCGGCGTCATCGTTCTGGCCTGATCGTCTCTCGGCCTGGGTGCCGCGCCTGGTGGATCGGCGGGACGGATGCCCGGCGTGATCAGCACGAAGCGGTCGCCTCTGGCTGCGCGGAGGCGTCCCACTTCCTGGGGCGACGCCACCACGCCGTCAGCGCCGGCTTCCTGGGCGAGCCAGGCCAGCGCGTCGACCTGCTCGATGACCTGGCGCGGGACTCCTATCGAGCCCAGCGTGTTCTGGTCGAAGCTGGTGAGGACCGTGATGGCGATGATAAGCGGGGGCGGCACGCCGGCCTTCGCGGCGCTCGCGTGGGCCGCCTCCCGCGCCGCCTTCATCATGGCGAGGCCGCCGCTGGCGTGGACGTCGATGATCCAGGCCCCGAGCTTGGCGGCCTCGGCCGCCGCGCTCGCCACCGTGTTGGGGATGTCGTGATACTTCAGGTCAAGGAACACCCGGTGGCCGGCCTCGGTGAGCCGCCTCACGATGTCGGGGCCGGCCGCGGTGAACAACTGGCTGCCGACCTTGACGGCGCCCACCGCGCCGCGCAGCGTGCCGGCCAGCGCGAGCGCCTTCGCCGGGCTATCGACATCGAGCGCGACGATTACGGGATTCACTGACGCCATCTGTCGACCCTCGCCTCATGCCGCATCAGAAGTCCACCGTGCCCACGAGGTCCGCCACCCGGGCCACCCCGTGGCGCGTCATGTAGTCCTCGATCCCCGCCTGGAGCCTGGGCCAGATGAACGGATCAACGAAATTGGCCGTGCCCACCTGTACGGCCGTCGCACCGGCAATCATGAACTCCAGGACGTCGCGGGCGCTGCTGATGCCGCCCATGCCGATGACCGGGATGCGGACCTGCTTCGCGCATTCGTACACCATGCGCACGGCAATCGGGCGGATGGCCGGGCCGCTCAGGCCGCCCATCCCGTTCGAAATCGCCGGCCGGCGCGTCTCGGGATCGATCACCATGGCCAGGAACGTGTTCACGAGCGACACGGCGTCGGCGCCGTTCTCCTCGGCCGCGCGCGCGAAGGACGGGACGCTGGTGACATTGGGCGTGAGCTTCGGGATGAGGGGCAGCGCCGTCGCCCGCCGGACCGCCGCCACCACCTCGCCCGTGCTCGCGAGGTTGCAGCCGAACTGGATGCCGCCTTCCTTGATGTTCGGGCACGAGATGTTGAGCTCGATGGCGGCCACGCCCTCGCAATCGGACAGGATCCGCGTCACCTCGGCGTACTCGTCGATCGAGCTGCCGCAGACGTTGACGATGACGACCGCGCCGAGGCGCCGCAGTTCGGGCATCTTCTCGCGGACGAACCGGTGCACGCCGATGCCCTGCAGGCCGATCGCGTTGAGCATGCCCGAGGGCGTCTCCACGATGCGGGGAGGCGGGTGGCCCTCGCGCTCCTTCAGGAAGAGGCCCTTCACCACGACCGCGCCCAGCGAGGAGAGGTCGACGATGTCGGCGTACTCGAGGCCGTAGCCGAAACAGCCGCTCGCGGACATGAGCGGGCTCTTCAGGACGAGCGAGCCGATGCGGACGCTGAGATCCACCGTCACTCCCAGACCAGGTCGTCGCCGTTGAACACCGGGCCGTTCAGGCACGAGCGCACGAAGTGCGGCGCCCCCCCGGCCTCGCGCACGCGCACGACACAGCTGTAACACCCGCCGAGACCGCAGCCCATGATCCGCTCGGTCGACAGCTGCGATGAGCGGCCGTAGGTGCGGGCCAGGCCGGCCACCGCCTTCAACATCGGCTCCGGACCGCAGGCATAGAGCGTCACCGGGAGGCTGGCCGCGCGCGCGCGGAGCGCGTCGTCGAGCGGAGCCGTGACCCGGCCATGCGCGCCGAGCGAACCATCCTCGGTCGCCAGATCCAGCGTCACGCCGCGCGACGCGAACCAGTCCAGGTAGAACAGATCCGCGCGCGTGCGGCCGCCGTAGAACAGGCGCGCCGGGGCGCCCGTGCTCCTGAGCGCCTCGGTGAGCGTGGCGAAGGGCGCCAGCCCGACGCCGCCCGCCACCATCCAGGCCTCAGCCGGCGGCGACACGAGCGAGAACGGCTTCCCGAGCGGGCCGAGCACCAGGAGGCGATCTCCAGCGGCGGCGTCGTACAGGCGCGCCGTGCCGGGGCCGATCCGCTTGCTCAAGACCGAGATGCCGGAGGGCGACCCGGCGGCATCGCGCAGGACCTCGAAGACCGAGAACGGCCGCCTGAGCAGCGGGTCGGTGCCCGCGGCGGTCCGAATCATCACGAACTGCCCGGGCTGGCTCGCGGCGGCGATGGCCGGGGCCTCGAGGTGAAGCACGTTGTAGTCGGGGGAGAGGTGCGTATTGCGCAGAACCAGGGCCGGGACGTCCAGCGGCGGCATGGGGGAAGTATACATTCTAGGGGCTAGGGACTAGGCGCTCGGGGCTAGTCGGACGCTGCTCTCGCCGCGTTGGTGGCAGTTGAACAGCTCAGCTGACTAGCCCCGAGCGCCTAGCCCCTAGCCCCTATGGGGTAGCATGGAGCGCGAGGCGGCCAGGAACCGATGCGATACCTGCGAATGCTCACGAACTCGCTGATAGGGGGCCTGGCGTTCGCCCTCTACCTCACGATTCTCGTGTTGCAGATCAATCCGGGCTATCCGTTGATGGGCATCCCGGGCCTGACCGTCACGCTGGTCCTGTCGTACGGGTTCCACGCCGCCACCGTCTTCTACGCGCTCATTGTCCTGCGGCAGATCCTGGCCACCGAGGTGATTTCGCCCGGCTGGATTAGCTTCAGGTTCCTCGTCTGGCTCTGTTCGGCAAGCGCCGGCGTCGCCGCCCTGTTGACGTGGGTCAACCTGCGGGGGCTCGCGCCCTTCATCGACTCCGAGGCCGCCGCGCGCATGACCGGCGGTGCGGCCGTGCTGACGATCTGCGCGGCCATCATGGTGGGGCTGGCGCTCGGCCACCGCTGGGCCGGCCGGCACAGCTCGAGGCCGGGAGCCGCGCTGCTGGCTGCGGCCTTGATGGTCTCGATCGCGGTTCCGCTGATGCTCCGCGGTCCGGGGGCCGAGGCGCCGAGGGCGGCCCGATGGCCGGCGATGACGGCGGGGGCCGCAGGCCAGGCCGGCGGGGCGAGGGTCGTCATGGTCCTGCTCGAGGGCGCGTCGCTCGACCTGATCGCCCCGGCGGCCGTCGAGGGACGCCTCCCGAATTTCGAGCGCCTGCTCGAGCGCGGCGCCTCGCTGCACCTGGCCACGATGAGGCCCACGCAGCCGGGGCCGGTCTGGACGGCGGTCGCCACCGGCAAGCTGCCGTTCAAGAACGGCATCCGGTCGTCGGCTACCTATACCCCGCTGGCCAGCGACGCGGCCATCGAGGTGCTTCCCGATTACTGTTACTCCCACGCGCTGGTGGAATATGGCTTTCTCCGCGAGCAGGTGCACGAGAGCCGCGACCTGGCCGCACGGCCCGTCTGGAGCCTGCTCGGAGCGCAGGGGGTGCCGGTGGGCGTCGTGAACTGGTCGGGAACCCAGCCGGCTCGCGACGTGAGGGGCTACCTCGTGTCGGACCAGTTCGAGCGCCGGTACGCGTCGGTGGTCGATGTCGAGAACATCGGGGTGATCTGGCCCAGGGACGCGGCGCCAGCGGCGGTGACGGCGGCGGCAGAGGCGCGTCGCGCAATCCCGGTCTCGCCACCCAAGCCGCTGGACGACGCGGGTCAGTTGCTCGCGCGCCCCTGCGCCGCCGACCGGGTGCACGAACAGATCGCGATCGCGCTCGACGAGCGCTACCCGAGCCGCTTTCAGGCCGTGCGCTATGAATGTCTGGACGCGGTCGGTCATCACTTCCTCCGGTACACCCTTCCCGGGGCGTTCGGTGACGTGTCCGACGCGGAATTGCAGCGTTACGGCGGCGTCCTGGTGGCCCACTACGCCGCCGTGGACCAGATGCTGGGGCGCGTGATGACGACGCTCCGGCCCGGCGACCTGCTGCTGGTCGTGTCGGGGTTCGGCATGGAGCCGATGAGCGTCGGCAAGCGGCTGCTCGAGCGCACCGTCGGCAATCCCGAGCCGAGCGGCACCCACGAGCCGGCACCGGACGGCTTCCTCTTCGCCTACGGCACCGACGTAAGGCCGGGGCGGCTGACACGCGGGTCGGTCGTGGACGTGGTGCCCACCATCCTGTACTTCTTCGGCCTGCCGGTCGGCCGGGACATGGACGGGTTTGCCCGCACGGACATTTTCGCGCCGGCGTTCAGCGCGGGAAGGCCGATCACGTACATCCCGTCGTACGAGTAGCACTCGGGGATGTCAGTCGGGTTGTAGGGGCTAGGCGCTGGGCGCTGGTTCGAGATCCGGACACGCGACTCCTGCCGCGATCGCCCGACGATTTCTGATAGACTGTCGGCTACTCTTTAAACGCGGTACGAGATACCGCAAAGAGAGGTTCTGTGGTCCACCTTCCCGCACCAGCCCGCAGCCCCCTACCGGGGAACCATCTATTGACCGAACCCCGACGCGCCGCGCGACGGGTTGTCCCACTAGCGCCTAGCGCCAAGCCCCCAGCCCCCGTTTCATTCGCCCCCAATGGAGGTCCGTGTGCCCATCCTGATGGACAGTGAGCGCATCAGCCGGTCGCTCACCCGCATCGCGCACGAGATCGTCGAGCGCAATCGCGGCGTGGGCGATCTGGCGCTGGTCGGCGTCCGCACGCGCGGCGTGCCGATCGCCAGGAGGCTCGCCGCGAGCCTCCGCGAGATCACCGGCGTCGAGGTGGCGACCGGCGCCCTCGACATCACGCTCTACCGCGACGACCTGATGAAGACAGCCGTGGGCCCGCAACCGATCGTGCGGCGCACGGAGATCCCGTTCTCGATCGACGACCGGCACATCGTCCTCGTCGACGACGTGCTGTACACGGGGCGGACGATCCGGGCGGCGCTCGACGCGCTCATCGACTTCGGCCGGCCGAAGACGATTCAGCTGGTGGTGCTCGTCGACCGCGGCCACCGCGAGCTGCCCATCAAGGCCGACTACGTGGGCAAGAACGTGCCCACGTCGCGGCGCGAGACCATCCACGTGCGCCTCGCCGAGATCGACGGGCGCGACGACGTCACCCTGGACCAGGCCGAAGGAGAGCGGGCATGAGCGACAACGCCGCGCGCCTCCGCGGGAAGGACCTGCTGGGCATCGCCGACCTGACCCCGTCGGAGATTTCCCTGATCCTCGACACCGCCGAGGCGATGAAAGAAGTGTCGGCGCGGCCGATCAAGAAGGTGCCGGCGCTGAGGGGCAAGACGGTCATCAACCTGTTCTACGAGCCGTCGACGCGCACGCGGACGTCGTTCGAGGTGGCCGAGAAGCGGCTCAGCGCGGACACGCTCAACATCGCGATCGCGACGTCGAGCGTGGTCAAAGGCGAGACGCTCATCGACACGGCGCTGAACCTGGAGGCGATGAGCCCCGACCTCATCGTGATGCGCCACGCCTCGTCGGGCTCGTGCCACCTGCTCGCGCGCACGTGCAGGGCCGGGATCGTCAACGCCGGCGACGGCATGCACGAGCACCCGACGCAGGGCCTGCTCGACGCCTTCACGATCCGCGAGCGCAAGGGGCGCCTGCAGGGCCTGAAGGTGGCCATTGTCGGCGACATGCTGCACAGCCGGGTGTTCCGCTCCAATGTCTACCTGCTGGCCAAGATGGGCGCCGAGGTCTGGGCCTGCGGGCCGCCCACGCTCATGCCCGCGGGCATCGAGCAGATGGGCGTGCACGCGACCACGAGCGTCGAGGAGGCGGTGAAGGACGCCGACGCCGTGATGATGCTGCGCATCCAGTTGGAGCGGATGGAGGGCGGCTTCTTCCCCTCGCTGCGCGAGTACTTCCAGGTGTTCGGCATGACGCCCGAGCGCGTGCGGCTCGCGAAGCCGGACGCCATCATCATGCACCCGGGCCCGATGAACCGTGGCGTGGAAATCGCGTCGGAAGTGGCCGACGGGCCGGCCTCCGTCATCCTCGACCAGGTGGCCAACGGGGTGGCGGTGCGCATGGCGGTGCTCTACCTGCTGGCGGGAGGAGGCGACGATGAGACTGCTGCTTAAGGGCGCGCACGTGATCGACCCGGCGTCCGGCGTGGACGGGGCGCGCGACGTCCTGATCGAGGACGGCCGCATCGCGCTCGTCGACGTCGCGATCCCGCCAAGCGAAACAGGCCACACCGTGGTCGTGGAACTCGGGCCGTCGCTGGTCGTCTGCCCGGGGTTCATCGACATGCACGTCCACCTGCGCGAGCCGGGGTACGAGCACAAGGAAACAGTCGCCACCGGGGCGGCGGCGGCCGTCGCGGGCGGCTTCACTGCCGTGGCCTGCATGCCCAACACGAACCCGGTGAACGACAGCGCCAGCGTGACGCGGTTCATCCTCAAGCAGGCCGCGGAAGCCGGCCTGGCTCGTGTCTATCCCATCGGCGCCGTCTCGAAGGGCTCGGACGGCAAGGAACTGGCCGAGATGGCCGACATGCGCGAGGCCGGCTGCGTGGCCTATTCGGACGACGGCCGCCCGGTGGCGACGGCGCTGCTCATGCGGCGCGCCCTGGAGTACGCCGGGATGCTCGGGCTGCCGGTCATCGACCATTGTGAAGACAAGACGCTGGCCGGTGAAGGCGTCGCCCACGAGGGGTTCAACGCCTCGCAGCTCGGGCTGCGCGGCATTCCCTCCGCGTGCGAGGACGTGATGGTGGAGCGCGACATCGTGCTGGCCGCCATGACCGGCAGCCACGCGCACATCGCCCATCTCAGCACGGCCGGCGCGCTGCGCGCGGTGCGCGCCGCCAAGGCGCGCGGCGTGCGCGTCACCTGCGAGGTGGCGCCGCACCACTTCATCCTGAGCGACGAGCGGCTGCTCGCGCCGCTGGCGTATGACACGAACCTCAAGATGAACCCGCCGCTCCGCCATGCCGTCGATCGCGACGCGCTCGTCGAGGGCCTGAGCGACGGCACGGTGGACGCGATTGCCACCGACCACGCGCCGCATCACGCCGACGACAAGCGCGTCGAGTTCGACCGCGCCTCGTTCGGCATCGTCGGGCTCGAAACGGCCGTGTCGCTGAGCCTCGACCGCCTCGTGCACGCCGGCGTCATCAGCCTGGCGCGGCTGGTCGAGTTGCTGTCGACCAATCCGGCGCGCATCCTGCGCGTGCCGGGAGGGCGCCTGCAGGCCGGCGACCCGGCCGACCTGACCATCCTGGCGCCGGAGCTCAACGTGACCGTGGCGGCGGCCGCGTTCCGTTCGAAATCGCGCAACACGCCCTTCGACGGGTGGCCGTTGCGCGGCGGCGTGGCCGCCACCGTCGTGGGCGGCCGCGCGCTGTTTGTCAACCCCGGCGTGCCGCAGGTCGCCGGCCTGGGGAGGGCGTGACGTGGGACGCCGAGAAGACCTCCGCCAGAAGGCGATGGAAGACCTCCAGCGGTTCGAAGTGCTCATGCTCGACGGGCATTTCGATTTCGGCAACGGCTATCACGGCCAGGTCTACCTGAACCCCCACCAGCTGTTCCGGTACCCGTCCACGATCTGGCGGTTCTCGCAGGACCTCATCGAGCTGATGCCGGCGTCTCTTGTCGAAGATGCCGACGTGGTCGCCGGCCCGGTCACCGGCGGGGCGTTGCTGGCGCACACGATTGCCGGCCTCCTCGACAGCCGGCGGGCGCTGACGCAGCCGGCGCGCCTGTTCGCGCCGTTTGCGCCCGACGGCGGGCGCGGCCTGGCGCTGAAGTCATTCTACCGATCGCAGATCGCCGGCAAGCGCGTGCTGCTCGCCGACGACGTGCGCAACACGGGCCAGACGTTCGAGCGGTGCGCCGCCCTGGTCCGCGAAGCCGGCGGCACGGTGATCGGGACCGTCGAGATCTACGATCGCATGGAGCCCATCGTGGACGTCGGTGTGCCCAACATCGCGCTGGCGGAGTACCGGGCGCCCGACAACGTTCCGGCTGCGGAGTGCCCGCTCTGCCGGGCGGGCCGGCCCGTGACCGCCTTCTGACCGCGCCGGATGCTTTCGCCCGCGCGCGCGGCGGCGTTGAGGCCTTCCCTGGACCGCCTCTATCGCGCGGGCGCAGGGCCGTCAATGCCAGCGGACCCGATCGACTGCGTCCGTGACTACTCCTCGCCGGCCGACCGGGAGATCGCCGCCTTCGTGGCCGCGGGCCTGGCGTTCGGCCGCGTCGCGTCCATCCAGTCTTCGGTCCGGGCCGCGCTGGCCCGCATGGGCCCGTCGCCGGCGGCCTTCGTGCGCGGCTTCGAGCCGGGACGCCATGCCGGGCCGTTCCTGGCGTTGGTCCATCGCTGGGTGCGCGGCCGTGACATCGTCGCCCTGCTGGTGATCCTGCGGCACATGCTCGACACCGCGGGGTCGCTGGAGCAGTTCTTCCTGGACGGAGACGACCCGGCCTCGCCGGATATCGGCCCGGGGCTGGAGTCGTTCGGGGCGCGTGCGCGGGCGGTGGACCTGCGGGCCGCCTACGGCCGCCGCCACCAACGTCCGGGCGTGCACGCGTTCTTCCCGCTGCCCTCGGGAGCCAGCGCCTGCAAGCGCCTCAACCTGTTCCTGCGCTGGATGGTCCGGCGCGACGACATCGACTTCGGCATCTGGACGCGCATCTCGCCCGCCCGCCTGATCATCCCGCTCGACGTGCACGTGATCCGCGTCGGCCGGTGCCTCGGATTGACGACCTACGCCTCGCCGGGCTGGCGCATGGCGGCGTCCATGACCGCGTCATTGCGGCAGATCGACCCCTCGGATCCGGTGAAGTACGACTTCGCGCTGTGTCACCTGGGGATGGAGGGCCTGTGCGGCTTCAGGATGCCGGCGGGGGACTCCCGTTGCCCGCTGCGCGGGGTCTGCCGGCCACGCGCTCGTAGACGGCCAGGGTCTCATCGACCATCCCGTCCACGCTGAACAGCGCGCGCACCCGATCGAGCCCGGCCTCGCCCATCCGGCGCCGGAGCGGCGCGTCGTTGAGCAGCCTGAGAATTGCGTCGGCGAGGGCGTCGGCCCGGTGCGGCGGCACCAGCAGGCCGGTCACCCCGTCTTCGACCGCCTCGGGAATGCCGCCGGCCGTGGTGCCGACGACAGCCTTCGAGGCCGCCATCGCGTCGAGGATCGACGTGCCGAGCCCCTCGGTGAGAGAACTCATCACGAACAGGTCGAGGCCCTTGAGCAGCGAGAGGATGTCGGCCCTGAACCCGACGAGGCTGACGCGGTGCTCGAGGCCGAGGTGCTTGATCTGCCTGGTCAGCGCGGGCCGCAGTTCGCCTTCGCCGAAGATCAGGACGTGGGTGTCGGGCAGGGCCCGCACCACTGCGGGGGCGGCGTCGACGAGGTAACGCTGCCCTTTGTGCGCCACCAGCGCGCCGATGTTGCCGACGGTGGGCGAGCCGGGCGGCAGCCACAGCTCCTTGCAGACATCGGCGGCCGGCAGCGCCTGGATGCGATCCACCTGCACGCCTTCGTGCACGGTGAAGGCCGACGCCTCGGGAATGCCGTCCTCGATCACCATGCGCCTGATCGCGTTCGACGAGCAGATGGCGGCGTCCGCCTGCTTGTACTTCCACCGCGAGAACGCGTTGCGCTTGAGGTGGAAATCCACACGGCGCGCGATCACCAGCGCCGGGCGCCGGCGGTCCGAGATCGTGGAGAGCGCCATCGAGGCCATCGACACCGCGTGGGGATCGTGGGCATGGATGAGATCGGGCGAGAGGTCGCGCACGACCCGCGCGAAGCGGAAGGCGGCGGCGAAGTCGACCTCGTGGGCCGGCGCGAGGCGGACCAGATCGTGGCCCTCGCTGGCGCGGCGCGCGAGCTCGCCGCCGGGATGCGCGACGAGCACCGCGCGGTGGCCGCGCGCGCGCAGGCCGACGACCGTCAGGAGGACCTGGTTCTGTCCCCCGCGCCACGTGCGAGCGGTGTCGATGTGGAGGGTGAACATCTCAGAAGCAAGAAGCAAGAAGCAAGTCGTAAGAAGTCAGAAGGAAGAACCACGATTCGCTGAGACATGCCGCAGTTCCCCTCATTCTTGATTCTTGCTCCTTGCTCCTTGCTTCTTTTCCATTTCCCACAGTTTCACGAACTTCACCGCCACGTAGTACGAATTGAGCACCGAGACGATGAGCCCGGCCGCCCCGTCCCTGATGCCTCCGCGCAGCAGGTAGTTCCTCAGGAACGCGGCGCCGGCGAGCAGCACGATCCGGAGCGGCCCGGTCCGCCGGCCGTCCTCGAACATCTGCCGCGCCGCCAGGCTGGAGTAGCGATCGATCGTGTGCAGGTGGTGCGACACGTCGCGGTACGGATAGTGCTGGAGTTCCGCCCGCAGCCGGCCGGGCTCGCCCACGGCCTGGATGGACTCGTGGACGTACCGCCCGGCCCACTTCGCGCGGCGGCGGTCGTAGAGGCGCATCTGATAGTCCGGGTACCAGTCGGTGGACCGTATCCAGCGCCCGAGGTAATGGCTGACCCGGGGCATGCGGTAGCCGGGGCGCGGCAGTCCGGCCGCGACAAGCGCGTTGATCTCCGCGGCCAGCTCCGGCGTGACGCGCTCGTCGGCATCCAGCGAGAAGATCCAGTCGTGGCTCGCCTGCGACGCCGCAAAGTTCTTCTGCTCGATGTAGCCGGGCCACGGCCGCACGATCACGCGGTCGGTGTACCGCCGGGCGATCGCTACCGTGTCGTCGGCGCTTTCGGCGTCGACGACGATGATCTCGTCCGCCCAGCGGACCGACTCGAGCGCCGCCGCGAGGTTCGCCGCTTCGTTCAGCGTGATGATGGTGGCGGTGATGCCCGGCACGGGGGAAGTGTAGCAGTGAGAAGGAGTCGGAAGCCAGAAGGGCCCACTGGCGTTTGTCAGAAGCAAGAAGCCAGAAGGGCCAACTGACGATTGTCAGAATCCAGAAGGAGGCAAGCTGCCCCGGTGGGTCTTCTTCTGGCTTCTGGCTTCTGGCTTCTGGCTTCTTCTTCCCGCTATCTCCCTATCGCGACCGACACGACCGCCGAGCCGGCGGTCGGCGCTTCCTGGACAGTCTCGAGATCCACCAACGACTTGTTGTAGTCGAGCAGGGCCACCAGCTCGGAGTACTGGGCGTCGGCCAGGTCGCGCTGCGCCTGGAACACGAGGAAGTTGGTGGAGAGCCCGGCGGCGAACTTCTTCTGCTCGGCCTCCATGCGGCGTTCCATCAGCTTGCGCGTCGCCTGGGTCGACGCGAGCCGGAGTTGGTTGGTCTCGACGTTGCGCGCGACGTCGCGCACAGACCTGTTGACCTCCAATTCGAGGTTCTGCAGCTGGACCTCGGCCTGCGTGAGCTGCAGCCGGTTGCGAGCCAGGGTGGCCTCGGCGTTCCCGTTGCCGATCGGGTACGAGAACTGCACGGCGAGCGACCAGTTGTGGTACTCGTTGGAAAACAGCCGGTTCATCATCGTGCCGAAGCCTTCGTCGATCTGCCCGATCACCGGCGGCGGGAAGCCGGGCCCGAAGTTCAACTTCGTCCCGCCCTGCCCGCTGAGGCCGTAGCCGACCTGCGCGTTCAGATCCGGCAGCGTCTGGTTGCGCAGGTAGCGGAGGTTGGTGTTCGACATCTCGATGTTCTTCCGCGACTGCAGCAGATCGGTGCGCTTCCCGAGGGCGGTCCGGACGGCCTCTTCGACGTCAACCGTGGTCGGCTCGAATTGCGGCTGTTCGGTCAGGTCGAAGTGCGTGGCCCAGTAGTCGGCGTCCCTGGTGTCGAGGATGATCGTGCGAAGGCGGTCCTCGTTGCGCTTCACCGCCGCTTCCGCCACGATGACGTTTTCGGTGCGGCGCGCCACCTCGGCTTCCGCCTCGACGATGTCGATGGGCGCCATCGTGCCGATCTCAACCCTGGACTTGTTGTTCCGAAGGGCCTCGCGCGCGAGATCGAGCGACTGCCGCGCGACCTGCAGCGCGGCGACGGCCGCCTTCACGTCCCAGTAGGCGTACTTCACGTTGCGCACCGTCGTCAGCACGGTCTGGCGCAGCTCGATGTCCGAGACCTCCCGGTTCATCTTGCTGATGACGAGCTGGTTGCGGGCCGAATCGGTCTTGAGGTTGCGGAGCAGGGGCTGCGTGAAGCTGAACGTCAGGTTGCTGAACAGCGACGGGTTCGGGCTGTCGTAGACGCTGTTCGATTCGCTGCGGCTCGTGTCCCAGCCCACAGCGTAGTTGGCGCCCCACGGCAGCACCTGGTTCGCGCCGACGTTGGTGGCGAGGTTGTCGCGCGTCAGCTTGTCGGTCGCGCCGGAGAAGAAGCCGCTGATCGGGCTCGTCCGGCTCGTGGTCGACAGCGACCCGGTCAGGTTCGGCGTCCAGACGGTCCTGGCCTGGGCGATGGCGAGGTCCTGGAGCTCGGGGTTGATGCGCTCCACCCGGAGGCCCAGGTTGTTCTGAAGCGCCAGGCTGATGGCGGCCTCCATCGACAATTGCCGGACGGGGCCCTTGGGAAGCGCCTGGGCCGCCGGGGCCTGCGCAAACGCGGGCCGCGCCAGTCCGGCCACCACCAACGCGACGACTGCCACCCGTGCCACTCGAAATCGGTCTTGACGCATTGCCATCTGCTCCACGGCTGAAACCCAGGACCAAGGGCGGCGCGCGCCGGTCCTGAGATCTATAGACGAGACCTGACGGAGAGCGGTTCAGCCAATCCCCTGCGGTTATACTAACGCGGAACCCGCTTGCGCTGCCGGCGTCGGTTCCGGTGACGCGGGCGCCGTCGGCCGTCCCGCGCCAGCGCGCGCGCCGCTGGCCTGGCTGCAAGTCCTCTGCCATCCTCGCGTCGAGGTTGCCCGTCTATGAGAATCCCGTCGCCGGCGCCGGCCCTGCTCCTCCCGATTCTCGCGGTGGTGACCCTCTCCGCCCAGCCGCCCGCGCCGCCTGGCGGCGGCGCGGGCGCCGCACCGGGCAAACTGACCCTGACGGTCGACAGCATCATGCGCGGCCCGGGCCTGGTGGGCTATCCGCCGTCAGGCCTGCGATGGTCCGGCGACTCCCGTGACCTCTTCTTCGAGTGGCGCAAGCCCGGCGAGAAGGACGGCGCGACCTACGTGCTGTCGCAGCACACGACCACCCCCCGGCGGCTGACCGACGAGGAGCGAAAGCTCGCCCCGCCGGTCGGCGGCGCGTGGGACGAGGCGCGCCGCCGGGTCGTGTTCGCCGACGGCGGCGACATCGTCGTCCTCGACACGGTGGCCCGCACGCGCCAGCAGGTGACCCGGACGACGGCGCCGGAATCCGGCCCGCGATGGGCGCGCCACGACACGGCGGTCACCTTCGTCTCGCAGAACAACCTGTTCATCATCCCGCTCGCGGGCGGCTCGATCGAGCAGCTCACCGACGTGAAGCCCAGGCGGCGCGAGACGCGCGACACCGACAGCCAGAAGTTCGTGCGCGAGCAGGAAGCGGCGCTGCTGCAGGCGACCCGGGACGCGGTGGAGCAGCGGAAGGCCGGCGAGGAGACGCGCAAGAAGGACTCGCTTCCGGAATTCGAGATCACCGAGCGCCAGAGCGTGGCCCAGTTCACGCTCCATCCGTCGGAAAGGTGGGTGTTCCTGCTGGTGGCCGAACGGGCCGAGGCCAAGAACGCGGTGGTCCCCAACTACGTGACCGAGTCGGGCTACACCGAGGACATCCCCTCGAGGTCGAAGGTCGGCGACGTCCAGGGCCGCCAGCGGCTCGCGGTGCTCAACCTGAAGACCCGCACGAGCGTCTGGGCCGACGCGTCGTTCGCCGGGACCGCGAAGGTCCAGGGCAAGGACGAACCCCGCGACGTGCGCTGGTCGGCGCCGATGGTGTCGCCCGACGGCCGCCTGGTGGTCGCGACCGCGAGATCCGCGGATTTCAAGGACCGCTGGATCGTGGCCCTCGACCCGGAATCCGGCAAGGCCCGCGTCATCGACGCGCTCCACGACGACGCGTGGATCCGCGAGGGCGGCGGCGGACCGTTCGGCGGGGGAGGCATGGGCTGGATGCCCGACGGCCAGAGCCTCTGGTTCCTCTCCGAGCGCGACGGCTACATGCACCTCTATGTCGTCGACGCGGCGCAGCCGGGGGCCGCCCCGGCGCAGCGCACGTCGGGCGCGTTCGAACTCACGTCGGCGGAGCTCGCGCGCGACAAGACGAAGTTCTACCTGGTGACCAGCGAGGTCCACCCGGGCGAGCGGCACATCTACGAAATGCCGGCCGGCGGCGGGCCCCGTACCAGGCTGACGGAGATGGCGGGATCGAACATCGGCGAGGTGTCGCCGGACGGCTCGATGATCGCGTTCATCCAGTCGTCGGCGGCCAGGCCGCCCGAGGTCTTCGTCATGCCGAACAGGGCCGGCGCCCCGGTCCAGCAGGTGACCACGTCGCCTACCGACGCATGGCGGACCTTCCGCTGGATCGAGCCCGAGGTCATCACCTACAAGGCGCGCGACGGCAAGGACGTCCATGCGCGCCTCTACACGCCGGAGATGATCGGGGCTGCGCGCGATCGCACCCGGCCTGCAGTCATCTTCGTGCACGGCGCCGGTTACCTGCAGAACGCGCACAGGTTCTGGTCCACGTACTACCGTGAGTACATGTTCCACAACCTGCTGGCATCGCTCGGCTACGTGGTGCTCGACGCCGACTACCGGGCCAGCGCCGGCTACGGGCGCGACTGGCGCACGGCGATCTACCGCCACATGGGCGGCAAGGACCTCGACGACATCGTGGACGGGGCGAAGTACCTGGTCGACCGCCAGCGCGTCGACCCGAAGCGCATCGGCGTCTACGGCGGCAGCTACGGCGGGTTCATCACGCTGATGGCGCTGTTCACCTCGCCCGACACGTTCGCCGCCGGCGCCGCCCTGCGCCCCGTCACCGACTGGGCCCACTACAACCACGGCTACTCGGGCAGCATCCTCAACGAGCCGCAGGACGACCCCGCGGCGTACAAGCAGAGCTCGCCGATCTATTTCGCCGACGGGCTGAAGGGCGCCCTGCTCATCTGCCACGGGCTGGTCGACACCAACGTGCACGCGCAGGACTCCATCCGCCTCGCGCAGCGCCTCATCGAACTGCGCAAGACCAACTGGGAGCTGGCGGTGTACCCCGTCGAGAACCACGGCTTCGAGCAGGAGACCAGCTGGGCCGACCAGTACAAGCGCATTCTCAGGCTCTTCGACACCCACCTGCGGCTGGCGCCGCCGTCGCGCGCGAAAGCCCGCTGACGCCTCACCCCGGAGCATGACGATGACCTCGAAGGACGTGCTGGATCGGTTCACGCAGCTGGGCGCGCTGCTCGAGGGGCACTTCCGCCTCTCGTCCGGCCTTCACAGCCCGAACTACCTGCAGTGCGCGCTCGTGCTGCAGCACCCGGCTGAGGCCGAGGCCCTCGGGCGGGCCCTGGGCGCGGCGCTCTCGGCCCGGCTCGGCGACGTCAAGCCGACGGCCGTCCTGTCGCCCGCTCTCGGCGGGCTGATCATCGGCCACGAGGTGGCGCGCGCGCTGGGCGTGCGGGCGATCTTCGCCGAGCGCGCGGAAGGCGTGCTCACGCTGCGCCGGGGATTCGACCTTGGCCCCGCCGATCGCGTCGTCATCGTGGAGGATGTCGTGACGACCGGCGGGTCCACGCGCGAGACGATGGAGGTCGCAAGACAGAAGGGCGCCGCGGTCGTGGCGGCCGCCGCGGTCATCAACCGGAGCGGCTCGGTCTCGCCCGTGGACGTGCCGTTCGCGGCGCTGGCGGCACTCACGCCGCCGACCTACAAGCCGGAAGACTGCCCGTTCTGCGCGGCGGGGGACCCGGTGGTGAAGCCGGGATCACGGGGCGAGAAGAAGTAAGAAGCAAGAAGCAAGAAGCAAGAAGTAAGAAGCAAGAAGCAAGAAGCAGACCCCCATATGCAGCGCGACTTCTTCTGGCTTCTTGCTTCTGACACGACGAGGCAGCCAGCGCCATGGAACGTGTCCTCAAGCTGACGATCGCCTACGACGGCACCTCCTACGTCGGCTGGCAGCGGCAGGCCGAGGGCGTGTCGATTCAGGGCCTGCTGGAGCATGCCCTCGCGCGCATCGAGGGCGCCCCTGTCGTTGTCCACGGCGCCGGCCGGACCGATGCGGGCGTGCATGCGCTGGGGCAGGTGGCGTCGGCGCGCGTCGCCACCGCGCACGACGCGGCGGTGATCCGGCGCGCCCTGAACGCCATGCTGCCCGGCGATGTCCGCGTCGTGGCGGTTGAGGACGCCGCGGCGGGTTTTCACGCGCGGTACAGCGCGGCCGGCAAGGCCTACGAGTACCGCATCTGGCAGGGCGACGTGCAGCCGCCGTTTGCCAGGGCGTGGAGCTGGCACGTGCCGCGGCCGCTGGACGTGGACGCTATGGATCTGGCCGTGCGGCGGCTCGAGGGGACGCACGATTTCTCCGCGTTCCAGTCGACCGGCGGCGGCGTCAGGTCGGCGGTGCGCACGGTCACCTGCGCGCGGGCCGAGGCGCGCGCGCCCTGGGCGGGCGTGGCGGGGGACCCCGGCCCGGGTGCCGGGTCCGGCGCAGGTGACAGGCTCATCGTGGTGCGGCTCGAGGCGGACGGCTTCCTCAGGCACATGGTGCGCGCCGTCGTGGGCACGCTCGTGGAGGTGGGCGAACGGCGGCGGGCCGAGGCGTCGGTGGAGGCGCTCCTGGACTCGCGCGACCGCACGGCGTCGGGCGCCACCGCGCCGGCACACGGGCTCGTGCTGGTGCGCGTCATTTACCTGTAGGGCCGGCGGTAGCGCGTCTCGCGCGAAGCCTGTATCATGGGCCCTTGCGTGCCCCAGGTGAACCGCATGGCGCTTGAGAAGCTCCTGGCGTCGATCGAACCGGGTTCGCCAGAAGAGGCGCTGGCGCGGCGGATCAATCCGGCCAGGCTTCCCGCCCACATCGCCATCATCATGGACGGCAACGGCCGCTGGGCGGCGACGCGGCACCTGCCGCGGGTGCGCGGCCACCAGGCCGGCGTCGAAGCCGTGCGCGACGCGGTCGAGTCGTCGGCGCGGCTCGGCATCCGCGTCCTGACGCTCTACGCGTTCTCGGCGGAGAACTGGAAGCGGCCGCAGCTCGAGGTGATGACGCTGATGCGGCTCTTGAAGCGTTACCTGAGGCTCGAGCTCGGGACGCTGCTCAAGAACGACATCCGTTTCCAGGTCATCGGGCGGCTGGAGGGGCTCTCGCGGGACATCCAGCGGGAACTCGCCCGCGCGCGCGATGCCACGGCGTCGTGCCAGGGCATGCTGTTCAACATCGCGCTCAACTACAGCGGCCGCGCCGAGATCGTCGACGCGGCGCGCCGGGCCATCGAGCTCGGCCTCGACCCCGGCAGCCTCGACGAGCAGCGGTTCGGCGAGCTGCTCTACACCGCGGGCCAGCCCGACCCCGATCTGCTCATACGCACGAGCGGCGAGTTGCGCGTCAGCAACTTCCTGCTGTGGCAGATCGCCTACGCGGAGATTCACGTCACCGACGTGCTGTGGCCCGACTTCCGCTGCCGCCACCTCCTCGAGGCGGTGCTCGACTACCAGACACGGGACCGCCGCTTCGGCGGCATCAAGCCCCTCGCGCAGGGCCGCGGCGCCACGTGACCCGACTGCTGAGCGGTCTCGTGATGATCCTGGGCATGCTGGGGGCGATCTGGTACGCGCCGCCGGCCGTGTTCCTGCTCGTCCTCGGCATCATCCTCGTGGCGGCGTGCATCGAGTTGACCGACCTCATGCTGCTCGCGGGCGTGGGGATGTCCCGCGCCGCCGCCATTGCGGGTGCGCTCGCCGCCGGCGTTGCCGTGGCCGGCCCTGGCGCGACGAGCGGGTTCCTGCTCGTCGGCACCCTGCTCGGGCTGCTCCTCGTGGTGCTCGCCACGCGGAAGCCGGCGCCCGATGTGCCGGCGGCGGCGGCGGCGGCGGTGTTCCCGGTCGTCTATCTCGCCGTGCCGCTCGCGCTCGCGGCCGTGATTCGCGACGCGTGGGGCCGCGAGGTGCTTCTGCTCGGCCTGCTGGTGGTCTGGATCTCCGACACCGCGCAGTTCTACGTGGGCTCGACGTTCGGGCGGCGACGCCTGGCGCCCGCGATCAGCCCGAAGAAGAGCGTCGAGGGCGCCGTCGGCGGATTCGTCGCGGGCGTGGCCGCCATGGTGGGCATCGGCCGGGTCTGGCTTCCGCTTGTGAGCGTGCCCGTGCTCGCGGCGGCGGGTGCGGCGCTGGTGGCCCTGGGCATCGCGGGCGACCTCTTCGAGTCGCTGCTGAAGCGCAGCGCGAACGTCAAGGACAGCTCGGCGCTCATTCCCGGCCACGGCGGCGTGCTCGACCGGATCGACGCGCTGCTGTTTGTCATCCCCGGCTACTACCTCATCCTGGCGCTGCTGACATGACGACGCGTCCCTCGGCGAAGCGGAGAATCGCCATCCTGGGATCGACCGGGTCGATCGGCCGCAGCGCGTTGTCCGTCGTCGAAGCGCACGCGGACCGCCTCGAGGTGGTCGGCCTGGCCGCCGGATCGAACGCGAACCTCCTGGCGGGCCAGATCGTGCAGACGCGTCCGCGCGTGGCGGCCATGGCCACGCCGCACGCCCTCGACACGGTCCGCGCGCACCTGGCCGGCGCTCCGCAGCCGCGCCTGCTGGCCGGGGCCGAGGGGCTCGTGGCGGTCGCCACCCATCCCGACGTCGACATTCTGCTCTGCGCCTCGTCGGGGACCGCCGCCCTGGAGGCCGTGCTGGCCGCCATCGAGGCCGGCAAGACGATCGCGCTGGCCAACAAGGAAGTGCTCGTCATGGCCGGCGCGATCGTGACGGCGGCGGCCGAGCGGAAGGGTGTGGCGATCCTGCCGGTGGACAGCGAGCACAACGCCATTCACCAGTGCCTGCACGGGCGAAGCCACGCGGAGATCAACCGGCTCATCCTGACCGCGTCCGGCGGGCCGTTCCGGAGCCACTCGGCCGCCGAGTTGAAGAAAGTCGGGCCGGAGGACGCGTTGCGCCACCCGACGTGGCGCATGGGGCGGAAGATCACGATCGACTCGGCCACGCTGATGAACAAGGGCCTCGAAGTCATCGAGGCCCGCTGGCTGTTCGGCGTCGGGCCCAGGCAGATCGACGTCGTGATCCACCCGCAGTCGGTCGTGCACTCGATGGTCGAGCTGCGCGACGGGTCGATCATTGCGCAGCTCGGCCCCACCGACATGCGGCTGCCCATCCAGTACGCGTTCTCCTACCCCGAGCGGTGGACCAGCGGGCTTCCGCTGCTGGATCTCGCGCGCTGCGGGCAGCTCGACTTCGCCGCGCCGGATCACAAGCGGTTCCCGTGCCTGGGCCTGGCCTACCGCGCCCTGGGCGGGGACTCGAGCCTGCCGGTCGTCCTGAACTCGGCCAACGAGGTCGCCGTGGCCGCCTTCCTGGGCGGGCAGCTCAGTTTCCTCTCGATCGTCGAGGTCATCGAGTGCACCATGGACGCCAATGACGCCGGGAACGTGACGACCCTGGATGACGTCCGAAGAGTGGATCGCTGGGCCAGGGAGTTCGCCCAGGCCCTCATCCGGGATTACAATTAGTTCAGAGGGAACCACTTGCTCCATTCGCTGCTGGCCTTCGTGTTCGTCCTCGGTGTCCTGGTCTTCGTGCACGAGTTCGGGCACTTCATCGTGGCGCGGATGCTCGGCGTCCGCGTGATTACGTTCTGCATCGGGATGGGGCCGAAGCTGCTGAAGTTCACGCGCGGCGGGACCGAGTACGCGGTCGCCCTGCTGCCCATCGGCGGCTACGTCAAGATGGCCGGCGAGAACCCTGACGAGCCGCACACCGGCGCCGCCGACGAGTTCCTCTCCCGGCCGAAGTGGGACCGCTTCCGCATCCTGATCGCCGGGCCGGTGATGAACATCGTCCTCGCCTTCGTGCTGATGACGGTGGTCCTTGCCCAGGGCGCCCAGGTGCCGATCTTCGAAAGCGACCCTGTCGACGTCGCCGTTGTCGTCAAGGGATCGCCGGCCGAGCGGGGCGGCATCCAGCCAGGCGACCGCATCGTCAAGGTCGGCAGCCAGCGCACGAACACGTGGGAGGACTTCTTTCTCGCCATCGGCGGGCGCGCCGACCGGGACGTGAAGATCACCCTGCTGCGCGAGGGGCGGGAGACCGTCCTCACCGTGAAGCCCGAGGCGCAGACGAAGATGCGGATCGGCGACATCGGCGTGCTGCCCAAGGTGCACCCGAGCATCCGCTCCCTCGTGCCCAACGACCCCGCCGAGAAGGCCGGCCTGAAGGTCGGCGACGTCGTGCTGGCGCTCAACGGGGATCCCATCGTGTTCTCGAGCCAGCTGTCAGCCGAGATCCGGAAGCACCCCGACGAGCAGATTACGCTGACGGTTCAGCGGGCCGGCGCGACGCTCGACGTGCAGGTGACGCCCCGCCGGCAGGGCGAGATCGGCCTGATCGGCATCGGCATCCTGGACCCGTTCCGGACCGTTCAGCCGAACCTGCTCGGCGCAGCGAAACTCAGCTTCGAACGCAACGTCCAGTTCGCCGGCCTCATCGTGCAGACGCTCCGGGGCCTCGTAACGCGCGAGACCTCTCCGAGCCAGCTGATGGGGCCCGTGGCGATCGCTCAGATGTCGGGCGACACGGCCGCCGCAGGCTGGATTTCCCTGTTTGGCTTCATGGCCATGCTCAGCCTCAACCTGGGGTTGCTGAACCTGCTGCCCATCCCGGTGCTGGACGGCGGGCACATCTTCATCATGGCCGTCGAGGGCCTGGTACGGCGCGACCTCAGCATGAAGATGAAGGAGCGCCTGATGCTGGCCGGATTCGTGGTGCTGATGCTGCTGATGGTGACGGTGATGTACAACGACATCGCCCGCCTCGGCCCCTTCGACCGCCTGATGCCAGGGAACCGATAACTACCGGGCAACGGCCAGCCGGTCGGCTTCTTCCATCGACCAGTTGCAGACCGACTTCCAGTCGGCTTCCGACAGCGTGGCGTCCCGGTGCAGCCACAGGTACTGCTTCAGCGGCATCTTCCCCTCCCTGACCTGGTCGCACATCTTCTCGAGAATGGCGACCCGCTTGCGCGCCGGGTAGGTGCCCCACGCCGAGAAGTTGAACTCGGCGCGCCCCTCCGTGACGTGATTGGCCACGCCCCACGCCATTGGAACCACGCCGCTGTACCACGGCCATCGGGTCTCGCTGGAATGGCAGTCGAAACAGCTGCGCTTCAGGATTGCGCCGACCTCGGGGGGAACCGTGGCCGCCGCCTCGACCGACTGCGTGGCGTCGATCGGCGGATTGGTCCTGTCGGGCCGGAAGAACTGCATGCCGGCGACGACGATGGCGAGCCCGATCACGATTCGCTTCAGCAGGGTAGAGGTCATGTGATCTCCAGGTGTCATGGTGGCGGCCGATCCGTGGTCCAACCTCTGCAACTACCATGCCTCTTGGGGCAATGCGCCGCCGCCGGCGGACAGGATACACCCCGGTGCGGCATGGAATGTGCTTAGAATAAAGCTGGTACGCCATAGATGCACCTCAGCTCATGCCCCCTCGGCGTCGCCGCCCTGGCCGCAGGCCTATGGCTGAGTTCCGCCGGTGCCGCTGCGGCTCAGCACTGGCCGACCGAGCCGGTGACCTTCGCCGGCGGCCGGCTGCTCATCGGAGCAGACGCCTCGGTCACGTTCGGCAGCGACGATCCGGGCTGGTTCACCTACACCGACTACGAGACGAGCGCAATCAGGCGCGTAAGAGCGGGTGCAACCATTGAGGTCCGGGCGACGGACCGCATAGCGTTCCTGACGGAGATCCGGGCGGAAACCGGCGCCGGCGTCACGCCCTATGCCTGGTACGTGCGGATCAGTCCGCTGGCGAGCCAACTGCTCGACATCCAGGCCGGACGCATCCCTCCGGTGTTTGGGACGTTTGCGCGCCGAAGTTACGCCCAGGACAACCCGCTCATCGGGTCGCCCCAGACGTATCAGTACCTCACCTCCGTCCGCCCGGACGCGGTGCCGGCGACGGCGGACGATCTGCTGAAGATGAAGGGCCGCGGCTGGCTCGTCAGTTATCCGGTCGGAAACACGGCGCCGCACAATGGCGTGCCGACGGTTGCGGCGGAGCGATGGGACACCGGCGTGCAGATCCGGGTTGGTCCCCCGACTCTCGAAGGAGTCCTGTCGTACACAGTGGGCTCGCTCTCGGACCCGAGGGTCGGCGACAACAACGGCGGCGGACAGATCGCCGGCCGCGTGGCGTGGCATCCGGTCCCCGCCTTCACCGTCGGCGTGTCGGCGGCGCGCGGCGTCTTCGTCGCCGACAACGTGCGCGAGGCGCGGCCTGACGCACCGCCCGGCGACGACGATCAGCGCGCATTCGGGATCGACGCGGAAGCCTCATGGGGCCGCTGGCTGTTCAGGGGCGAGTTTGTGGCGAACAACTGGAGAGTCCCGCCGCTCGACGCTCCCCGCATCGTCGACCCGCTCGGATCGCGCGCCGGCTACGTGGAGACCAAGGTCCGTCTGCATCCGCGCCTCTATGCGGCGATGCGGGGCGACGTGATGCGGTTCACGGCCATCGAGGGCTCGGGCGGCGTCGAAACGTGGGAAGCGGACGTCTCGCGCCTCGAGTATGGCGTGGGCGTCACCATTCACCGGGGCCTGTTGGTGAAGGCCTCGGTCCTGAGTAACTGGCGCGATGGCGGCCGGGTCAGGCGCAGCCATCTGGGCGCCGTGCAGTTGTTGTTCTGGTTCTGAGTCAGATGGACGGAAGCCGACGCTCCGGTGTTTCCCGATCGGTGGCGGCGACAACAGCCGCCGCCGCGGCGCTCTGGCTTGCGTGCGCCGCGCTGGCGGCCGGCGCCGATGGCGTGATCCGGGGCTCGGTGGAGATCCGGCGCAGTCAACTGGCCACCGAGGCGCGGCCGGCTTCGGCGGCCCTCGGCGCGGCCCCCCGGCGGCCGGTCGAGTTCAGGCCGGCCGTGGTCTACCTGGACTCCGCACCGCGCGGAGCCTTCGAACTCCCCGAACCGGGCCGGGCCTCGATGGATCAGCGGAACCAGACCTTCGTGCCCCACGTCCTGGCCATCACGGTCGGCACGACGGTGGACTTCCCGAACAGCGACATGACCTTTCACAATGTCTTCTCGCTGTCGAAGACCAGAGCGTTCGATCTGGGACGCTACTCCCGCGGGAAGTCCAAGGCCGTCCGGTTCGATCGTCCCGGCGTCGTGCAGGTGTTCTGCGACATCCACTCCCACATGAGCGCCTACATCCTGGTGTTTGCCCACCGCTACTTCGCCGTCACGGACCAGGCGGGGGCCTTCACGATCGCCGGAGTGCCGCCCGGCTCGTACACCCTCGCGGTCTGGCATGAGGGCGAGGTGCGCGAAACCCGGACCGTGACGATTCCTGATGCCGGCGGCGCGGTCGACGCCGCGTTCGTGATTCGCTGACGCCAATGTCCCGGATCCTGTCCTCGCTCACGAACCGCATCTTCCTGGCAGGGGCGCTGCTCGTCATCGTGGCCACCGGGGCGACGGCGCTGTTTGTCAATGCCCGCGTGACGGCCCAGGCCGAATGGGATCTCCAGCGCGAACTGGTCGAGTCCGGGGCCGTTGTCGGGCGGCAGGGGGAAGCGCTCGTCGAGAACTTCTCGGTGCTGGCCCGCCTGATTGCGGACCTGCCGAAGCTCAAGGCGGCGGTCGCGACCGGGGACCCGCCAACCGTTCAGCCGCTGGCCGCCGAGTACCAGCAGATGCTCTCCGGTTCGAGCCTGGTCATCGTCACCGACGGTGACGCGCGTGTCCTCGCGCTGGCGGGGCCGCTCGCGATCGAACGCGAGACGGCGTCAGCGCTGCCGTCGGTGCGCGCGGCGCTGGGCGGCGCTCCCTCGTCGTCATTCCGCCCCCACGCGGACGGCCTGCTGCAGGTCCTGAGCGTGCCCATCACGGTGGGAGGGGAGCCGGCGATCCTCGCCGGCAGCCTGAGCGTGGGCTTCCTGCTCGACGGTGCGGTGGCGTCAGATTTCAAACAACTGACGGGCAGCGACATTGGCTTCGGCCTCGGCGATCGGGTCCGCGCGTCGACGCTTCCGCGGGAATCCTGGCCGGCCGTCGACCGCGCACACCGGTCGGGACAGATGGCCCGGGCCTGGTCGGGCGACGCCGAGTACGTCCTTCTGTCGAGACCCTTCATGCAGTCGTCCGGGGCCGGAGCCGGGGCAGGGCCGGCAGGCTTCGCGGCGGGGATGGCGGAAGCGCCGTTCGTCGTGGTGCTGCGATCGCGGACCGAACGGCTGCGTTTCCTGGGCCCGATCCAGACCGCCATCGGCGCGACGGCCGTGTTGACGATGCTGCTGGCAACGGTGCTCAGCTATGGCGTCGCGCGGACCGTCACGCGGCCGCTCGGCGCGATTACCAGCGTGATGCGGGAGGTGGCCACCACGGGCGACCTGACCCGCAAGATCCCGGTACACCCCGGATCCTGGGACGACGAGGACGCACGCCTGCTGGCATCGACCTTCAACACGCTCACCGACTCCATCGCGCGCTTCGAGAAGGAAGCGGCGCAACGCGAGCGTCTCTCCTCGCTCGGCCGCCTGTCCAGCGTCGTGGCCCACGAGATTCGCAACCCGCTGATGATCATCAAGTCGGCGGCCCGCACGCTGCGCCAGCCTGATGCCGGCGCCGACGCGCGCGCGGAGGCGGTCCAGGACATCGACCAGGAGGTGGTGCGCCTCAACCGGATCGTGAGCGAAGTGCTCGACTACGCCAGGCCCATCACGTTCACGTGGCAGGACGTGGACCCGAACGCGATGTGCCGCGAGGCGGCACAGGCGGTGCAGGCCGCCGGGGCTGGTGTCGGCATCGGCGCCGTGCTGGCGCCGGGGCTGTCCGCGATTCGCACCGACCCCGAGCGTTTGCGGACGGTCCTGGTGAACGTCCTGCAGAACGCCGCCCAGGCCGTGCGCGCCGAGCCGCGCACCGAAGGAGACGCGGCCGTGTCCAATCGGGCGTCGGTCGAGATCCGCACGACGCCCCGGGCGGAGGGCGGCGTGATCGTCGTGGTCCACGACGACGGGCCCGGGATCGACCCTGCAGTGGCGGCGAGGCTGTTCGAACCGTTCTTCACGACCCGCCGCGGCGGGACGGGACTCGGGCTGGCGATTGCCCGGAACATCGTCGACGGGCTCGGAGGTACGATCACCATCTCCGCCGGGACGCCTTCAGGCACGGACGTGCGCCTCACGCTGCCGGCGGCGCCGAAGGGCGAGGCGGGCGACGGGCGCGCTTGACGCCGGGGAAGGACCACATGGCCGCCAACGGGACTGTCCTGATTGCCGACGACGAAGAACGCATCCTGCGGGGGCTAGGCCGGGCGCTGCGCGAAGACGGCCACGAGGTGGTCGAGGCCACGAGCGGTCTGGCCGCCCAGCGGCTGATGTCCGAGCGGGTCTTCGACGTCATCGTCGTCGACAACATCATGCCCGACCTCACCGGTCTCGACCTCATCCGGGACCTGGCGCAGCACGTGGCCCCGGGTGATCGCCCGCAGGTCGTGCTGATGACGGCCCACGCCACCGTCGAGAGCGCGATCGAGGCGATGAAGCTGGGAGCGCTGGACTACCTGCAGAAGCCGTTCGAGATCGACGAACTGCTGGTCGTGGTGCGGCGCGCCGTCGAGCTGCAGCGGCTCCGCAGCGAGCACCGCTACCTGCTGAGCGAACGCGACGAAGAGTTCAATCACTACGGGATCGTGGGCCGGAGCCGCGCCATGCAGGAGGTGATCCGCACGCTCGAGCGCGTGGCGGAAACCAAGAGCACGGTGCTCGTCACGGGCGAAACTGGCACGGGAAAGGAGCTGGTGGCCCGGGCCATCCACGACCGCAGCGCCCAGCGTGACATGCCCCTCATCAAGGTCAACTGTGCGGCCATTCCCGACACGCTCCTCGAATCGGAGCTGTTCGGCCACGTCCGCGGCGCGTTCACCGGCGCGGCCGCGAACAAGAAAGGCAAGTTCGCCCTCGCGCACGGCGGCTCAATCCTGCTCGACGAAATTGCGATGCTCGGCCAGCCGCTCCAGGCGAAGCTGCTCCGCGTGCTGCAGGAGCGGGAGTTCGAGCCGCTCGGGTCGGAGCGGTCGCAGAAGGTGGACGTGCGCGTCATCGCCGCGACCAACCGCGACCTGCGCCAGATGGTGGCGGAGGGCAGGTTTCAGGAAGACCTGTTCTACCGGCTCAACGTGATTCCGATCCGGATTCCGCCCCTGCGGGAGCGGCGCGAGGACATCGCCGTGCTGGCCGACCATTTCGTCGTCAAGCATGCGCATCGCAGCGGGCAGCCGGCGCGGCAGCTCCACGAATCCGCCCTCGCGGTGCTCCAGCGGTACGACTGGCCGGGCAACGTGCGGGAGCTCGAGAACACCCTCGAGCGCGCGGTCGTGCTGTCGCGAGAGCCCGTGATCCGGGCCGACGCCATCTCGGGGCTTTACGCCGCCACGCCGGCCGTGACGGGCCTGCCGTCGACGCGCCTGCACCAGAACCTCGAATGGATGGAGCGCGAGACGATCCGCCGCGCGCTCGAGGCCGCCGGAGGAGTGAAGAAGGACGCCGCCGAAGCGATGGGCATCAGCCAGCGCGCGCTGAGCCACTACCTCGCCAAGCACCGCCTGTCAGATCCCCAGCCCTGATCGCTTACGAGCCGCGTAACCGCTTACGGCTGCCGTAAGCGGCGCGCGGCCGCCTTGCCCGGAGGCGGGTGAAATCCCGCCATTCCTGCGCCGCGAGCCCGGCACGCGCCTTGCCTTCAGTGGCTGAGGACCCCACGTCCAAAGGAGCGCTGGATGCAGGTGCGGACAACGTTCATGAGAATCGGCGGCACGGCTGCGGTGCTCGCCGCCGTCGCGCTGGCGGCCGCGCCGGCGCTGACGCGGGCCGAGGCCCCGGCCCCCCGCGCGGTCACCGTCGAGATGACCGCCAAGCGCTTCGCGTTCCTGCCGGAGCAGGTGGAGGTTGTCGAAGGCGACGAGGTGACCATCAATGTCAGGTCGGCCGACGGCACCCACGGCATCGAGATCGGAAAGCTCAAGGTCAAGAAGACAATCCCGAGAGGCGGCGAGGTCGTGACGCTGTCGTTCACGGCCCCCGCTCCGGGACGCTACGCGATCACGTGTTCGGAGTACTGCGGGCGCGGCCACGACGACATGAAGAGCGCGCTCGTCGTCGCGCCACGCAACCGGTGAAGCGGAGGAATCCATGAGACCAATACGCCTGTCCCTGGTGGCCCTCGGGCTGGCCGCGACGCTCGCAGGGGCGGCCTGCGACGAGAAGCTGTCGGATGTCGCGGGGCCGACCCCGAATCTCGTTCCGACCTTCTCCAGCATCCAGCAGGAGATCTTCAACACCACCGATTCGTCCGGTCGCCTCGCCTGCATCGGGTGTCACACCGACAACGGCCGGACGCCCGCCGGCGGCCTCGTGCTGCTCGACGGCCGTTCGTACCAGGCCCTTGTCGGCCAGGCGAGCCGGTTCAAGGCCGGAGCGATCTTCGTCGTGCCGGGCGATCCCAACGCCAGCTACCTGATTCACAAGCTCGAGGGCGCGGCCGACATCGCCGGCTCGAGAATGCCCCGCGGAACAGGACCGTTCCTGACGTCGGGCCAGATGCAGATCATCCGGCGCTGGATTGAGCTCGGCGCGAAGAACGACTAGAGGAGGCTGCTGTGACGCGCATCCGCACCCGTATCGCCTGTGTCCTGATCGCCCTGGCGTTTGCCATCCCCGCGCGGGCAGCCGATCCTCCGCCGTCCCAGGCCGGCCAGTCCCCGGGCGTGGCCGACAATGGCGAACGGGCGAAGGATGCGAAGAAGGAACCGCCCGCGCCCGCCGGGACGCCGGCTGACGCTTCGACTCCGGGGCCGCCAGACGCCGGGGCGCCGGCCGCGGCGGTCCAGGCCGACGACCCCGATCTCGATGTCAACCTCGCGCAGCCGGACTTCATGCTCTCCGCGCTGCCGACGACGCTGCGCGTGCCGCGCAACAGGCTGACGTTCCGGCTCACGCACCGGTTCAACTCGCCGCTCGAGGACAGCGGGATTGGCGACCTCTGGGGCATGGACTCGGGCGCCCTCATCGGCTTCGAGTTCCGCTACGGCGTGGTCCCGGGCGGGCAGGTGGGCTTCTACCGCACCAGCGACAGCACGATCCAGCTGTTCTCGCAGTACGACGTCTTCACACAGAGCGCCAGGATGCCGGTCGGCATCGCGGCGTTCGGTTCGATTGAAGGCACCGACAACTTCACCGACACGTACTCGCCGACCATCGGCGCCGTCATCTCGCGGGAGATCGGCACGCGCGCTGCAATCTACGCGCATCCCTTCTGGGTGAACAACACCAACCCCGAGCCCTCGGACCTGGTGGACGACAACTCGACGACGATCATCGGTTTCGGGCTCCGGCTCCGGGTGCTGTCCGCAACGTATTTCGTTGTCGAGGCCGCGCCGCGGGCGTCCGGGTACGCCCCTGGAACGACCCACGTGTCGTTCGGCATCGAACAGCGGGCCGGCGGCCACCTGTTCCAGCTCACCTTCGCCAACAATCAGGGCACGACGCTGGCCAACGTGGCACGCGGCGGCCCGAGCGGCAACAACTGGTACCTCGGCTTCAACCTCGCCAGGAAGTTCTTCTAGGCGAGGCAGGGAAACGACCATGGCAGACAGAATGCTCGGCGAACCGTTGACGCGGCGGGATTTCACGCTGGCGGCCGCGATGGCCATCCTGAGCGGCGTGGCGATCAGCGTGTCGGGATGCGGCGGGGGCGGCTCGTCCAGCTCGCCCGCATCGCCTTCGCCTGCGAGCTCGACGCCCGCCGCCAGCGACAAGACCGGCACGATCAGCTCGAACCACGGCCACGCGGCGACGATTGCCTCCGCACAGCTCGGCGCGACCGGGGGCATTACGCTGAACATCCAGGGCACGTCCAGCCACCCGCACACGGTGGCGTTGAGCGCCGCCGACTTGAGCGCGATCGCCGGCAATCAGCGCGTGGCGAAGGAGTCATCGAACGACGCCAGCCACTCGCACACCGTGACGTTCAACTAGCGGGAGGGGACTCTTCGCCCGAGGCTCACCGGGGCGTCAGCTCGATGCTGGCGCCCCGCCGCTCCTGATGCGGCGCACGATGGCGGCGACCATGGCCGACATGGTGAACTCCTCGGGCACGATGGCCGGCATCACGCCGAGCGCGATCGCCGCCTGGGCCGTGACCGGCCCCACACAGGCCACCAGCGTCGTCCGCAGCACGTCCGCCACCGCGTCCTTGCCGTGGATGTCCACGAACTCGACCACCGTCGACGGGCTGGTGAACGTGACGACGTCCACCTGCTGCTCGAGGAGCATCTTGTAGAGGTCCGGCTCACCCGGGTCGCCAGGCATGATCCGCACGGTCCTGTAGGCGCCAATCTCGACGACCTCAGCCCCGGCCTTGCGCAACTCGGACGCCAGGACGTCGCGCGAGCCCTCGGCCTGGAGCAGCAGGACGCGGCGGTCCCGCAGGCCCTTCCCCGCCGACAGGGCCTCGACGATGGCATCCGGCCTGAACTCGGCGCGGGCCACGTCCACATGCAGGCCGACGTCGGCGAAGCGGCGGACCGCGGAGTGGCCGATCGCGCACAGGCCGACGCCCTTCAGGCTCCTGAAATCGATCCCGCCGGCGAACAGGCGCTGCAGGAACACCTCGGCGCCGCTCAATCGCGGCAGCACGACCCAGTCGAACCGCGACATGTCGGCGCACGCGGCGTCGAGCTCGGAGGAGTCGTCCACCGGCGCCAGCCGGACGGTCGGCGCGAGCACCACCTGCGCGCCCTGGTCCTCGAGCAGTTCGGCGAGTTCTCGCGCCTGCTCCCGCGGGCACGTCACGACCACCCGGCGGCCGAACAGCGGCTTCACGTCGAACCATCGCAGGTGCTCGCGCAGCGCCGCCACGCGTCCCACGACGACGATTGCCGGATGGGGGTCGGCCGGCAGCGCCGCCTCGGCGAGCGACCCGAGCGTGCCGACGATGGTCCGCTGCGTCGCCAGGGTCCCGTTGAAGATGAGCGCCACCGGCTCGTCCGCCGGCCGGCCGTGATCGCGCAGGGCCGACAGCATGGCCGGCAGCTGGCTCGGGCCGGCGTAGCAGACAATCGTGCCGTCGAGCTTCGCCAGGCTGGTCCAGTCGACCTTCGGCATCTTGCCGCTGGCATCCTCGTGCCCGCGCACGAGGGTCAGCGTGTCGCCGCCGCCACGGTAGGTGACGGCCACGCCGGCGTACGGCGGTGTGCCGACCGCCGCCGGGACGCCGGGCACGACTTCGAAGGGAATCCCGTGCTCATGCAGGAACAGCGCTTCCTCGCCGCCGTCGTCGAAGATGAACGGGTCGCCCCACTTCAGGCGCGCCACCTTCTTGCCTTCGCGGACCTTCTCGACCAGCAGGTACGCAATGGCGTCGCGGTCGGTGCCCTGCGGCGCGGCGCGCCCGACGTCGATCCGCTCGGCGCCCGGCCGTGCGTGCCGGAGCACGGCGGTGTGCACGAGGCGGTCGTAGACCACCACGTCGGCGCGCCCCAGGCGGGCTGCGCCTCGCAGCGTCAGCAGGCCGGGATCGCCGGGCCCGGCTCCGATGAAATACACCATGGGATGATTCGGCATCGCACACCTGCCTTGGGGACCCGCGCGCGGGCCAAGTGTATCAGAGGACCGGCGGCGGGGCGCGGTGGGGATCGGCGTCAGGGATCAGGTGCCGGGAGCGTAGTAGCCCATCCGCGTGCGGGCGGTCGCGCCGGGCCGGGATGTGCGCACGTTGATGCGGCGCCAGGCACCGTCACGCTTCTGGTCCGAGGAGGTATACCCCACGAGGTACTGGCTCGACAGCTCCTGCGAAATCAGCGCGTAGATTGCCTTGAGCTCGTCTGCCGACGACGGGAAGAACACCCGTCCGCCCGTCTGGGTCGTCAACTGGCGCAGCGCGAAGTCAGCCTGGCCGGAGCCTCTGCCGCTTCCCGCCGGCTCCTTCGAGCGGATGCCAATGGCATAGATGGCCGTCTCGGTCCGCTTGGCCAGTTCCAGCACCTCGTCGTAGGAGACGAGGCTGGAGGTGTCTTCGCCGTCGGAGAGCACGATCACCGCCCGGCGGCGGAGGTCCTCGATGCCGCGGGTCTCGGTCTTCTTGAGCTCCCTGAGCGCGATGTAGATCGCCGTGTAGAGGGAGGTCGACCCGCCGGCCACGGTGGACGCGATCGCCTTCTCGAGGTCGGCTTTCGAGCTGGTGAACGGGGCGAGCACGTTGACCCGGCTGTCGAAGTCGATCACCTGCGCCTGGTCCTCGGGCCGCAGGCTCTGGACGAACCCGGACGCGGCCTCCTGGGTCGTGCGCATCTTGTCGTCCATGCTGGCGCTGCTGTCGAGCAGCAGCGCCACCGACAACGAGAGGTTCGTGCGGCTGACGTAGCCGATCTCCTGCTTGACGCCGTTTTCGTACACGAGGAAGTCTTCGGGCGCCAGGTCGGTGAGATACCGGTTCGACGGGTCCGTCACCGTGACGTTCAACGCGACCAGGTCGACGCCGCTGCGGAACGTGGTCTCTCGCTGGACAGGCGGCGCCTGGGCCTGCGGCCCGCCCGCAGTCAGGCGCGCGGGGTCGGCGGCCGCCAGCGCCGACCACGCGAGGGCCGCGCCGGCCAGGCGGGTTAGCAGCGCGGCGTTCACCTGGCCGCAGCCCTGGCGGGAATCAGGATGCCCCGCGCCTTGAGGCCCGCCGGGCGCACCGCCACCTCGGTCCTGCCCGGCGGGACGAGGGCATCGGGTCTCGCGAAGGTGATGCGGTACTGGCCGAGCAACTCCGCGGCCAGGCGCTCCAGCGCGTCCGCCGTCGCCATCGAGGTCAGGATGTTGTCGCGCCGACCGCCCGTGTCGGTGGTTCCGCGGTCGAACAGCAGTTCGCGGTTGCGTCCTTCAGTCGTCCGGGCGTCGGCAGGCGTCCTGGCCCCGATGGCGACCACGTGAAGCGCCGTGCCCCGCGCCTTGAGCCCGTCGATGAGCGGCTGGTACGTCCCGGTGCCGAACTCCTGCCCGCCTGCCCACACCACGACGACGGCCGAGCGTTCCGGCTTCCGTTTCTCGAAGCCCGTCAGCACCTCGCCGACCGCGTCGAGGACGTAGGCCCCTGCGCCCGCGATGGGGAAGATGCGGCCGACGCCCTTCGCGAGCGCTTCTTCGCTGTTGGTGTAATCCGCGTAGATCGTCGGCCTGTCGCCGAGGCCGACGATCGAGATCTGTGCCTGGGGCCGCATCCGCGCGATGAAGGCCTCGAGGCCCCTGCGCAGGTCGCTCACCTGACCGCCGAGGGCCTGGCTGGTGTCGACAAGCAGCGCGATGTCGATGACGTCAGTGGCCCGCCTGGCCCGGAGCACCTCGCGGGCGCGCCCATCCTCGCGCACGACGAAATCCTGAATCCCGAGGGTGAGGACCGGCTTGTCCGCCTGATCGAGGACGCTGACGAACATCTCCCGCTCAATCGTCTGGGCACCGGACGGAAGGGTCAACAGGAGAGCGGCGGCGGCGGCGGCGAACACGCGCGCACGGCGCCGGGCCGGCATGGAGAATCGGTGCAGTCTCAGCATGATGTGTCCTTGGGCTGGGCAGGTGCCAAGCCAGTATAACGTTTCCGCGAAACGATTGTCAGCACGGCACTTGGGCACCTTGACCGGGCTTCGGACCGCGTGTTATAACCCGAGGGCTGTTTGCAGCGCGCCGGGGCGGTGTCCAGGCGCCCAAGCCATCCTCGCGAATCGTTCCCAGGTGAACCGGCGATGGTCAATGCGTGGATTCCAATCCTGATCTTCTTCGTGGTTGCCGTGGCCTTCGGCATCGTCACGCTGCTCTTCGCGCGACTGATCGCCCCGGAGCGATACAGCCGGGTGAAGCTCGATCCGTACGAGTGCGGCATCGAGGTCGCCACCGACGCCCGCGACCGCTATAGCGTGCGATATTTCCTGGTGGCCATGCTGTTCCTGATATTCGACGTGGAGACGATCTTTCTCTATCCGTGGGCCGTGATCGTCGACGAACTGGCGTGGTTCGGCTTCATCGAGATGGTCGTCTTCCTGTTCATCCTCGTCGTCGGGTATTTCTACGCCTGGCGCGAGGGCGCCTTCGAGTGGGCGTAGCCGGAGAGTGCTGATGTCCGAAGGCCCGAAGCCCACACCCGAGCACCCCGACTCGCTTGGCTCGCCGAAGCCTGTGGCGGAGGCGGCCACGCCGAAACCCGTGGCGGAGGCGGCCTCGCCGAAGCCGCAGGCCACCCCTGGCTCGCCGAAGCCGCCGGCGAAGGCGGCCGAGCCGAAGGCGCCGGCCCCGCCGCCGGGACCGCCTGACCAGGCCCCGCCGGCCGACCTGGCCGTGCCGGCCTACGTTACGGCGCTGCAGTCCGGCCTTGCGGGGGGCGTCGAGCACGTCAGCTTCTGGGTGGGCGACTGGACGGTCATTGTCGCGGCGGCGCGGTTCGCGGAGGCATGCGCGTTTCTGCGCGACACGCCCGGCTGCCAGTTCGATTACCTGTCGGACCTGACGGCGGTGGACTGGCCGGCGCGCGCCGAGAAGCGGTTCGACCTGGTGGCCAGCCTGTACTCGACCAGGCTGCGGCAGCGCGTGCGGGTCAAGACGCGGCTGGCGGAGAGCGAGACCGTGCCGAGCGTGACCGGCGTGTGGCCGGCGGCCAACTGGCTCGAGCGGGAAGTCTACGACATGTTCGGCGTGACGTTCACCGGCCACCCGAACCTGCGCCGCCTGCTGATGCCGGCCGACTGGCAGGGCCACCCCCAGCGCAAGGACTACCCGCTCGAAGGGCCTGGCGAGTTGCTGATGGAGAACCATGCAGACCGACACGCCACGCCCGATGTTCGACACCGACGAGCTCGTCATCAACATGGGCCCGCAGCACCCGAGCACGCACGGGGTGCTGCGCCTCGTGTTGAAGCTGGACGGCGAGCGCGTCCTCGACTGCGACCCGGTGATCGGCTACCTGCACCGCGGCATCGAGAAGCTGAGCGAACACCGCGACTACACGCAGATTGTGCTGCTCACGGACCGGATGGACTACGTGGCGGCGGCCACGAACAACCTCGGCTACGTCGAGACGATCGAGAAGCTGTACTCCCTCGAGGTGCCCCGGCGCGCCCGGTACATCCGCACGGTGCTGTCGGAGCTGCAGCGCGTCGCGAGCCACCTGCTGTGGCTCGGCACGCACGCGGCCGACCTCGGCGCGCTCACGGTGCTGCTGTTCTGCCTGCGCGAGCGGGAGCTGGTGCTGGACCTGTTCGAGGAGTACTGCGGCGCGCGGCTCACCTACAACACGATGCGCATCGGCGGCCAGCCGGTGGACCTGCCGCCGGGCTGGGACAAGAAGGTGCTGGCCTTCTGCGACGTGCAGGCGCAGAAGCTGCCCGAGTACGAGCAGCTGCTCACGGGCAACCGCATCTTCATGGAGCGTACGAAGGGCGTTGGCGTCATCACCGCGGCCGACGCCATTGCCGTCGGGCTGTGCGGGCCGCCCCTGCGCGCCTCCGGCGTCCTGCGCGACGTCCGCAAGGACGAGCCGTACGCGGCGTACGACGAGATGGAGTTCGACGTGCCGCTCGGCGTGCGCGGCGACACCTACGATCGGTACCTCGTGCGCCTCGAGGAGTTCCGGCAGTCGCTGCGGATCATCCGCCAGGCCGTGGAGGGGATTCCCGAGGGCCCGATCATGGGCAAGGCGCCGCGGCTCATCAAGCCGCCGGCGGGGGAGACCTACCACGCCATCGAGGCGCCGAAGGGCGAGCTCGGGTACTTCGTGGTGAGCGACGGGAAGTCGGTGTCGCCGTACCGGTTCCGCGTGCGCCCGCCGTCGTTCTGCAACCTCCAGGCGCTGCCCCAGCTGGTGAAAGGGCACCTGTTGGCCGACGTGGTGACGCTCATTGGCACCATTGACATCGTGTTGGGAGAGGTCGATCGGTAGGCGAGAGGCGAGAGGGAGCACGTGAGCAGGGCCGGACGGGCATCAGCCGAGCAGCGCGAGGATCTCGCCTCTCGCCTGATCCCGCTCGCCTTCAGATCCCAGTAGTGACATGGTTGAAACCGTCATCGTCCCGTTGATCATGGTCGTCACGGTGCTGGCCGCGGTGCTGGTCACCGTGATGTACATCGTGCTGCTCGAGCGGAAGGTGCAGGCCTGGGTGCAGGTGCGGCTGGGGCCCATGCGCGTCGGCCCGCACGGCATCCTGCAGCCGCTCGCCGACGTGCTGAAGCTGTTCGCCAAGGAGGACATCACGCCGGCGCGCGCCGACAAGTGGGTGTTCACCGCCGCGCCGATCATCGTCCTCGTGCCGGCCCTGATCGCCTTCGCCGTGATCCCCTTCGCCAGCGGCCTCACGCTCTTCGGCATCTCGATCCCCGGCCGGATCGCCGACGTCAACGTCGGGCTGCTCTACATCATCTCGGTGGCGGGCATCGGCATCTACGGCATCATCCTGGGCGGCTGGTCGTCGAACAGCAAGTACCCGCTGCTCGCGAGCCTGCGCTCGTCGGCCCAGCTCATCAGCTACGAGATCGCGGTGACCATGACGCTGGTCACGGTCATCATGCTCTCGGGCACCCTGAGCATGGTGGGCATCGTGGACGCCCAGCTCTCGAAGGGCTGGTGGTTCGCCTTCATGCAGCCGGTGGCCTTCGCGATCTACGTCATCGGCAGCCTGGCCGAGACCAACCGCGCGCCGTTCGACCTGCCCGAGGCCGAGCAGGAGCTGGTGGCCGGCTTCCACACCGAGTACTCGGGCATGCGCTTCGCGT
>JALOKU010000186.1 GCA_025456345.1 Vicinamibacterales bacterium | reverse complement strand
GTTCACGGCATACATGCCGCCCGGGTTCGCCCCTCCGCCGGTCGTCTCGCCGATGAGCGTTGCCCGCTTGCGCGTCTTGAAGTTGTAGGCGAATTCCTCACCGCCGGAAAAGGTGCGGCCGCTGATGAGAATGAAGATCGGAAGGTCCGGCCGTCGCTTTCCTTCAACGGACTCCAGCGTCCAGAATTCCTCGGTCCGGTCTCCCTGGCGCCAGTAGAGGCTGTTCAGGTGGGTTTTGGGAGGGAAGAAATGCGAGCAGTAGTAACGGATGAGATCCGGGTTTCCGCCACCGTTGTTCCTGAGATCGACTATGAGCGCGTCGACGTTCTCCAGGACCATCAACGCAGCGGCAACCGTTGGGCGGGAGGCTTCTGTTGGCGGGAACCCGCGGATGTCGAGAATGCCGACGTTGCCCGGGAGAATCTCCGCGCGGGCGACGCCGAAGTTGCGCTTCGCCGCTGCCTGCCGCGCCAGGATGCCGTCAAGCACGGGATTCGATGTCTGGGAGCCCGACGGTCGTGGTGCCGACGGACGGACGCGCATGTGCTTGTCGTGGCTGATGCTCTGCAGCTCTTTCGTGAGCGCCCCGGCGAACGCCGAGGCATCATCGAACGAATCGAACGCGCCGTCCGCCAGCTTCCTGTCGATGTGGGCGGCGCACTGCTTCGCGACGTCTTCGAAGACGTAGCTGTCCACGAGCAGCGATCCGATGCGCGCGACGGCTGCCCTCCTCGTTTCGGCAGTCAGAGGCTTCGCCTCCTGAGCTTCTGCGACCGGGAAGACGAGGCAGACAACAAGGAGGAACCCGCAGTATCGACGTGTCATGGTGGGACTCCTTCCTGGCTCCGGGAGAGATCTGGGAGGCATACTCTGTGGGGACGAAACAGACGGAGGATTGTTCCGCGCCCGGGAGGCGGCAGCGCCCTACCGCGCAGGCGGCTTCGGGCGCCGGGGCGCCGCCGCCGGCTTCCCGGCCGCCGGCTTCTTCCGCCTGTCCAGGCCGAACCTGGGTGACGACGCGGGGCCGGTCACCGCGATGTCGAACTGGGCGCCGGCCCCGTCCTTCGCGAAGAACGGGTCCACCGGCACGAGCACGACCCGCTTCCAGCCCTTCATCATCCGGGACAACCTCGCCTCCGTGCGGACCTGTCCGCGGAAGTCGACGGTGTCGGACCTCAGGTTGTACCGTCCGGCGAGCCGCACCTGCGCGCCCTCGATCCGAAAGACAAGGTTGTGAATCGTCAGCATGCGTTGCTTGAGGGTCATGCGGCCCTCGAAGCTGCTCGTCGCCGCGCGGATCGCCATGTTCGACGGCTCTCCCTGCGCCCGCCGGCTCACATCGTCGAGCCGTGCCTGCACCGTCGGATTCGTGAAGAGCGCGTCGCGCAGCTTGAACGGGCCGGCCAGCTGCAGCTTCTCGTCGTACGGCAGCTTCTCCGGCGGCACCACGATCTTCACGTCGAAGTCGACCCGGCCGGTCATTGGCGGCGCACTTCCCTTCACGGCGAGCCGCAGGAACTCGTCGAGCCCGGCGTTCTTGGCGGCACAGTCGAGGTCGACGGTCTTGCCGAACTCACCGGGGTAGCGAACGACGCCGCCGCGGCACGAGATGGGTGACTCTCCCAGCCGCGCCTGCACGGGGTCGAGCCGCGTGTTGCCGTTCGTGCCGTCGACGACCGCGTGGAACGCCGCCGTCAACGGCACCGTGTTGCCTGCCGCGGACAGGCGGAAGTCGGGCACCGTGGCCTCGCCGTCGACGATGATCTCGTTCAGCTTCCCTGAGAACCTGCCGCTCGAATCGAGCAGCCCCGCGATGCCCTTGAAGACGGCGAGATCCGCCTGGCGGAAGCTGTAGTCGCCGGTGAGTGGCGTTTCACCGGGCTCGGCGACGTCATACGGACCGAACGTGCCTCGGCAGTCGACAATCCCCGGCGGCTTGGCGTTCCTCAGGGTCGTGACATACCTCATGGCGACGCCGGCGCCGGCCGAATAAAGCGTCAGTTTCTCAAGGTCGAACCGCAGCGGGGCTTTGGCGGGGTCCTTGGGCAGCACGACCAGCGTCGCCCCGTCGGCGACGACCCGGCCGATGATCACCTGCGGCACCTTCAAGCCGTCCGCGTCCGGCCGCAGCGGGCCCTGGAGCGTGGACGTGAACGTGCGCTCGCCCTTGGGCGGGATCGCGAGCTCCAGCCCCTCGACGCGCACGAGGTCGATGACCGCCGGAGCGCCGAACACCCTGGACGCATCGAAATCGAACGTGAGCCCCCGCAGTTGCAGCAGCGGATAGGTCTCCCGCGCGCCGCGCTGCCGCAGCAGGATGCCCGACGCCCTCACGGTGACCCGTGCGCCGCGGCCCTTGTTGAGCAGGATGCGGAGCGGGTCTCGAAGCGGCATGGCGACCTCGAGGTCCTCCAGCACCACGTCGCCGTCGAAACGACTCGAGAGAAAGGTCACGAGGCGTTCGCGGACAAGGGGCTCCATCCGCGCCGACAAGTACCATCCCACTGCGGCGAGCGAGGCGAGCAGCGCCGTTGTTCCAACCGCGCCGAGAACCAGCCACGTTCTCGTTCGAGCGACCATCTGAGGCTTCCACCTCGGCGACTTGATGAACCGCACCGGGAGCACCGGAGAACGAGTGACGCGGGTCAGGCTGCCTGGGCCTGCTGATGATAGCGCTCTTCGTCCTCCGCCGGACGCACGCGGAGGAGCAGCTCCTGCACGTGTCGCTTCGGTCGGCAGCCGATCCATCCGGCGCGGCAGAGGCCGGAACAGGGTTCGGCGGCGGCGGAGGTTCAGGCCCCCGGTCGGAGCGCTCGTTGTTTCCTTGAAACAAGCCGGGGCCGGCCTTTGCGGCCGGCCCCGGCGCCGGAGGTGGGCTCCGGCGGACTCGGCCTTCGGCCCGAGTACACGGAGCAAACCGACTCGGCGAGAGCTGAATGCGCGCTCAGTCCCGCTTGCAGGTGCTTGTCTTCGTCGCCAGATCGAACGTGCACGATTGCGTCACGCCGTTCACGGTCAGCTCGACCTTGACGATGTTCGTGCCGTCGAACGTCTCCTGCCGCCGCACCGTCAGAGTGCCGCGGTCGCCAGGGCCCTTCGTGACCGCCGTGTGCACGCGCACGCCGGAGAGCGGGTACGCCGCGCCGCGATCCGCAGGCCGGACGGGTACCACCAGATTCCTCGTGGTGTCCTCGATGGTCGTGTTCGTCGTGAACTTGGCGCCGTCCTTCCCGGTGATGGTCGTGGCAATCGTGCCCTGCTCGCTGCCGTTCAGCGTATGCGTCTTCGCGTCCGGGCCCAGGCCCGTCGTCATCATCGTGCCCCGCCGGCTGACCGTGGCCGTATTGCCGTTCTCGCGGGTGATGGTGCCCTCGGCCGTCGTCTCGGTGCCGATGGCGGCCGTGTTCCGGTCCCGCGCCGACTGCACCTTGCCGCTGGCGTCGTGAAGCGTGAAGCGCAGGGTGAAGGTGATGCCGTCGCGCGTGCGGTCCGGGCAGACGAACTGACCTGTCGCCGGGTCGAACACGCAGGGATTCTCCGCGCCCGCCGGCGTGTCGGCGGACGTCACCGCGAACAGCCGGGCGTCGGGATCGGAGAGACCGCCTAGGGAGGTGACCTGCGTCGCCGGGGCAGACACCCCCTGGGCCGTGGCCGTCGACGATGTGGGTGCGACGGGCGGGGTCTGCTGGCTCGAGCAGTTCGCTACCGTCAGGCCGAGCACCATCAGGAACAGGGCGCGGCAGGTTCTTTTCACGGGTTCCTCCTCGCACAGGGCACCGGGAGGACGACGCCCGGCGGGCCTCGGATTCCGGGTACTCAGCTTGGACCGGACCGGGGCGTCCAAGGATACACCGTTCCCGCGGGCGGGCTACGCCCGGATCTCCTGCAGCACCTGCGCGACGTTGACCGTGCGCGCCTTCTCCTGGATGGCGGGCAGGTACTGCTGCTGCAGTCCCTTGGCTTCGCCGAGCAGTCCGGCGTAGGTGTCCTTCAGGACCTCGGTCGAGAAGGTGCGCCCGCCCGCGTAGTACCCCACGGCCAGGCGGCCGAGCGCGTACGTCGTCGCGAACGAGAAGCCTGAGCTGATCGCCTGGTTCGCCATCCGGCCGAACATTCCGCGAAGGCGCTTCTTGCCGAAGAGCGAGCCGAGCAGCCGGATGCCGACCTGCTCGACGTATTGCGAGGCCATGCCGACGCCGGCCGTCGCGAGGAAGTCCTTGACGTGGCCGCGATCCAGTTCGTAGCCGTATGACTTCCCGATGCGGTAGACCATCTTCATCTGCAGCGGGATGATGGCCATTGTCGCCAGCGAATCGGGCAGCAACTCGAGGGCGCCGTTGAGGATGGCGTAGTTGAGGATCATCCGGTCGTGATCGGGCGCCGCCGCCGCAGCGGGCGCGGCGGGATCCGGAATCGGCGCCACGTCGACCAGCGGCGCGACGGCGAGCGCTTCCGACTCGGCGGTGAACGCGCGGGCGGACGCCGCCTCCGCGTGGTCGAACCCGAGGCGGGTCTCGAGGGCGTAGAGGAACGTGCGCTCGCCGTCGCTCAGGGCGCCGTCGGCATTGCACACGCCGACCGCCAGTTCGTACGCCAGGCGGCGGGTCTCGGGCGAGGCGAGGGCCGTGACCGCGGAGTCGAGCGTGGCCCGCTTGAGCAGCACATCCTGGTACAGGGCGGCGACGTTGACGTCCGAATCCCGCGACAGCGAGTCAGCCACGCGCTTCACCTCGTCGCGTTCAGCGGCCTCGTTCCTGTCATCGGCAAAGGCTGCCATGATGGCGAGCGCCATGATGGCCTGGCGTTCCTGATCGGTCATCTTC
>JALOKU010000185.1 GCA_025456345.1 Vicinamibacterales bacterium | reverse complement strand
CCCGCTCGAGCCGGTCAGCATGACGTTGGCCGGCTTCAGGTCGCGGTGCACGATCCCGCTGGCGTGGGCGGCTGCCAGCGCGTCGGCGATCTGCGCGCCGACGTCGAGCACCTGCGCCAGCGGCAGCGGCCCGACGCGCAGGCGCTCGGCGAGGGTGCGGCCGTCGACGTACTCCATGACGAGGAAGTGGAGCGGAGCGGCGCTGCCCGGCGCCCCGGAGGGATGCGAGGGGGTCTCGCAGCCGATGTCGTGCAACCCGCAGATGTTGGGATGCTCGAGCGCGGAGGCCGCGCGCGCTTCGTACTCGAACCGGCGGCGACGGTCGGGGTTGGCGGCGGCGTAGGCGGGCAGGACCTTGATGGCGACGGCCCGCCCCAGGCGGGTGTCGCGGGCCTTGTAGACCTCGCCCATCCCGCCGGCGCCCAGCAGGGCCTGGAGCTCGTACGGGCCGAGTCGGGTGCCTGCCGACAGCGTCATGGGCCACCCGGCCGGACCGCGAGCCTGGCGGCCAGCTGCCGGACGTCGTCGAGCACGAGCATTCGGCACACGGCGGCGCTACGCATCCTCGACCCTCGTGGCAAAGATGGAAAGGCCCGGCGGCCGGATTATAGCACCGCGGGTCAGGGGCCTGCCGGGCGACGGCAGGCGCGTTCAGGCGTTCCTGCCGCGCAGTTCGACCACGTAGTAGCGCGCCGGCGTCGTCCCCGTGTTCCGCAGGTTGTGGGGCTTGTCCGGGTGGTAGAAGATGACCGAGCCTGCCTCGACCGTGTCCGTCCGGCCGTCCATCGAGACCTGCACGGTGCCCTCGATCAGAATGATGATCTCCTGGTGGGCGTGGGTGTGGGGCGGGTGCGTTTCGACGCCCGGTCCCAGCACCGTTTCGTGCATCTCGAGGTTGTAGCCCGTCTGCTCGGGCCCGTAGAAGAACCGGCGGGCTTTCTTCTTCTCGTCGCCTTTGTACGGGATGGCCGACGAATGGTAGACCCTGGCCGGAAGCGGCGTCGTCTGCGGCCCCTGCGGCGGAGCCTGGGACGCCGCGGCCGACTGTCCGGCGTGCGCCGCCTGCGCCGCCGCGAGCGCCGGGAGCATCAGCATCACGTCTCGTCGTGTCATGGCTGTGTCGCTGTCCTTCTCTGGGTATGGGCGGAACGCCGGTTCACCGCGCCGGCACGGAGCGAATCTTGAGATTGCGAAACCACGCGACGGTGCTGTGATCCTGGAGCAGGATCGGCGTCGCGATCTTGTCGGCGTAGCCTGCGACGTCCTTGAACTTGCTCGACGCGATGCCGGCGGCCGACTCGGCGCTGCTGGTCTCGTACTGCGCCACCAGCGTGCCGTTGAGCCAGTGCTCCACGTGCGTCCCGCGCACGAGGATCCGCGACTGGTTCCACTGGCCGATCGGCTTCGCGGCCGAGGCCTTCGGCGGCATGACGTCGTACCAGCCGCCCGTCTTCTGCTTCGCGCTGAGCGGCTCGGCGTCGTAGCCCTCGTCGTCGATGATCTGGTATTCGTGGCCGATGGCGCCCGTGGCGTTGCCGCGCCGCTCGTCGACGAAGTACTTCACACCCGTGTTGCCCTTGGGCGACAGCTTCCACTCCCAGGCGAACTCGAAATCGGTGAACGTGGCCGTCGTGAGGATGTCGCCGCCCTTCTGGCCGAGGCACTTCAGCGTGCCGTCCTCCACGGCCCAGCCGCCGGCCGGGAACGCGGTCTTCTGGAACCCGCGCCACCCCGCGGTGGTCGTGCCGTCGAAGAGCAACGTCCATCCGGCGGCCCGCTCGTCGGGTGACAGGGTGTTGGGCGACTGCGCAACGGACGGCTGGATCGCGAGGAGGCACAGGACGGCGAGCACGGCGGCTCGTCGGGTCATGGCTGCAGGCGTCCTCATGCCAGGCTCCAGGGGGCGCGAGGCGCGGGCCCCCGCAGCAGGGCGTTGGCCGCCTCATCATCCGGGAACCGTTCCGTGGCGGGATCCCACTGCAGTTTCGCGCCGCCGCGCTGGATCGAGATGTAGGCCAGGTGGCAGATCGAGATGGTGCGCTGCCCGATCTCGGGATCCTCGAGCGTCCGTCCGCGCGCCTTCACCGCCTCGATGAAGTCCGCGCGCTCGCTCTTGAGCGGGAACCGCAGGTCGCCCGGACCGAGTTGTTCCTGCAGGATCGCCGGGCTGCTGGCCTCGAGAAAGTCGTGGGCGGCCGTCTTGAAGTAGTTGACCTGGATCCATCCCCTGTCGCCCTCGAAGCGGACGTGCGGCTCGCCCATCCGGTAGAACATCTCGACGCCGTTCGCGAAACGGTACCAGGCATCGAACTGCTCGAGCACGTTCCAGACCTCGCCCTGGTGGAACCGGCCCGTGGCTTTCACCTCGACGGGCCCCGTGCGCTCGGTGCCGTTCCCCCACTGGGCGATGTCGTTGAGGTGCGCGCCCCAGTTGGTCAGCATGCCGTCGGCGAACAGCCGGCTGCGGAACCACCCGGGCCGGCTCTTGAGGTCGCGCGGCGCGTGCACCCGCTTCTGGATGTACGGCACGCTCGGAGCCGGGCCGAGCCACAGGTCGTAGTCGAGCTCCGGCGGCGGCGCCGTGACGGCCTCGGACTCCGCGGGGAACTCCTCCACTGGCGATCCGCTGCGGATCGTGTGCACCCGGCCGATGCGGCCGTTGCGCACGAGTTCCACCGCCCGGTGAAAGCGCTCGAGCGACCGGAACTCGCTGTCCACGCGGAACACGCGCTCGTGCTTCGTCGCCAGGGTGGCGATGGCGCGCCCTTCGCCGATGAACCGCGTGATGGGTTTCTCGAGCGAGACGTCCTTGCCGGCCCTGAGCGCCGCGGTGGCCATGATCGCGTGCCAGTGGTCGGGCGTCGAGATCATCACCGCGTCCACGTCCGCGCGCGCGAGCAGCTCCCGGAAGTCGCGGTGCGCCGCGCAGCCGCTGTAGATGCCCGACAAGGTCTGCTTCGCGTAGTAGCCGTCGACCAGCTTCTTCGCCTCCCCGAGGCGCCAGCTGTCCACGTCGCACACGGCCACCACCTGCACGCCCGGCACGGCCATGAACTCCGGCAGGTTCATGGCCATGGCCTGCCGGCCCGTGCCGATGAAGCCCATCGTCACCCGGTTGCTCGGCGCCGATGGGCCGAACAGCCGCGACGGCAGGACCAGCGGGGCGGCCACGACTGCCGTGGCCGCCCCTGCCGCTCCGAGGAAACGACGCCGGCTGATGCCGGCCTTCGGACGGACTCGTGACGTTTGCACGGCAGTATTCTGCCGCATTCGGAGAGAATGGGGCAATCATGACCTCACGCGAACGGCTCCTCACCGCCCTCGATCACCGCGAACCCGACCGCATCCCCTTCGACCTCGGCAGCACGCAGGTCACGGGCATTCACGTCGTCGCCTACCGGCGCCTGCGGGCGCACCTCGGCCTGCCTGCCGTCGAGCCCCGCATCTGCGACGTGGTCCAGGGGCTCGCGGTGCCGGACGACGACGTGGTGGAGGCCCTGGGCGTGGACGTGCGCGGCCTGTTCCCCCTGAACAGCCACAACTGGAAGATCGACATCCGCGACGCGGGCCCGTACTGGGCGTTTGTCGACGAGTGGGGCCTGACGCAGCACCAGCCCAGGGACGGCGGGCTCTACTTTTCGGTCGTCGGGTCGCCGCTGGACCGCGAGGGGCTGACGGCGGGCGACGTTGCCGGCCACGCGTGGCCCGACACCGGCGATCCCGCGCGGATTGCCGGCCTGCGCGAACTGGCGCAGGCGTATCGCCACGAAGGCCGGGCGGTAATGATCAAGGGCGTGCTCGCCGGCATCTTCGAGATGTCGCAGCGCGTCCGTGGCGTCGAGCGGCTGATGATGGACCTGGCGGCCGACGAGGCGCTCGCCTGCGCCGTGCTGGACCGGATGGTGGAGTTGAAGCTCCGGTTCTGGGAGATGGCGCTCCCCCACCTTGGCGACCTCGTCGATGTCGTCAGTGAGGCCGACGACTACGCCACGCAGACCTCGCAGCTCATCTCGCCCCGGATGTTCCGCCGGGTCTTCAAGCCGCGCCTGCAGGCGGTGTTCTCGCGCATTCACGAGCTTGCGCCCCGCGCGAAGCTGTTCTTCCACTCGGATGGCAACATCCGGCCGATCCTGCCGGATCTCATCGAGATCGGCATCGACGTCCTGAACCCCATCCACATCACCGCGACGGGCATGGAACCCGCCGCGCTCAAGCGCGACTTCGGCAACGACGTCTGCTTCTGGGGCGGCGGCGTGGAAACGCAGACGGTGCTGCCCTTCGGCACGCCGCAGGAGGTGCGCGACAACGTGCGGCGCAACGTGGACGCCCTGGCGCCGGGCGGGGGCTACGTGTTCAACACCATCCACAACATCCAGGCCGACGTCCCGCCGGAGAACATCGTGGCCCTGGTCGAGGCGCTGCGGGAGGCGCAGGCCTGATGCGCTATACTCCCGCGACGATGGCACACCACGATTCGCGCATCCACCGGACGTCCCGCCTGCCCGCGACGCTTGGTCGTGCGGCGGCCGCGCTTGTCGTGACGACCGGCGTGCTGGCCGGCGTCGCGGAAGCCCAGGTCTCCGTCAAGGCCGTCGCCAGGCCGGGCGCCACGCCGCCCTGGGACAAGGGCATGATCGCAATCAACGCCGAGAGCTACTACCACGCCATCGAGTGCGGCAAGCAGGGCGGCGAGGACCCGGCGTGCGTCTTCTGGGACACGGGCCTCTGCAGGAACGACGACTTCGCGCTCGCCTTCTATTCGGGTTACAAGCAGGTGGCGTACGAGGTGTGGGCCGCGGTGCGCAAGAAGAAGCCGGCGCCGCAGCCCAGCTACCAGGC
>JALOKU010000184.1 GCA_025456345.1 Vicinamibacterales bacterium | reverse complement strand
CCGTCCCATCTCGGTCTCCGGCACCTGGCCCTGAACGTCCGCGGCATGGCGGCGATGAAGGCCTTCTACGTCGATCTGCTTGGATTCCAGGTGGAATGGGAGCCGGACCCGCAGAACGTGTACCTGACGTCGGGACGCGACAATCTGGCGCTGCACCAGGCGGAAGGCGCCGCGGCGGAGGCGGAGCGGGGGCCGGGTGCGCTGGACCACCTCGGCCTGATCGTGGCGACGGCCGGCCTGGTGGACGATTGGGCGGCCTTTCTCGAATCGCATGGCGTGGCGCTCGACATGCGCCCGAAGACCCACCGTGACGGCGCGCGGTCCTGCTACGTCCGCGATCCGGACGGCAACCGCGTCCAGATCATCCACCACCCGCCGATCGTGCAGGGGACAGGTCCCGCTTAGTCACCAAGCCCCACGCGCGTGGTGGCCGCGATGGCCGGGTCGTAGAGCTCGTGCACATACTGCTTCATCATGCGGCGCGTGGTGAACATCGGCATGACGGTGCGGATGGCTTCCTTGACGGTGCGGAGCCAGGCCCGCGGGACGTCGTTCGCGTCGCGGTCGTAGAAGCTGGGCACCACCTGCTGCTCGAGCAGCGTGTAGAGCGACTCGGCGTCGGCCTCGTCGACCTCGTCGTGACTGTCTCCCGCCGGGCGCCCGTCGATGAGCCACCCGTTGGCGCCGCTGAACCCCTCGGCCCACCAGCCGTCGCCGATGCTCAGGTGCGGCACGCCGTTGATGGCGGCCTTCATGCCGCTCGTGCCGCTGGCCTCGAGCGGCTTGCGCGGGTTGTTCAGCCACACGTCGCAGCCGTGCACGAGGTACTGGGCCACGTGGAGGTCGTAGTCGTCGACGAAGGCCACGCGGCCGCCGAAGGCGGGATCGCTCGCGCGCCGGTAGATCCGCTGCAGGTGATGTTTGCCGCCGTCGTCGGCCGGGTGCGCCTTGCCCGCGAAGACGATCTGCACCGGCCGCCGCAGCTGCGACAGGATAGCCGCCAGGCGCGGCGGGTTGCGGAAGATGAGGTCCGGCCGCTTGTAGCCGGTGAAACGCCGGGCGAATCCGATGGTCAGGGCCGACGGGTCGAGCAGCGCGCCAATCGCGATCGCCTGGGCGCCGCTGACGCTGGCCGTGGTCCAGCGCTCGCGCGCCCGGTCCCAGATGAACCTGAACAGATCCTGGCGCATCGCGATGCGCGTCTTCCACAGCTCCTCGTCGGGGATGTCGAGGACGCGCTCCCAGAACTCGGGCTCGTCGATCCGGTAGCGCCACTCGGCGCCCAGGAACTGATCGAACAGCCGGCCCATGTGGGCGGCCACCCAGGTGCCTGCGTGCACGCCGTTGGTGATGGCCTTGATGGGCAGCTGCGCCTTGGGGGTGCCGGGCCAGAGCGAGGTGAACATGGAGCGCGTCACCTCGCCGTGGAGCTGGCTGACGGCGTTGATGCCCCGGGCCGTGCGCATCGCGAGGGCCGTCATGTTGAACTGGGGCCCCATGCCGTTGTCGTGGGAGCCCAGCGCCATGAAGCGCTCCCGGTAGTCCCCCAGGCCGCCCCAGGCCCCGGCCATGTGCGTCTCGACCAGGGAGAAGGGGAACGCGTCGTGCCCGGCCGGCACCGGCGTGTGCGTGGTGAACACCGTGGTGTCGCGGACATGCTCGAGCGCTGCGTCGAAGCTGGCGCCCTGGGCGATCTGGTCCCACATGCGCTGCAGGGCGACAAACGCGGCGTGCCCCTCGTTCAGGTGCCAGACCACCGGCTCGACGCCCATCGCCTTGAGCGCGCGGACGCCGCCGAGGCCGAGCACGATTTCCTGCTGGAGCCGCATCTCCTGGTTGCCGCCATAGAGGCGGGCGGACAGGCCGCGGTCCCACGGCGCGTTCTCGTCGATGTCCGTGTCGAGCAGGAACAGGCGCACCTTGCCCGCCCGCACCTGCCACACGGCGGCGTGAACCGTGCGCGCGCCGAGGGGCACCGACACGATGCACCGCGCGCCGTCGGGCTGCACCGTCGGCCGCGTCGGCGCGTCGTCCCAGTTCAGGATCTCGTAGGTTTCCTCCTGCCACCCGTCGGCGGTGACCTTCTGGTGGAAGTATCCCTGGGGGTACATGAAGCCCACGCCGACAAACGGCATCCCGAGGTCGCTGGCTTCCTTGCAGAAGTCGCCGGCGAGCACGCCCAGGCCGCCGGCGTAGATCGGCAGCGACTGGTGCATCGCGAACTCGGCCGAGAAATAGGCGATCGTCGAGGTCGCCGCCTCGCCGTGGGTCCGGCTCCACCAGGACTCGCGCGAGGCCCTCGCGGCCCGCAGCGCGCGCAACGCGTCGTCGTAGAGCGCGAGGAAGGCGCGGTCATGGCTGACCGCCTCGAGGCGCTCCGGCGAGATCTGCCGGAGCATCGCCACGGGATTGTGGGCCGTCAGCCGCCAGAGCGGGTAGTCCAGGCGCCGGAACATGTCACGGGCGCGGTAGTGCCAGCTCCACCACAGGTCGGAAGCGATTTCACCGAGGTCCTTGATGCGTTCGGGCAGTCCGGGGAACACAGGCGTCATGCGTGCTGCGGCCTCTCCGCCAAGTCAGGCAAAGATGTCATCGTACCGGCGCCCGCCGCCCGGCGTCAACGCCCGGGTCTCCCCGCCGCGTTGTGACCGCTGCCGGCCGCGAGTACAATCGGCGCGTCGGTCCAACGCTGGAGACACGCATGCCGAACAGAGTCAACCGTCGCGAGTTCGTCCTGTCGGGCGCCGCCGCCGTCGTGGCCGCGACGGTCCATCCCGCCGCCCAGGCGCCGTCCGGCGGCCAGGCCCCGGCCGTCATGGTCCGGAAGACCGTGAAGCCGGTGGTCATTGCGTCCAACAACGGCAACATCTACAAGAACGGCGGCGACGTCACGGGCGTCGCCAAGGCCTTCAACCTGATGATCGGCGGATCGGACGTCCTGGATGCGCTCGTCGCGGGCGTCAACCTGTGCGAACTCGACCCGCTCGACACGAGCGTCGGGTTCGGCGGCCTGCCCAACGCCGACGGCGTCGTGCAGCTGGATTCCTCCTGCATGCACGGGCCGAAGAAGCGGGCCGGCGGCGTGGCGTGCCTCGAGGGCGTCAAGACGCCGTCGCTGGTCGCGAAGGCCGTGATGGAGAACACCGACCACCATCTGCTGGTCGGCCGCGGTGCGCAGGAATTCGCCCGCAACATGGGGTTCCCGATCGAGACCGACCTGAACACGGAGCGATCGCGGACGCTCTGGCTCGAGTGGAAGCGGCGGGTCGACCCGGATCATTACCTCGATCCCATCAAGCGGTCGGCCGCGTGCTACGACGCCGGGCTGCAGATGGTGCGCGACGGCCTGATCGAGTTCGATCACTTCTGGGGCACGATCAATTGCGACGGCATCAGCCCGAAAGGCGAGATTTGCGGCGTGACCACGACCAGCGGCCTGGCGTGGAAGATTCCCGGCCGCATCGGCGACTCGCCGGTCCTGGGCGCCGGGCTCTACGTGGACGGCGACATCGGGGCGGCCGGCTCGACGGGGCGCGGCGAGGCCAACCTCTACAACCTGAGCTCGTTCCTGATTGTCGAGAACATGCGCCGGGGGATGGCGCCGAAGGACGCCGGCATGGAGGCGCTCAAGCGCATCCGGGCCAACACGATCGAGCAGCGCCTGCTCGCGAAGACCGGGGAGCCGAAGTTCCAGCTCCAGTTCTACATCCTGAACGCGAAGGGCGAGTTCGCCGGCGTCTCGATCTACCCGTCGAAGTACGCCGTGTGCACCGAGCAGGGGCCGCAGTCACTCGACTGCGAGCCGCTCTACCCGAACCGGCCCGCCCAGGATTAGCGCAGCCTGGCCGCCAGCAGTTCACGGACGCGATCCAGCGGGATCGCGTCCACCTTCCGCCCATTCCCCTCCATGCTGGCCGCACGGAAGAGCGAGTTGTAGACCGCCTCCTCGGTGGCTTCGAGCGCCGCCTGGAACAGGGGTGAGATCGCGTCGGACGGGAGGATGATCTTCGCCGCGGGTGTCCGCCCGCCCATTGCCGAGCGCATCCCGGCGTCGGTGGAAAACGCGATCGCGTAGTCGCCGCTGCCGTGGCTGAACGAGGATCCGGTCCGCGCCAGGCCGAAGACGGCGCGGGCGGCCAGCCGCTTGAGGTCGCGCGCGTCGATTGGGGCATCGGTGGCCACGACGATCATGCAGGAGCCGTCGGCCGCGTCCTGCCCGGAGCCCGGCGGTGAGGGGCCGAAGGCATGGCGGCCGAGCCGCTGGCCAACCGGCACGCCGTCAATGGTCAGCACGCCGCCGAAGTTCGTCTGCACGAGCACGCCCAGCGTGTAACGGGCGCCGCCCGCCGGCACGCCGCGCGAGGCGGTGCCGATGCCCCCCTTCCACCCGAAACACTGGGTGCCGGTGCCGGCGCCAACAGACCCTTCGTCGACCGGCCCTTCCCGCGCCGCCCGTATGGCCGCCAGCACGTGGTCCCTCGTCACGTGCTGCCCGCGGATGTCGTTCAGGCCGCCGTCGTTGGTTTCGCCCACCAGCGCGTTCACCGAGCGCACATCCCCGTTGCCCGGTTGGGCCAGCGTCCACCGAGCGGTGGCGGCCACCGCCACGCCGACGCTCAGCGTGTTGGTCAGGACGATGGGCGTTTCGATCGTGCCGAGTTCGTCGACCTGCGTCGACCCGGCCAGCTTGCCGAAGGCGTTGCCGACGAACACCGCGCCGGGGACCTTGTCCTGGAAGAGGTTGCCGCCGTGCGGCAGGATGGCCGTGACGCCGGTCCTGACCCGGTCGCCTTCGATGAGCGTCGTGTGACCGACGCGCACGCCGGCGACGTCGGTGATCGCATTGAGCGG
>JALOKU010000183.1 GCA_025456345.1 Vicinamibacterales bacterium | reverse complement strand
CGCGGCGTAACCCTCCGACAGCGGATTGACGAGGCTCCAGGCGCGCCGCTCGGCGTCGGACGAGGCGATGCGGCGCAGGGCCGCCGCCGCGCGCACGGGGTCGTTGACGGCCGCCGCGGCCATCGCCGCGCACCCGGCCCAGCCGCTGCCATCGGGCGCGCCGGCCGCGCGGGCGGCAATGTCGGCAGCCGCGCGCGCGCCCTCGGCCGCCCGCTCCCCTTTCACGAGCACGGCGGCCAGCATCGCCCGCGCCTCGCACGAGCCGGGATGCCGCCGCACGAGCGTGGCCGCGAGCGCGGCGGCATCGGCGGCGCGGCCTGCCACGCCGAGCGCCGCGGCGCGGACGATGATGCCGGGCGGAAAATCACCGGCTTCGCGCGGCTCGGCGCCGGCAGGAGGTTCCGCTGCACCCGGGCGCGCAAGGGCGATGCGGTCGCGGAACCCGTCCCACCACGGCAGCGACGGCGCCAGCGAGCGGCCCCGCCCGACTGCCAGCAGCGCGGCGTCCAGGGAGCCGGCCGCGAGGTTCGCTGCGGCCAGCTGGTAGAGGACCAGCGGCTGCGCGGGCTCGAGTTCGAGTGCGCGCTCGACGAAGCCCGCCGCGCGGCCGGGGTCGATGGGCCGCACCGCATCCGCCAGCGCAAGGTAGCCGCGCCAGAACGCGGGCTCGATTTCGACGGCCCGCTTGAGGTGCTGCAGCGCCTCCGGCGTCGATGAAGCGGTCAACCCCATCGCCAGCCTGGTGATCGCCAGGTCGGGGTCGGCGGAGAACGCTGCCTCGGCCGCCCGACGGGCGCGCGCCCGGACGCCGCCGAACGGTTCACGCTGTTCGAACACCGACAGTGTGTAGAGGGCCTCGGCCAGCCCGGCCTGCGCTTCGATGAGGCTCGGGTCCTCGCGGGCTGCGGCTTCGAAGAGCTGCACGGCGCGGCCCGCGTCGTAGGAGGCCATCGCTTCGCGCGCTTCGAGGTACCTGCCATACGCCGACGGATTGATCAGCCTGAGCGCCGATCTGCCCTGCTCCGCGGTTGGCTTGTAGTCGACCCGGAGCCGCGTGGCGATCTCGCGGGTGAGGCCCGCTTGCAGCGCGACCAGATCCTGGGCGCTGCTCCGGTGCGAGCCGCTCCAGATGACGCGGCCGTCACGAGTGTCAGTGAGCCGCGTCTCGATCGTCATCGACGTCCAGTCATCGTCGGCCGGCGTGAGCGTGCCCGTGAGCGCCAGCTTCGCGCCCACCGCCGCCGCGGCGGCCTGCGGCGGCTTTCCCGCCGACGCGCGGATTGACGACTGTCCCAGCACCGTGATGCCCGGCACGCGCGCGAGACGCTGCGCCAGCTCTTCCGAAAGCCCCGCGCCGTAGTAGGGCCGCGGGTTGTTCTCGGGAGGCACGTAGTACGGCAGGACAACGAGCACCGGGTCGGGTGGCGTGCCGAGGCGGGCCTCCCAGGCCTGGCGCAGCGCGTCGCGCCACTGCCACGCCGCCAGCGCGCCCGCGGCGACGAGCAGGGCGGCGAAAAGAGCCAGCCGCAGCGGCGACGTGCGGCTGCGATACTCCGGCTCGCGCGCGGCCGTCTGACCCTGCACCTCAGCCGCCGCGTCGCGAAGCTGAGCGGCCATGACCACCGCGTCCTGGTAGCGCTCGAGAGGGTTCTTCGCCATGGCCCGCATGACGATGCGGTCGACGGCGCGAGGCACGCCGGGAGTGTGGGCGCTCGGCGCCGCAGGCTGCGCGCGAATCACGTTGACGCCCACGTCGAGGGGCGTCCGGCCGGCGAACGCATGCTTCCCCGTCACCATCTCGTAGAGGAGGGCGCCAAGCGCGAAGACGTCCGATCGCTGGTCGGCCCGCTGGCCCAGCAGTTGCTCGGGCGCGGCGTAGCCCACGCGCGACCGGCCAAGCGCCTCGACGCGGGCCGCCTGCCGGTCGGCCGCGTCCACCGTGCCCTGGTGGTCGCCGCCCGGCCCGGAGAGCCCCGCGATCAGGCCGAAGTCCAGGATCTTCGCGTGCCCCTTCGGGGTGACCATCACGTTCGACGACGTGACCGAGCCGTGCACGAGCCCGAGGGCGTGCGCGTCGGCCAGCGCATCGGCCATCTGCGCCGTCAGGTCGAGCGCGCGGCGGATGTTCATCGGCTGCCCGGCCAGCGCCGCGTTCAGCCGCTCGCCCGGCACGAACTCGTAGACGAGGTAGATCGACCGGCGATCTTCGCCGGCCTCGAAGAGCGAGGCCACGTGCTGATGGGTGAGCGCGGTGCAGGGCCTGATGAGGTCCAGGGCCCGGGCCCGCCGGGCCGGATCGTCCATGCCGTCGGTGATGACGCGGATCGCGACCGTCCGGCCGTGCACCGTGTCGCGGGCGCGGTAGACCGTTCCCATCGCGCCGGCGCCGATGGTGCTCAGGATGTTGTAGTGGGCGATCCGGTCACTCATGGAACACCCGCGACTATACTGGAACCCGGCCGCCGGGGCGTGGCCCGATCGAGACAATCGGCCGCGACACGGACCCGGCGCTGTCAGATCGTATCGGCGGCGGCCGGCACGGCCGCCAGATCCGGAGCGAGAACCGCCCGCGTGAACCCATACCGCGAGCTCCTGGCGCAGAACCGCAACTACAGGCTCCTGTGGCTGGGCCAGATTGTCAGCCAGCTCGGCGACTGGTTCAACTCGGTCGCCATCTACGCCCTGCTGCTCGAGTTGACGGGCAGCGCCACGTCGGTGGCGCTGATGATCATCGTGCAGTTCCTGCCGATGGCCGTCATCGGACCGGTGGCGGGCGTGGTGGTGGACCGGGTCGACCGCCGCCGGCTGATGATTGGCACCGACATCCTGCGGGGGCTGGCGATGCCCGTGCTGCTCGTGGTGCAGCGGCCCGACCAGGTGTGGATCGTCTACCTGGTCATGGGCACCGTGGTGTCGCTCACGGCGTTCTTCGAGCCGGCCCGGACGGCGGTGATCCCGAACGTGACCACGCGCGCGCAACTGCTGACGGCCAACGCGCTGTCGAGCGCGACCTGGTCGGCGATGCTCGCCATCGGCGCCGGCGCGGGCGGCATCGTCACGGCGGCGCTCGGCCGGAACGCGGCGTTTCTCGTCAACGCCGCGTCGTTCCTCGCGTCTGCCGTGATCATCGCGCGCACCGCGTTCGACGCCAGGCCGCCCGAGGTGAAACGGCCGGCTGGCTGGGCGTCGCTGACGGGGATGGGCGATCTCGTCGAGGGCCTGCGCTACGTGCGGTCGGATCGGCACGTGGCCGCGCTGATGCTCGTGAAGGCCGGGTGGGGCGTGGCCGGAGGCGTGCTGCTCATCATGACCGTGCTCGGCGATCGGGTGTTTCCGGTCGGAGGGAGCGCCGCCGCCGGCATCGGCGTGCTCTACGCGGCCCGCGGCATCGGCGCGGGGATCGGGCCGATCCTCGCGCGCGCCTGGCTGGGCCAGCAGCCCGACGAGATGCGGAGGGCCATCGCCCCGTCCTACTTCCTGGTGTCGGTGTTCTACCTGATGCTCAGCTGGTCGCCGACGATCCTCGTCGCGAGCGCGGCGGTCATCGGGGCGCACGCGGCCGGATCGGTGCTCTGGGTGTTCAGCACCGTGCTGCTCCAGATGTCGGTGCCGGACCGGTTCCGCGGCCGCGTGTTCTCGGCCGAGCTGGCGCTGCTGATGATCATCTCCGCCGCGTCGAGCTACGCGTGCGCGTACGCGATGGACGAGTGGGGCGCCTCGCCCTTCGTCCTCACCCGGGTGCTGGGAGCCGTGTTCGTCCTGCCGGCCGTCGGCTGGCTGCTCATCGAGCGCCGCCAGTTCGTGGACGGGCCTCGGGCCGGGGGGGCTGCAGGGACAGGTCCCGCCTGAAACGGAACGGGGAACAGAACCCGGCGTCCGGGACTGTTCCCCTATGTTGAAGCCCGTACGGGCTGCTGGTGTTACGCGGCGAAGCTGTGCTCGGTCACCTGGCGGTGCAGCGAAAGCCCGGTGGCGAACTCGGCCAGGCGCTGGCGGAGAAAGAGCCGGCCGCGGTGGAGCCGCGACTTCAGCGTCTGCTCCTTGATGCCCAGCTTCGAGCTGGCCTCCTCGGTGGTCAGGCCGTGGAGGTCGCGCAGGATGACCGGCGTGCGGTAGATCTCGGGAAGATCCTTCAGCGCCGACGCCAGGCGCGAGCGCATCTGCGACCGCATGATGGCCTCGTCGCCGAGCGACGACCAGTCGGCCGGCTCCCGCCGGACGCGGCCGCCGTTCTCCTCCACGTCGGAGAGCAGATCCTGCTCGCGCACCTCGTGGAGCATGGTCATGCGCTGGCCGCGCAGCCGCGACATCACCGTGTTGAACGTGATCCGGTAGATCCACGACGACAGCGCGGCGTCGCCGCGAAACGCGTCGATCTTCAGGTAGACCTTCAGCAGGACGTCCTGGGCCACCTCTTCCGCGTCCTCGGGCGACTTCACGTATCGAAGCGCCAGCTGCTGGATGCGCGAACGGTAGGCGGCGTCAAGGTCCACGATGGCCGATTCATCCCGGGCGCGCATCCGGGCGACCAGGTCGGCATCAGTGCGCGAATACGACGAAGGGGCTCGCATGGCTCACATCCCTCTTGGCTATCCGGTTCGTCTTCTAGAACCCCGGCACAGCAAGGATTATTCCGACCGGAATGGACGGAGATTAAAGATAACGACTAACTCATTTAAAATCAGTGTTTTACGAATGATTTCGTGAGCTTGATCGGCCGGGCCGGAATTGCTGGCCACAGACCTGGACTTACGGCTTCCGTATTACGGGCAGCGAAAGCCTTGCTCGACGCGCCGGCAGAAGACGGGGACTGTCCGCGGCTTCAGGCTGCGCGGTCGAAAACGGCGCAGAAATGGCGGATGAAGTGGTCTTCGACCTCGGGGATGGGGACATC
>JALOKU010000078.1 GCA_025456345.1 Vicinamibacterales bacterium | reverse complement strand
CGCCGGATACCACTGGTTGGTCTCGCCGCCCAGGAAGCCGTAGAAGTACTCGAAGCCGCCGCCGCCGGTCGGCCACGCGTCGAAGGGCCCCATGGGGCTTGTCTGCCACACCGGCACCTCGTGGCACTTGCCGAACTGCGAGGTCGAGTAGCCGTTGAGCAGCAGCGTCCGGGCGAGCGGGGCACACGTATTCGGCAGGACCGAGCAATAGCCGGGGGCCGACGTGGCGATCTCGGTGATGCCGCCCATGCCGACAGTGTGATGATTGCGACCGGTGAGCATCGCCTGGCGCGTCGGCGAGCACAGCGCGGTCGTGTGGAACCGCGTGTACTTGAGCCCGTTGGCCGCGAGCTTCTCGAAGTTCGGCGTCCGGCACGGGCCGCCAAAGGCGCTGGCCGCCCCGAAACCCACATCGTCGAGCAGGATCACGAGCACGTTGGGGGCACCCTTGGGCGGCCGCATCTCCCTGATCGCCGGGTATTTGGTGTCCGGATCCTTGGCGTCATAGGTGGTCAATCCCACGTGGGGCTGATCCGGGATGGGGAGAACCGTTCGCTGAATCTCGTCACGGTCACGCATGAGATCCTTCCTTCGGCCTGATCTGAGTCGCCAGACTCGTTGTTTGCAAGGAAAGCTGGCGCGGTCCGAGGGCGGCCCAGCCCCCTTCCAGACTCTAGCACGAGGCATGTCGCGAGACGATACGAAGTACCAGAGGGGTCTCCGCTCACCAGCCGCGCGGACGTCAGGTCGGGGAAGTCCGACACGCTGATGCGAAGCCGTCGGATACAGGGCTTGCCGCTGCGCTGAAGCGGCTGACGATGAACCGGGCGCACTCCGATGACGGTGATCGCCGTCCAGAGGCCGAAGGCCACGAGCGCCACTCCGAGCCGTCTGTTCGTTCCGCAAGCTCCCGGTGTCTGCCCCGTCGCAGTCCCGGAGACGGTACTGCCATTGCGGCCCGTCCTGGTGGCCCGCCCAAGTGGAGCCCGTGCTAGAGCCCCATGTACAGCGTCACGCCACCGACCGTGGCAACAACTCTACCGCCCAGTGTCGCCGCATCATCTGCAGACAAGCGCTTTGCGAGAGTCGCGGGGTGATCACGGACAGTGTCGGACGAGGAACGTCTGGTCGTCGTACTCGGTGCCCGGGGGGCTCGCCGTCAGCGTCGCTGCACCGAGGATCGTCGTCGCACCGGGCAGGTCGAGGTGCCGGCAGCCGAGCAGGCCGTCGAGGCGTCCGTCAATCGAGAGCGCGGCGGGCGCGCGCAGACAGACAACGGCGAGAACTGCGGCGAGGCCTTCCCGCAGGCACAGCCTCCCCACGCTCACCTCCACTGGTCCGGTTGGACGGACGCGGGCCAGGGAAAGTCGTGCAGGCCAGGGAACCATGCCGCGATGCCCGTCGCGAGTTGAGCACAGATCCTGGCCTTGGCGCCGGGCGTGTAGACGGCACCAAAGGTCGGGGTGGTATTCAGGTCGATGATCACGGCTTCGCCGTCGTGCATGAGGTAGTCGATCTTCCCGAACTCGAAACCCATGGCGCGCCGGGCCTCCTCGACGCGTTCGTCGACGGGTACGAACTCGAGGTCCGCCCCCGATCGTCCGACGACAACCGGGTCGAGCGAACGCGACCGCACGGCGACGCCTTCGTTCCCCAGGAACGTGTAGCTCCGCAGGAAGAAATGCCGGCCGTCGGTCTCCGGAAGAAACCGCTCAACGACGAGGTGGGGGTTCTGGAACGTCCCGCGGGGCACGTGCCGCTTGGAGGGCAGCACGGCATAGGCCCTCGTCGGCAACGCGGTGGCGTAGGCGAACGCATGCGTCGAACGGGCGGCGACCATGCGCGCCGCCGACCCGATCCCGCTTCGCAGGACGGCGGCCAATCGAACGAAGAGCGGCTGCCCGTGGAGAACCGCCCGCTCGGGATGGCTGCCGCAGTTGTTGTTCGTCTTCACGATCACCGGCCCCTCGTACCCATCATCCGGAGTCACGAGGTTCTGGCTGAACGCCCGGCGACGGATGTCCGTGATTCGCCTGTTGAGCACGTGACCGGGCGCGTCGAGGATCGCGCGGTACGCGCCGGGCAGCACGCTGAGGTCAACGTGCGGTATCACCAGATCCATGCCCGGCGGCACATGAGGGCCGCTCACCAGACGCACGTCGAAACCCGCCCGTGTCCAGATCTCCGCGCAGTGCCACAGTCGGTACCGGCGCATCCTGGCGGCATCGGCGGTTCGATGAAACACGATGGCGATCGTTGGCACTGGCGGCACGGTGAGAGCGCTCCATGTGTCAGCATAGCCGAACGACTGCCGATGTTGCCGGCGGCGTTGCCGATTCGATACAGTCTCTCCGACGTGTCTCTGGGCGACTGGATCGGCCTCCGGCGTCACTTCGGGCTGCAGACGCCCGACCCGCGCCCGTTCATGGGCGAGGCGGAGGTGCGCATGATCCGCGGGCACCTCCGGCCCGGGGACAGGATGCTGGAATGGGGATGCGGAGGGAGCACGCTCGAGTTCTCGACGCACGTCGCACGGTACTGCAGCATCGAACACGATGCGCGCTGGCACGGCCGGATCCGCGCCGCGATTGACGCCCGGGGCTTGACCAACGTCAGCCTGCTGCTCGTGCCGCCGGACCTGCCGCTGGCGGGCGTCCCCAACTACGCCCGCGCGCCAGCGGAGCGATACGCGCAGTTCCGGAGCTACATCGATGCCGTCGGGCGGTTCGGGGACGTGACATTCGATCGCGTGCTCATCGACGGGCGGTCGCGTCCGGAGTGCGCGGCGGCCGCGCTGCCCTGGCTGGCTCCCGACGCGGTGGTTTTCATTCACGACTTCTTCAACCCGAAGTATGACATCGGGCCCTATCACACCCTCGTGCTCCGCGACTACGAGTTGATCGACGCGGTGCGCGAGGGGCAGACGCTGGCCGTGTTCAGGCCCAGGGACTGACCTCCGTCACGACCGGTGCACGGCCTCGACCACGGCGAGGATGTTGTCGACGGGCGTGCCCGCCTGCGTGTTGTGGCCGTCAGTGCGAATCCCGCTCGGAGCGCAGGGAGCCGCCGCCGTGCTTCCCGTTGGTCTTCATCCAGCGCGGCGCCGTCCAGGGCGCCGCGACGAAGCGCAGCCGCGGATTCAACCGCTGCGCCGCCTTGATGACGGGCAGCACGTACTCGCGGTCGCGCTCAATCGGGACCGGGCGGAGTCCACGCTGCGGAGCGAGCCGGGCGGCCCCGGCCGTTGACGGACTCCACCACCGGACGACGACGGCAGGCGGCGATTGCGGCGCGTCGTGATCCCGCGTTCCCGATGGCGGCCGCCCGACGGGCGGCGCCAGCAGCAGCGCGTCGAAGCTCGCGAGCCTCAGGTCACCGCCTCCCCGTGCGAGCGCGCGACTACGGTGTACGACACGCGCCCCTGACCAGTTCCGCCTCGGCGGCGATGGTGCCGAAGGCTTGCCACGTCGGCGCGTCCGCGATGTCCCGGAACAGCGCGCAGGCACGCGCGGCATGGCCGTGCACGAGGTGGGAGTTCGCGACGCCGTACCCGACGGTGGCCAGCCTGTTGTCCCGGGGGTCCGCCCCCTCGAGCGCCTGTGCCTCCGTCAGCGCCCCCTGGTAGTAGCGGAGCGCCGTGTAGTACGCGTCGTTCTCGCCGGCGTTCATCCCTGGCGTGATGGTGGCGAGCACTGTCTTCGCCTCGGCGTGACGGCCCGCGCGCCGGAGCGAGCGGTAGAGCCAGTCGGACAGGGCGACGCGGTCGCCGTCTCGCGGGTCGGCGGTGGCGTCGAGGCAGGAGCGGTAGGCGCCGGCGGCCTTGTCGAACTCGCCGCGCAGGTAGTAGGCCAGGCCGAGGTGGTACAACACGTCGAAGCTCGACGGCGCCAGCGCGGCGGCCCGCTCCAGGTCCGCGACTGCCGCGTCGAACCGGCGCGTGGAGATGTAGCGATGCCCGCGGAACCGCAGCAGCCGGACGTCGTCCGGCGCGACCGACAGGGCGCGGGTATAGAGATCGACGGCCTCGTTGTAGCGCCAGAGCGCGTCGCGTGCCCGGCCGGCCGCCAGCAGCAGGTCCACGTTGCGCGGGTCGGCGGCCAGCGCCGCGTCGGCCTTCGCCACGGTGCCGCCTGAGTCGGTCCGCGCGTAGACCGCGCGCCCGAGAGGCGTGGTGAACTGCATCGGGCCCGCGTCACCCGGAAGCGGCACGACTCCCGGGCCGATGAACTCGCGCAGCCACTCGCGCGACGACCGGTACCAGTAGAGCGAGTTCTGCGGCTTGAGAATCCAATGGTTCTCGTCGGGGTAGTGGATGAGCCGGCTGCGCACGCCGCGGTTCTGGAGGGTATTGAAGACCTCGATGCCGTGGTTGTCCGGCACGCGGTAGTCGTTCGCCCCGTGAATCACCAGCGTCGGCGTGGTGAAGTTCGCCGCGCCGAAGTGGGGTGACATCTTGCGATACAGGGCGTCCTGCTTCGGCTCCCAGAATTCTCCGAAGCGCCGCCGCTCAGCGCCCCCGTCCGAGCCGTACTGCGTGTAGAGGTTGTAGACCGCCGCGTGCGCGATGAGCGTCTTGAACGGATGAGGGCGGCCCAGCAGCAGCGTGGCGAGGTAGCCGCCGTAGCTGCCGCCGCCGGCCGCCATGCGGCCCTTGTCGGCCCACGGCTGCGCCGCCAGCCACGAGGCCGCCGCAATCGTGTCCTCGTACGGCTTGGTCGCCCAGTCGCTGGTGATCGCGTCCGCGAAGGCCTGGCCGAAGCCCGACGACCCGTGGAAGTTGTGCCACGCGGTCACGTAGCCCCAGCCGGAGAACACCTGGGCGTTCCAGCGGAACGTGAACGAGTCCTGCACGCCGTTGTGCGGGCCGCCGTGCAGCAGCAGGTAGACGGGGTACTTCCTGCTCGCGTCGAATCCCGGCGGGTACACCACCCACATCTGGATGTCGGCGCCGCCAGCGCCCTTGTAGGTGACACTCTCGTAGCGCCCCCATTCGACGCTGGCGAGCAACGCGTCGTTGAACGTGGAGATCTTCGCCGGCGGCCCGCCCGCCAGATCCAGCCGCACGAGCGACGGCGGTTCCGAGAAGCCGTCGCGGAGCGCCACGGCCGTCTGGCCGTCACGCGACAGGGCGATCGCGCGCACGCTCTGCACCGTCGTCAGCGCGGTGGGCTTCCCCGTGGCCGCGTCGATCCGGTACACCTTCGACCGCGCCGCATCGTCGATGGCGCCGACGAGCGACGCGCTGTCGGGCATCCAGACCAGGCCGCTGGCCGAACGATCCCACCCGTCGGTGACGATGCGCTTGGCGCCGGTGGCGCGGTCGTGAAAGACGAGGCGCACGCGATCGGCGTAGAAGTCGCGGATCGTCTGCCTCCCGAACGCCAGGATCCGACCGTCTGGCGAGTAGAGCGGCGCCACATCGTCGGCCGGGTTGTCCGTCGTGATATTGCGCGCGGGGCCGCCCGCCGCCGAGACGAGATAGATGTCGTAGTTGGGCATGACGCCGGTGGTGTCCGTGTCGGCGGCAAAGGCGATCTCGGCGCCGTCCGGCGAGATGTCGTACGAGTCGGCGCCGGGTTCGGCCTTCGAAAGCTGCCGGCCGGTGCCCGGCGTCACCGGCCTGGGATCGCCGCCCTCGATGCCGACGGTGAACACGTGCGCCTCGCGGTCGTCGAGCCAGTGATCCCAGTAGCGGATCGGGGCCTTGTCCCACGTGCGGGCGGTCATCTTCGAATCGGCCCGTTCCTTGAGACGCCGGCCCTGGGCGTCCCAGGCCTCGAGGTCGCCGAAGACGCGGCTGATGAACGCCACGCGCGTGCTGTCGGGGAACCACTTCACCGACGACGCGCCCGTCGGGATCGACGTGAGGCGGCGCGGTTCGCCGCCCTCCAGCGGCAGCAGGTAGATCTGCCCGTTCGCATCGTCGCCGCGTCGGGCTTCGAATGCGATCCACTTGCCGTCCGGGCTCCAGGAGGGTGCGCTCTCGGCGCCCTCGTGCGTGGTCAACTGGCGCGACGCGCTGCCGTCGGTCCGCACCAGCCACAGATCGGCGGAGGGTTTCTCCTCCTTGACGTTCCACGACGTCACCGACACGGCCGCCCATCGTCCGTCGGGCGAGATGGCAGGCGCACCGAGTCGCGTGATCTGCCACAGGATGTCGGCGGTGAGCGGGCCGCGTGCCGCCTGGGCCTCGACGCCGGCGGCAGAAGCCACGTGGATGATGAGGGCGAGGAGTGCGGGTACGGTACGGGTCATATGCCATCCTCCGCTGCGCCTGAGGTCACGCCGCGACGTGAACATGCACGGTTGCGCCGCTCACACGGCGGTCTCCCGGTTTACCGCGCGCCCGCCGGAGCCGTGCCGGCCCGCGGGTGCTTCATGTAGTCACTCATCCGCCGTTTCAGCTGGGCGATCGTTGTCGCCCACTGCGGGTCGCTCGCCAGGTTCGTCGTCTCTCCCGGATCGGCCGCCATGTCGTAGAGTTGTTCGCCCTGGCGCCCCTCGTCCCAGGCCGTGTAGCGCCAGCGATCGGTGCGGACGCTGTATCCGTTCGATTCGCCGCGCCGGACCTGTGTGAAGGCGGCGTCCTTGACGGTCCGGGCCGGCTCCGCCAGCACGGGCGCCAGAGAGGCGCCTTCCAGGTAGGCCGGCGCGGGGAGACCGGCGAGATCGGCCAGCGTCGGATAGAGATCGACCAGCTCGGCGAGCGCCCGGGTCTTGCGGCCGTTCCCCGCCTTCCCCGGCGCAGCGACGATGAGCGGGACGCGCGCCGATCGCTCGAACAGGCTCTGCTTCTGCCAGAGGCCATGGTCGTACAGATGGTAGCCGTGGTCGCTCGTGAAGACGACGATCGTCCGGTCGGCGAGGCCGAGGCGATCGAGGGCGTCGAGGACGCGGCCCACCTGCGCGTCCATGAAGGAGATCGACGCCCAGTAGGCCTGGATCGCCTGCCGGCGGAGGTCGTCGGACATCCTGTCCTGCTCGGCCTTGGCACTGGCGTACGCCGGAGCCGGCGTGCGCTGCCGGTCGTCGGCCGAAAGCTCTGGCAGCGCGATGCGTTCGACCGGGTAGCGCTCGAAGTACTTCTTCGGCGACACGTACGGCGTGTGCGGGCGGAAGTTGCCGACGGCGAGGAAGAACGGCCGGTCGCGGTACTGCTCGAGGAGACCGATGGCCGCCGTCGCGACGAGCCCGTCGGTCTGCTCGAGGTCGGAGCCGTCGGCGGCCAGCCAGCTCAGGACGCCGCCGTAGCTGCCGGGCACCAGCGAGAAGACCTTGTGCTCCTCCGCCTTGTCGCGGCCGGCGGGGTTGACGATGTAGTCCCACGACGGCGGGTCGTCGAGGCCGCTGGTGCCGATCTGGCCGGGCACGCCGTAGTGGTAGAGCTTCCCGACGCGGGCGGCCACGTAGCCGCGCTGCCGGAAAAGCTGCGGCAGCGTCACCGTGTCGGGGATGAACTCCCGGAAGTGCGGGCTCGACGTGTAGTCGGTTGCGACGCGCCCGGATCGCGGATTCGCCAGTACGCCCGTGGTGTCCGGACGCCTGCCGGTGAGCATCGAACTGCGGCTCGGGCTGCACAGCGGGAACTGGCTGTAGGCGCGCTCGAAGGTGACGCCGCGCCGGGCGAGGCGATCGATGTTGGGCGTCTGCACCTGGGGATGGCCGTAGGCGCCCAGATCGCCGTTCAGGTCGTCGGCGATCAGGAACAGCACGTTCGGCTGCTCCGGCCTGGCGGCTTGGCTGTCGCGCTGCGCGGCGAGGGGGATCACGGCGAGCCCCGCGACCACCAGCGCCCCCGCGATCCTGGCCGGCGTCGTGGACGGTGTCTTCATGGTCATGCCTTCGAGGTCCTGTCGCCAGGATCGGGAATCGGCCGAGGGGGCGTTTGGATGTCCCGCACGGCGACCGCACGGGGCATACAGGAAGCACTCGAGGGGTCTCCGCTCGCCTGCCGCGCGTGAGTTGACTGTACACCCACTATCGCATGCCGCGGGCGCCTCCTCCGAGCCCGGATACAGCCATCCAGGCGTACATGGCCTCGCGGCTCGCCTTGTTGCCGTGGCGGGGTGCATCGCACGGCACTGCTCGCAGGCGGTCCCCTGCGCCCATCAGGCCGCAGACCGCCCGTACGGCGGGGTACTCGACATCCATCCTCGCTTTGGTCCAATCACCCGTCGCCGCAACCATGAGCGGCGACCGACGCGAGCACGGCACGCTCCCGCGTTGTACACTGCGCGCCGCATTGCATCCCGACGCACTTCACCGCCCTCGATGCTCTCGTGCTGGCCGCTTACTTCGTCGGGACCGTGGCGGCTGGTGCGCTCCTCCGGCACCGCAGCCGCTCGGACGAGTCCTGGGAGGTCCACTGGAACCGGTTGTCGCCGTCAAGCCGCCACCGGTTCTCCCTCCCCGACGCGCCGAACCTCACGGTGAGCGACGTCTGCTGCTTCGTCGAGTGCGACAGTCCGATCGCATCTTGCCTTGAGGATGAGGAGCACCCGCGCGAGGATCGGTCCCGGGGGTTTCTGGGGGATAATCAGCCGCATGCGGAGAACCAGACCGACACTGCTCGCGCTGACCTGCGTGGCAGCCGTGGCCGCCGGCTATCCCTATCGCGCAGCCGAGCCTGCCGACGAACCGCCGCCCACGTTCGCGGCGGCGCAGCTTCTGACTCCCGCGGAGCTGCGTGGTCCGCATCACACCGTCGCGGACGCGGTCCGAACCGACGGCTACTATCACGAGTTTCGCATCACGTCCGACTTCGGCGAGTTCGAGGCGGCCGGCCGGACGATGCTCGCCGTGCGCCTGCACGAAATCACGGCGCTGGCGCAGCTCGACGAAGTGTCGAAGACCGAGGTGTTTCTCCGGTCGGCTGGGACGTCGGTCGTCAACGTCGGGAGAGGCGTCGCCACGGCCGTCGCCAACCCGGCGGACACCGCCAGGGGCGTCGGGTCGGGAGTGAAGCGGCTCGGCGTCAACCTGGGCCGGATGACGAGGCGCACCGTGGACTCGGCCACCAGCGAGGACCCTGCGGAGGAGCCGGCGCCGGGCGGGAACGCGGCGGCCGCGGCGGCGCAAGGCGTGCTCGGCGTCAATCGGGCCGCCCGCAGATGGGCGCAGAAGGTGGGTGTCGACCCTTACTCGACCAACCCGGTGCTTCGCCAGGCGCTCGGCGACTTCGGGAGGGTGGATGCGGCCGGCTCGATCGCGACGAAGGTCTTCCTGCCGATTCCCGGCGTCGTTGGCATGACCGCAACCGTGAGCGACCTGGTCTGGGGGAAGGATCCCGAGGAACTCCGCAAAATCAATGAGCAGCGGCTGAGGGATCTCGGCGTGCCAGGCGGCACGGCGCAGCGGTTGTTCCGCAACAGCGCCATGACGCTCAGTTACGAGACGCGGCTGATCGCCGCGCTTCACGCCCTGCAGCTGCCAGGGGCGGCCGACCGCGTGGCCGCCGCCGCGGAGTCGCGGCACGAACGCGAGGCCTTGTTCCACGTCGAGAGCGCGGAATTGCTGCAAGAGCGTCACGCGAAGACGCCGTTCACCGGCCTCCTCACGGACTCGCTCGCGACCGTCGCCGTCACGGCCGATCGGCGGGCGGTGGTGCTGCTGCCCATCGACTGGCTGCGCTGGACGGACACGGCGGCATCCACGGTGCGAGACATCGACGCCCGCTCGCGCAAAGAGTTGAAGGCCACGCGCCTCCTCATCGTCCTGACCGGCAAGGCGTCGAGTCTCGCCGCCGGGGAGATCGCCGCGCAGGGTTGGGTCCTGGCGGGCACATAGCCGGGCCCGCGGTGCGTCGGCCGTCAGGTCGGGGAAGTCCGACACGCTGATGCGAAGCCCTCGGACACAGGGCTTGCCGCCTCGCTTTCCGGGTTCGATGGTGATGAACTCCCGGCAGTCCATGGGCGACAAATCGCAGACGCCTCCGGCGCTGGCCGCCCGGGGTCTGCCCGCCCTGAGCGACGTCGAAGGGAGGACCCCGGGCTCCATCCGGCGCGGCGAGCCGTCAGATCGTCTTCGGCATCGCGGTCCAGGCTCCCTTCCTCCGGCTGCTCTTCAGGCAGGTGTCGAGGAAGGCGATCCCCGTCCACCCATCCTCGACCTTCGCGTACTTCGAGCCGTCGCTCGTGAACGGGCGGCCGGCCTTCCAGGCACGCACGTCGCGCTCGAAGTCCCGATGCAGCCGCGCGAACGCGTCGTGGAAGCCTTCGGGGTGGCCCGATGGAATGGTCGGCTCCGCCATCAACTCGGCCGGCAGATCCTTGGGCAGGAACCCGTCGCCCGGCGTGACGGCACCGCGCCAGTAGACGCGATCAGGCTGGTTCGGCAGGTGAATCGTGATGCGCTCCGGCTCCTCCTGCCTCCAGCGGAGCGAGCCCTTCGTGCCCGCGATGTCGATGCCCAATTCGTTCTTGAAGCCGATGCAGATCTGCGACGCGCGGACGAGCGCGCGGCCGCCGTTCGACAGCTTGCAGTACACGGTGAAGTGATCGTCGAGCAGGCGGCCCGCCACGAACGTCTCCATCTGGGCGGCGACGTGCGTCACGTCGAGGCCTGTCACGTAGCGGAGTTGCATCAGCGCGTGCGTGCCGATATCGCCGCCGCAACCCGACCCGCCGGCCCGCTTCGGATCCACGCGCCAGGTCGCCTGCTGCTGCCCCGTGGCTTCAAGTCTGGTCGCCAGCCAGCCCTGGTTGTAGGAGCTGTCCACCCACCGCACGTCGCCGAGCAGCCCGCGCTGCACGATGTAGCGGGACAAGCGGGTGGTCCAGTGGCCGAGATACGTGTGGGCCACCGCGAACGGGACGCCGAGCTTGCGCGACGTCTTCACGAGGGCGCTGGCCTCTTTCAGGGTCAGGCACAGCGGCTTCTCGCAGAACACCGCGATGCCGGCCTTCATGGCCTTCATCGCCGGGTCGTAGTGCACGTGGTTCGGCGTGACAATCAGGATGTAGTCCAGCCGCTCGTCGGCCGGTAACGACGCGTTGGCCTCGATCATCTCGCCGTACGAGCCGTAGCCCCTGATGGGATACGGCCAGGCCGCCGCTTCCTCGAGGGCGATCTTCGGCTCCGGGTAGAGCGCGCCTGCGACGACGCGGCGCGTGCCGTCGAAGTGAATGGCCTTCTGATGCGCGTGCACGATGAACGCGCCCTTGCCGCCGCCAACCAGCCCGACCTTCAGTGGTCTCGCCATACGCCGTGTCTCCGTTCGAAAGAGGAACAACCCCGGTCGCGCCGCCTCGCCCCGCGCGCCGCGGCAGACCGCACCAGGCCGCACCTGCCCGGCGCAAGCGTACATCAATCTGGAGCGGCGCGAGCCCCCGGCGTCGAGTAGAATCGTGCAGTCCAAGGAGGCTGGCAATGACGATGGGGTCGAACAGGCGGCAGTTCCTGAAAGTGGCGGGCGCAAGCGCCGTGGCGTGCGCGACGGCTTCTCCGAGCAGCGCGCTGGCGGGCGGGAGTCCCGATCCGGCTGCGGCCGCGGCCGCCGTGCCGTTCACCCTGGGGATGGCCTCGTACACCTTGCGGGCCTTCCCCGTCGATCAGGCCATCGAGATGACGAAACGGCTCGGCCTGACCCGCATCTGCTTCAAGGACTTCCACCTCAAGCTCGACGCGGCGCCGGAGGTCATCGCGGAAACAGTCGCCAAGGTGAAGGCGGCCGGACTCGACCTCTATGCGGGCGGCGTCATCTACATGAAGAGCGAGGCCGAGGTGGATCGCGCGTTTGCGTACGCGAAGGCGGCCGGCTTCAAGATGATCATCGGCGTGCCGACCTACGAACTGCTGCCCTATACCAGCAAGAAGGCGCAGGAGTACGACATCCCCGTCGCGATCCACAACCACGGGCCGGACAATCCGCTCTTCCCGACGCCGCAGAGCGCGTACGAGCGCATCGCGTCGCTCGATCGCCGCCTCGGCCTCTGCATGGACGTCGGGCACACGCAGCGCTCAGGCGTCGACCCGTCGGAGTCGGCGGAGAAGTACTTCGACCGCCTGCTCGACATCCACATCAAGGACACCTCGGCGGCGACCGCCCAGGGCAAGACCGTCGAGATCGGCCGCGGGGTCATCGACATCCCGAAGCTCATCAGGACGCTCACGCGCCTTGGGTACAAGGGCACGCTGGCGCTGGAGTACGAGAAGGACGACAAGGACCCCCTGCCGGGTTCGGCGGAGTCCATCGGCTACCTGCGGGGCGTGATCGCGGCGCTCGCGTAAGCACACGCTCGCCCGCGCGCGGGGTGTTCTGCAGGCGCGCCGCATGGTCCGGTTAGAGGGATGGGCATGCCGGGCGGCTACTTGCGGCTCCGGCGCTCGAACGACTCGGACCACTGCTGGATCCGCTGCTGCCGTTGCTCAACCTGGGCCGGCGTCATCTGCGCCGAGAGTTCCTCGAGGGCGTCGGTGTAATGGGCCTGCTGCGCGCCCGATGTTCGCGCCGCGGCCAGGTGGACCCACCAGTAGGCTTCGACGAGATCTTCCGGGACGCCGTCCCCATGGGCGTGGCGGATGCCCAGATTGAACTGCGCGGCGGCGTGGCCCTGCTCTGCGGCCTGGCGGTACCACCACGCGGCGAGGTTGTCGCTCGCCTCGACGCCGCGTCCCTGCCCGTGGCGGACGCCCAGATTGAACTGGGCCGCCGCGTGACCGCGCTCGGCGGCCTGGCGGTACCAGCCGGCGGCTTCACGGTCGTCGCGGGGAACGCCGTTCCCGGCCGCGTACCGCACGCCCATCTCGAACTGCGCCCCCGGGTGCCCGTGGTCGGCCGCCCGATGGAACCACGACGCGGCCTCGGCCTGATCGTCCGGCACGCCCAGGCCCTGGGCATGGATCAACCCCAGGTTGTACTCAGCCTCGGCCAGCCCCTGCTCGGCTGCGTCGCGGCACCACCTGAGCGCCGCCGGCACGTCCTGCGGCACACCGTCGCCTGTGGCACAGATCCCGGCGAGGCGGTACTGGGCAACCGCATCTCCGCCGTCCGCCTCCCGGCGCAGTCCGGCCAGCGCCTCCGCCGTCTGCCAGGTCTCCGGCCCGGTGGCATCGGCGACACGCACCCCATCGGGTTCAGGCGCGGTCGCAGGAACCGGCGGCCAGCCGCGGTCCGCAACATCCGCCTCTGCGTAGGGGACCTCCTCCGGGAATGGTCCGGCGTCAGGCGGCGCGTCGCGCCCGTCGGCAAACCCGCGGCCGAGCGCGAGTTGCGCGCCAGCGTGCCCCTGCTCGGCGGCCTGGCGGTACCAGAACACGCTCTGGGCGGCGTCCTGGACGACGCCATCGCCGTGGGCGTACATCACCGCCAGGGTGTACTGGGCCTCGGGATGGCCGAGCGACGCGGCCTTGCGGCACCACGAGACGGCCTGCCACCCGTCGCGGGGCACGCCTTCCCCTTTCGCGCACATCAGCCCCATCGTGAACTGCGCTCCCGCGTGGCCCTGGCCCGCCGCCCGCCGGCACCACGCCACGGCCTGGGCCTGGTCCTGGGTGACGCCCCGGCCGCTGGCGTACATCACGCCCAGCATGTAGGCGGCCTCGGGCAACCCCTGGTCCGCCGCCTTCTGGAACAGCGCCGCCGCCAGCAGGTCGTCGCCCGCCGCCAGGCGCCCTTCGAGATGGAGCATCCCGAGGCGGTATTGGGCCAGCGCGTGGCCCCGCTCTGCGGACTTCCGGTACCAGGCCAGCCCCTGCTCTTCGTCGCGGGCGCCCGCCTGGCCGCTGGCCAGGCACCATCCCAGGTTGAACCCGGCGGCCACGTCGCCGCGGTCGGCCCGCGCCCGCAGGTCCCGGGCGCTCTCGCCCGGCGGGGCTGTCTGTGCTGCGGTGTCGGGTGGTCCGGAGTCGGGCATGGGCCTCGCCTGAAGGTGTCCGTCTATTATTCGGCCCGGACCGCCCCCGGCAATAGGGCAGAATCACGCCTGTTGCACTCGCTTTTCAGGATTTCGTGCTAGGATACTGCGCAGCATGCGCGTCGATGCGCCGTACGTCTGTGCGTTTTGCACAGCCCGCGTGCCCTCACCGTCTCTGTCGTGTTGACGAAGAGTGGTGCAGCATCGAAAGCGGTAACACGAGGAGACGATATGTCGAGCGCGACGGGAACGATCAAGCGGAAGATCAGCGACAAAGGCTTCGGGTTCATCGCAGCCGGCGATGGGAAGGAGTACTTCTTCCACCAGTCGGCCTGCACCCAGACTCCCTTCGATGCCCTTCGTGAGGGAGACTCGGTGTCGTTCGAAATCGGCCAGGGCCCCAAGGGTCCGCGCGCCGAGAACGTCCGGCCCGCCTAGGCACGCCTTCGTGAACTGAACCGCCTGCATGTCCGCCTCAGGCGGGCGTGCAGGCGTGTGTCCGATCTCAGTAGTCGATCCGGTACACCCGCGCACGCTCCGCCCCAGGCTTCACCCCCGCAGTCGCCCCTCTCCGCGCGGGGCTGCCGCAGGTTCGCTCCGGTCCAGGTCCAGGTCGTCCCAGGAGGAGGGGTCGTCGAGCGACTCGAGGTGCGTGAACACCGTCACGTTCGGCACGACGGCCCGGATCCGCGCTTCGAGGTCCTCGAGCAGTGCGTGCCCGCGATGCACGGTCCACGCGCCCGGCACGAGCACGTGAAGCGACACGAAGCGCCGCGCCCCCGACTGGCGCGTGCGCAACGCGTGGTATTCGATCCCGTCGTTCAGGTGACTCTCCAGCGCCGCCTTCACGGCCGCCAGCTCCCCGGCGGGCAGCGCCGTGTCCATCAGGCCGAGGATCGATTTCCGCACGATCCGCGTACCGGTCCAGAGGATGTTGGCCGCCACGAGCACGGCGACGATCGGGTCCAGCCGCAGCCAGCCCGTGCCGGCGACCGCCGCCACGCCGGCAATGACGCCGGCCGACGTCCAGACGTCCGTGAAGAGGTGCTGCGCGTTCGCTTCGAGCGTGATGGAGTGATGCTGCCTGCCGACGCGCAGCAGGACCAGCGCCACGGCCAGGTTGATGAGCGACGCCCCCACCGACACGGCCAGGCCGAGTCCGACCTGCTCGAGCGGCTGCGGCGCGATCAACCGGTGCACCGCGGCCACCGCGATGCTCAGCGCCGCGACGAGGATCAGCGTGCCTTCGACGCCGCTCGAGAAGTACTCGGCCTTGCTGTGCCCGTACGAATGATCCTCGTCGGCGGGGCGCGACGCCACCGTCAGCATGCTCAAGGCCATCACGGCCCCGACGAGATTGACGACGGACTCGACGGCGTCGGAGAGGAGGCCGACCGATCCCGTCAGGACGTACGCAACCGTTTTGAGCGCGATGGTCGAGACCGCCGCGGCAATCGACAGCCACGCGTACCGGGTGAGGTTGGGCGGCCGCACAGCCCTCAGGATACCGGAGCGCGGCGCCGCCCGCCAGCCGCGCCCGTCACAGCAGCTTGGCGGCCATCTCCGCGATGCGCGACCGCACCACCTCGTGCATCGTCAGGTGCGCGAAGCACGACTCGCCCTTGAAGCGCTCCACGACCTGCACGAGGCCGTTCGACAGCGAGTTGATCTCGGCGCGGTCGATCTGATCGGGGTCGCCGGTCAGGATGACGCGCGACCCCTCGCCGGCCCGTGTGAGCACCAGCTTCATGTCCTCCTGCGTCAGGTTCTGGCCGTCGTCGACGATGATGGCCGCGTCGTGGATCGAGCGGCCGCGCAGGTAGTTGATGGGGGCGATCTCGAGCACCTTGGCCTGGAGGAGGTTCTCGACCGTCGGGTGCGACGGCTCCTTTTTCTCGCCGTGCTGATCAGCCACCTGGTTGGACCACCGCGTGCCGCCGTGGAGCCGCCGCATGATGAAGTCCAGGTTGTCGATGATCGGCTTCGCCCACGGCGCCATCTTCTCGCCGAGGTCGCCGGGGAGGAACCCGAGCTCGCGCCCCGCCTCGGCGTTCAGCCGGTAGACCTCGATGCGCGACACCTTGCCGCTGCGCAGCATCTCGTACGCCGAGAGCAGCGCGATGAGCGTCTTGCCCGTGCCGGCGATGCCGACGAGGCTGACGACGAGCGCCTGGTCGTCGAGGATCAGCTCGCGGGCGCAGGCCTGCTCCGCGTTGCAGGGGCCGAAGCGCTCGCTGCTCTTCGTGTTCACGCGCCGGAGGAAGCCCGGGCCGTCGTGGTTCTTGTAGATGCCCCACGCGCTCTTGCCGTTGCCGCGCACGTGAAGCTCGCAGCACTGGTTCGCCATCAGCTGCGTCACGTCGGTCAGCTCGCTGAGCGCCGCGGCCGGCAGCCGCTGCTCGTGGTGAAGGGTCGAGAGCAGGCCCGCCTGCCCGTCGGGCACCTCGATGCGCACGCGCCCCGAGTAGAACTTCTCGAGCGACGGCACGGGCCGGTCGCTCCAGTAGTCCTCAGCCGTGACGGACCGCGCGCGCGCCTTGCAGCGCATGGCCGCATCGCGAGTAATCAGGATCACCTGCTCGTCGGCGTGCTTCTGCTGGTAGTCGTCGGCCAGCAGGATGATCGCATCGTCGGCGTACGAGGCGTTGAACCCGGGCCACGCGTGCCCCATGTCGAGCGTGCCGTTGTGGAACTTCAGCATGCCGCCGTTCAGCGGGATGCCGGCCCTGATCTGTTCGGTCGATGCCGCGCCCTGGAGCTGGTCGAAGAACCTGACCGTGTTGCGCGCCGTGTAGCCGACCCCGTTGGCTGACGTGCGCTTGCGGTCCAGTTCCTGCAGCACCGGGAACGGGACGACGACCGTGTTGTTCGTCGTGAGATTCTGAATTGCGTCGGGCGCGGAAACGAGGATGCTGGTGTCGACGAAGTACGTCTTGCGGGAAGAACCTGCGTCCGAAGTCGCCATCCGGGCCTCCTGAAGCCGGAACACCACACGGCCGCATGCGTGCCCTCGCGCTCGTGGCGAAGCCATCCCGCCGCCGTGCCTGCACCGGTTCTGGACCTGGAGACTCCCGCGCTGGGAAGCGGACGCCGCCTGGTTGTGCCGACATCATAACGCCGAAGGGCGATTGCATTGCAACAAGTTCTCGCGGCGGCGCGCCCGAACGCCCGCCCGCCGCAGGAACGGGTTAATATCAGCAGGTACGCGGATTCAGCCGCTGAGAGGAGCCTGGCATGGGAATCATGGACTTCATCAAGGGCGAGCTCATCGACCTCATCGAGTGGACCGATGACTCGAGGGACACGCTCTCGTACCGCTACCCGGACGAGGACAAGGCCATCAAGAACGGCGGGGTGCTGATTGTCCGCGAGTCCCAGGTGGTGCAGTTCATGTACCTGGGGCAGTTCGGCGACACCTTCGGGCCGGGCAAGCACACGCTGGTCACCGACAACATCCCGGTGCTGACGAAGCTGAAGTCGTGGAAGTACGGCTTCAACTCCCCCTTCAAGGCCGACGTCTACTACATCAACACCAGGCTGTTCACCGGAAACAAGTGGGGCACGGCGAACCCGATCATGGCCCGCGACGAGGACCTCGGCATCGTCCGCCTGCGCGCCTACGGCACGTTCGACTTCAAGATCGTCGACCCGAAGCTGTTCCTGAAGGAAGTCGCGGGCTCGGACCAGCACTTCCGCCTCGATGAATTCGCCGACACGATGCGCTCGCGCATGGTGAGCGTGTTCAGCGAGGCCCTGGCGGAATCGCACGTGCCCGTGTTCGACGTCGCCACGCGGTACTCGGAGCTCGGCGATGCGCTGCTCCCCATCATCAACCCGGTGGTCGGCGCCAAGTACGGCCTCGAGATCACGAGCTTCATCGTCGAGAACGTGTCGGTGCCGCAGGAAGTCGAGCAGGCCATCGACAAGCGGTCCGGCATGGCGGCCGTCGGCAACCTGAACGACTTCGTGAAGTACCAGATGGCGCGAGGGATGGAGAGCGGCGGCGCGGGTGCCGGCGGCACGGCGGCCGAGCTGGCCGTCGGCTTCGGCATGGCCCAGCAGATGATGCAGCAGGGCCTGATGAAGCCGCAGGCGGATGCCGCCATGAAGACCGCCCCGGCGGCGGCGGGCGCGGCGGCTCCGGCCGTCGACCTGCTCGGGCCCGCCGACGTCGCCAAGGCGCTCGGCGTGTCTGAGGACGACGTGATGGCGGTCATCACGTCCGGCGAGCTGAAGGCCAAGAAGATTGGCGCCAGCTACCGGGTGACGCGCGCGGCGCTCGACGCCTACCTCGCGCAGTAAGTCGTTCAGCGGCTGGTGGAGCCCGGGGGCTTCCCTGCCCTGAGCGAGCGCCCGACGGGCGCGAGTCGAAGGGAACCCCCGGGGCTGCCGCGCATTCCGGAGGCGTCCGTGGCCGAGATCTCCGCCGTTGAAAAGCATGCGTGCCCGGCCTGCGGGGCGCAAGCCGAGTGGAACCCCTCCAAGCAGATGCTCGTCTGCCCCTTCTGCGGCACCGAATCGCCGTACACGCTCGACGCGGACACGGGGAAGATCAAGGAGCTCGACCTCGATCAGGCGCTCCGGGAGCTGCCCAGGGAGGATCCCGCCTCGCGGCCCGAGCGGCGCAGCGTCCAGTGCCAGAGCTGCAAGGCGGTCATGGACTTCGACCAGACGCGCGTCGGGCAGAATTGCGAGTTCTGCGGCTCACCCGCCTTGATCGATTACACCGAGATCAAATCGCCCATCAGGCCGCAGAGTCTGCTGCCGTTCAAGATCTCGGCGACCCAGGTGCGCGACAGCATCCGGCGCTGGTACGGCAGCAAGTGGTTCGCGCCGGGCGCGCTGAAATCCAAGGCGCTGGTCGACCAGTTGAAGGGCCTCTACGTGCCGTACTGGACCTTCGACGCGAAGGTCCGTTGCCCGTGGACGGCCGAGGCGGGCCACTACTACTTCGTCAACGAGGAGTATCGCGACAACCAGGGCCGCGCCCAGGTGCGCCAGGTCAGGAAGGTCCGCTGGGTGCCGGCCGCCGGCGAGATCGACCACGTCTTCGACGATCAGCCGGTGCCCGGAACGAGAGGACTGGACCTGGATCTGCTGCGACAGGTCGAGCCGTTCCCGACGAAGGAACTCGTGCCGTACGACACCGGCTACCTCTCCGGGCACGTGGTCGAGCACTACCAGGTGGCGCTGGTCGAAGCGGCACAGGGCGCCCGCGAGGCGATGGATGCGCAGTTGATGGCGCTCTGCGGGAGGCAGGTTCCCGGAGACACCTACCGGAACCTGCGGATCGGCCCGGACTACTCCGACCGGACGTTCAAGCACGTCCTGGTGCCCGTGTGGCTGCTCTCCTACACCTACGGCCGGCGGACGTTCCAGGTCATCGCCAACGGCTACACCGGCGTGCTGGCGGGACGCTACCCGAAGAGCGCCTGGAAGATCTTCTTCGCCGTGCTGGCGGTGCTGCTCGTCGTGTTGATCATCGCCCTGTCCAACCGTTGACGGGCGACGCCAGGAGGCTCGCGCGAATGAAGCAGAATTTCCACATCGGCATCATGGGGAATCTCTTCTCGGGCAAGACGACGCTCATGCGCGCGCTGGCCCGGGATCCGTACAAACGGGACCTCGAGGCGCTGCTCGGCGGCGCGGAACTGCATGCGTTCTCGGAGCGCGTGGACAAGGGGTCGCTCATCGACGAGTGCCTGGCGCTCTTCTACCGCGACAGGGTCGCGAACATCTTCCCCACGGAACTGGCGTTCCTTCACATGCGGACCCTTCAGCAGCGGGAGATCCGCCACCTGATGACGCGCGAGAGCCCGCAGGGCGTCATCATCGTCGAGGACCGGCCGTTCGTGGACGGCCCCGAGGTGTTCGTGAAGCGCATGATCGAGTCGGGGGAGATGCCCGCGGCGCACGCCACGCTCTACCGGACGCTCTTCCACCAGACGCTGCGCAACGAGCACATCCGGCTTCCGGACCTCACCGTCTACCTGCGGACCGAGCCGGACGTCCTCGAGCGGCGGCGCGCGAAGCGGGCGGCGGAAGGGGACGAGTACGCGGCGACGATCTCGCTGGAGTACCTCCGCGAGATCCACGACAGCTACGAGTCGGCCGCCGCCAACTGGAGGCGCACGCTGCTGGGCTACCAGGAATCCGCGAGAAAGTCCGGCGCATGATCGCGGCGCGGCGGAGCGGGCTGTAAGGCCGGCGCCCGTTACCGCGCCGGCCTGAGGTGCTTCGCGACGTCGGGTGCCTCTTCGATGGACGGAAGGAACCCCGGCGTCACCGCGATCTTCGCCGCCTGCTCATAGGCGTAGCCGAGCGCCAGCAGGCGCGCCTCGCTCCACGCCGGGCCGACAAACGACAGCCCGACCGGCAGGTGTTTCACCGCGCCCATTGGCACGGTCAGGTGCGGGTAGCCCGCAACGGCGGCGAGACCGCCGGCGCCGCCGCCCGAGATCTGGTCGCCGTTGACCGCGTCGATCTTCCACGCCAGCGGGTCCGTGGGAAATACGAGCGCCGCCACG
>JALOKU010000077.1 GCA_025456345.1 Vicinamibacterales bacterium | reverse complement strand
CACCCGCGGCGTCCTGAAGACCAACCTCTGGCGGCTGCCGTGGCAGGAGCGCCTCCGTATGCTCGGCCGCGCCGCCGGGCGCCATTTAGAGCGGCGCCTGCGGCATTAGGGACTAGGGGCTAGGCGCTAGGCGCTAGGGGCTAGGCGCTGGGGGCTAGTCTGACGCGGCTGTCGCCGCGCGGGTGGCCTGTCTTCCCCGATGCACATCCCCGACGGGTTTCTGACGGCGGGCGTGACGGGGATCACGTGGGCCGGCGCCGGCATCGGCGTGGCGGCCGCCCTGCGCGCGGAGAAGGCCGATCCCCACCCGATGCCTGCCGGAATCCTCGGGGCGACCGCCGCGTTCGTCTTCGCCGCGCAGATGATCAACATCCCGGTGGCGCCCGGAATCAGCGGCCACCTGGTCGGCGCCGCGCTCGCCGCCGTGCTGCTCGGCCCCTGGCGGGCGGTCATCGTCATGGCCGTGGTGCTCGCGGTCCAGGCGCTGCTGTTCCAGGACGGCGGGATTACGGCGCTGGGCGCGAACACCCTCGACATGGGCGTGGCCGCGTCGCTCACCGGGTTTGCCGTCGCTTCCCTGTCGTCCCGCTGGAGCGCCAGCCTGCGCGCCAGGGTCGTTGGCGGCGTGCTGGGCGCGTTTGCCGCGACGCTGGTGGCCGCCGTATTGACCGGATTGTGGCTGGGGCTGTCCGGCCTGTACCCGATCGTGCCGGTGGTGCAGCTCATGCTTGTCAGTCACGTGGCAATCGGGCTGCTCGAAGCGGCGCTGACCGGGGCGGTGCTGGCCACGGTGGCGCGGTGGCGGCCGGACCTGCTGCGCGGCCTGGCCGGCGACACGTCGGCGGGAGGCCTCGCCGTGGCCGGGGGCGTGTTCGGTGCCGCGGTGGCCGTGGCGGCGTTTGTCGCGCCGTTCGCGTCGGCGCTGCCGGACGGCCTCGATCACGCGGCCGAGCGCCTCGGATTCGCAGGCCGCGCGGCCGCCTCGTGGCCCGCGCCGTTTCCGGACTACGCCGTTCCCTTCCTCTCGTCGCCCGCGGCCGCGACAGCTGCGGCCGGCGTCGCGGGTACGATCCTCGCCGCCCTGGTGGCCTGGGGCGTGAGCCGCGGCGTGCGGCAGCCGGGGCATGATGCCCATCGTTGAACGCCCCGCGCCGGTGCTCCTGCTCGGCCTTGCGCTGGTGGTGGCCGCCGCGCTGACGCCAGCCGGGCTCGCCGGCCGCCCGGTTGCTCCGTGGTCGTGGGGCGTGTGGATGACGGTGTTCGCCGCCGCGCTCTGGACCTTCCGCCGCGGAGGGCTGCCGCTCTCGGAAGCCCTTCGCCGCGTGAGCTGGCTCGTGCCGGTCGTCGCGCTGTTCTCCGTTCCAGCCGCGCTGCTGGCGCCATCAGGCGGGCGCCTGGTGGTGGGCGCCGCGCTCGCGGCCCGCGCCCTGTCCGCCGCCGCAATGGGCGCCGCCGTGGCGACGCGCCTTGGGCCGAGCGGGCTTGTCCGTGCGGCGCGCGACCTGCGGCTTCCGGCGCGCCTGGTGGATGTCGTCGAGGCGATGCTCGCGAGCCTGACGATCGTGCTGCGGCAGGTGCGCGCCATGCTGCGCGCGCGCGAGGCAAGACGGCCGGGGTTCGGGGCGCTCGGCGACCTTGCCTGGAGCCCCATCGACACCACGCGCGGCTTCGGGCGCCTCGTGGCGTCGCTGCTCCTGCGGTCGCTCGAACGCGCGGAAGCGGTCGAGCAGGCGCGGCGGGCCCGGGGAGGCCAGGCATGACGGCACAGGGCAAGGCGCCGGCCGTCGGTTTCGACGTCACGGGCCTCACGTATCACTATCCCGACGGGTCGCCCGCCCTCGACGGCGTCACGCTCGGCGTGGCCGCCGGCGAACGCGTCGGCGTCATCGGGCCCAACGGCGCGGGCAAGTCCACCCTGCTGCTGCACCTCGCGGCGCTGCTGCCCGAGCGGCGGCGCTACCTGCACGCGCACGAACCGGGCGGACACGCCCACCGCCACGGCCTGGTGGGCGAGATTGCGATTGGCGGCACGCCGGTGTCGCCGTCGACGATCGGCCGCATCCGCGATCTGGTGGGCATCGTGTTCCAGGATCCCGACGACCAGCTGATCGGCCTGACCGTGGGCGAAGACGTCGGCTACGGCCCGCGCGCGCGGCGCTGGCCCCAGGCGGAGGTCGACGCCGCGGTGCGCGAGGCGCTGCAGTCGGTAAGCCTCGACGGCTACGACCACCGCTCGCCGCATCACCTCTCCACGGGCGAGAAACGCCGCGTCTGCCTGGCCGGCGTGCTGGCGTGCGCGCCGGGCCTGCTGCTGCTCGACGAGCCCTCGTCGGGGCTCGATCCGCGCGGCCGCCGCGGTCTCGCCGCCCTGCTGCGCAGCCTGGCCGCCACCATCATCGTCGCAAGCCACGACCTCGCGTTCATTCAGCAGGTCTGTACGCGTATCATCGTGCTCGACGGCGGCGCGGTTGTGGCGGACGGGGCGGCGGGCGAGATACTGGGGGACGGGGAGATGCTCGAGAGACATGGATTGGCGTAGGGACTGGGGGCTGGGGGCTGGGGAACAGAATCAAGAAGCAAGTAGCAAGAAGAAAGGCCTGCCCCGCTGAGTTTCCGGCTTCTGGCTTCTGACAATCGTCAGTTGGCTTTTCTGGATTCTTGCTTCTTGCTACTTGCTTCTTGCTTCTTCAGTCGCCCTTGAGCTGCACAAAGATATGAGCGAACCACTGGTGACACTGGACGACATCCGCCAGGCCGCGGGCCGCATCAGGCCGCTGGCGCGCGTCACGCCGCTTCTCACGGTCGACGACGGCGGCCGCCCGGTCGCTCTCAAGTGCGAGAACCTGCAGCGCAGCGGCGCGTTCAAGATCCGGGGCGCCGCCAACATGCTGCGGCAGCTCCGGCCGGACCAGCGCGAGCGCGGCGTCATCACCTTCTCGTCGGGCAATCACGGCATCGCCATGTCGCTGGCCGCGCAGCTTATCGGCTGCCCGGCCATCGTCGTAATGCCGACCACGGCGCCGGCCGTGAAGGTGGACATCGCGCGCACGCTCGGCGCAAAGATCATCTTCGAAGGCACGACGACGATCGAGCGCAAGGCGCGGGCCGAGGCCGAGGCCGAGGCGCGCGGCCTCACGCTCATGCCGCCGTTCGATCACCCGTGGATCATCGCGGGACAAGGGACGATCGGCCTCGAGATCCTCGAACAGGCGCCAGGGGTGGCCGCGGTCTACGTGCCGGTCAGCGGCGGCGGGCTGCTCTCGGGGGTGGCCACGGCCATCAAGAGCCTCGCGCCGCACGTCCGTGTGATCGGCGTGGAGCCCGCGTGCACACCGCGGATGACGCGCTCGCTCATGGCAGGCCATCCGATCACCGTCCCCGCGGCCGCCGGCGTCGCCGACGGCCTGCTGGCGGTCCGGCCCGGCGACATCACATTCGCGCAGATCCAGGCGTACGTGGACGAGATGGTCACCGTCGAAGACGATGCCATCATCGATGCGGTGCGCGGGGTCTTCGATCGCGCCCGGCTCGTGGCCGAGCCGAGCGGGGCGGCGGCGGTGGCGGCGGCTCTCGGCCGGGGCGAAGCGTCCTGGTCCCGCGACGGCGCGAGCGCGGCCGCCGGCGTCGAGGGCCCCATCGTGGCGCTCATCAGCGGCGGCAACGTGGAAACCGCGGCATTCTGCCGCTACATCACACAGGCGACGGCGTCATGACCTGCCTGCGGCGGCCCGATCACGCCGCAGGAACGGGTGCTGAAGCCGGAGGAATGGCGAGGCACGCATGAGTCAGCGCGAACCGCTTCTCGATCGTTTCATCCGCTACGCGAAGATCGACACGCAGTCGTCCGACACGTCGACGACGTATCCCTCGACCGAGAAGCAGAAGGATCTGCTTCGCGTGCTCGTGGACGATCTCAAGGCCGCGGGCCTCGCCGACGCCGCGATGGACGAATGGGGCTACGTGATGGCGACGCTCCCGTCGAACGTGCCGGCCGATCACGCCGCCCATGGCAAGGTGCCGGCGATTGGCCTCATCGCGCACGTCGACACGTACTTCGGCGTCACCGGGGCCGACGTCAACCCCCAGGTCCACCGCAACTACGACGGCGGGGACATCGTCCTGCCAGGCGATCCGGCGCAGGTCATCCGCGCGGCCGACGAAACGGCGCTCGCGGGATGCAAGGGCCTGACGATCATCACGACCGACGGCACGACGCTGCTCGGCGCCGACGACAAGGCCGGCGTGGCCGTGATTCTCGAGTCGCTCTGGCAGTGGCAGGAGCACCCGGCGCGGCTGCACGGCCCGATCCGCGTGGGCTTCACGCCCGACGAGGAAGTCGGCCGCGGCACCGAGCATTTCGACGTGAAGGCGTTCGCGGCAGCCGTGGCCTACACGATTGACGGCTCCGGCCTGGGATCGCTCGAGGCCGAGACCTTCTGCGCCGACACGGCGTTTGTGACCGTCACCGGCGCCGATGTCCACCCGGGCTACGCCAAGAACAAGATGGTGAACGCTACCCGGGTGCTCAGCGCTTTCATCATGGCCCTGCCGCAGCACCGCACGCCCGAAACGACGGAGGGCCGAGAGGGCTTCCTTCATCCAACCACGATCTCCGGCAACCCCTCGGAGGCCAAGGCCCAGTTCATCGTCCGCAGCTTCACCGAAGAGGGCCTGCACGAACTCGAGGGCGTGCTGCGCGACACGGCGGCCTTCATGGAGAAGCGCTACCCCGGCGCCCGCGTCGCCGTGGAGATCAAAGAGTCCTACCGGAACATGAAGTACAAGCTCGACGCCGAGCCGCGTGCCGAGGCCTACGCCGACGAGGCCATCCGGCGGGCCGGGCTCATCCCGGAGAAGATGCCCGTGCGCGGGGGCACCGACGGCTCGCGCCTTTCCTTTATGGGCCTGCCGACGCCCAACCTCTTCAACGGCTCGATGAACTTCCACGGCAAGAAGGAATGGGTCCCGCTCGAGTGGATGGAGAAGTCGGTGGAGACGGTCCTGCACCTGATGCAGGTGTGGGTGGAAAAGACAGGGGAGAGGGGATAGGAGAGGAAGTCAGAAGCAAGAAGCAAGAATCCAGAAGCAAGAAGAAATGCCTGTCCCGCTGGCCTCCGATCTTCTGGCTTCTGACAATCGTCAGTAGGCCCTTCTTGCTACTTGCTTCTTGATTCGGACTCCTTCTTCCCGGGTCCTTCACCTCTGATCCCCAGCGTCATCGAGCGGCGGATGTCCTCGGCCATGCGGTTCAGCTTGACGTCGGTCCGGAACCCGATCGACTGCGCCGATCCGACGATGATCGAGTAGGCGATCTTGCTGGGCACCTCGAGTTGCTTGGCGAGGTCGAGGATGATGGTGCTCTCGGCGTCCATCAGCGCGCCGTCGGCCAGCGCGACGTCGGTCAGGCGCGTGAGGATGAACACCTTGTCGTCGAGCGACCCCTCCTTGCGCACCTCGTCGAGCGCCGCGGGCAGCTTCGCGGCGATCTCGCCGCGGTCGGTCACGATTTCCGACTCGGGCTCGTCGGTGAACCACTTGTGCAGGATCTGGACGAGGATCTTCACCTCTTCGTCGCTCACGTCGCGGTCGGCGGCCAGCAGCTGCGCGCCCCCGAGCGCGACGGCGCGCATGATGGCGAGGTGCACGGGCTGGAACGGGTACCGGCGGGTCAGCTTCACCAGCTCATCGACGGCGTCCTCGAACTCGTCGTCTCCGAGCGGCGCGCCGTCCACCGGGTAGCCGGCCCGGGCCGCCTTCGAGGACCGCGAGAACAGCTCGACGGCCTTCAGGCGGATCGGCAAGAGCGGGTGCGACGCGAAGACCTCTTCCATCAGCTCCGGCCGGCCGCGTATCTCGTCCACCTGGTTCACGAGCGCTTCGATGTCGAGGTTGAGGTTCCGCTCGCTCAGCCCGAACGTCGCTTTGAGCAGCGCCGTCGCCGTGGCCCGGTAGTCGCGGCTCGCGAGCACGCTCACGCGGTCGGCGCTGATCTCCGCCTTCTTGCGCCACCTGAGATAGAGACTCTCGCCGAGCGCCGGCAGGACGGTAACCGACGGATTGGCCGCGTCGGTGGAGATGAGCGCGGCCAGCCGGTTGTTCTGGAACAGGATGTGGCCCAGTTCGTGCCCCAGAATCGACCGCAACTCCGCATCCTCGAGCTTCTCGAGCGCACGGGCCGTGACGCCCACAAGCGAGTAGGTGATCTCCTTGCGGACGTCGAGGATGGCGAAGGCGTTGATGTCCGGAGACGGCAGGCAGAACACCTCCGCCTGCATCTCGAGCCCGAGGGCCCGGGAGACGTCGCCGAAGATGCGGTAGATGCGGGGCGAGAGGCGCTCGCTGAGCCGGATGCCCTCTTTCAGGAGGCGCTCGCGGATGCCCTGATCGAGCTGCCGGCGGTTCTCCTCGAAGGTCGCAAGATAGTCGGCCACGCGGTACGTGGACATCAACTCCTCGACGTCCCGCGCGTCGCCCCGGTACCTGATGTCGTTCCAGTCGATCGCCATCGAGCCCCCTCACTGCACCGACAGGCTGTGCAGGTCGCGGAAGAGCTTTTCGAACCGGTCGAGGGCCAGGTCGAGTTCTGGGAGCGTCGCGCGCAGCGTGGCCGTGTTCTCGAACAGGTAGGCCGCCGGGGCGAAGCTGTCGAAACGCGGCGCCCACGGCGGCATCGACGCGAAGTACGCCTCGACGTCGGCCACGAGGCGCCGGGCATCGGAGCCGATGGCCTCGTCGAGTACCGCCGACTCCTCGAGGCCGTACGCGCCCGTCACCAGGTCGCGGTAGAGGCTCCGGCCGAGGAGGTCTTCGAGCTGCGCGTCCTCCCGATCCGTGTAGAGCGCCGGGCGGAGGATCCGGCCGAACTGCAGCATGCCGCGCTCCCAGAGCCCGTCGAGGCGGTGGGGATGGCTCATCAGGCCGTCGGTGAGCACGGCAATCTGCTGCTCCTGGCCGGCGAACAGCGAGACGAACGGGGCGATGCTGTCGAGGCCCCCGACCGGCACCAGGCTCCAGGCCGGCGCGAGGTGGGCCCGGCCCTGCAGCTGCAGTTCGCGCGAGAACCACTTCAGGTAGAGCACGTCGCTTGGCCGGTCCACCAGCAGCGTCTGCGGCCCGGTGACGACGCGCCGCGCCACGTCGTAAGCGAGGGCGGCGCGGATCGGGAAGAGCGTGTCGGGGTCGGTGCTGAGCACGCGGTCCCCCACCCTGGTTCCCAGCACGGTCTCGCCGTCGGAGCTGTCCTCGACCGTCCGCAAGCCGTCCAGGTGCTCGCCGTCGATCATGAACGGCGAATGCGTCGTGTAGATCACCTGATGGGCGGGCAGCAGCTTCTCCCGGATGAAGCGCATCATGTCGATCTGCGCGCGGGCGTGGAGGCCGAGGCCCGGCTCGTCGAGGAGGATGATGTAGTCGGCACCCTCGTCGCGCCGGATGTGGGAGAGCCAGACCAGGAACGAGAAGAACCAGATGAAGCCGGCGCTGCGCTCGTCGAAGCCGAGCGTGATCCGGTGGCGCCGGTTGCGGATGCGCGTACGCATGACGTAGCCGGTGTTGAACGGCGGCGGGTCGTGCGGCCGGGCGGCGTCGCAGCGGAAGTCGACCTCGAGCGAGCGGTCCTGGCTCCAGTACTCCATCACGTCGCGGGTGATGCGCTGCGACACGGCCTCGAGCTCGGCGACGAGATATTCGAACTGGTCGATGTTCTGCAGGTCCTCGGGCGTGGTGTTGGCGAGCTCGAGCAGGGCCAGGAAGATCGTGTCGACCACCGTGAGCTCGTTGGCGGCCTTCCTGCGCATCAACTCGTCGATGGACACTTCGCCGGGCAGGCGGTGGTACTCGGCGAAGTAGAGGAAACGCGGCAGGCGCTGCTCGAGCATCGCCGCCACCTGGCCGGCCAGCGGGCCGCCGGCGTGCCGCTCTTCGGCCTCGAGCAGCAGGGCACTCTGGGCGGGCGAGGGCGTCTCGACCGCCCGCAGCGTCTGGACCAGCTCCGCGAGGGTCGCGACGGACCACAGGCTGCGGAGCTCGTCGGACTCGAGCTTACCGCGGCGCATCAGGTTCGACACCACACGCCGCTCGTCGCAGTCGATGTGCCACTCGAGGCGGTTGTCGTACCCGCGCGTGACGTCGACGGTGTAGCCCGGGAGGACGTCGGGGCCCAGCAGGTCGTTGACGAGGGCGATGTCGGGTTCCTCGAGGCGCCACGTGGCGGTGACCACGCGGTCGGGCGCCGACGCCTTGCGCTGCCGGTACGCCGCCCAGCGCCGTCTCGGGTACTCGGTGTCGAGGAAGCTGCCGTCGACGGGCAGGATCGGGTTGATCCGGTACAGGGCCTTGAGCAGCGCCGTCTTCCCGGACTCGTTCTTCCCGACCAGCGCCGTCAGCGACCGGATGCTGAACTCGGTGGAGTCGTCGATGCACTTGAAGTTCTCGACGCGGGCGGACTCGAGGATCATGTTCGGCGGCGCTCCCGGGGCCGAGCGCAAGATGTAGTCCGACCGGGGCCAATTGTCAAGGAACCGTCGCGCGGGGGGGTGCGGATGGAGCCGGTATAATGCCGGACGGGGCGCCGGACTTCCGCCTCCGCCAAGCGGCCCGCCGGCCGGCTTCGGCGTGGCAAGCGGGATTCGGACAATGCGGACTCAAGGAGCGCGTGCGATGGAATTGAAGCTCGTCCCGGTGGCGATTCCCGAGAACGCCAACGTCATCATCGGCCAGAGCCATTTCATCAAGACCGTCGAGGATCTCTACGAGATCATGGCGACCAGCGTGCCGGGCTCGAGTTTCGGCCTCGCGTTCAACGAGGCGTCGGGGGCGTGCCTGGTGCGCGCCGAGGGAAATGACGACGGCCTGCGCGCGGCGGCCATCGACACGGCGCTCGCGCTCGGAGCCGGGCACACGTTCGTCCTCTACCTGCGCAACGCCTACCCGATCAACGTGCTGAACCGGATCAAGGACTGCCCGGAGGTCTGCCGCGTCTTCTGCGCCACGGCCAATCCGCTCCAGGCCGTGGTGGCCGAGTCCGAGCAGGGCCGCGGCATCGTCGGGGTGATCGACGGTTCGTCGCCGCAGGGCGTCGAGCAGGAGGCCGATCGTGAGTGGCGCGTCGGGTTCCTCCGCAAGATCGGATACAAGCGATAGGGGCGCGGTGTACACTTGCCGATTGACTTGTGCGGAGGACGCTCATGCTGAGGACAACCCTTCGGATGGCAGGTCTCGGGCTGGCCGTGCTGGCCGCCTCCTCGTGCGGGGCCATCAAGTCGTCGGCCATCAAGACGGTGGCCGACACGCTGTCGGAGGGCGGCAGCACGATCACGTCCCACGACGATCCCGAGCTGGTGGCCGACGCCCTGCCGTTCGCACTCCTCCTGAACGAGTCGCTCCTCGCGTCGGTTCCGAAGCACGAGCGCCTCCTGACCGCCACCTGCGGCCAGTACACGCAATACGCCGTCGGGTTCATCCAGGTTGATGCCGAGGCCGCGCAGTTCGACGACTACGAACGGTCCAAGCATCTCTCGAACCGGGCCCTGAAGCTGGCGCTGCGCGGCCGCGGCTACTGCTGGCGCGCACTGGAACTCCGGTTCCCGGGTGTCTCGGCCCGCCTCGCCGCGGACCCGGCGACGGCCGTGCCTCAGGCCAAGAGGGACCAGGTGGCGCTGCTCTACTGGTCGGCGGCCTCCCTCGGCTCGGCGGTGTCGCTCGGCGGCCTCGATCGCCCGGACCTGCTCATCAACTGGCCGGTCATCCGGGCGCTCGCCGAGCGGGCGCTGGCCCTGGACAGCGGCTGGAGCCGCGGCGCCCTGCACGAGCTGATGATCACCGTCGAAAGCCAGGGCGAGGCCCTGGGCGGGTCCGAGGAGCGCGCCCGTGCCCACTTCGCCCGGGCCGTCGAGATCCAGAAGGGCTTGTCGCCCGGCCCGTACCTGTCGTTGGCGCTCGGCATCGTGAAAGGGAAGCAGGACCGCGCCGAGTTCGAGAAGCTCCTTCAGCAGGCGCTGGCGATCGACCCCGATGCGGACCCTGACAACCGGCTCGCTACGCTCATCTCGCAGACGCGCGCCCGGCTGCTGCTGGCCCACGTCGACGACCTCATCCTGAGCCCCGACGCCGCGGCCCGCGCGACGTCTCTCTTTGTCCCCCTCGATCCCTCCGCGGCTCGCCTGGCCTACGCCCTGCTCGACGCCGCCGGATCGCACGACACGCTGCTGGCCCCGGGCCCGCGCGGGAGGAAGTGACCATGTTCGGCAAGCACCCGTTCCGCCTCGTCGCCGCCCTGACGGTGGCGGCCGCCATCCCGCTTCTGGCCGCCGGGCCGGTGAGAATCAAGCTGGGCACGCTCGCCCCGGAGAACTCGCCGTGGACCGGTGCGCTGAAATCGATGGGCGCCTCGTGGTCCAAAGCCACCGAGAACCGGGTCAGCCTGACGGTGTATGCCGGCACCATCCCCAGCGAGTCGAACGCGATCGCGCGCATGGCCGTCGACGGCCTGCAGGCCGCCACGCTCATGGTCGCGGGCCTGGCGGAGCTGGACGACGCGTTCAACGTGTTCGCCATCCCGTTCTTCTTCGAGTCGGACGCGGAGCTGGTGCACGTGCAACAGAAGCTCACGCCCCTGCTCCAGCAGAGGCTCGCCGCGAAGAAGCTCCACCTCATCAATTGGGGAAACGGCGGCTGGGTGCGGATGTTCTCGAAGAACCCGGTCAGGACGGTGGCCGACCTCAAGGCGGCGAAGCTCTACACGACGGAGGGCGACGAGCGGTTCGTGCGCTGGTACGCGTCCAACGGCTTCAACGCCGTGCCGCTCGCGCCCGGCGAGATTCCGAAGCAGCTCAAGCTGCCGACCGGCGCGATTAACGCCGCGCCGATGCCGCCGGTCTACGCTGTGGCGCTCCAGGTCTTCAGGGACGCGCCCTACATGCTCGATCTGCCCGTCGCGCCGCTGGTGGGCGCCACGGTCATGACCGACACGGCGTGGCAGAAGATCGATCCGGCGGACCGCGAGAAGATCCTCGCGGTGGCCCGGCAGATGGAGAAGCAGATCGGGGAGCAGGCGCCGGCCCTCGATGCGAAGTCGATCGACGAGATGAAGAAGACCGGCGCCTTGAAGCCCGTCGCCCTCGACGTCAACGACTCGTCCGCGTTCCGCGCAACGGTCGACAAGATGACGAACAGCCAGCGAGGCGTCCTGGTGCCCCCCGACGTGTTCGACCTGGCCCTCGGGGAACGCGATGCCTATCGGAAGGCCAAGGGCGGCCGTGACTGAGCTGCCGACTGCACGCTCGACCGGTGTCTTCGCGCGGGTTGAGGATGCCGTCGTCACGCTCGCGGCGCTGGGCGTCATCGTCCTGCCCCTGGCCGAAGTGGTGCTGCGGCGGCTGTTCGGCACGGGGATTCCTGGCGCCGCCCCGTTCACGTCGCACCTGACACTCGTCGTGGGCCTGATCGGCGCCGCGATCGCGGCCCGTGAGGGCAAGTTGCTCGCCCTGGCCACCGGCACGTTGCTGCCCGAGGGGTGGTTTCGCGACGTCGCCAAGGTGATCTCGGCTCTTGTCGGATCGATGGTCTCCACCGTGCTCGCCCTGGGCGGCGTGCGCCTGCTCCAGGTGCACCGTGAGGCCGCCAAGCCCATCGCGCTGGGCATCCCCGTCTGGGTCGCGGACCTGGCGTTTCCGATCGCCTTCGGACTGATCGCCGTGCGCCTGGTGTGGCAGGCGTCGCCGAGGATGATCGTGCGGGCCGTGGCCGGCCTCGGGATCGTGGCGGGCGTGTGGATCAGCCGGCATCCGGAGATGCTCGACGGGGTGTCGGCCTGCTGGGCGGCGCCGCCGTCTTCCTGTTCCTGGCCCAGGGCGACAGCCCGGCCAATGCCATCATCGGCAGCTACGATCAGCTCACGTCGTCGGACCTGCCGGCCATCCCCCTCTTCACGCTGGCCGGGTTCCTGCTGGCCGAGGGGCACGCCTCCGATCGGCTGCTGCGGCTGTTCCGCGCGTTCTTCGGATGGATGCCAGGCGGCACGGCCGTCGTGACCGCCGCCCTGTGCGCGTTCTTCACGACGTTCACCGGCGGATCAGGCGTGACGATCCTGGCGCTGGGCGGGCTGCTGCTGCCGGCGCTCCTCGCGGATCGATACCGCGAGCGGTTTTCGCTGGGATTGCTGACCGCGGCCGGGTCGCTCGGCCTGCTCTTCCCGCCTTCGCTGCCGCTCATCCTCTACGGCATCGTGGCCGGCGTGGCGATTGGCGATTTGTTCGTGGGCGGTCTGCTGCCGGGGCTCGTGATGCTGGCGCTGCTCGCGCTGCTCGGGGTTCGTGAGGGCATCGCCTCCGGGTCCGGGCGGACGCCGTTCCGCCCCGGTGAAGCGGCTCGGGCCGCGTGGCACGCGAAATGGGAACTGCTGATGCCGGTGGTCATCCTGGGCTCGCTGCTCGGCGGGGCCACCACGGTGCAGTCGTCGGCCCTCGCGGCGCTCTTCGCATTGCTCGTCCAGACGTTCGTGCAGCGTGAACTCAACACCTTCGGCGACATGCGCCGGGTCATGAGCGCCTCGATTTCGGTGGTCGGTGGCGTCCTCGTCATCCTGGCCGTGGCCGTCGGCTTCACCACGTATCTGATCGACGCACAGGTGCCGGCGCAGATGGCAGAGTGGGTGCGCACGAACATCGACTCGCCCGTGCTCTTCCTGCTGGCGCTCAACCTGTTTCTGATCGTCGTCGGCTGCCTGATGGACATCTTCTCGGCTATCGTGGTGGTCGTGCCGCTCATCGTGCCCATCGCCACGCACTTCGGAATCAACCCCGTGCATCTCGGCGTGATCTTCATCGCGAACCTCGAACTGGGCTACCTGACGCCGCCGGTCGGGTTGAATCTCTTCCTGTCGTCGTACCGGTTCAACAAACCGGTGATGCAAATCGCCCGCGCGACGCTGCCGATGCTGGGCGTGCTCGCGGTTGGGGTCCTCCTCATCACGTACGTGCCCTGGCTCACGACGGGGCTTCTCGACCTGCTGGGAAGAACGCAGCCGTAGCCCGGGGGCTTCAGCGTGCTGTCGTCTCCCGGGTCTGAAGACCCGGGGCTCCATCCAGATGAACAGCCCCCGAGTCCCGGGAACTAGCGCCTAGCGCCTAGTCCCTAGCCCCTAGTAGAATCACCCCATGCGTTCCCGACCCTTCCTCGCCATCTGCGCCGTCAGCCTGTTCATCATCATCGCCGCCGTGGCGTCGGTCGCCCAGCGGGGGCCCGCGCCGCCAACGTGGCCTGGCAGCCTCGGCAAGGGCGTCACGCTCCTGCCGAACGGCTGGAAGATCCAGCCTGCCGGGCGGCATCTCTCGGTCGGCGACCTGCCGCTTGGCATGGTCGAGTCGCCGGACGGGAACTTCCTGATTATCACCAACAACGGCTACGCGAAGCCGACGCTCACCGTCGTCGATCTGGCCAAGGGCTACGTCAGTTCGAAGGCCAACCTGGAACACGCGTGGCTGGGCCTCGCGTGGCACCCGGACGGCCGCCGCGTCTTTTCGTCGGGCGCCGGGCAGACGACGGTCAACGAGTTCTACTGGACGCCGGGCCGGCTGACGGCGGGGGCGGTGTATGCCCTGGGCCGCGACACCCAGAAGCCGATGCCGGGCATCAACCGGCCCGAGCCCGTGGAACAGAGCTTCGTCGGCGGCATCGCCATCTCGGCCGACGGCCGCTACATCTATGCGGTGCACGTCCTGGGCGAGGCGCTGACGATGCTCGACGTGAAGTCGGGGCTCGTGCGGGCGACGGTCGATGTGGGTGCCGAACCCTACACGTGCCTCGTCTCGCCCGACGGCAAGACGGTGGTGGTGTCGGTGTGGGGCGGAGCGAAGGTGCTGATGTTCGATGCCGCCACGCTCGAGCGGCGCGGCGAGGTTGTCGTCGGCGAGCACCCGAACGCGATGGCGTGGTCGAAGGACGGCCAGCGGCTGTTCGTGGCGTGCGCCAACACCAACGCGGTGTGGGTCGTGGACATCGCCGCGATGGCGGCGAAGGAGCAGATCTCGGTGGCGCTCGTCCCGAACTCGCCTCCCGGATCGACGCCCAACGGGCTGGGGCTCTCGCCCGACGGCTCGCGCCTGCTCGTGGCGAACGCCGACAACAACACGGTGGCGGTGGCCGATGTCCGCGAACCGGGGCGCAGCGTGATTGAGGGCTTCATTCCGACGGGCTGGTATCCGACGGCCGCGCAGTTCAGCAAGGACGGGAAGACGATCTTCGTGCTGAGCGGCAAGGGGCTGACGTCGGCGGCCAACCCGCGCGGCACCCAGGCGGGCGTGCCGGGGTTCGGCGATGGACAGTATTCCGGCGCCATGCTGCAGGGCTCGTTGTCGATCGTGCCGGTGCCCGACGCCGCCGCGCTGCAGGCGATGACGAAGACGGTCTACGCCCTGACGCCGCTCACAAGCGCCGGCGTGCTGGCGCCGCCGTCGGCCGCGGGCGCCTCCCCGATTCCGAAGAAGGTGGGAGACCCCTCACCCATCAAGCACGTCTTCTACATCATTCGCGAGAACCGCACCTACGACCAGATCCTGGGCGATCTCGAGCGCGGCAACGGCGATCCGAACCTCTGCCTGTTCGGGGAGGAGGTTACGCCCAACGCCCACGCCATGGCGCGGGAGTTCGTCGTGCTCGACAACTTCTACGTCGACGCCGAGGTGAGCTACGACGGCCACGCGTTCTCAACCGGCGCCTATGCCACGGACTTCGTCGAGAAGATCTGGCCGACCAACTACGGGAGCCGAGGCGGGCGCTATCTGAGCGAGGGCGGCGGCAAGATGCGCAACCCGTACGGCAACGTGACCGCGCCGATGAACGGCTACATCTGGGACGCGTGCACGCGGGCGGGCGTGAGCGTGCGCAGCTACGGCGAGTTCGTCGCGCGGGGGCCCGATCCGGAAGGCGAGAAAGACTCCGGCGTGGGCGACGTCGTGGCGACGGTGCCCGGGCTGAAGGGACTGGTGCATCCCCAGTTCCAGCCGTACGATCTCACCATTCCCGACAACAAGCGCGTCGACATCTGGCTCAGCGAGTTCCGCGAGTTCGAGAAGAACGGGAAGCTGCCGCGGTTCAGCATCATCCGCCTCGGCAACGATCACACGGCCGGCACGCGCGCGGGTTACCCGACGCCGCGGGCCATGATCGCCGAGAACGACGTGGCCACGGGCCGGGTGGTCGAGGCCATCTCGAACAGTCCGTACTGGAAGGAGTCGGCGATCTTCATCCTGGAAGACGACGCCCAGAACGGCCCGGACCACGTCGACGCCCACCGGTCTCCGGCGTTTGTCATCAGCCCGTTCACGAGGCGCGGGGCCGTCGACAGCACGCTCTACACAACGTCGGGCATGCTGAGGACGATGGAGCTCATCCTGGGGCTGCCGCCGATGAGCCAGTACGACGCCGCGGCCACGCCGATGTACAACGTCTTCCAGGCCACACCGGTGCTCACGCCATTCAAGCTCCGTCCGGCGCGCATCGACATCGCCGAGAAGAATGCCATGAACGCGTGGGGCGCCGAGGCGTCGGCGAAGATGAACCTCGCCGAGGCAGACATGGCTCCGGAACTGGAACTGAACGAGATTCTCTGGAAGTCCGTGAGGGGCGCGGCGAGCCCGATGCCGCCGCCTGTGCGGTCTGCATTCATCCGGGCCATCCCGGATGACGATGACGACGATGATGAAAAAGACGACGATGGCGATCGACCGGTAACGCCAGTGCGTCGCTAATTTCAACGGCCGTGCCGCCGCACATCGGCGGCGGCGCGGCCGTCATCCCTGTACAAAGAAACAGCCCACCGGTTGATTCCCCGATAGCAACGGGCCCCCATCCGTTACCACCAGAGCCCAACCGGTGGGCTCACGTCTCTATAAACAGCAATCGCGGTGCCAACAGCCGGCCGCCCTGAAGAGCGTGTTTCTGGCCGATTTCGACAAGACCGGTTGGCCAGTAACGACTGCAACTATCGGGATTCCGGCGGGTGACGGAACCGCCCCGCCGACCTTCCGGCACTCCGGCACGACGGCCCTACCTTGCGTCGGCCGCGGTCACGAGCACGAGCCGGGGCAGGGGCTTGCTCGACAGCAACTCACCCAACCGCGTATCGAAGCGCTGGGCGCCGGCAATGACGCGCGTGGCCACCGGCAACTGCGCGCGAACGGCCTCGTACTCCTCGGCCGGCATCACCCAGACGCCGCCCGGATGTTCGGCCAGGAACGCCTCGAGCTGCGCCTGGTCGAACATCTCGACCACGTGGCGGCGCAAATAGTACACGAGGCTTGGCGCCGCGATCTTGTACGTGCCCACGGCCGGTGGGCGGGCCGGCTGCTGCGCGATCACCGTCGCGAGGTGCGGCACGGGCTTGTAGCGCTCGAAGTCCGGCAGCGTCGACGTCACAAGGATCCACTGTGCCGCAACAAGGCTCACGGCGAGCGCCGCCACCGCCGAGGGGCGCGAGCGCCGCACCAGCGCGGCAAGGGCCCCGAGGCCGCCGGCGACCAGGACAGCCCCGACGGGGATCATCCCGGCCAGGTCGAGCCGGCCCGCCAGGCCTCCGGTCAGCCACGCCCCGGCCACCCCGATTATGACGAAGGCGACGGCCGCGACAGCCATGCTTCCCGTCGCCGCGCGGTCGAGCCTCCTCCCCCACGCGCCGGCGAGCCAGCCGTCGATCAGGCCGCCGACCAGGGCCGCTGCGGCGACGACAAACGGAAGCACGTAGAGGTCTTGCTGCCCATTCGACAGGGAGAAGAAGACGACGATGACGGCAATCCAGAGGCCGAGCAGCAGCCGTGCCCGGCCGGTGAATGCCGCGGGGTCCGCCGAGGCCGGCTCGGCCGCCCGGCCTCGCGCGACGGCGCGCCACGGTACGAGCGCCAGCGCGGCCGGCAGCAGGAGCGACCACGGCAGGTAGAGGTCGGCGAAGACCACCGGGAGGTAGAACAGCAGCCCGCGGTCGGGGGCTCCGACGCCGTCGGTGTACCGCGCGAGGTTCTCCTGGAGGAGGAACGAGGCAATGGCGCCCCAGCCCTCGCGGGCGTAGAGCGCGGCGTAGTACGGCACGACGATCGCGCCGACGATGAGGGCGCCGGCCGGCAGCATCATGCGGCCGAGGCTGCGCAGTTGTCCGGTCGCCGCGAGATAGACGAGGAAGACGAGCGCGGGAATGGCCACGGCCACCGGGCCCTTGGTCAGCACGCCGAGCCCGACCGCCACGTACATCGCCGCCAGCCACCGGCGGCGGCTCCCGGGCCTGGTTTCGGCCATGAGGAAGCACAGCAGGGTCAGGCCGAGGAACATCGCGGTGTAGACGTCGATGATGATGCGGCGCGAGAAGAGCAGCATCCGCGGCGTGGCCGCGAGCGTGAGGGCGGCGATGAGGCCCGCGCGCGTGGAGAACGCCTGGCGGCCCAGCAGGAACGCGGTGGCGAAGATGACGATCGCGCCGAGGGCGATGGGCAGGCGGGACGCGCCGAGCGACACGCCCGCGACACGGTAGAACGCCGCCACCACCCAGTACGAGAGCGGCGGCTTGTTCAGGCGCGGCTCGTAGTTGAACGTCGGGCTGATGTAATCGCCCGACTCGATCATCTCGCGCGGGGTCTCGGCGTAGAACGCCTCGTTGGCGTCGATAATCGACGTGGCGCCGAGGTTGAGGAAGTACGGCGCCACCGCGAACGCGAGAAGAAGGGCGAGCAGGATCCGGCGGTCGGCCACCGCGCCATCGTACCACTGGTCGCGACCGCGTCTATCGACAAGCTCAGGACGCCCTGAGCGCGCCGAAGGGCGCGCAGATGGAAAGCGCCTCGGCCACCCGCGGTCGCGGGAAAGCGGCCAGGCTCATGACCCCGGCCGCGAGCGCCGCCGCTCGCGCCGGTCGAGGCCAAGGCCCGCGAGCAGGCCGGCGACGCCGATGGCGACGAGCAGGATGGCCCAGGACTGCTTGCCGAACCACTCGTAGTTCGTCGTAATGAGCCACAGCGCGACGCCGGTGTTGACGAGGCCCGCGTAGTAGAAGCTCTTCCGCTGGCGCTGGTGGCTCAGGAGGGCGATGGTAACGGCGAGGCCGAGATAGGCCCAATCAAACGCCCTGGCGTACTCCTTGGTCTGGCCCAGGTACGCCAGCGGCTCGAGGATCGCGAACGGCGACACGGTGAACAGGAGCCATGCGGCCGGCTTCATCAGCGCAGCGCCGCGGAGGTCGGCGAGCGAGCCAACGAGGTAGAAGAGGACACCGTTCAAGGACAGCGCGGCCACCGTGTCGAGCAGCAGTGTGTCGCTCACGTCCCCGGCCTGGAGCACCGGCGTCATGCCGGTCAGGTAGTAGAGGAGGCGGCCGTCCAGGGCGAGCAGTTCGAGCGTCACAATCAGCAGCACCGCGGCGGCGGTGTAGAGCGGGCGCCCGAACCAGGGGGAACCCGCACGTTCAAGAGCGAGGCCGGCCGCGACGTACACGGGCACGAGCGGGAGCAGGTGCAGGGCGAGCAGATCCCATCTCGCCTCGTCGTACCAGGTGCGCAAGCCAAAGTCCGACAGCACGGCCAGCGTGAAGAACAGCACGAGGACGGCCAGCACGGTGCTGAGGGCGATGGTGCGCGTCCGCCAGGCGAGCCACGCCGCCCACGCGCACGCCACGAGAATCGTGACCTGCAGCTGGGTGTTCGAGACCGATCCGTCCAGGAAGAGCTGCCCGGCCGTGTCCTTCGCCTCCACCCACAGGCCCTGGTCGTGGAACGCGATGAGGAGAAAGAGCGGCAGGAGGATGATGCCGCCCAGGTAGAAGGCCACCGCGACGGCCTTGTGCGCGCGGCGCTCGAGCAGGTGGGCCGCGACGTTCAATCCCGCAAACGGCACGGCGAGCACCGCGAAGGGCTGCAGCACGCCCGTCACGTCGTTGTAGAACCTGCGCGCGTAGAAGTAGTAGAGGCTGCCGCACATCAGCAGGAACGCGCCGAGGTACAAAGCGATCTGCGAGTACGACAACACCCGGCTCTCCCCAATCCAGTCATCGTCTCTCCGCTCGAGGGCTCCATAAGCCGACCGGATGCGCCCGGCCTCGTGGGGGTGGATCAGTTTGAGGCGCAGCCAGTCGTCGACCTGGTCGAGGTGGGGGCGGATACGGGCGGTCAGGATGCTGGCGTAGCGGCTCGGCCGGGCCGTCACGGGGCGGCCGTCGAGGAAGCGCGCGAGGTCGAGCGCCATGTCGCGCGCCGTCGGGTAGCGATCCTGCGGCCTCGCTTCGAGCGCCTTCAGCGCGATGGCCTGGAGCGGTTCGGGCGCCCCGGGCGCAATTTCCACGGGGAGGCGGATCGCCCCGGCGCGCACGTTGGCGACGACTTCGTCCTCGGTGACGCCGCCGACCGGCGGCACGCCGGTCAGCAGCTCGTACAGGACGGCGCCCAGGGCGTACACGTCTGTGCGGGCGTCGATGGGCTGCGACGCGTCGAGCTGCTCGGGGGCCAGATAGCGCGGCGTCCCGCGGAAATGGCCGCGCGCGGGGTCGCCCGAGCTCAAGCCGAAATCGAGGATCTTCGGGCGCAGCTCGGCGTCGAGCATGATGTTGGACGGCTTGAGGTCGCGGTGCTGCACACCGACGTCGTGCGCGTGCTGCACGGCCTCGCACACCTCTTTCACGATCCGCGCGCGCTGCCCGGCTTCCAGGGAGGGCGCGAGGCGGCCCAACTCGAAGCCGTCCACGTACTCCATGATGAGCACCGGCGGCGCGGCCTGGTCGCGCAACTCGTGGATCTGCACGATGCGCCGGTCCTGGAAGAGCGCCATCGCGCGGGCCTCGGCGAGGAAGCCGGCCAGGGCGGATGTCCGCCCGCGGTCGCTCCTGATGACTTTCGCAGCCACGAGGCGATCGAGCTTCAGGTCGTGGAGCTTGTAGACCTCCCCCATGCCGCCGGAGCCGATGCGCTCGATGGTCCGGAACCCCTCGAAGTGCGGGAGCGGCGCGGCCGGCGGCGCCGCGGTCGCGCCGCCCTTCGCGCGCAACAGGCCGTCGAGCGACCCGGAGACGTCGCGATAGCGCGCGATGAGGGCCTTCACCTCCGGCAGCAGGCCGGGCTGTTCCGCGCAGAGCGCCTCGGGGTTGAGTTCCTCGCCCTGGAGCACGTGATGCTCGACCCACCTGGCGAAGAGGGCTTCGGCGCCGTCGCTCATGGCCTGGACCTCAGCTCGAGCGTCAGGGCGACCATTGCCCTTGCCAGCAGCATGCGGCACGCGTCCTCGCTGCGCCCCATGCGGGCCGCCACGTCCTTGAAGCTCAGCTCCTCCAGCTTGCGCAGGACGATCACCTCGCGGTGGTCCGGGTCGAGGGCCCCGAGCGCGGCGCCCAGGCGCTCGGCCTCCTCGGTCACGACAGCCGCGGTGAGCGCCGACCGGACGTTGGCGGCCATGTCGACTCCGCCGGCGTCGATGGGCACGGCCATCGACACGTCGCGACGCTGGCGATGCTGGTAGTCCGCCTGGTCGCGGACTTCGTTCTCGGCAATCCGGATCAGCCAGCCCATCAGCGTGGCACCGTCGCCCCCTTCGAACTGCGAGAGGCGCTGGAACGACTTCAATAGCGTGGCCTGCAGGATGTCGCGCGATTCGACGCGGGCACGGAGGTCCCGTCCCATCCGCATCCGGATGAAGGCGAGCAGCCGGGTGCCGTAACGCGAGTAGAGCTCTCCGAGGGCTTCGCGGGAGCCGCGCTGGGCCTCACGGAGCAGGGCCGTGCTCTCCTCCCGGGTCATGGCGCATCACGTTACCACTGCGGGCCCGCCTGGGGAAGCGCCGTGGCGAGGGAAGCGGCGCGTTCGGTTGGGAGCGACGATGCCGTCATTACAGACAGGGACTAGGGACTTGGCGCTGGGCGCTAGTTCGAGTTTCGGAACGGTCGAACGCAGAGCTGAAGCCACAAAGGGGGCGACGCCATGAGACACACCACACTCGCAATCGCGGCTGCAGCGGCACTTCTCACGGCAGCCTGTCTGCAGAAAGACACGGCCAGCACGATCTATCTGCGGCAGGACGGCTCGTTCGACTGGGTCATCCTCGAGCAGAACGTCCGCTCGGACGAGCGCGACGATTCCGCCCGCCTCGCCGAAGAAGGCAGGTATTTGGACGGCGTCTCGCGCGGCGACTCGGGCATGGTCAATAGCCTGCTCGATCTCGGCGCCAAAGACGTTCGCGTGCGCTGGCTGCGCAGCACGCGCCCGTATGCGGTGATGGTGGACGCCCGGTTCGACAGCCTCGCCGCCGTCTTCGATCGCGCGCTGGCGCCGTGTGAGGTTCCCTACGAGTCGGCCATCACCGAGACCGAAGGGGTCAGGACGTGGAGACTGCGTTTCGATGTTGGACCGGAAGGAAGCCGCCTCGAGCATGGCGGCGGTGAAGAGTGCGGCGACAACCTCAATGGCCTGGCCGACGCGCTGGAATTCACGATCGTCCTCGAATCCGGAACGTTCACCGCCGCGACCGGATTCACCATCACGGGCACCGACACGGCGGCCATCGACGAGAAGGCCATCGAGGAGCGCGTCAAGACGACGGGCATCGTCGAACTCTCGCTGAGCTGGCGCTAGACGTGATTCCTCAGCATCAGCTCTTTCGGGTGGGGGTCGAGATAGACCTGACCGGCCAAGTACTCCACCTTGTGGCGCCGGACGTGGTGCTTGATGAGCGTCAGAGGCACGATGAGCGGGACCAGGCCGAGGCGGTAGTCCTCGATGCTGCCGAGGAGTTCCTGCTTCTCGTCGGCGTCGAGGACGTCCTTGAAGTAGCCCGCCATGTGCTGGAGCACATTGGTGTGCTTGCGCGCGGTGGCCATTTTTGCCATGGCGTCCATGAACAGCTCCCGGTACCTCGATTCGAGGCCCGCGCGATCGAGCGACTTCGCGCGCGCCACCAGCCGGCCGAGCTCGGCGTACATCTCCGGCGAGTGGGCCAGCAGGGCCATCTTGTGGGCGGTGTGGAAGCGCACGAGATCGCCGGCCGTCCACCGCGGGACGAACAGCCCGCGCAGCCGGACCCACGCGAACACGCGCTCGACGAAGTTGTCGCGCAGGCGCGGGTCCGACAGCCTGCCCTCTTCTTCGACCGGCAGCCGCGGGAAGCGCTCCAGGAGGGCCTCGGCAAAGAAGCCGCGCCCGCTCTTGTCGGCCATGCCCGACTCGCCGTACACCTTGACGCGCTCCATGCCGCAGCTCGGCGAGTCCTTCTTCAGCACGTACCCCGCGAGGTGCTCGCCTGCGAGGGCCTCGACCCTGGCGCGGGCCCAGCGGCGCATCTCAACGGAGATGTCGCGCCCGCTCTTGGTGTTCACCATGTGGACCAGGTCGCCCTTGCGCACGAGCCGCAGCGACTCGCGCGGCGTCCCGAGGCCCAGCTCGACCTCCGGGCACACAGGGACCCACTCGACGAAGACGCCGAAGGTGTCGACGAGGAACGAATCGCGCTTGTGCCCGCCGTCGAAGCGGACATTCTGCCCGAGCAGGCAGGACGAGATGCCGATGCGGATGGGTTCACTGGCGGGCATGGCGCTTCAGGCCTTTCTGATTGATCGCCCGGTCGATTCCTCGACCTGTCGGATGTAGCGCGCGCAATCGAACTTGCGCGAGGTGCTCGCGTACGACATGTACCGGATCGTCCCGTAGACCGGCCGTTCTGGGCCCCACGCGCGGTCGTGCTTGCCGCCCACGGCCCACGCGATGCCGGTGTAGCCGTTGGGGTCGCGCCCGTCGAGCTGGTAGCGGTCGTTGAGCAGCACGGCATGGGCGAAGGCCTGCGCGGGATCGCGCGTCCACTCGAGGATCTTCTTCCCCCAGTACATCCGCACGTAGCCGTGCATCCAGCCGGTCTCGACCATCTGTGCCTGTGCGGCGTTCCAGAGCGGATCGTGGGTGTCGGCCGCTTCGAGCCGCGCGAGCGAGTACCGCGGCTCGCGCCGGTCCGCCGCGTGCGCCTCGAGGGTGCGGCGCGCCCACGGCTCGCAGCCGTCGAGGCTGTCGTACCGCGGGTTGAACCGCACGAAGTTCACGGCGAGCTCGCGCCTGACGATGAACTCCTCGAGGAAGGCGTCGCGATCCTCGCGCGGCGCGCCGGCGTCGCGCACGGCTCGCGCCACCTCGCGGGGCCCGATGTGGCCGAAGTGCAGGTAGGGCGACAGCTGGCTGGTCGCGTCCAGCTCGGGGTGATTCCGCCCGGCAGCGTATCCTCGCAACCGCTCCCGGACGAACCGCGCCAGGACACGCCGCGCCTCGCGGGGCCCGCCCCGGAACGACGCCACGCGTCCCGCCGCGGCGTCGACAGCGAGGCCCGCCACCGTCGCGTCGTCGGCCGGCAGCCCTTCCGTTCCGCGATGCGCGCGCCACGGCACCCGCGCACGCGGCTCCGGGTGCGGCTCGAGAAAGCGCGGGATGAGCGGCCGCAGGCGCGGCCGGATGGTCCGCGCGGCATACTGCTCCTTCGCGAGCAGGACCGAGGGCACGATGACATCGGCGTCGACGGTCCAGAACGGCACCCGCAGCCTCGCCGCCGCGTCGCTCCGCCACTGCTCCGGCTCGCGCAGCGGGTTCTCGTCGCCGATGACAAGGGCGGCGCCCGCGTCGTGGCAGAACCGGGCGACATCATGGTCAGGGTGGCGCCGCACCACGAAGCCAACGCCGCGGGCCTGGAGCGCCTTCTCAATCTCCGGGAGACCGTCCGCCAGGAACGCGTAGTGCCGGCGGTTGGCGTGCGGGTAGGCCGGCGTCAGGCCGAAGAAGACGACCACGGGCAGCCGGAGCGCGTTGGCGGCGTGGATCGCGGCGTCGAGGGCGGGATTGTCGGAGGCGCGCTGGGCGCGCTGCATCCAGTAGACGACCGCGCGGCCGTCAGGGTCAGGCGCACCCGGCCGCCGAACCGTCACCCTTGGCGACGCGGCGCATTCATTGATATCGAACATCGCGGGATACGCGTGAACCGGACGCCGGGCCTATGCGCGCACGCTCCGCGCCCAACGCACGAGGCCGGCGAAGTCATCGACGGTCACGATGTCGGCGCGCCCGGTGGGGGCGCCCCGGCCGCCCACCAGCAGCTGAATCTGGCGCGGCAGCGCGTCGCGCAGCTTCGTCAGATGGCGCTTCACCGCCGCGCCGTCGGCGGCCTCTGACACGCTGATCGCCACGGCGCGCGCGCCCAGTTCACGCCCCAGGCGGCCGAGCTCGGGCGGCGGGATCTCGGTGCCCAGGTAGAGGACGCGCAGCCCCGCCGAGGATAGAAGCAGCGCCACCATCTGCAACCCGATCGCGTGGCTCTCTCCCGGCAGCGTGGCGCAAATCACCGTTGGCCCGGCCGACGCGAGGTCCAGCGGCAGCCGGATGGCACGCATGACGTCGCCAAGGCGCTCCGACAGGAAGTGTTCGTGCCGGATCTCCATCCGGCCTTCCTCCCACTCCCGGCCGACGCGCTCGATGAGCGGCGCGACGGTCTGCTGCAGGAACCCTATCGGGCCGAGGCGCCCCCAATCGGACCAGAGCGCCGCCGTCAGCCGATCGGCATCGAACGCCGCGACGGCCGCGAGCAGGTCCTCGATTGACGCCTGCGAGGGATTGGCGGGAAACACCGCGGGTGCGGCGGGAGCGGCTGTCGCCGACAGCAGCCGGTCCAGTTCCGCGTCGGTGGCACCCACCACGGCTCCAGCACGGTGGCCGCGGCCTATGGCGTCGGCAATCCGGCGCAGCCGTGTGACGTTGGACAGCGCGTAGACGCGGTGCCCCGATGCTTTCCGCTCGGCTGCCGGGAACCCGTAGCGCTGCTCCCAGGTTCTGAGCGTCTCCACGGGCACACCCGTGGCTTTCGCCAGCGATCCGATAGAAAGCTTGCCGGCGGCGGACGTGAGCGGCGGGGTTGACCGTTCGCGCATGTGCGGCCCAATCATGCCACGGAACCTCCACGGCCCGGTCAATAACACGCTGGCGCGGCCGGCCCAATCGAGGGGCCGCACCGCGCCAGGTTTCCCCTGGGAGCAGGGGATCCGGTTACTTCGGCAGGATGACGGAGTCGATCACGTGGATGACGCCGTTCGACGTGACGATGTCGGTCTTGATGACGTTCGCGCCGTCGACCTTCACGCCGCCCATCGACGTGTCAATCTTGATCGACTGGCCCTGGACCGTCTTCGCTTCCTTCAGCTTCACCACGTCGGCGGCCATCACCTTGCCGGGCACGACGTGATAGGTCAGGACGGCCGTCAGCTTCGCCTTGTCCTTGAGCAGCGCCTCAAGCGTGCCCGCCGGCAGCTTGGCGAAGGCCTCATCCGTCGGCGCGAACACCGTGAACGGGCCCGCGCCCTTCAGGGTCGGAATGAGCCCGGCGGCGTCGAGCGCCTTGGCCAGGGTCTTGAAACTGCCCGCCGCAACGGCGGTGTCGACGATGTCCTTCGCCTGGGGCTCGCTGGCGCGAAGACCGGAGGCGCTGGTGGCGACGAGCGCCACGACGAGAGCGGACGCGAACAACTTGCGCATGATCAGAAGCTCCTTGAGGCACCCACGACATTGAACGGCTCTGCAAGGAGCCTGACCGGCATGGGGGCGCTCACGCACGCCGGTGGAACCCGTCACTGTGGCGACGCGCAACTCGTTCACGCCGCCGGTGCTGCTATGACGCGCGAGTGCTGCGCGAGGTTCCCGATGCGGCGCAGCATGCCCGAGAAGATGATCGCGTGCGCGGGAAGCAGCGAGTACCAGTACAGCCGGCCCAGCCAGCCCGAGGGCTCGAACCGCGCCACCTGCCTGATGCGCGTCGTCGTATCGGTCAGCCGGTCGACGGTGAACTCGAGCCACGCGCGGCCGGGCAGCTTCATTTCCGCTTCGAGACGCAGCAGGTGATCGGGCTCGTAGGCCGCCACCCGCCAGAAGTCGATCGGGTCGCCGGGCACGCACGTCTCCGGATCGCGGCGGCCGCGGCGCATGCCGACGCCGCCCGCGACAAGATCCATCCAGCCGCGCAGGCGCCACAGGATGTTCGCGCAGTACCAGCCCGTCTCGCCGCCGATGCGGCGGATGGGCGCGAAGGCCGCCGCAACGGGCGCCGTCACCACGGCCTCGCGCGAATCCGTGAGCGCAGGCCGAGGCGTGATGACGCGGGGGGGGGACGCCATGCCGGCCGACGCCGAATCCGACCACCGGTTCGCGCCCGCCGGGCTGTCCGCCGAGGCGATCGCCCGCGCGATCGATTCGCGCAGCCCGCGAGGGCGCACCGGGAACACGTCCAGGGCCCTGGCGTCGCGCACGACGGTGGCATTGCGGATGCTCGCGATGAGCTTGCGGCCGACGCGCGCGTAGAGCGGCGTCACCAGGGCCAGCCACAGGCTGGAGAGGTGCGGCGTGAGCAGCGGCACCGGGATCATCAGCCGCCGCAGGCCTCGCTGCCGCGCGTACTCGCGCATGATGTCGCCGTACGACACGACGTCAGGCCCGCCGATCTCGTAGACCTGCGAAGGCCCGGCGGGCAGGCCGATCGCGGCCACGAGGTAGGCCAGCAGGTCTTCGATCGCAATCGGCTGCGCCTCGATCGCCACCCATCGCGGGCACACCATCACGGGCAGGCGCTCGGTGAGCGCGCGCACCATCTCGTAGGACAGGCTGCCGGAGCCGATGACGATGGAGGCGCGGAACTCGACCGTCTCGACGCCGCTCTCGCGCAGGATGTCGCCGGTCTCGTGGCGGCTCTTCAGGTGGGCGGAAAGACCTTCTCCCGACTCGCCCAACCCGCCGACGTAGACGATGCGCCGGACGCCGGCCGCGCGGGCCGCGTCGCCGAAGTGACGGGCGCCGGCGCGATCCAACTCGGCGAAATCCGTGGACGCGCCCATCGAATGCACCAGGTAGTAGGCCGTCCCGATGCCCGCCAGGGCCTCGCGAAGGGACGCGGGGTCGAGCACGTCACCCCGCGCCACCTCGGTGGAGGGCGCGACCCTGGACCTGAGGGCCTCTGGGTTGCGCGCGAGGCACCGCACGGGGAGGCCCAGGCGTTCGAACTCCGCCAGCAGCCGCCCGCCGATGTAGCCGGTCGCACCGGTGATCAGAACCCTCGCACTCACTTTCCCAGTGTCTCATTTTGCATAGTTATTGTCAATACTTTGCATAATATCCGACCTCGCCCCCGTCTGCTACAATCCGGCCGCGGCGGCCCGCGCGCCGGGAAGGCCCGGATCCGCGGTCCCTGGAGGCCGGCCCATGCCCAGCAGCATCCTGCGACGACACATCCTCTTCCCCGTGCTGGGCGGCCTGCTCGCCGCGCACGCAGCTTCCATCGGCGCGGGCGGTCAGGCGGCGCCGCCAGTGGCGCCGGCGGTGGTGGCCCGCTTCGCCCGCGAGCCGAACCCGATCGCCCTTCGGGGCCCCGCCCGGCCGGAGCGCTACATGGAGGCCTCGGGCCGCAGGGCGGCGCTGCTGGGGCGTGAGGACGGCAGCTTCGAGGCGTGGGTCTACCCGTTGAAGGTCCTGCACGACTTCCGCCTGTCGTTCGGCACGCCCGACTACGCGGAGCCAATCCCGGGCGTAAACCTCGCCGCAAGGGTCGACGTACGCCCGGAGGCCAGCGTGGTGCGGTACGCGCACGCCGCGTTCACGGTCGACGCGATGTGGCTGGTGCCGCTCAACGGCCAGGGCGCGCTCATCCTGCTCGACGTGACCTCGTCGCAGCCGCTGCAGGTGGTGGTGAAATTCCGGCCCGACCTGAAGCCCATGTGGCCGGCCGCGCTCGGCGGCCAGTACAGCTACTGGGACCAGAGCCAGAAGGCGTACGTCCTCGGCGAAGCGAGCGGCAAGCATTCGGCGATGATCGGCTCGCCCTTCGCCCTCGATCCGCCCGAGCAGCCGGCCCACAACCTGCCGGACGCGCCGTCGCAGTTCACCATCGCGATTACGCCCGAGACGGCCGCGCGGGGCCTCGTGCCGGTTGTCATCGCGGCCAGCCTCGACGGGCTGAAGGGCGCGCAGGCCACCTACCAGACGCTGCTCGGCTCGAGCGAGGCACTGTACCGCGAGTCGGCGGCGCACTACCGGCGGCTGCGCGAGGAGATGACGAGCATCGACAGCCCGGACGACCGCCTGGATCTCGCCTTCGAATGGGGCAAGGTGGCGCTCGACAAGGGGTTTGTCTGCAACCCGCACCTGCCGTCGGGCACGAGCGAGCGGCCGGGGTTCGGCTGGTTCTTCGGCGGCGACGCGTTCATCAACTCGTGGGCGATGACGGCCTACGGCGACTTCGACACCGTGAAGCAGTCGCTCGACTTCCTGCGGACGCGCCAGCGCGCCGACGGCAAGATGATGCACGAACTCTCGCAGGGCGCCGGCTACCTCAAGTGGTTCGAGGAGTTTCCCTACGGCTATTACCACGCCGACACGACGCCGCTCTACATCATCGCGGTGCGCGACTACGTCCGGGCCAGCGGCGATGCGGCGCTCGGGAAGGACTTCTGGCCGTCGATGAAGAAGGCGTACGACTACTGCGCCTCCACCGACGAGGACGGCGACGGCCTGATGGACAACACGAAGGCGGGCCTGGCGGCGGTGGAGACCGGCGCGCTCCGGCGGCGCGACGTGCTGACGGACGTCTTCCTGGGGGCCGCGTGGACCGAGGCCGCCGACGCCGCCGCGGAGCTGGCGGAACTGGCGGGCGACCCCTTCGCCGCCACGGCGAGAGCCGCCGCCGTGAAGGCCCGGCAGTCACTGAACGCCCGCTTCCTCGACGACGAGGGCCGCCGCATCTACTTCGCCTGGATGAAAGACGGCAAGGGGCAGGCGGAGCCCACCGTGTGGCCGGGGTTTGGCCTCTGGCGCGGCGTGTTCGACGCCACGCGGCCGGCCGTGGCGGGCGCGCTCGACGATCTCGCCGGCGCGGGTGTCGGCGCGGACTGGGGCGCGCGGATGCTCTCGATCGACAGCGCCCTCTACGGGCCGCTCAGCTACAACAATGGCGCGGTGTGGCCGTTCCTGACGGGCTTTGCCGCCCTCGGTCTGTACGCGAACGGGCGCCCGGACGCGGCCTGGCTCTACCTCGACGGCACCGCCGACCTGACGTTCATCGAGTCGCGCGGCTACATGGCGGAGCTGTTCTCGGGCGACCGGCTGCGGTCGATCGACGCCGCGGTGCCGCACCAGCTCTTCGCCACGACGGGGTTCATGTCGGCGCTGATGCGCGGGCTGGTGGGCATCAACGCGCTGCCGGCGGGCACGCTGGACGGCCGGGCGGTGCCCGCGCGTCTCCAGCTGGCGCCGCAGCTGCCCGCGGCCTGGACCTGGCTCACGATCCGCAACCTGCGGTGGCAGAACGTGACGGCGGACGTCTCCATCACCCGCGACGCCAGCGGCCTGTCGGTGGAGGTCTCGCCGCGGGGGGGCACCCTGCCCGTCGAGCTGCACGCGATCCTGCCGCCGGGATCGCGCCAGCTGACACGCGACATGCTCTGGCGGCCCGTCTCGCCAGGCGCCGGCGCGCCGCGCGGCCTGCACCTGGTGCGGTTCGCGGATGTGACCGCGCCTTCGACCTACGCCCTTCGCGCCACGCCCGGCGTGCGCGTGGTCCCGCTGCACGCGCCGCTCGAGCTGGGCGACGTCTCGTCCCGGCTCCGCGTGATCGACGCCGCGCTCGAGGGCTCGACCTACACGGTTCGGGTCGAAGGACGGCGCGGCCGGAGCTACCAGGTGAGGCTCCTCGGCCCGGGCGTGCTGTCGGTTCAGGGTGCGACGCTCGTCGCCCCGCCTGCCGGCGCGGCCGCCCGGCCTGGGGGCGATCTGCTGCACATCGACATGCCGCCGGCCGATCCGGCGGCCGCCGGCGCGGTCCTCAGGCGCAGCGACTGGGCGGCGGTGACGGTGACAGTTCGGTTGGGTCTACGCCAGCCCTGAGACGCTGGGCTGGCTCGCGCTTCGTATCAGAAGCAAGAAGCCAGAAGGGCCCACTGGCGATTGTCAGAAGCAAGAAGAAGACACGCTGCAGCTGTGGGTGTTCTTCTTGCTTCTTGCTTCTTGCTTCTTGCTTCTTGCTTCTTGCTTCTCGCTTCTGGCTTCTTGCTTCTTCTTCAGAAAATCGGATGCAGATTCACCCACAGCGCCAGGCAGAGCATGTAGAGCGCGGCAGAGGCGGCGAGCAGGCCCGCGCGCAGGATGAACGGCCTGACGCTCGCCACCACGAAGTAGAACGGGAACAGCACCGCGCAGTAGCGCCCGACGCCCTCGAGCACGCCGGAGGACAGGGGCAGCCACAGGTTGAGAGCCATATACACCACGTACGCGGCACCGACGCGGCGGCCGACGAAGGGCAGGGAGAGAATGAAGGCGAGCGCCGTGAGGCCGTGCAGGACGTCGTACGGCGCGGTGGGGTTGGTGGTCATGTACTCGTAGGGCCTGGCCAGCAGCTCGGACAGCAGGAATGCGAACGCCCTGAAGGGCGATCCTGCGATGCCGTAGTTCCACCGCTGGATGCTGTAGGTCCACTCGAAATACGAGCCGCTGAGCGTGTCGACGTACACGGAATACAGCGCCAGGCCGACGGGCACGAGCGCCACGGCGGCGAGCGCCTTCTTCCGGGCTGCGGCGTCCTTCCCGGTGGACTGCCAGGCGAGCAGCCCCAGCGCGGGCAGGGCCATGATGCCATTGACGCGCGTGGCGGAGGCCAGCGCGCCGGCCACCGCGCCGAGCCACCACCGTTTCGTCCGGAAGCCGTAGAACGCAGTGACGGTGAACAGCAGGAACAGCGCCTCGGAGTAGACCACGCCGTAGAAGAACGCAAACGGGAACACGCTGGCGAAGATCACCGCGCGCTCGGCCGCCGCGCGCGGCAGGTAGGTACGGCCGAGGCGGTAGAGCATCACCATCGCGAGCACGTACGCCACCCACGAGATGATGACGCCGGCAAGATAGAGATTCTGACGGCCTCCGCCGAGCGCCAGGCCCACGTACCGCATGAGCAGCGGATACACGGGGAAGAAGGCCAGGTTGCTCCGCCCGCCCTCCACGAAGTCGTAGCCGTGGCGCGCGATGCCGAAGTACCAGCCCGAGTCGTAGCGCGCGAAGGTGTCCCACAGCAGGTGCGTGCGGTCGAGCACGGTGAACTGCTGCTTCTGGGCAAGGGGAAAGACCACGTTGACGATGAAGGCCATGAACGCCGTGAAGACGCGGACCCCCAGCGCGAACGCGACGATGCGGAACGTCGCGCTGCGGGCGGCGCGGCGCGCGAGTGCCGACGCGCGCTCGCGAAGCGATGTGACGGCGTTCAGCAGCGTCGGCGACGGCCGGCGATCATCGTCAGTCATGGCGGGCGAGCGGATTGTATCCCAGTACACGGGCCCAAGGGGCTAGGGGCTAGGCGCTAGTCTGAAAGCTGCGCACGGGACCATTCGCCCGAAGCTGTCGTGATGTACAGTTGTTCCTCGAACGAGTGCGGAGGGCTGAGGATGGCGGACGATTTCTACAAGTGGTTTTCGGAGCGCCGGCTGACGCGATTCGGTGGCGCGCGCCGTCTTCGCATCGAGCAGGGCCGTCTGGCGCTTCTCGCCCGACATGCGACGCCGCCCGGCGACCTGCTGGAGATCGGCCCCGGCACGGGCAGCCTCGTGGAACCGCTCACCGCGATGGGATGGAAGTACCGGGCCATCGAGGCGAGCCCCACGCTGGCCGGCCAGCTCCGTGCCCGAGGCGTGGAGGTGACCGAAGCCTGGGTCCCGCCGTTCCCCGTCTCCGACGGATCCTGCGACGTCCTGTATGCCGACCAGGTGCTCGAGCACATGAGCGGCATCGACGCGGCGCATGCCTTCGCGTCCGAGGCGTACCGGGTGCTGCGCCCCAACGGCGTGGCGTTCATCGTCGTCCCCGACTACCTGAAGGAGCGGACGTTCTTCTGGGACGTGGACTACACCCACAACTTCATCACGACCGAGCGCCGCGTGCGCCAGCTGCTCGGCGACCACGGCTTCGCGGTTGAACGGGTGGTGCGGAGCATCGGCGCCAGCACGGGCGTCGCGCGAGACGTTCTGGCCGCCTGCGCGATGCTCGCGAACATCCCCGGACTCGATCCGCTCTCCCGGTATACGGGCACGGAGGACGTGCTCTTCCGCGTGCGCAAGAATTTCTTCGAGACCCTCGCGTTCGTCGGGCGCAAGGCGTCCGCCCGGGCATGAGCCTCTTCCGGTCCACGGCCGCGCGGCTCATCATCACCGCCGCGATCCTGGCATATCTCCTGCGGAGCATCGACCTGGGCGCCGCGGTGCACGCGATGCTCCGGATGGATCCGTGGTGGTTCGCGTTCACGCTCGTCCTCGTGGCGGCCGACCGGGTCCTGATGGCGGTCCGGTGGCTGTTGCTGTTGCGGGCGGCGGATGTCGACATTCCAGCGGCCAGCGCGTTGCGGATCTTCCTGCGGAGTTCGTTTGTCGGCAGCTTCCTGCCGGCAGGCGTCGGCGCCGACGCCGCCCGGGCCTACGAGATCGCATCGCGGACGTCGCGCGGCAGCCAGGCGGTGGCGTCGGTCGGCATCGATCGCGTCCTCGGCCTGGTGGCCATCGCGCTGCTCGGCGTTGCGGGCCTGGCGGGCTGGGCGCAGCACGTGGAGCCGGCGCTGCGCGCGCGGCTGATGGCGGCGGCGGCCCTCGGCGGCCTCGCGGTACTGGCAGTCTTCTGGGTCGACAAGATCGCGCGCGCCGTCGTGCCCTCGCGCTGGCACGGCACCCGCTGGGGCTGGCGCATCCTGCGCCTCGGGGATGCGATCGGGGCCTACCGCGCCCACCCGAAGGTCCTGGCCCAGGTGATGGCGCTCTCGATCGCGGTGCAGCTGGTCCGGGTGTTCCAGGGCTACGGCCTGGGCCGCGGCCTCGGCATCCAGGTCGGCCTCGAGTACTACCTGGTGTTCATGCCGATCGCGATGCTGGTGCTGCTGCTGCCGGTGTCGGTCAGCGGCTTCGGGCTCCCGCAGGCCGCCATCGTCTGGCTGCTCCGGCCGGTGGGCGTGCCGGACGCCGAATCGCTGGCGCTCTCGACGCTCCTCATCGTCGTCGGCATCATCGGCAACCTCCCCGGGGCGCTGCTTTACGCGGTTCGGAGGAAGCCGGTAACATAGCTCCCACATGGCCCAGACCTACGCCCTCAGGTACCTGACGAAGGCCGCGCTGAGCGCCCCGCGGGACCTCGTCAACAGCTACCTCGCGACGATCAAGCCGATCCACCCGACGGTCCTCATCTTCAACTGCACCTGGGTGTGCGACGCGCGCTGCGAGATGTGCAGCAACTGGAAGCGCGGCGACCGCAAGCTCGACATGACGTTCGAGCAGATCGAACGGGTGTTCCGATCCGACTTCTGGAAGAAGATCGAGATCGCCAACGTGTCCGGCGGCGAGCCGACGACGCGCAACGACCTGGTCGAGATCTGCGAGGTGATGCTCGACCGGCTGCCGCGCTTGCGGAAGTTCGGGATCAACACCACCGGCATGACGCCGAAGCGCGCCATCCCGATGATCGAGAAGGTGGCGGCGGCCTGCCAGCGGCGCGGCGTGATCTTCAGCACGCGCGTGTCGATTGACGGCGTGGGCGACATGCACAACCTGGTGCGCAACGTGCCGCACGGGTTCGACAAGGCGTACGAGACCATCCAGGCGATGCGCGAGATGCAGTCGCGCTACTCCTTCAACTATGGGGTGTCGACGACGATTTTCTCGATGAACCTGAGGGACGCCGAGAACATCCTCGCGTGGGCCCGCAAGGAGCGACTGGATATCGTCTTCAACATGATCCGCTTCACCGAGCCGATGCTCGGCAACACCGGGCTCGAGCAGGTCCAGAAGCCCGCCGGGGCCGACGAGGAGCGGATGCGCCAGTTCTTCCTGGACCGGGTCCGGATGGACCCCCTGATGGACGGGCAGAACTACATCTACATGCACTACGCGGACATGATCGCCAACGGCTACCACCGTCTGGCGCCGTGCCCGTTCCAGTCGCAGGGCATCATGCTGAACCCCGACGGCGGGCTGTTCTTCTGCGAGAACAGCGACGCCGTCGGGAACGTGATCGAGACCGATCCGGGCGAGCTGTATTTCCGGGCGGCAAGCCAGGCGCACCGCGACGAGGTGCGCGACAAGAAGTGCCCGACCTGCCTCAGCCCCTGCCAGATGAACGTGGCGGCGGTGAAGCAGGTCGTCCCGTACGTCAAGTTCCTCGTGCGGGCGACCAACGAAAAGCGGAAGTCGCCCGCAGCCAAGCCGTAGCGCGAAGGGCCGCCGGTCTACTTGCAGGTTGGCCGCGGGAGGTACCGGTCGTATCCCGGAGGCCCGTCGACCTCGATCCAGTGCAGCCGGAGGGCCGAGCCGTAGTCGTCGAACCCGGCGGCGATGTCGATGACGCGGTCGCGGCCGCCGTCCCGCCACAGCAGCGCATCCGTGCTCCGTGGCCCCACCCCGCGCTTGAGGTTCCAGGCGAGGTCGAACCCGCCGCAAATGCCCGCCTCGATCATGCGGTCGCGGAGGTACGCCATGTTGACCTCGCGATCGTGCAAGGTACTGGTGGCCTTGAGATACTGGGGGTACTTCGCCGCGATGTAGTTGACAAGCGCTCCCGTTGTGGTGGGCCAGGGCCCGCCGGTCGGGGCTGGGGCCGGCGCCGGGGCTGGGGCCGGGGCCGGCTTGAGCGCCGGGGTCTTGAGCGTCCAGTACCCGGACCACGGGCCCACGGCGCCGCCCTGTTCGGCCCGGGCGCGCCATCGGTACGTCGTGTCGGGCTGGAGCACGTTCTCAGGCATGTCCACGATGGGGGCGCCAGAGGCCGACTCGACGACGAACCGGTAGTTCAGCGTGGAGGCCGCAGCCCCGGCGCCGACGTGGTTCAGCGAGGCGTTTGTCACGACCAGGTTGGGCGTGACCGAGGAGGCCACGGCCCCGTTGGCCGGGGAGTACGGCGCGGGCGCCGTGGCCTTCAGCGAGGACCCGTCCGCCGCCGAGGCGGCCGCCGTGGCCGTGGGTTCCGAACTGGGCGCAGCGGGCGTCGAGGCCTGCTCGCCGCACGCCACCGCCAAGGCACTCAGGGCGGCTGCGCCAAACGCGAGGATGCTGTGCTTCATGC
>JALOKU010000252.1 GCA_025456345.1 Vicinamibacterales bacterium | reverse complement strand
GCCCTGTGGCTTGCTGGTGAAGAACGGCTCGAAGATCTGGCAGCGGAGATCCTCGGGAATCCCCGGGCCGGTGTCGCCCACGCTCAGCGTCACGGTGCCGCCGGCCCCGACGTCGGTCGCGATCGTCAGCCGGCCGCCTCCCGGCATCGCCTGCATCGCGTTCCGGACGAGGTTCAGCGCGGCCTGCTTGATCTGGTGCGGGTCGATCAAGGCGCACGGACAGCCATGCGACAGCCTCGTCTCGACGGTGATGCCGGAGCGCCGGGCCTCCGCCGGGCGCGGCGGACGGGCGAACGCCAGGTACTCGTCCGTCAGATGCTGGAGGCGCTCGGCCTCCTTCTTGATGGACGCGATGAGGGCCGCCGCCTCGGACGCGCTCTCGCAACCGCACTTCGCCGCTTCTTCCTCCAACAGCTCCGTGTTCAGCATGATGGAACTGAGAGGATTACGAACCTCGTGCGCCACATGAGACGCGAGCTTCGCGAACGCGGCCAGGCTCTGCCGCCGCTGCTCGCATTCGCCCACGCGGGCCTGCAGCGCCAGTTCCTCGCGCACCCGCGCGGCCTCGTGCTCGGCGGCGATGCGCCGGGCACGGTTGCGCATCAGGCCGTGGCCAGCCACCAGCGCGGTCAGCGCCACCACAACGAGCAGCAGTTCGTCGGCCGCCGTCGCGTGCAGCAGGCTGTGCGCCACGAGGAAGGCCGCGGCCACCACAGCCATCCCCAGCAGCGGCCAGAACGGTCTGGTGAAGAGGGGCTGAGCAAGGGCGGGCGTCGGGGATTCGGTCACGGGCGTCGGGGCTCCAGTGGGTAGCAGAGACTATTGTAGTGATTCTCCACGCCGGCGGTCGGTTTCACCTGCAGGCGCTGAAAGCCGGCGCGGCACACAACCGTCCGGTCCACGAGGGCCCGTCACCGTGCCAACCGTGCCAAAGCGCGCCAATTCGCCGTCCCAATTCGCCGTCCCAATTCCTGTCCCAATTCCTGCCCCAATTCGCTTGACACGCCGACCGCGCCCGTCAGAATGAGCGCTGTACCTGACGACAGGACTTCACACACATGACGATGAAGAGACCGTCCGCGGCGCAGGCAGGATCGCCTGGCTGCTGGCCATCGCGTGGTTCGGGGGGATCCCGCGCGCCGCGCAGCGCGCTGCCAGATCTGTCGGCCGGCGACCGGCAGCGCACGCCGATCGCTGAACGACGCAGTCCCGTCAGATGACGGTCGGGGCATCATGAGACAGACACTACACGCCACGACCCGCCAGGCCCAACATCCTGATCGCCATGGCGGACGACCTCTCGCACGTCCACACCTCCTTCGCCGGCTACCCGGCCGTGAAGACGCCCGCCATCGACCGCGTGGCGCGGGAAGGCGTGTACTTCCGGAACGCCTTCGCGCCGACGCCGGGGTGCAGCCCCACCCGCGCGTCCCTGCTGACGGGCCGGCACCCCTGGCAGATCGAGCAGGCCGGAACCCACGCGAGCAGCTTTCCCGCCAAGTACGTGGCGTTCCCCGACCTGCTCGAACAGGCCGGCTATTTCGTCGGTATGACTGGCAAGGGTTGGAGCCCCGGGAACTTCGCGGTCGACGGCCGCCCGCGCAATCCGGCCGGGCCGTCCTTCGACGCGCGCCAGCTCCAGCCGCCCACGTCAGGGATGAGCAAGAACGACTACGCCGCGAACTTCGCGGACTTCCTGGGCGCGCGGCCGAAGGACCGCCCGTTCTACTTCTGGTACGGCGCCACGGAACCCCATCGCGGGTACGCGAAGGGCTCCGGCCTGCAGGCCGGCAAGAGGCTCGAGGACGCGCCGCCGCCGCCGTTCCTGCCCGACACGCCGGAAGTACGCAGCGACCTCCTCGACTACAGCCTGGAAGTCGAGTGGTTCGACACGCACCTCGGGCGCATGCTCCGTCTGCTCGAGGACGCCGGCGAGCTCGACAACACCCTCGTCATCGCCACCGGCGACAACGGCATGCCGTTTCCCCGCGCCAAGGCCAACCTCTACGAGTTCGGCTTCCATGAGCCGCTGGCCATCCGATGGCCCGCGCGGGCGCCGGGCGGCCGCGTGGTGGACGACCTGGTCGGGTTCGTCGATCTGACGGCGACGATTCTGGAGGCTGCCGGCGTGCCGCACCCGGGCGGGCCGTATCCGCTCTCCGGCCGCAGTCTCATGAACGTGCTCGTCTCGAAGCAGCAGGGGCGGGTGGACCCGTTGCGCACCGCCGTGTATGCCGCGCGTGAACGGCACTCTTCGTCGCGTTACAACAACTGGGGCTACCCGCAGCGCGCGGTGCGGACGCCCGAGTACCTCTACATCCGCAACTTCCGCCCGGACCGCTGGCCCGCCGGCGACCCCGTCGTGCTGACCGACGATGGCACGCCTGAAGGCCCGCACAGTGGATACAAGGACATCGACGGCGGTCCCACCCTGGCCTTCCTCGTGGCCCGGGCCGAGGACCCCGAGATCGCCAAGTACCTTCAGCTCGCGGTCGCGAAGCGTCCGGCCGAGGAGCTGTTCGACATCCGGCGCGATCCCGGCTGTCTGACCAACCTGGCCGCAGACCCGACGCATGCCGGCGTGAAGCGGCAGCTCGCCCGGCAGCTCGAGGACT
>JALOKU010000076.1 GCA_025456345.1 Vicinamibacterales bacterium | reverse complement strand
CAGACGATCGTGAGCCGCCAGATCGACCTGACCACGGCACCGGCCGTCGTGACGGTCGGGACCATCGAGGGTGGAAGCCGCCACAACATCGTGCCGGACCAGGTTCGCATGAGCGGGACCATCCGCACCTTCGACCCCGAAATGCGCAAGGAGATTCTTGCCCGGGTCAAGCGAACGGCGGAAGACATCGCCTCGTCGGCAGGCGCGGCGGCCGAACTGATTCTCGACGAGGGGTACCCGGTCACGTGGAACGACCCGGCCCTCACCGAGCGGATGACACCGTCGCTCAAGCGGGTCGTTGCCGGCACCTTCAATCCGAACGCGCAGCCTACGACGACCTCCGAGGACTTCTCGTACTACGGGCAGCGGGTGCCCGCCCTCTACTTCTTCCTCGGGGTGGCGCCGAAGGGCGCCGACCCGTCCGCCTGGGCCGCGAACCACTCGCCCCGCTTCAGCCCCGATGAGGCAGCGCTGATTACAGGTGTGCGCGCTCTGGCGAGCCTGGCGGTCGACTTTCTCGCTGGCGCTCGGCAGGAGTAGGCGAGAGGGAATGCCCTCTCGCCTCTCGCCTCCCCGTCGCCCGTGTCCCCCGTTCCCTCTCCCCTATTCCCTATCCCCTCGCCCAGCCCCCAGTCCCCAGTCCCGAGCCCCGGATCTGTTAAGATCCGCCTGAGCCGCCCCCCTCCCTGTCGGTTCCCACTGGCTGCCTTCCCCCTGTTTTCCCGGGCCGTCCGGAACCGCATCCGAACCTCGTCTGTCGCCGCGACTTCGTATGTCTGTGGTCAGGAGTGACGCCTGTGGTCGAGTACCGCATCCACCAGCACCCGGTCCTGCCGGTGCCCGCCCGCGACGCCGTTGAGTTCTTCTGGAACGGCAACCCCTGCACCGGACTGGCGGGCGAGACGATCGCCTCGGCACTGTTCGCCAACGGCGTGCGCGTCTTCGGCCACCATCACAAGGATGGCGCGGCCCAGGGGATCTTCTGCGCCAACGGCCAGTGCGCCCAGTGCTCGGTGGTGGCGGACGGCCTCGCGGTGAAATCGTGCATGGTCCCCGTCAGGCCGGGCATGCGCGTCGCTCCGCTCGAGGGCAAGCCGGCGCTCCCGGACGTCCAGGGCGCCGGGGACCTGCGCGACATCCCGACGGTCGACTGCGAGTGCCTGATCATCGGCGGCGGGCCCGCCGGACTGACGGCGGCGATTGAGCTGGGCCGAGCGGGCGTCAGGACGCTCGTGGTCGACGACAAGCACCGCCTCGGCGGCAAGCTCGTGCTGCAAACGCACAAGTTCTTCGGGTCGATCGACGCCTGCTATGCGGGCACGCGGGGCATCGACATCGCCACGCGCCTCGAACGCGACGTCCACCTGTTCGAAAACGTCCGCGTCTGGCTGAACAGCACGGCGCTCGCGGTGTTCTCGGACCGCCGGGTCGGCATCCTCAGGGACGGACGCTACTACATCGTCCGCCCCGAAATGCTGCTGGTGGCCGCAGGCGCACGCGAGAAGTCGCTGGTGTTCAAGGGCAACACACTCCCCGGGGTCTACGGCGCCGGCGCCTTCCAGACGCTCGTCAACCGCGACCTCGTGCGGCCGACGTCGCGGCTGTTCATCATCGGCGGCGGCAACGTCGGCCTCATCGCCGGCTACCACGCCCTGCAGGCCGGCATCCAGGTGGTGGGGCTGTGCGAGGCGCTGCCCGAGTGCGGCGGCTACAAGGTGCACAGGGACAAGCTCGCCCGGATGGGGGTGCCCATCTACACCTCGCACACGGTGCTCAGCGCGAACGGCACCGAAGAGGTCTCGTCGGTCACCATCGCGAAGATCGACAAGGCGTGGAAGCCCGTCCGGGGCACCGAGCAGACGTTCCAGTGCGACACGGTACTCGTCGCGGTCGGCCTCGATCCGGTCGACGAGTTCGTCGCCAAGGCGAGGGAGTTCGGCCTGCCCGTCGTCGCGGCCGGCGACTCGGAGGAAATCGCGGAGGCCTCGGCGGCCATGTTCACCGGGCGCATCCGCGGCCTCGAAATGGCCCGCGCCCTCGGCCGCGACGTGGGCGAGGTGCCGCCGGAGTGGCACCGCACGGCGGAGGTGCTCAAGTCGCGCCCCGGCGCCACCATTGCCGAAGATCTGCCGCCGGTGACGAGCGGCGCGATTCCGCTCTTCCACTGCTCGCAGGAGATTCCCTGCAACCCGTGCACGTCGGTGTGCCCCCATCAGGCCATCCGCATCGAGGACGGCGACATCATGGGCCTGCCGGAGTTCATCGGCGACCAGTGCGACGCCTGCGAGAAATGTGTTGCCATCTGCCCCGGCCTCGCGGTCACGCTGGTGGACTTCCGGAAGGACGCCGAGTATCCCACCGTGACGGTGCCGCACGAATTCACCGCGCAGTCGATCAAGGCGGGCGACATCGTCACCGTCCTCGATACCGAGGGCGCCATGCTGGGCAACGTCGAAGTCACGCGCGTCCGTGAAGCGAAGGCCAACGACCGCTGCCTGATGGTGAAGGTCCGTGCGCCCCGCGAGATCGCGTCGCGCATCGCGGGCATCCGCGTCCAGGAGCCGTGGGTCACGGAGCCGTCGGAGTTGCTCGTCCCGCACCTGGACGACGAGATGATCGTGTGCCGGTGCGAACGCGTCACGGCCGGCGAGATCCGCGGCCTCATCCGCGCCGGCGTCCGCGACCTGAATGAGTTGAAGGCGATTACGCGGGCGGGCATGGGCGCGTGCGGCGGCAAGACCTGCCCGAGCCTTATCAGGCGGCTGTTCCGGGAGGAAGGTGTGCCCGACAGCCAGATCATCGACTTCACCAGGCGGCCGGTGTTCATGGAGGTGCCGCTCGGCGCCTTCGCCGGCGTTTCGGCCGACGGCGCGCCGCCGGAGGATGCCCCTGTCAGGCATGCCACCGGCGCGCACGAAGGGGGCCTGTGATGAGCACCGACACCTTCGACGTCGTCATCGTCGGCGCGGGCAGCGTGGGATTGCCGACGGCGCTGTTCCTCGCCGAGCAGGGCATCACGCCGCTCGTGATCGACCAGTTTGCCAGCGCCGGCCAGGGCAGCAACAAGGCGGCGATCGGCGGCATCCGCGCCACCCATTCGTCGCCGGCCAAGATCCACCTGTGTCTCGAGTCGCTCCGCATCTTCTCGTCGTGGCAGCAGACCTACGGTGATGAGATCGAGTGGGCGCAGGGCGGGTACACGTTCGTGGCGTACCGGGAGAAGGAAGAGCGCGCGCTGAAGGATCTGTTGAAGGTGCAGCAGCGCGCGGGCCTCAATATCAGCTGGCTGGAACGCGACGAGATGCGCGCCCTGGTGCCGGCGCTCAGCACGGAGGGCCTGCGCGGCGGGACGTATTCGCCCGAGGACGGATCGGCGTCGCCCATGATGACGGCGCACGCCTTCTACAGGCGAGCCGTCGAGAAGGGCGCGCAGTTCCGATTCCAGGAGCGCGTCACCGGCCTGATGCGCCGGCGGGGGATGGTGGTGGGCGTGCGCACCGACAAGGGCGGCTACGCGACCGAAACCGTCATCAACGCCGGCGGGCCGTGGGCCAAGGCGGTGGCGAACATGGCCGGGCTCGACGCGCCGGTCGTGCCAGACAGCCACGAGGCCGGCATCACCGAGCCCGTGGCGCCGTTCATGACGCCCATGGTCGTCGACATCCGGCCGGCGGAAGGGTCGACCAACTACTACTTCTACCAGCACAAGCCCGGCGGCGTGGTGTTCTGCATCACGCCGGATCCGCCGATTGTCGGAACGGACCGGCGCGAGACGTCAACCTACCTGCCGATGATCGCGCGCCGCATGGTGGGGCTGATGCCGAAGCTGGCGAACATCAAGGTGCGCCGCACGTGGCGGGGGCTCTACCCGATGACGCCCGACGGGTCGCCCATCATCGGTCGCGCGCGCGAGCTCGAGGGCTACATTCACGCGGTCGGGATGTGCGGGCAGGGCTACATGCTGGGCCCGGGCGTCGGCAGGCTGCTCACACGCATGCTGACCGACCAGGAGACCGACGCTGACGCGATCACGCTGAAGGAGTTGTCGCCCTACCGCGCGTTCGCCGGCGCGGAGGCGCTGAAGTAGGCTACCACCCGAGGTACGCAGCAAGGCCGAGTCCGGCCCCAAGCAGCGTGTTTGTCGCCAGGTTCCAGATCACGTTACCGGCCATGGCTGGAATGGGAACAGGCTGTTCGGGCTGGGCAACCGCCCACCTGACCGCAGGCACGGCGAACCAGAACGGCAGGCACCCAACCAGCGCCATCGCCGGGAAGCCTCCCGAGAGCACCGCCGCGGCGATCGTCAGCGGCGTGGCGACAGCTGCCGCAACGTAGACGAGCGCCGCGCGCGAACGCCCGAGCAACAGCACGAGGTTGAGCCGCCCTCCTGCCCGGTCCGCCTTCTCGTCCGGAAACTCGTTCAGCAGCAGCAGATTGAATGTCATCAGAAACGCGGGCACGCCAGCGGCCCAGGCGGCAGGCCCGATCTCTCCGCGCTGTACGAGCGCGGTGCCTACCACGGGAAGGAGGCCGAGGCCGAGGCCGGCGAACACTTCACCCACGCCGGTCCGCGCGAACACCTGCGTGTAAATCAGCACCGCCACGGCACCCAGTGCCATCACGCCGGCGAGGGGCCACCAGCCGATCTGCGTGATGAAGTAGATGCCGACGAGCAGGCCGATGATCGAGCCCGCCACGCCCACGCCCACGGCCGCACCGACCGGAATCGCCCCCGACGGCAGCGTACCGCTGCCGCCGCTGAATGGCGTGCGCGTGGTCTGCAGGTCGATGCCGGAACGCATGTCGCTCGCTTCATTGAACGCGTTCACCGCCGCATGCAGCGCCACCAGACCGAGGAGCGCGAGCACGCTGGCCAGTACCGACGCGCGATCGTCGTACGCAGCCGCGCCGGCGCCAGAGGCTACCAACGTGACCGGCAGGAGCAGGAATGGCGCGCGCGCGACTCCGGCATAGGCGGCGAGCTTGGACATGGGGCGGATTCTACAGGCGCTCGGGGCTAGGCGCTAGGGGCTGGTCCGACACGGCTGTCGCCGTGTGGATGGCGTGTCAAGGCGGCACGCCGACACTGACTAGCGCCCAGCGCCTAGTCCCTAGCGCCTCCTGTGAGATGATCGCCCTGTGCTGTCCGGCATCCGGCAAGAGCTGAGGCCCATGGTGAGCCTCGCCCTGCCCGTCATCCTCGCCGAGATAGGCTGGACGACGATGGGGCTGGTTGATACGTTGATGGTGGGCCCGCTCGGGCCGGCCGCCATCGGCGCCGTCGGCCTGGGCAGCATCGTCTTCGTCGCGATCGGCATCTTCGGGATGGGGTTGCTCCTGGGCCTCGACACGCTGGTGGCCCAGTCCTTCGGCGCAGGCCGGCGCGACCGGTGCGAGCATTGGCTCCGCCAGGGCGTCTATCTCGCACTTCTCTCCGCGGTGCCGCTCACGCTGCTGTCGTTTGGCGTGACGGCCTCCCTGCCATCCTGGGGCTTGAACCCCGAGGTGCTCGTGCTGGCGTCGCCGTACCTGCGCGTGGTGACGCTCAGCGTGCTGCCCCTGCTGCTTTACGCCGCGTTCAGGCGCTATCTGCAGGCCGTCAACCTCGTCCGCCCGATCACGTTTGCCCTGGTGTCGGCGAACCTCGTGAACGTCGGCGTGAACTGGGTCTTGATATACGGGAAGTTCGGGTTCCCGGCCCTCGGAGCCACCGGCGCCGCGTGGGCGACCGTGCTCTCTCGCGTGTACCTGGCAGCGGTGCTGCTGGTGGCCGTCCGCGAAGCGCGCCGCGGCCAGGCGACGACCGGTGCGGCTTCCCGCCGTCTCGAGTGGGCAGCGGTGCGCCGGCTCCTGTCGCTCGGCGGCCCGGCGGGCCTGCAGATCCTGCTCGAGGTCGGCGTGTTCGCCGCGGCATCCGTCCTGGCTGGACGCCTGACCCCGGCCGCCCTTGCGGCGCACCAGATCGCCTTGAACCTCTGGTCGTTCGTCTTCATGGTCCCCCTTGGCCTCAACGCCGCAGGGGCCGTGCGGGTCGGACAGGCGGTCGGACGCAGGGACCGGGACGGCGTCCGGCGGGCGGGATGGACGGCGCTCACGTTGGCGGCGCTTTTCACCGCCTCCGCGGCCGTGGTGTTCCTCGTCGCGGCCCGCCCGCTCATCGGGGCCTTTTCACAGGACGTGACGGTGCTCGCCCTCGGGCCTTCACTGCTGGCCATCGCCGGCGTCTGCCTCGTCTTCGACGGCACACAAGGCGTCGCGACGGGCATCCTGCGCGGTCTCGGTGAGACGCGCATCCCGATGTTCGCCAACTTCGCGGGACATTGGCTTGTCGGGCTTCCCCTTGGCTACGTTGCGTGCTTCTGGTGGGGATGGGGCGTGCAGGGCCTCTGGCTCGGCCTGGCGGCCGGGCTGATCGGCGTCGGAACTGCGCTCCTCGTCACGTGGAATCGCCGCGCCCGGCGCGCACTGCCGGACGCTCCTTGCGCGGATTCCGCCAGGTGACACGGAGGGCCCGGGTCGGGCCGCCGATCACACGCGGCCGAGGCACTCGCGCGTTTCGGTATTGACCTTCACCTTTTCGCCCTCCTTGATGAAGAGCGAGACGCGGACCTCGATACCGGTTTCCAGTTTGGCGACCTTCGTCACATTGCCAGACGCCGTGTCGCCGCGGGCGCCGGCCTCGGTCGAGGCCACCGTCAACTCGACGTGCTGCGGCAGCTGGAGGCCGATGGCGTTCCCGTTGAAGAGCAGAATCTGCACGACCTGACCGTCCACGAGAAAGTCCAGCGCGTCGCCCAGCATGTCGCCCCCCAGCGTGAGGGTCTCGTAGCTTCCCTGATCCATGAAGTGGGACCCGAGGGCGTCGCTGTAAAGGTAGCTCGCGGGCGACTGGACCAGGTCGGGCTCCTTGAACTTCTCTCCCGCCTTGAACGTCTTGTCGAAGACCGCGCGCGTCTTCAGGTTGCGCATCTTCACGCGGACGAGCGTCTGCCCGCCCCTGGCGGTCGGCGTCGACCGCTCGACGTCGAGGCAGAGGTACGGGGTGTCGTCGAGCTCGAAGAACATCTTGCGCTTGAGATCGATCGCTTCGATGAACGCGGCCATGGAACACCTCTCGAGTGCAGCCGGCCACCATGCGGCCCGGTTGCCGCACAGGGCAAAGCTCCTATTGTAGCTGAAGGCCCATGGCGGGACGAGCGTCACCACGCCCAGTAGAACGTCGCGCGCCAGACGAGGTCGTCTTTCGGCTGCGCGATGGCGGAGTCGGCCGGTGCGCTGTAGTGGACCCATTCCACGTTCGGGCTGAATCGCACGGACGGGTGGATGTAGTACTCGACGCCTGTGACCACCAGCGTGAACGGAGCATCCGTCGAGATGGGCAGGTAGTCGATATTTGAGCAGTCCGGACACGGATCGCCGTGACGGTCGACGCGCGCGAACACGGAAAGCTTCTTCGGCTTGAGGTCCGCCACGGCAAAGCCGGAGTAGACGTCCAGCTCGAGATCCGGGCCGGCCGGGCCCTCGGCAGCAGGTCGCGCCTGGCGGGAGTAGAGGAAGCCCGCCCGGGCCGACTTCGCGCGGTACCCGGCAAACACCTGGGCCGTCAGGCGGCTGGTGACCAGGTCGCGGCCGAGCCAGGCGAGCATGCCTTCCACCGCCAGCCCCGGCTTCGCATCGTAGCGAGCAGCGACGCGGACGTCCCTGAGCCTCCTGAGTTCGGCGTAGTCGCTCTGTTCGGTGCCGGACTGGACGCCGTAGCTGAGCGTGCCGGCGTCGTTCAGCGGCCCGGAGAGTGTGAGGCCCGTGTCGCGCGACGAATCCCACTTGTAGAGGTCGAGCGGCGTCTTCTCGACATGCCGAAGCCCCCAGACGGACTCGACGAACTCGATGCTCAGCGACGGTTCGATGCCCAGCGTCATCTGCTGGCGCCCGAAGTACGTCCAGCGCAGGTAGGCGTCCTTGACGTAGGGCGTGAGTTTCTCGTCGCCGAGCTGGCCGTTGCTGTTCATCTCGAGCCGGAGCCGCGTCGAAAGCGTCGGCGCGAACGCGTAGTCGAACGTCGCGTAGATGCGCCGAAGCCAGAAGCCTGACTGGCCTTCCCAGGCGGGGTCGTGGTTCTGGCTGAAACGGTAGAAGTCGCCGAAGACCAGGCCACTGAACTTGTACCGGGGTTCGGGCGGCGTGTCCGGCGGGGAGGCTGGTGCTTGCGCAGACGCCCCCGTCGCCGCAACGGACAGCGTCAGGGCACCCGTGACCCACGCCAGGGCGAGCGTGGCGTGAACACGCCGCCGCCACTGCGGCTGACTCTGGCGGACGTCGTGGTTCAGTCTACCTTCCTCCCGAGATGGACGGCGCCATTGTACCGGCGTCTTACCCATGTTTCGAGGGTGTAAACTCCAGCGGTTCCCGCCGGGCTGCCACCTCGAACTGGGGTGCCGCCGAGCGGGATTTTACCTGCCCGCAACAGTCCCGCCACGGCACTGTAACACCTCCGGCATACCTTTGATGAGTCCTGCTCAGTTGGTAGAACCGTCCTGTAGTTTCGGAGGATCCCGTATGTCAGCGTTTCGCACAGGTGCCCTGACGTTCCTGGTCGGACTGGCACTCCTCGCCGCCGTGATGCCCGCGGCTGCCCAATTGACCGAATCGCGTATCTCGGGGAAGGTCACCGACGCCAGCGCGGCGGTGCTGCCCGGCGTCACCGTGACCGTGACGTCCACCACGACCGGCGCCGCGCGCACGGCCGTGAGCGACGCCGGCGGGGCGTTCACCGTGACGAATCTCGGGCCCGGCACGTACACGGTGCTGTTCTCGCTCGACGGATTCTCGCCGGCCGAGCTGAGCGTGACGCTTGGCGTGGGCGACACGAAGCCCGCGAACGCGGCGCTCGGGATCGCGAGCGTCAGTGAAACGGTCAATGTCTCGGCGGAGGCGAGAGTCATCGACATCCAGGGCGCCAAGATTGGCGTCAACGTAACGCCGGAAGAAGTGCAGAACCTGCCGGTGAACGGCCGCAACTTCGCGAACCTCATGACGCTGGCCACGGGCGCGACCTCCGACGGCAACGGCGGCTGGTCGTCGGTGCGGTTCAATGGCAAGTCGAACCAGCAGAACTACCTGAACTACGACGGCGTCGACGGCACCTACGTCTGGGACGCGAGTCCGAGCTACCTGAGTGCCACCGGTTCGCAGTTCCGGCTGCAGACGTCGATGGAGTCGGTCGCGGAATTCCGCGTCGCCTCCGGCCTGGCGCCGGCCGAGAGCGGCCTCGGCGCCGGCGGCAACATCACGGTCGTCACCAAGAGCGGCGGCAACGCGTTCCGGGGGTCCGCGTTCTGGTACGGGCGGAACGATGCGCTCGACGCCGCGAGCAAGTACGACGGCGAGAAGCAGCCGCTCGAGATGAACCAGTTCGGCGGGTCGATCGGCGGCCCGATCGCGAAAGGCCGCACGTTCTTCTTCACGAGCTTTGAAGGCCTCAGGCAAACAACCGGCCTGAGCTTCACCGAGGCCGTCCCGAGCGAGGAGGCGCGCCGGCGGATCCTGGCCGGCGAACCGGTCGGGTCGGGCGCCGGCCAGAGCCCCACCCGCACGCAGGCCGTCGCGCCGCTGCTGGGCGGGTTTCCGGCCGGCACCACGCCGACCTCGAATCCGCTCGTGGCCCTGCTGACCGTCAACTCCACGGCGAAGCAGACGGAGAACACCTTCTCGGGCCGCCTCGACCATCGATTCGGCGACAATGACTCGTTCTACGTGCGGTACCTCTACAGCAAGGGCGACGTCGACACCCCGGACCGCACCGTGACGCCGCGCCGCGTGCGCGCGAAGCAGCAGCCGCAGAACCTGATGGCCAACTGGCAGCGCATCATGGGCGCGAGCCTGGTCAACGAGCTCAAAGTCGGATACAACTCGCCGCACTCCAACGCGACGGCCTTCGGCCCGGCGGGCTACGACCCGGTGGGCGTGTCGCTGTCGGGCAACTTCACCTCCTCGTCGATTGACGCGCGCGGCACGACCGGCATCGCGCGCAGCGGCTTGCTCATCCGCGCCTCCAGTGCCTCGTCGACGGTGGGGTCGGTGTTCGAGCCGATGTCGCTGTCGTTCAGCAACGCGCTGACGTGGAACACCGGCCGGCACACGATGAAGTTCGGCGCGGAGTACCGGCGGATCCAGTCGGACTTCCAGTTCCTCGGCAGCACGGAGATCAGCTACAACGGCATCAACGAGTTCATCGACAACCGGCCCAACAGCTACGGCGTCACGGAGGACTCGCCGATGTTCGAGCCCCAGCAGTACTACCTGCTGGGCTTCGTGCAGGACACCTGGCGGCTGAGCGAGCGCCTCACGCTCGACCTCGGCCTGCGCTACGACTACTACTCGGTCGTCAGGGAGGCGCAGGACCGCGCCAAGCCGTTCTTCGTCGAGGACAACGAGTTCGGGGCGGATCCGAACAACTTCTACGACCGCGACACGAACAACTTCGCGCCGCGCCTGGCGGCGTCCTACATGCTGACCGGCAGGACGGTCCTGCGCGGCGGGTTCGGCTACTACTACGGTCCGGGCCAGTTCGAAGACCGCATCCAGCCGATCGAGAACTACATCACGCGCAACCGCGTGCAGGCCTCGGACGTGCCGAACAACGGCCTCGCGTATCCCGTGGACCCGGCGCAGTTGAAGAACCTGCTCTCGATCCGCGGCTACACGCATCACTACCCGGCCGAGTACAACATCCAGTACGGCGTGAGCGTGCAGCAGGAGCTGCCGGGCGCCATCAACCTGAGCGTCGGGTATACCGGCAGCCAGGGCAAGGACATGTTCCTGCGGGGCGTGGCCAACGTCCTCGACCCGGTGACCCGCGTCCGTCCGGCGCCGAGCTACGGCCAGGTCGACTTCAAGACCGGCGGGTGCGTCGACACCCTGAGCCTCGCCGGGAAGTACCCAATCGGCGGCTGTGGCACGGCACAGTACGACGCGTTCCAAGTCGGCGTGACCCGGCGGTTCCAGGGCGGATTCACCGGCGGGTTCAACTACCAGTACTCGCGCAACAAGGGCACGACTCAGGGCTCGAACGAAGCCGGCACCACTCAGAACACCTTCGATTTCGACTCCGAGTACGGGACGAATCCCCAGGACATCCCGCACACGTTCAACGGGTCGCTCGTCTACCAGATCCCGGGCCAGGGCGCCCTCACGGGAGGCTGGCGCGTCGGGGCGATTGTCAATGCCCGGAGCGGCGTGCCGATCAACGTGACCATCAGCCGCCCCGACAACATCACGGTCAGCGGCGCGACTGTGACAAACATCCCCGGCGGCAACAGCCGCGGCACGCAGCGGCCCGACCTGGTCCCCGGCGTGAACCCGTATCTCAATGACGGCGTGCGGTGGCTCAACCCGGCGGCTTTTGCGACGCCGCAGCCCGGTACTTTCGGCAACCTGCCTCGGAACTACCTGCGCGGCCCATCGTTCGCCCAGGTCGACCTGATGGTCTCGAAGGACGTCAGGTTCGCCAGCACGCAGAGCTTGCAACTGCGGCTCGAGGTGTTCAATATCGCGAACCGCCTGAACTACGAGAACCCGGCTACGGTGCTCCCGAACGGGGCTCCCGGGGCGTCGTTCACCGACGCGCAGGCCGGCACGTTCGGCTACATGCTCGGGCCCCTGAACCGAACCGTGGGCCTCGGCACCGCGCGCCAGGTCCAGATTTCAGCACGGTACCTCTTCTAGCGCTCGACGGCCGTGCCCGCTCCGGCGGGCACGGCCCTCTCACGACGGCAGCCCCACCGACTTCGCACCCCAGGCCGCCAGGCGTTGAATACACGACCGCATTTCCTCTTGACGAAGACCAAGTGATTTGATATTTGTAGAATTATGGATATTAAGGATGGCGCCGTCGACGTCACGAGGCTCGCCGACATGCTTGCGGCGATGGGTGCCGAGCCCCGCCTGCGCATCATGAGGCTGCTCTTGTCGGCCCATCCGGACGGTCTGGTCGTCGCCGAGATCCAGCGAGAGCTCGGCATTCCCGGCCCGACGCTCTCCCACCACCTCGAGAAGCTCCGGACCAACGAGCTGGTCCTCAGCCAGCGGGAGGGCACGTATCTGCGCTACTCGGTCAACACGGCATCGCTCCGCTCACTGCTGGGCTTCCTGTACGCAGAATGCTGCGGCCGGAACAAGGCGATGTCGCGCGACGAGCTGTTCCAACAATGCAACTGCTGACGCGCACGCGGCGCACAACGCGAAGAGGAGCGGACGATGACTGATGTCACCAAGGTCGTCAAGGAACGGTACGGGAAGGCGGCGCTCCAGGTCATGAACGGCGGCGCGGGCAGTTGTTGCGGACCGGTGAACCAGGCCAGCAGTTGCTGCAGCGCGAGCCCGCTCGTGCCCGGCGCCGTCGATCCCATCACGGGCAATCTCTACGACGCAGAGCAAACCCGCGGCCTCCCGGCCGAAGCGGTCCTGGCGTCGCTCGGGTGCGGCAATCCGACGGCGCTCGCCACCCTGCTCCCTGGTGAGATCGTGCTCGATCTCGGCTCGGGCGGCGGGATTGACGTGCTGCTGTCGGCCCGCCGGGTGGGCCCCACGGGCAAGGCCTACGGCCTCGACATGACCGACGAGATGCTGGCGCTCGCGCGCGAGAACCAGCGCACGTCCGGCCTCGAGAACGTCGAGTTCCTCAAGGGCCAGATTGAAGCGATTCCGCTGCCCGACTGCTCGGTCGATACCATCATTTCGAACTGCGTCATCAACCTCTCGGCCGACAAGGACCGCGTACTGGCGGAGGCGTTTCGTGTGCTGAAGCCGGGCGGACGCGTGGCGGTGTCGGACGTGGTGGTGCGAGGCGAGATCCCGCCAGAAATCCGCCGCAGCGTGGAACTCTGGGTTGGGTGCATCTCCGGCGCCCTCGACGAATCGGTGTACGTCGAGAAGCTGACCCGGGCGGGGTTCGTCGACGTCTCCATCGAACCCACACGCGTCTACCGGGCGGACGACGCACGGGAGTTCCTCAACACCCAGGGCATCGACATCGACACGATCGCGCCGCTTGTGGACAACAAGTTCTACAGCGGGTTCATCCGCGCCACGAAACCGGGCCGGTGGTGAGACTGGTCGCCGAACAGCCTGTTTATTGTTGACATAAGGTTATGAATATCGTAACTTTATGTCATAAATGCAGAGCCTGACGCAGGGTGTGTTCGCGCTGGCCCCGCCGGGAGGACTGTTCGACGCGGCGGTGGTGCGGAATCTGTTTCCCGCCGCGTCCGCGGGGGCGCGAAAACTCCTGGTGCACCGGGCGGTGCACCACGGCGAGGTGCTGCGCCTCCGATCCGGGCTCTACTGCCTCGCGGCTTCCTATCGGAAGACCCCGCTCCATCCCTTCACGGTGGCCGCGGCGCTGCACGGGCCGTCCTCCGTCAGCCTGGAATCGGCTCTCGCGTTTCATGGGCTGCTGCCCGAGGCCGTTTTTCAGGTCGCCAGCGTGACGTCCCAGCGCAGCCGGACGTACGTGACGCCGCTCGGCATCTTCGTGTTTCGCCGCGTCCCCTGCCACGACCCGAAAGCAGGAGTCAGGGCCGTTCGGCTGTCCCCCGACGCCTGGGCCTTCGTCGCGCTCCCGCTGCGCGCCATCGCCGATCTCGTGTACCTCCGCAGGGACATCTCGTGGAGCCGCGACGGCCTGGGTTTCCTGACGAAGTCCCTGCGCATCGAAGAGACCGACCTGCGCGCCATGAATCTGGAGGCGCTTCCGGAGATTCGCCGGGCGATTCGCAACCGCCGCACGCAGGACTACCTCGACGGTATGCACAGGGAGTTGCGCCGATGATCAAAGATCTCCTCGCCGCGCGCCTGCGGGAGTACGCGCCGGCCAACGCGCTGGAACAGGAGCATGCGCTCGCGGAAATCATGCAGCACTACGTCCTGGCCAGCCTGGCCCGCGCCGGCTTCTTCAGTCACGCCGCGTTTCATGGCGGCACCTGCCTGCGCATCCTCCACGGGATGAACCGGTTCTCCGAGGACCTCGACTTCGTCCTCAAGGCGCCGGACGCGTCGTTCGACTGGGAGCCTCTTCTGGCGCGCATCCGGAGAGACTGTGCCGACGAGGGCATTCGCGTAGACGCGCAGGGGCGCGCCGCACAGGAAACGGCTGTGCGGAAGGTCTTCGTCAAGACCGATTCCGTCGGGCAGATTCTCAGTCTGGAGTTGCCCTATGTGCGGAACCGGCCGCGGACGGTCCGCATCAAGCTGGAAGTGGATACCAACCCGCCAGCCGGCGCGACGCTGGACACCCGTTACCTCACCTTCCCGGTCACCGCGGCGGTGACGTGCATGGATCTGGCCTCCGGGTTCGGCTCCAAGTGCCACGCGCTGCTCTGCCGGGACTACACGAAGGGCCGGGACTGGTACGACTTCATCTGGTACGCGTCGCGGCGGGTCACGCCGAACCTCGTGCTGCTGTCGCGCGCGCTCGACCAACAGGGCCCCTGGGCGGGCCAGCGGATCACCGTCACCCGCAGCTGGCTCCTGGATGCGCTGCGCGTGCGCATCGCGGCGATCGACTGGCCGGCGACGGCAGACGACGTGGCCCGGTTCCTGATGTCGCGCGATCAGCCGGGTCTGGCGGCGTGGTCGTCAGCGCTCTTCCTTCAACAGCTCGAGGCGCTCGACGCAGCCATGCGCGAGCAGGGCTGACCCATTCGTCAGGACGCTGGCGGGATCCTGGCGTAGAGCGCCGGTAACGCCGTGCCGCACCCGGCCCTGACGCCTTCCTAACGTCCGAAGACAACCGCCAGTCGTCGTCGCAGCTCGTCCCGCGTGCGCCGGAAAGCGTCGGCCCTGGCGGGGTCGGAGCCGCCGACACCGGCCGGGTCTGGCAGCCCCCAGTGCAGGCGGCGCGCCTTGCCGAGGAATACGGGGCATTCTTCTTCGCCGCAGAGTGTAATCACCGTGTCGACCTGCCCGGCGGGAATCTCAGAGACGGATTTCGACCGGTGCGCGCTGATGTCGATGCCAATCTCGTCGAGTGCGGCGATCGCTTCCGGCCTGACGCGCGTGGGCTGCGACCCCGCCGACCAGACCGTGACGCCCGCCGGCGCCAGCGATCGCGCGATCCCCTCCGCCAGTTGGCTGCGGGCCGAGTTCGCCACGCACAGAAACAGCACGCCGCGCGGCGCCAGCGCCCGCAGCACGGCAGCCTCGAGGAGCCACTCCGGCGGGGCGCCGGAGCCGTCCTCGTACGTCCGGCAGCAGAGCCTTCCCGCCGACGCCGTCTTCCCTTCGATGTCGGCCCCGTTCACGCGGAGCGACGGCGAACCGGGAAAGCCCAACTCCGCGGCCTTCTCCGGCGTGTCCACATCGACACGCGCGGGCGTGATGCCGGGACCCAGCCGCGCCGCGACGCCTTCAGCCATCCGTAGCGCCGCCTCCGCGTGGGGACAGCCGTCGAACACCAGGACCTCGATGCGCACTCTCTGCTCGCTCCCCACCTTCACCCCTCCATCACGATCAAGCGGTATAGATCAGGTACACCCCGCCCGCCAGCACCAGCAGGCCGGATGCATACCGGAGGTACGCCGCGCCGCGCGAGGCGTCCGTCCACCGCAGGTACCGCCCCACCCAGCTCGTCGACGCGCCGGCCAGGACGATGATCGAACAGTGGCCGAGACCGTAGGCGGCGATCAGGAGTACACCGTACAGCATCTGGGTGCCGGCGACGGCGAACGTCACCCCCAGCATCGGCGCCATGTAGGCGAACGTGCACGGCCCCAGCGCCACGCCGAAGATCAACCCGAGCGCGAACGCCGCCAGCAAGCCGCGTCCGCGGAAGCGCGTCGAGTCCGGCGTGCTCCACCCGAGGGGCAGCACATCGAGCAGCGACAGGCCGACCACGAAGAACACCCCGGCGACGAAGAAGTTGGCCCAAGGTCCGACCTGCCCCATCAGGCGGCCGGCAGCAGCCGTGACCGCGCCGATGACACCGATCGTCGTGAACAGGCCCAGGGAGAACAGTCCCGCGATGGCCGCGCCGCGCGCGGGGGTGGCCTGCCGCTGGCCGTTCACGAAGCCGACGACGAGCGGGATAGAGGCCAGGTGGCAGGGGCTGAGCAGGAGGCTTGCCACACCCCATGCAAACGCGGCCGCCAGGGCGACGGCCGGCTGGCCTTCGACGGCGTGCGACAGCGTGGTGAACAGCGTGTCCATCGTCCCGCTCAGCTCCGTGGCGCCGTCGCGCCGGGCGCGCTGAAGTCGTAGCCGAACCGTTTCCATGTCGCGAGGATGTCCGCTTTCGAGATGAAACCCTCGTGGCGCGTCAGCTCCTTCCCGTTCCCGTCAAAGAAGATCTGCGTGGGAATGGTGTAAATGCTGTAAGGATCGCCGGCGCTGGGGTCTTTCCACACGTCGATGAAGTCCACCTGCAGGCGTCCGGCGTACTCCTTGCGCAACTCGACGAGAATCGGGGCCATCGCTTTGCACGGAATGCACTTGTCGGCCCCGAGGTCCACGAGGCGCGGAATGCCGGCTGCCTGGGCGTTCCCCGGCTTGGTCGCGACAACGTATGTGACCGCCGAGGCGAGCGCCACGACAACCACCACACGCCACAGGCGCGGAAATATCGTCATCGCGCCCCCGCCGCCGCGAAGTACCGCCGCTGGAACCAGAGCGAGACGTTGACCAGGGCGATGAGGGCGGGGACCTCAACCAGCGGGCCAATCACCGCGGCGAAAGCGGCCCCGTGGCTGATCCCGAACGTGCCGACCGCAACCGCAATGGCCAGTTCGAAGTTGTTCGACGCGGCCGTGAACGACAGCGTCGCCGACTGGCTGTAGTTGGCGCCCACGGCCTTGCTCATGAAGAACGAGACCACGAACATCGCGACGAAGTCAGCTGGACGATGGTCTCGCCCTTCAGGGAGAACATCACGACGATGGTGAACAGCAGGGCGATGAGGGTGATCGGGCTGATCTTCGGGATGAACCGCTGGTGATACCACGTCTTGCCCTTGAGCCGGATCAACGTGAAGCGCGTCAGCACGCCGGCGATGAAGGGGACTCCCAGGTAGATGAAGACGCTCCTCGCGATTTCGCCGATCGTGATGTTGACGGCGACGCCCTGGAGGCCGAACCAGGCCGGAGCCACCGTGATGAACACCCAGGCGTACACGGAGAAGAAGAGCACCTGAAAGATCGAATTGAACGCCACCAGGCCGGCGCAATACTCCGTGTCGCCCCTGGCGAGCTCGTTCCACACGATCACCATCGCGATGCAGCGCGCAAGGCCGATCATGATCAGCCCGACCATGTACTCCGGCTTGTCGCGCAGGAAGATGACCGCGAGCGCGAACATCAGAATCGGCCCGACGACCCAGTTCTGGACGAGCGACAACGCCAGGACCCACCTCCCCCATTTCCTCGTAGCGGACCTTCGCCAGCGGCGGGTACATCATCAGGATCAGCCCGATCGCCAGCGGGATCGACGTCGTCCCGACGCTGAATCGGTTCAGGAGCGGCACGATGCCGGGGAACAGGTATCCGCCGCCGACCCCGGCCGCCATCGCCAGAAAGATCCACAGCGTGAGGTACCGATCGAGAAACGACAGTCTTCCGCCCACGCCCGCGTGTGCCGGGCTCATGCGCGCCTCCGGGTCGGTGACGGGTTGGGACGGGGCCGCTTCGCGCCGGGCGCGCACGCGTCGTCGGCGGCCTTCCAGTCGAGGCCGGTGCGGCAGAAGGTCTCGAGAGGAATCCGTCGAATGTCGTCCACGACGCGCGTGTCCTGGCGCAGCCGTTCGTCCGCGTTCACGAGTCGGAGCGC
>JALOKU010000182.1 GCA_025456345.1 Vicinamibacterales bacterium | reverse complement strand
GGACAGCTTCATGCACATCGCCGTGGCCGTCAGCCCCAGCTGGGCGCCGGGCGAGGCGTATCTGGCCGACCGCAAGCGCGCCAAGGCCGAGCGGGCGGCCGCACGCAAGCGCGCCTCGCATTAACGGCGCACGTCGGGCCTGAAGGCCCGACCTCCATGGATCGAAGGCGCGGGGACGCGGTCCCTGCCAGAGTTCGGGCGGGGCGGGTGGACGGATACCGGATGGGGGCCCGGAATCCTGAAGCCCGCGCCGCCCGTGTCGTTTTTTTGGGCCGGAAGCGGCCCACAGCCCGTTATAGACTAGCGCGGTCGCCCCGGATGTTCCGCCGATCGGAGTTGTGCCGTGCTCCTGCTCAAGAACGCTGACGTCTATGCCCCGGCCGCGAAGGGCCGGGCTGACATCCTTGCCGCCGGAGGCCGCATCCTCCGGATCGAACCCTCCATCGAGCTGCCGCCGGCCTACGTCGAGCAGGTCGACGCGAGCGGCGTGATGGCCGTGCCGGGTTTCATCGACGGGCACGTGCACATGATGGGCGGCGGCGGCGAGGGCGGATTCGCCACGCGGACGCCGGAGCTCATGCTGTCGGATGCGATTCGCGGCGGGGTCACGACCGTGGTCGGCTGCCTGGGCACGGATGGCGTGACGCGCAGCCTGGCCGGCCTTCTGGCGAAAGCGAAGGCGCTCGACGAAGAAGGCCTCAGCACGTTCATCTACACCGGCCACTACGGCGTGCCGGTGCAGACGCTCACCGGCAGCATCGAGCGCGACCTGCTGCTCATCGACAAGATCATCGGCGTCGGCGAAGTGGCGCTGTCGGACCATCGATCGAACCAGCCCACCTTCGAGGAGTTCGCCCGCCTGTCGGCGGAGGCGCGGCGCGGCGGCATCCTGTCGGGCAAGGCGGGCGTGGTCAACGTGCACATGGGCGACGGGCGGCGCGGCCTCGCGATGCTGCGCCGGCTCATCGAGGAAACCGAGATTCCCGCCACGCAGTTCCTGCCGACGCACATCGGCCGCAACCCGTCGCTGTTCGAAGAAGGCCTCGCGTACGCGAAGGCCGGCGGGCTGGTGGACTTCACCACGTCCACCGTGCCGGCGTTTCTCGACGAGGGCGAGGTCAAGTGCAGCGCCGGCCTGCGGCGGATGCTCGACGCCGGCGTGGACGCGGCGAACATCACCTTCACGTCGGACGGCCAGGGCAGCCTCCCCGACTTCGACGCGCACGGGCGGCTGAGGCGCCTCGAGATCGGGCGCGTCACGAGCCTGTTCGCGGAGGTGCGGGACGCGGTCCGCGTCGAGGGCGTGCCGCTCGCGACGGCGCTCCAGGTCATCACGTCGAACCCGGCCCGCATCCTGAAGCTGCGGGGCAAGGGCGCGCTGGAGGCCGGCGCCGACGCCGACATCGTGCTGCTCGACGCCGCGTCGCTGGAGATTGACGGGGTGATCGCGAAAGGCCGCTGGCTGATGAAGGCGCGCACGCCGCTCGTGCGCGGCAATTTCGAGTAGACGCGCCATGTCCCACGATCGGAAACCGCTCCTCAGCCGCCTGGCCATGCCCCACACGCTCGTGGTGGTGATGGCCCTGGTCATCCTCGTGCTCGCGGCGTCGTGGGTGATTCCGTCCGGCGAGTACGAGCGGGTGAAGGTGGAGACCAGCGAGGGCACGCGCTCCGTGACCGTCGCCGGCACCTTCCGCGAGGTGCCCAAGGTGCTGCTCGGGCCGCACATGGTGCTCGAGGCGCCGATCAAGGGGTTCCTCGACGGCGCGCTGCTCATCTGTTTCCTGCTGATGATCGGCGGCAGCTTCGCCATCTTCCAGGAAACCGGCGCGGTGGAGTTCGGCATCCGCAAGCTGACCGACACGATCACGGCGCGCCCTCACCTCGAGGGGCTGCTCATCCCGGCGCTGATGGTGATCTTCTCGCTCGGCGGGTCGGTGTTCGGGATGTCCGAAGAGGTCATCCCCTTTGTCATCATCTTCATCCCGCTGGCGCGGCGTCTGGGTTACGACTCGATCGTCGGCATCGCCATCCCGTTTCTCGGGGCGGCGGCCGGGTTCGCCGCGGCGTTCTTCAACCCGTTCACGGTGGGCATCGCCCAGAGCATCGCGGGCATCCCGCTCTACTCCGGGCTCGGCTACCGGCTGATCACGTGGGTCATCGGCACCGCGGTGATGATCGCCTACGTGATGCGGTACGCCCGGCGCGTGAAGCGGAACCCCGAGCTCAGCCCCGTCCGCGACATCGACCTGGCGCGCGAGGCGGTGGCGGAGGCCCGGGGCGAGGCCCGCTGGGACGCGAAACATGTCGCGACGCTCACGCTGTTTGTGGCCTCGATGGTCCTGCTCGTCGTCGGCGTCCTGAAGTGGAAGTGGTACATCGACCAGATCGCGGTGCTCTTCTTCGGCATGGGCATCGTGCTCGGCTTTGCCGGCGGCCTCGGGCCCAGCCGCGTGGCCCGCACGTTCGTGACGGGCGCGAAGGACATGGTCGGCGTGGTCTTCATCGTGGCCTGCGCGCGTGCGCTGCTGGTCATCGCGCAGGAGGCGAAGATCCTCGACACGATGCTCTACGCCGCCTCCGGCGCGCTGTCGAGCCTGCCGGTCGCGATCATCGCCCAGGTGATGTTCCTCATCCAGTGCGTGATCAACTTCTTCATCCACTCCGGCACGGCGCAGGCGGCCCTCACGATGCCCATCATGGCGCCGCTGGCGGACCTGGTCGGCATCACGCGCCAGACGGCCGTTTACGCCTTTACGTTGTGCGAGTTCATCAACCCGATCCTCCCCACCAGCGCGGTGACCATGGGCGTGCTCGGCGCCGGGAAGATCCCGTGGGAGCGATGGGCGCGGTGGTTCCTGCCGCTCTGCCTGATCCTCGTCGTCCTGAGCTTCCTGCTCCTCGTGCCGCCCGTCCTGCTGTTCCACTGGGAGTAGCGCACGCATGACTTGCCGCACGCTGGTCGGCCTGATCGTCCTGCTCGGCGCGGCCGGTGCCGGCGCGCAGACCCAGGCGCCATCGCGGCCGGTCTCGGCCGACTTCGTCGCGCCGGGCCCGGTGGTGCCGCTCGACGCCGCGGCCATGGCCGCCATCGGCGGCCTGAGGTCCCAGGCGCTGGCCTCGCACATCGCGCTGCTCTCGTCGCCTGCGCTCGAGGGGCGGGGGCTCGCCTCGCCGGGCCTCGAGGCCGCGGCCGAGTACGTGGCCGCGCAACTGGCGCTCGCGGGCATCGGGCCCGTGGACGCGCCGCAGGCGCCGCCGAACCCGGCGACGGCCTACTTCCATCCGGTGGCGGTCCGGCAGATCAGCCGCGCATCGTGCCAGGTGCGCATTGAGTCGCGAAGCGGGGAGACGACCGGAATCCGGACGTTCCTCGGCGGTGTCGACGCGTCGTGCCCCGAACTGCCGCCTGGCATGCTGTCGGCGCCGCTGGTGTATGCCGGCTACGGCATCCGGGAATCGAGCCCGGCTCGCGACGACTACCGGGGTCTCGATGTGAAGGGAAAAGTGGTGGTGATCCACGCCGGCCTGCCGCCAGGGGCCGAATGGCAGCGCCCGGAACTGCGCGAGCGCTACGCCGCCGAAACCGGCCGCCGGCGATTCGCCGCCAAGGCGCAATTGGCTGCCGAGGGTGGCGCCGTCGCCGTCGTCGCGATCGAAGGACCGGCGTACGCCTCGGCGATTGCCTCCGGAGCGGATGCGCCAGCGGCGGTGTTCTACACGCCGTTTGAGCGGGACGAGGAGGCGGGGCTTCCCATCGTGCGACTGTCGGCAGCTGCCGGGGACGCGATTCTCGCGGCCGCCGGCCCGGCCGACCAGGCGCTGTCATCAGCGGCGCCGCGTGGCCTGCCCGGCACGACCGGCACGCTGACGTTCGGGGGCGACCAACGCCTGGTGCTCAGCCGGAACGTCATCGGCATGATTCGCGGATCGGATCCGGCGCGCCGCGATGAAGCCGTCATCATCGGCGCGCACATGGATCACCTCGGGCGGCCGGGCGACAGGACGTACCCGGGCGCCGACGACAACGCGTCGGGCGTGGCGGCGCTGCTGGAGATCGCCAGAGCGTTCGCGGCAGGCGGCCGGCCTCCGAAGCGCACCGTCATCTTCGCGTTCTGGACCGGCGAGGAAGAAGGCCATCTCGGGTCCGCGCATTACGCGCGCAACCCGGTGTGGCCGCTCGAGCGGACGGCGGTCTATCTCAATCTCGACATGATCGCGCACCCATGGACGGCCGCCGAGCTCAGGACGCTGGTGGCGGACACGACGCTCGAGAACGGCGACGAATTCCTCGCCAGGACGAAGCCGGCCGACTTCATCGAGCTCGGCGTCGCCGACTCGGCGCGGGATCTGGCACCCGTCCTCATGCAGGCCGCGCGGGCCACGGGCCTCGCGCTTCATCTTGACTGGACCGACGGGAAGAGCGGCGGCAGCGACTATCGCGCGTTCGCGCGGAAAGGCCGCCCGTTCGTGCGGTACTTCGGCAACTACTTCGACGGCTACCACGAGCCCACCGACACCATCGAGAAGCTGGACCCCGCCCAGGTGCTCAAGATGGCCCGCCTGGCGCTGGCCTCGGCCTGGATGTTCGCTGAACGCTAACGGCCCGTCAGCAGCCAATCCACCACGTCGGGCAGGACCTTGGTCACCGCGAGGGTATGCCCGTAGTTCTTCAGCAGCCGGTACTCGACCGGCAGGCCTGCCGCCTTCGCCCGTTCGACCGTGGCCTCGATTCGAGACGGCACCGCGATCCGGTCGAGTTCGCTCGCGATGACCAGCACCGGCGGGACCTTCGTGGCGCCCTCGACGAACCCGCTGAACCCGTTCAGGCACGCCGCCCGGGCGATCTGGTCCGGCAGCAGCCCCGCGAGGGCACCAGCCGCCGTCCCTCCCATCGAGTGCCCGACGAGGTAGATTCGCGCGCGATCGACGGGATAGTCGAGCGCGAGGCCGTCGAGGAACTCCCCGAACGTCGAGGCGTTCGCCGTGCCGACGTAGGCGGAGGTGCGGGGCGACACGACCAGCAGTCCCTTCTCATCGGCCAGGCGCTTGATGAGACCGGCACCGTAGGCCTCC
>JALOKU010000181.1 GCA_025456345.1 Vicinamibacterales bacterium | reverse complement strand
GCCGAGAACCGCTTCTGCGTCATGCGCAGCAGCAGCACCGAGAAGGCCCCGGTGCCGAGCCCCCCTGTCAGCAGTTCGAATCCGGCCGCGCCGTACATCAGCGGCAGCACGGGCCCGGCGGCGAGCGACACGAAATAGTAGCCGAGGTTCGAGAAGATCTGCAGGACCCCGAACACCCAGAGCGAATGCCCGAGGCCGATGAGCGTGGTGATCCAGCCTCCGATGAGCGCGCCGACAATCGTGGCGACGAGGCCCACCGTGGCCAGCGCGATCCCCCGGTGGTCCGCGTTGTACCCCATGTCGATGAGGAACGGCCTGGTCAGCGCCTGCGTGAGCTGGTCGGCGAACTTGTAGAGGAAGACGAACGCCAGGATCTCCAACGCGCGATGGCGCGCCAGGAAGCCGAGGAACGGGTGCCAGACGGCGTCGCGCAGGCTCGTTGGCGCGATCGTCCTCCGCTCCGGCTCAGGCGCTTTCCACGTGATCAGGAGGATCGGCAGGTAGATCAGGCCGAGGATGAGGTTGACGGCCGGCCAGCCCAGGCGCCCGGCCGCGGTGATCGCCGCGCCGCCGGACACGAGGAGCGCGGCCCGGTACAGGGCGATGCGGGCGCCGACGGCGGCACCCTGCTCGTCCTCGCGCAGGACCTCGACGGCGTACGCGTCAATCGCGATGTCCTGGGAGGCCGACGCGAGCGCGACGGCGAGCGCGAGGGCGCCCACGACCCAGAGCGCATCGGGGTGGCGCCCGACGCCCGCGAAGAGGAGCCCGAGGACGCCGAGGGCGACCTGCGTGACCGCCATCCATCCGCGCCGCCTCCCCCAGAACGGCGGCACGTAGCGGTCCATCAGCGGCGACCACAGGACCTTGAACGCCCACGGCGCCTGCGCCAGCGTGAACAGGCCGACAATGCGGATGTCCACGCCGATGCTGCGCATCCAGTCGGGGATGGAATACCAGACGAGGCCGAGGGGAAGCCCCGAGGAAAACGAGAGCAGCGCGACCGACGCGGTCCGCCACGAGAGGAGCGCGCGGGCGAGCCCGCGGAGGGCGCCAGGCGGTCGCGGGGGCGTGGTCACATCGGCACCTGCATGCTGCGCGAGTATACGCCGGCTGGCGTCAGTTGAAGAACACGCGGAGGCCTGCCACCCAGACGTTGCCAATCACGTTCGCCCGCTCGGTGTCCCTGGTCGTCACGCTGCTCAGCGTCGACACGTAGTGGGCCCCGTACGGCGCGAGCGAGATCGCCTTGTCCTTCAGGAACTCCCACCCGATGCCGTACTGAAGGCCGATGCCCCGGTAGGTGCCTGTCCCGTCCGAGCCGTCCGGATTCGACTGGCGCGATCTCACCTGGACCATGCCGAAGCCGGCCCCGAGGAACAGCCCCCGCGAGGCCCAGGGGTGAAAGCGGATGGTGCCCATCACATAGAGCACTCGCGCGTCCTCGCGTGACGACTCGAACTGCACCTCGGCGCCCGCGACGGCTTTGGGGTCCACACGCCAGAGCGCGGCAAGCGAGACGAAGCCGACGTCGTCGTAGGTGGCTCCGTCGCCGCCCTCACTCCCATCTTCGCCCGTCCCGCAGTCGCCGCAGTCCGTTTTCGTGGCGGCGTACCCGCCTCCCACGCCCAGGACGAAACTGCCCGGCCGCGTCGATGCCGCCTGCTGCGCGGCAGCGGGGTCTGCGGCGGCCATCAGCAGGGCCGCGGCGATGGCCAGTACCGCCTTCGACCCCCGCAGGCCCGTGAGCATCATCAGTACATCCACGAGAGGTAGACCCGCACCTGGGGAAACCGGTTCAGCACGTCGTCGGCTGTGTCGTAGTAGGACTTGCGGCGGATGAACTCCCCCGTCGTTCCTATCCCGAGACGCTTCGCGACGGGCACGAGAAGGTCGAGGCGCACGTTCTGGGTCCAATGGTCCGCCTGCGCCCCGTCGACGGTATGAATCCATACGGCGCTGTACGTGGCTCGCACGAACGGGTGCCCGCGCCTCATGAGCGCCAGGCTCCCGCCGTAGCTGAGCCCGGGCCCGAAATCGTACTGCCGGTCAGGGCTGGCCACGTACAGGGAGTCTATCGCGCCGAGCACGAGGACCCCCCCGCTGGCGCTCGTCACGAGGCGCCACTCGGGTGTGAAGCGCCACTCGCTGGTGAAGGCTCCCGAGATGTCCTGCCCGCCGAACTGGTACGCGGAGTTGTTGTCGTAGTCGTAACCCAGGGCCGTCATGAAATGCAGGGTGTGGCGCGCAGACGTGTCGCGCGCGTGGCCCAGGGGCACGCCAAGCAGCCTCCCGCGTGCGCGAAGCTCGGAAATCGCGCTGCCGCCGCCCGCCATGCGCAGGCTGACGCCGAAGGCATCGAAGGGCAGCGTGGACCGGCCCTTCGAGAGCGTCCCGTAGCCGACGTTGGCCTGCAGGAACGGCTCGCCCTGGGCGTCCAGGAACGACAGGTTCTCTCCCCGCCACAGCACGCCGACGTCGAACGCCGCGACCAGGTTCGACGGCACGTACACGGCCGGCTTCTCCACCACCTTGAGCGCGTCCCCATCGATGAACCGGTTGATTCCCGTGACGGGATCCACCACCGCGGCGACAATTTCCCTGGTCATCCGGCTCTTTCCGGTGTCGGTCGTGTCCCTGATGAGCCAGGCCGTCCGGTGCAGCACTTCCCCGAGGGTGATGCCCCCGAGCGTGGTCATGATGACGTCGTTGAACGACGGCTTGTGCCGCTCGGCGAGGTACTCCCACGTCAGCGCCCCGAGCGCCGCGAGCGGGGCGGATTCCCAGAAGCTCAGACCGTTGCCGCGGCCGGCCGAGAAGTAAGTGGCGCCCTGTTGCGGGTGGCCCCACTGGTTGATCATGAACGTGTTGTCGTCCCACTCGAACCCGTAGCTGATGTTGTTCCACCAGATCTTCGGGTACGTCCGGTAGTAGATCTTCTCCTCCTCCGGCTTGAACGCCAGGTTGATGCCCTGGTAGATGAGGTTGATTCCGATGACCTCGGCCATGGCCCAGAACGGGCGCCGGGGCGGGCACCCCGGGCAGGCCCGGTTCGCGCCGTCGGAGGCGGGGCTGACGGGCACGCGTTCGAACAACCCGGGCGCGATCGACCCGAACACGGGTGGGGTGTAGCCGCCCGCTGCCGGCGCGGGGGCCTGTGCGGAGGCGGAGCCCGCGACGGCCAGGGCGATGACCAGGATGACCGGCGCGAGGGCCGCCGACCGCCCAGGGACAAAGTGGAATGACATCCGCGGCCCGTGCGCTCCTGAAGTCCGGCTAGGTTAGCATGGGCTTCGGCGATAATGGGAGGATGACGAGTCTGATGAAGACTGCGCTGGTCGGAGTCCTGTTCCTCGCCGGCGCAGGTGCCGCCGGCCTCCGTCTCGCTGCGGCGCCAGCCGACGAACCGCCGCCGACCTTCACGGCCGCCCAACTCCTGAACCAGGCCCAGATCAAGGGACCGCACCACACCGTCGCGAGCGCCGTGCAGACCGAGGGCTACTACCACGTGTTTCACGTCCAATCCGATTTCGGAGCGTTCGACGCCGCCGGGCGGTCGTTGCTGGCGGTGCGGTTGCGCGAGGTCGAGGCGCTGGCTCAGTTGGAGGAGGTCTCCAAGACCGGAGTCTTCCTCGCGGCCGCCGGGAACTCCGTCCTCAACCTCGGCAAGGGCGTGGCCAACGTGGTGACCGCTCCGACGGAGACGGCGAAGGGGCTCGGCTCCGGCGTCAAGCGGTTCGGGGTCAATCTCGGCCGTCAGAGCAAGCGCGCGTACGACTCGACGACGAACGACGATCCCGCCGAGGCGTCGAAGCAAGGGGACAACGCTGCGGTCTCGGCTGGCAAGGCCGTCCTCGGCGTGAACAAGGCGTACCGGCGGTGGGCGCAGAAGCTCGGCGTCGATCCGTATACGACCAACGCCGTGCTGCGGAACGCGCTCAGCAGCATCGCCGAGATCGACGCCGCGGGATCGATCGCCACGAAGGTCGTGCTCCCGATCCCCGGCGTCGTCGGCATGACCGCGACAGTCAGCGGCATGGTCTGGAGCAAGGATCCCGAGGAACTGCGGAAGATCAACGAGCAGCGGCTCCGCGAGCTCGGCGTGCCGGACGCGACGGCGAAGACGCTCTTTCTCAACAGCGCGATGACGCTGAGCTACGAGACCAGACTCGTCGCGGCGCTCCATGCCGTGAAGCTCCGGGGAGCTGCCGACCGCGTCGCGGCGGCGGCGGATTCGCGCCACGAGCGGGAAGCGCTCTTCCACGTGGAGAGCGCGGAACTCCTCCAGCAGCGGCATGCGAAGGCGCCGTTCACCGCGCTGCTGGCTGACAGTGTCGCGACGGTGGGGGTGACGGCGCGCGGCCAGGCGTGGGTCCTGCTCCCGGTGGACTGGCTGCGCTGGACGTCAGAGGCCGATGCCACCTGGCGCGAGATCGACGCCCGGGCCCGCAAGGAGCTCGACGCGAAGAGCCTCACGATCGTCCTCACCGGGAAGGCGTCTCCGGCCGCCTCGAAGGAACTGGCCGGCCGCGGCTGGACCATGGGCCCGGCCTGAGGCCGGGCCCGGTCGTGACCTAGGAATTCCGCACGAGGTGCCGCGTCTCGGGGGCCGGGAAGTTGGCTTCCGCGCCGACGTCGGCGATGGCCTTGTTCGTGTCGAAGTAGACCTGCCAGTAGTGGTCCGTGTGGCAGAACGGCCGCACGGCGATCACGGTGCCCATCGGATTGAAGGTCAGGATTTCGACGTCGGGCGCCGGGTCGGCGAGCACGTGGGGGATCTTCGCGACCCGATCGCGCAGCCTCGCGATGGCGTCGGCCGGCGTCACGGCGTGCGCGATCTGCGCCGTCAGCTCGACGCGGCGGAACGGGTTGGTCGAGAAGTTCTGGATCGTGTCCGAGAACAGCTTCGCGTTGCCGACGAACGTGCGGACGTTGTCGGGCGTGTCGATGGCCGTCACGAACAGGCCGATTTCGCGCACCGTGCCGAGCATGCCGCCGCCCTGGATGAAGTCGCCCACCTTGAACGGCCGCAGGACCATCAGGAAGATGCCCGCCGCGAAGTTCGAGAGCAGGCCGGCCCAGGCGGCGCCGATCGCCACGCC
>JALOKU010000180.1 GCA_025456345.1 Vicinamibacterales bacterium | reverse complement strand
TTTCTGGCGGTGGCGTATCCGCTGGCGCTCGGCCTCGTCATCCTGGCCTTGCGCGTGGTGGGCGAGCGCTGGTGGTTCACGCTGGCGGTGCTCTACCTGCCCCGCGCCGGATTCGCCATTCCCCTTCCGTTCGTCCTCGCCGCCGCCTGGCGGTGGGCGCCTCGCGGGCTCTTCGCGCTGCAGGTTGTGTCGATCTACCTCCTGCTCGTGCCGCTGACGGGTTTCACGTTGGCCTTCCCCGCGCCGGCCGCACCGGCCGGCGCGACACTCCGGATCGTGACCTGCAACATCGGAAAGGCCGGCAGGCGGTTGCCGGACGCCATTGCGCAGATCCAGCGGTTCGCGCCCGACATCGTCGCGGTGCAGTCGGTGTATCCGGGCGACGAACGCGCCCTGAAGGCGGCGTTCACGGGCTGGCACCTCCACGCGGACGGCCAGTTCCTGACGGCGTCCCGGTTCGCGATTCGCGAGGCTTCGATACCGCCGCCCCTTCAGTACGCTGCCGGCACGGGCGGCGCACGCTACGTGCGCGTGACCCTCGAGACGCCGGTCGGCCCGGTCGACGTGTTCAACGTGCACGCGACGTCGCCGCGCGAGGGCCTCGACGCACTACGCGCGGGCGGCGTGGTGAGGTCGTTCCTGTCGGGCCGGATGTTCGACCCGACGACCACGCAGTTTGTCGAGAACAACGCCTACCGGCGGCAGAGGCAGATTGCCGGCCTGGCCGAGGCCGCGCGGTCCAGTGTGAATGGCGTGATCATCGCCGGCGACACCAATCTCCCGGGCCTCAGCCGGATCTACGGGGAGCACCTCTCCTCGTTCCGCGACAGCTTCGACAAGGCCGGCCGCGGTTTCGGCTACACGTTCCCGGCGAGCCATCCCTGGATGCGTATCGATCGCGTGCTCACGAACGACAGGCTGCGCCCGGTGGATTCCCGGGTCGGCCGGTCGGTCGCGGCCGAGCATTTGTGCGTGTTCGCGGAGATCGCAGCGGACCGGTAGCGCCTGAGGCGTGGAATCCCTTGTCTCCAGCCTGGGTGTTGAGGGATGCCCTCAAGGTCAAAATCCGTCAATCATGGCAGACATTTGTCGTCGGTTTGTCAGACTTCTGGCGCCCAGTCTCGTGACTTCGCCTCTCTGGCTGCCATCAACACGGCGTTTTCCTAGGAAATTCCGCGGCTTCCCGTCAGGCAGAACGCTCTGATACACTCAGTTTTCTTGGCCCTTTCCTTGCGTAGTGACCGTGAGAAGGCAGCCTGAGGTGTGCCGCCTCAGCCCGGGAAGCCCCTGGCGAGGACGAGATCCCCACCGCGATGCGGTGCATTCGTGAGCGGAGCGGCCATGCGACTAGCGGATCGGCGAAACGCCACGCGCTTTGAGATCGTGGGAGAGCTCTGGGGCTCGGTGCAGGCGCTCGAGCCCCTCCGGGTCTGCAACATGGCCCCTGAGGGCGCCCTGGTGGAGTCGGTCGCTCCCCTCCCCGTGGGCTCGGTGCAGCCGATCAGGCTGATTCAGGGCACGCGGGCCACAGACCTCCGGGCCGCCGTCAGGCACCTCTCCCCGGTCTATCTTGCCGGGGGCGGGCGCCGATACAAAGTAGGGCTGGAGTTCCTCAACGTCGACGAGGACACCGCCCGGTTGATTGGAATCCTCATGGACGAGCATCGCGAAACCGCCGCCCAGGACGAGGCCTGACATGGAGAACGGCTTCATCGAACGTCGTCGCTCACCGCGCGTGCCGATCGGCAGCGGTGCGCAGGTGGTCAGGCCGGTCTCGATGGCGGTCCGGCTGCTGGATCTGAGTTCGGACGGCGTCCTGCTGTCCTGCCCGGACCCGGTTGCGCCCGGCGCAGTCTCCAGGGTGATTGCCAGGCTCGGCAGCCGGCCCCTGGATGCGGAACTCGACGTGCGGCACGCGTCGATCCAGTGGGACCAGCGCGCCGGCGGCTACAGGGTGGGGGGGCGGTTCCTCGCCCTCGGGCCGCAAGCCAGGCTCGCAATCGAGAGCCTGCTGAGCGGGAGTGAACACAGTGACTAGGAACGGCTACGCACAACTGGTGGGCCGAAGCCCTGCCATGGTCGCGATGCAGCAGGAGATCCAGCGGGTTGCGCTGTCGGACGCGAAGATCCTCATCACCGGCGAGAGCGGGGTCGGCAAGGAACTGGTCGCGATGAGCGTCCACGCGCAGAGCGAGCGCTCGGAGCGGCCGTTCATCACGGTCAACTGCGCCGGTCTGCCCGAGACGCTGCTGGAATCGGAGTTGTTCGGCCACGTGAAAGGCTCCTTCACCGGCGCGTACCGCGACAAGCCCGGCATGCTGGAGAAGGCGGACGAAGGCACCATCTTCCTGGACGAGATCGGCGAGATGAGCCTGCGCATGCAGGGCATGCTGCTCCGTTTTCTCGAGACGGGCGAGCTTCAGAAAGTCGGCGCCGACCGCGTCGGGCGCCGCATCGACGTGCGGGTGATTGCCGCCACCAACCGGGCGCTGTCCGAGATGGTGGCCCAGGGCCTGTTCCGCGAGGACCTCTTCTACCGGATCAACGTCATCAACATCCACGTGCCGCCGCTGCGCGAGCGCCGCGACGACATTCCCCTGCTCGTCGACCATTTCTTCGAGAACATGGGGCGCAACAACGGCAACCGCCCGCAGGTGTCGCCCGAGGCGTACGTCGCACTCGCCGAGTATCCCTGGCCGGGGAACGTCCGTGAACTGGCCAACGTGATCGAACGGATCCTCGTGTCAGGGGCCGGTCCGACCATCGGCGCCGACGACATCCCGATCGAGATCCGGACGCAGCGCAGTATCAGCCTCCGCCCGAAGCGGGAACGCCGCCGCACCGTTGCCGACGACCTGTTGAAGCGGATGACGGTCAACCACGAGTCCTTCTGGACGGCGGTGTACCCGCTCTACATGCAGCGCGAAATCACCCGGGGCCACCTCAGGGAGCTCGTGTCGAAGGGCCTCGAGGAAGCCAAGGGCAACTACAAGATCGTGACGAAGCTCTTCAACATGGAGCCGGGCGACTACAAGCGGTTCCTGAATTTCCTCCGGAAGCACGACTGCCAGCTGCCGTTCCGGGACTATCGGTGATGGGTGACAGGACGATGATGACCAAGCTGAAGATGTCGACGCGGGCCGCAGCCGTGCTGCTTCTCCTGACCGCCGCCGCGGCGCCGGCGGCACAGACGGCGCAGAATCCGCCAGCCGCCGCGCAGGCCAGGCCCGCGGCCCCACAGCCGCCGCCCCAGGCGGTGGCGGCCCAGGTCGTGCCGCCGGCCGACTACGTCATCGGCACCGATGACGTCCTCATCGTGATGTTCCGGCGCGAGAAGGACATGTCGGCCGAAGTCGTGGTGCGGCCCGACGGCAAGATCACGCTGCCGCTGCTCAACGACATCCAGGCGGCCGGCCTCACGCCGGACCAGTTGCGCGAGACGATCACCGAGCTGGCGGGGCGCCTCGTCGAGGAGCCCAGCGTCACCGTCATGGTGAAGCAGATCAACAGCCGCAAGGTCTTCATCACCGGGCAGGTCGCCAGGCCTGGCGCCTACCCCTTCGGGACGCGCATGACGGTGCTGCAGCTCATCGCGATGGCCGGCGGGCTCGGCGAGTTCGCGAAGGGCAAGGACGTCCTCATTCTCCGCGAGGCGCCCGCGGCAGCCGGCCGTCCCGGCTCGCAGCCGACGACGATCAGGTTCAACTACGACGAGGTGCAGAAGGGCAAGAACCTCGCGAGCAACATCGAGCTGAAGCCCGGCGACACGGTGATCGTCCCGTAGCCATGGATCGCAGGCTCCTCGCTGGCCTCGCGTTCGCGCTGCTGGTGGGCTCCGGGCTCGCCGCGGCCCCGGTGTGCGCGCAGACGCCGCCCGCCGGCCGCGTGTCCAAGCCCTATCAGACGCTCTTCGGCGGCAACGACTCGCGCATCCCGAGCCTGCATGCCCTGGATCTCAATGTCTCGCTGGACGGCGGCCTCGACGACGGAATGTACGCGCTCAGCGCTCCGCCCGCGGACGGCCAGGCGGCCGCGTCCCAGGGTTTCCAGCAGATCTACATCGCCACCTCGGAGCTCGCCTACCAGCGGCGCGGCAGCGCGGTCAATGCGGAACTGCGCGGCCTGGCGTCGCTTCCCTACTACTCGCTGTTCCCGGACGAGTCGCTCACGTTCGCCTACGGCGGCAGCGGCATCGTGAGCCTCACATCGAGGCGCACGACGGTCAATGCCGCCGGCAACTTCCTGCATTCGCCGTACTACTCCGCGGCGCTGGATCCGAGTTCCGGGCCCGGAATCGGGGGCGGGCAGTTCGGCCGCATGTCGGCCCTCAATCCGACCAACGAAGGGACCGCGAGCACGGCGCTCGTGTACAAGCTCGGCCGCCGCACGTCGACTACCCTCGGCTACTCGTACTACGCCATCGACTTCACGACGCAGGAGCGATGGAACACCTCGCACAGCGTGAACGCGGCGCTCACGCGCCAGTTTTCGCGGAGCGTGACGGCGACCGCGAAGTACGGCTATCGCGACGTTGACTACCTGACCGCAGGCGTGCTGTCCTGGAGCCGCGGCCACGACATCGGCGCGGAGTTCGCCTATGTCCGCCTGGGGCGACGGGGCGCCTCCAGTTCTTTCAGGGTGAGCGTCGGCTATTCGCTGCTCGACGATTTCGGCCGGGAGTACGACGCCTGGCCGTTTTCAGTGCACTACGACCGCGCCGTCGGCACGCGGTGGTCGATCGCGGGCGATTACAGCCGTTCCGTGCAGTACTTCAACGCGATCCAGCAACCCGTGTGGACCGACAGGGTCACGCTGTCGGCAAACGGCTACATCAACGCTCGCGTGCAACTCCTCTTCGACGGCAACTACATGAACGGCCAGCGGGTCCTGGGCCTGGGCCGCGCATTCGACACGTACTGGACCTCCGCCCGCGTCGAGGTGGCCGTCACGCAGTGGGCAGCCGTGACCGCGGGGTACAGCTACTACCGGTACGATTACCCGCCGGGCTACCTTCTGCCGGAGGGCATGCCGCTGCCGCAACAACTGGATCGCCAGCGCGTCCAGGTTGGCGCGAGATTCTGGGTTCCCCTGGCACGGGCCGGGCGCTCCGGCGCGGCCCGCACGCCCGACAGCCCGTGAGGTGACGAGTGCTACCCGGCAAGAAATACAAGCCTGAAGACGTGTTCTGGATGCTGTGGCGCAGGAAGTGGGCGCTTGTCATCCCCTTTGTGCTGGTGTCGCTTGGGACGTTCCTGTACGCGCGGACGCTGCCCGACCTCTACCGATCCGAAACGGTCATGCTCATCGAGCCTCAGCAGGTCCCCGAGAGCTACGTCCGACCAACCGTGACGACGCGCGTACAGGACCGGCTCCGATCCGTCAGGGAAACGGCCCTGACCCGCACGCGTCTCGAAAAGATCATCACCGATCTCAATCTCTATCCCGCTGAACGCGGAAAGCTGCCCCTGGAAGACGTCATCGAGAAGATGCGCAAGGACGTGAGCGTCGAAGTGGGGAAAGGCGAGACGTTTCGGTTCAGCTTCGTCTATACCGACCCGAAAAAGGCGATGCAGGTGGTCGAGACGATTTCGGGAAGTTTCACGGACGCGAATCGCACTGACCGATCGAACGCGGCCGCCTCCACCACTAACTTCCTGGACAGACAGCTTACGGACGCCCGCAAGCGCCTTGTCGAAGCGGAGGGAAAGATCGCGGACTTCCAGCGGCTCCATGCGGGGCAACTGCCCTCCGAGCGCCCCGCAAATCTGCAGGTAATGCACAACCTCCAGCTGCAGGTGCAGGCGCTGCTCGACTCGATGAACCGCGACCGCGATCGCCGGCTGTTCCTGGAGCGGGTGCTGGCCGACCTGGAG
>JALOKU010000075.1 GCA_025456345.1 Vicinamibacterales bacterium | reverse complement strand
AAGTTGTAGGCGGCCGACGCGGCGAGGAAGCCGGTGCGCGGGCCGAGCCAGGGCGGCATGTGCCCGAGGAGCACCCGGATGTCCGGACCCGCGTGCACCCTCGCCAGTGCCGGGCGATCGAACAGGTCCAGCATCGACGTGCGGTACATCCGCTCGTGCGGAAACATCGGGTCCTTGCCGAAGAGATTGCGCGGATAGAAGTTTCGGGGATTCGCGCGCGTCACAGCCTGGAAGAGGCGGAGCGCCTCTTCGCCCTTGCCGGCCGTGATGGCGCAGGCGATGGCGCCGGCGGCACTGACCGCCGCGATCTGCCTCGGGGCGAGCGCCAGCGGACCCTGCACTTCCCGCCAGAACCCCCTGCACTTCCCGCCAGAACCCGGCATGCCAGAAGCAGCGGTTGCCGCCGCCGGCCAACACCACGCTCTCGAAGATCGGCGGATCAGGGGTCAACGTGACTCCAGGGCGAAGCACCGTGGTTGAATGGCCATGATGACGCAGCCTGAATCCCGGCGGTTACCACCCCATCACCGCCCGCATCGCCGTCCAGTCGAGCTCGCGCATCAAGGGCACCGCGAAGTCGCACCGGTTGCTCTGCGGCACAGCCTTCCCGGTCCACTGCTCTCCGCACGGTTCGTCCGGGAGGAACAACGTCAACAGCTGCACCTCGTTCGGCCGCTTGAGGTCCACCAGGTCCCGGCGAATCCGCACGATCGGCACGCAGCCGGTGCTCCCGGAGGCGGCCGGCGCGAACCGCGCGCCGTTCTGTGGGCTGAACAGCGGATCCATCCGGCCGCAGGCACCGCCCCGCCGTCCCGCATCATCGAGGGACGCCAACCGCATCTCGAGGGCTTCAAGCGCGAGGCGGTACCCCCAGTACACGCTCTTCGGATCGCGCACCGCGGGAGGCGTGAGCCGCTCCTTCTGCCGCTGATAGTCCGACTCGTCGGACTTGTCCGCCGCATCGAGCTCGCCGGCCAGCGTGGCGGGGTTGCGGAATTGCGCCTTCCACCGCTCAGTGCGCTTCGCCCGCCGCTCGGCTTTCGCCTGGGGCGTCATCGACGCCTCCAGTTGCTCGAGCGAGCTCTTCGTCCCGCGATCCAGATCCGCGATGGTCTTCTGGTAGCGGGCGATCTCACCCGCGAGGATCGGCCCCAGCGGTGCCGGCTCCAGGATCGACCGTCCGTCCCGCGTGATCACGAGGAGGCTGTTGTAGAGGGTGCCGCCCCCCACCTCGGCGAAGGTGCGCGGCTGCGAGAACACCTCGTACGAGGGGCCGTCGTTCTCAATCGTGCGCGAGTACCGAGCGACCCCTCGATCCTCCAGGTTGGAGGCCAGCGGCGGGTAGTTGGTCTGGAAGAACAGCAACGAATGGGCGCCGCCCATCTTGGGCCACAGCGATCCGTCCGCTCGCCTGGTGACATCCTTGGGGGCGGAGCGATAGGCCGTGAACTGCTCGCTCAGGGCGCTATCGTCCAGCACGACCGGCCAGGCCGTGACCAGCGTCACGTGCTTCGCGGGCTGGCTGAAGGCGGGCGTCGCCTTCACCAGGTCGTAAAACCGATCCGCGCGCGCGCGAGCCGCCTTCAGCTCGGCTGCCGTCAACGGGCGCTTCGTGGGCGGGCGGCTGAGATCGCGGTCCGGATCCCAGGTGACGATCGGGCTCATCTGGGGCGTGAGCGGGGGCGGCGCCTGCGCCAGGGCGAGGTTCGAGAGCAGGAAGATGCACAAGACCAGTCGGAGGCTCTGCATGGCCTGTCACTCCAGCGAACGGACGCGGGACGGCACGGACCGCGTCAGGTTGGGGGCTAGGAAGGACACGAACAGTCTAACCCGACCAGGCGCCGGAACCGAACAGCCGGCCACTCGAGCGTGCGGCTTCGCGCACCGTCAGGTCGACCGCAGTTCCCGCTTCTTCCAGAGCAAGTACACGGCCGGGTAGACGAGCAGTTCCAGGAGGAACGACGTGGCGAGGCCGCCCACCATCGGCGCCGCGACCCGCTTCATGACGTCCGAGCCCGTGCCCATCGACCACATGATCGGCATCAGGCCCATCATGGCGGCCATCACCGTCATCAGCTTCGGCCGCACGCGTTTCACCGCGCCGTGCACGATGGCCTCCTTGAGTTCTCCCAGGTCCCGGAGGCGCCCTTCCCGCTTCGCCTCGTCGTAGGACAGGTCGAGGAAGAGCAGCATGAAGACGCCGGTCTCGGCGTCGAGGCCCATCAGCGCGATCATCCCGACCCAGGCGGCAATCGACACGTTGTAGTCGAGGGCGTACATCAGCCACACCGCGCCGACGACCGAGAAGGGAACCGCGAGCATGACGAGGCCGGCCTTGAAGGCCGACTTCGTGTTCATGTAGAGCAGGAGGAAAATGAGCGCGAGCGTGATCGGCACCACGATCGTCAGCCGCTCCCGGACGCGCAGCATGTTCTCGTACTGGCCGCTCCACTCGAGCGAGTAGCCGCTGGGCAGCGACGGCATCTGTGCCGCCACGGCGGCCCGCGCGTGGTCGACGTACCCGCCCACATCGTCAGTCGTGATGTCGACGTAGACGTAGCCGGCCATGAGACCGTTTTCGTTGCGGATCATCGAAGGCCCGGTGACGGTCCGTATCGTCGCCACCTGGCGCAGCGGGACCTGGGCGCCCGACGGCGTCATGACCAGCACCTCGCCAAGCTGATCGAGGTTCTCGCGCAGGCCCCGGGGATAGCGCACGTTCACCGGGAAGCGGGCGCGGCCCTCGATCGTCGTGGTCACGTTCTCGCCGCCCACGGCCGACATGATCACGTCCTGCACGGCGCCGACCGACAGGCCGACGCGCGCCAGCGCCCCGCGGTCGATGTCGAAGTCGACGAAGTAACCGCCGGCGGCGCGTTCGGCGAAGACGCTGCGCGTGCCGGGCACGCCCCGCAGGATCTCCTCGAGGCGCGTGCCGAGGGCTTCAATCTCCTTGAGGTCGGGACCGAAGATCTTGATGCCGATCGGCGTGCGGATGCCCGTGCTGAGCATGTCGATGCGCGCCTTGATGGGCATGGTCCAGGCGTTGGTCGTGCCCGGAATCTGCATGGCCGCGTCCATCTCGGCGGTCAGGTCGTCCCAGCTGAGGCGGTCGGGCCAGATGCGGCGCAAGACCGAGGCCTGGAGCCACTCGGGCGCCCGCCCCGTGTACCACTGGGGCTTGTGGCGCCACTCCGCGTGCGGCGTGAGGATGACCGTCGTCTCCATCATGGAGAACGGCGCCGGATCGGTGGACGTCTCGGCCCGGCCGGCCTTGCCGAAGACCGTGACGACCTCGGGGAATGACTTCAGGATCCGATCCTGCGTCTCCAGCAGGCGGCCGGCCTCGGTCACCGAAATGCCCGGCAGCGTGGTCGGCATGTAGAGTATCGATCCCTCGTTCAGCGGCGGCATGAACTCGTGGCCGAGACGCTGGTAGATCGGAATCGTGCTGACGACGACGAGCAGCGCCGCCGCGATCGCTGTCTTCGGGAACCGCAGCACCGCGCGGCATGCGGGCTCGTAGAGCCAGAAGAGGACGCGGCTGATGGGGTGGCGTTCCTCGGGGTAGTACCGCCCGACGGTCACCTGGCCGACGAGCCACGCGATCGGGCGCGGCCGCCAGGCGGGGAAGTCCATGCGCGTGAAGAGCATGCGCAGCGCCGGGTCGAGCGTGATGGCGAGCAGCGCCGCGATGAACATCGCGAGGTTCTTCGTCCACGCGAGCGGCGTGAAGAGCCGCCCCTCCTGATCGACCAGCGTGAAGACCGGCAGGAACGCGACCCCGATCACGAGCAGCGAGAAGAACACCGACGGCCCGACTTCGAGCAGCGCCTCGAGCCGCACGGCGTGGTAGTCGCCCTTGCGCCCTCCGCGTTCCCACAGCTCGAGCCGCTTGTAGGCGTTCTCCACCTCCACGATCGCACCGTCCACGAGGACGCCGATCGAAATGGCGATGCCCGCGAGCGACATGATGTTGGAGGAGATGCCCATCAGCCGCATCGGGATGAACGCCAGCAGCACCGACACCGGAATCGTGATGATGGGCACGATCGCCGACGGGATGTGCCACAGGAAGATCAGGATGACCAGACTGACGATCACGATCTCGAGCACCAGCTCGTGGCGGAGCGTGGCGATGGACCGATCAATCAAGTCCGAGCGGTCGTAGGTCGTCACGATCCGGACGCCTGCGGGCAGCGAGGGCTCGAGCTCCTTGAGGCGCGCCTTCACGCGCTGAATGACCTCGCGCGCGTTCTCCGCGTGGCGCATGACGACGATGCCGCCGACCGATTCGCCCAGGCCGTCGAGATCCGCGATGCCGCGGCGCATCTCGGGGCCGAGCGCCACCGACGCGACGTCGCGCAGCAGCACCGGCGTGCCGCGCTGGTCGGTCTTGAGCACGACCTGTTCGAGGTCGGCCTTGGACTTCACGTAACCGCGGCCGCGCACCATGAACTCGCGCCCGGCGAACTCGAGCAGGCGGCCGCCCACCTCGCTGTTGCTCGATTTCACCGCTGCGGCCACCTCCATGATGCCGAGGTCGAAGGCCCGCAGCCGGTTCGGGTCGACGGTCACCTGGTACTGCTGGACGAAGCCGCCAATCGAGGCCACCTCGGCCACTCCTGGCACCGACTGCACGCGGTAGCGCAGGTTCCAGTCCTGCAGCGTGCGCAGGTCGGCGAGCGAGTGCGTGCCCGAGTCGTCGACGAGGGCGTACTGGAAGACCCAGCCGATGCCGGTCGCGTCGGGCCCCAGCTCGGTCCGGACCCCTTCCGGCAGCAGCGGCTGGATCTTCGACAGGTACTCGAGCACGCGGCTGCGCGCCCAGTAGATGTCGGTGCCGTCCTCGAAGATCACGTAGACGTAGCTGAAGCCGAAGTCCGAGAAGCCGCGGATCGTCTTCACCCGGGGCGTGCCGAGCAGGGCCGACACGATCGGGTAGGTGACCTGGTCCTCGACGATGTCCGGGCTGCGATCCCAGCGGGAGTAGACGATGACCTGCGTATCGGACAGATCCGGAATCGCGTCCACCGGGATGTGCTGCAGCGTGTAGAGCCCGTACGCCACGGCGCAGGCCGTCGCCAGCAGCACGAGCACGCGGTTGTGCGCGCTGAATCGGATGATGGCTCGAACCATGGCCGTGTCCTCAGCGCTTCTCGGGGATGGGAGCCGGCGTCGGGGCCGTGAGCGCCGAGAGCGCCGCCTTGAGGCTCGATTCCGAATCGAGCAGGAAGTTCGCGGACGTGATCACCCGGTCGCCTCTGGCGAGGCCGCGCAGCACCTGGTAGCCGTCGGCCAGCTTCGCGCCGACCTCGATCGCGCGGGGCTCGATCGTGCCGTCAGGCCGATCGAGGAACACGAGGCGGCGATCGCCGGTGTCGATGACGGCGCTGTCGGGCACGACGAGGCCCGGGCCCTCTTCGACGCGCAACGCCACGTCACCGAACATGTCGGGCTTGAGCGCGCCGCCCTGGTTGGCGACGTCGATGCGGACCTTCACGGTGCGCGTGGCGCCGTCGAGCGTCGGGGCGATGTTCGACACCTGGCCCCGCCATGCGCGGCCCGCCTGGTACGCCAGCGTCAGCGTCGCCGGCATCCCCAGCCTGATGCTGCCGAGGTCCGACTCGTAGACGTCGGCCAGCACCCAGACGTGCGAGAGGTCGGCGATCTCGAAGATGGTGTCGGCCGGCATCACGCGCATGCCCTGCACGACGTTCTTCACGGTGACGAAGCCGCTGACCTCGGCGTGCAGGTCGAAGGCCCGCCGGACCGTGCCCGTGCGCTCGAGTTCGGCGACGTCGGCCTCGCTGATGTCCCAGAGGCGGAGCCGATCCTTCGCGGCTTCAGCCAGACTGGCGCCTCCCTGAGCGACCGACGGAATCTGGCTCGAACCGAGCTGCTTCTGCGCGCGCAGCGCCAGGAGGTACTCCTGCTGCGTGGCAATGAGTTCGGGGCTGTAGAGCGACAGCAGCCGGTCACCCGTCTGCACGAACTTTCCGGTGAAGTCCACGTACAGCCGTTCGACGTAGCCCTCGAACTTCGTGTGCACGTGCGCGAGGCGCCGCTCGTCGGCGGCCACGCGGCCGACTGTCCGGATGGTCCGATCAATGCGCCCCTCGCGCACCTCCTCGCTCCGCACGCCGAGCAGCGCGCGCCGCTCGGACGACAGGGCGACGGAAGACCGGCCGGAGACAGCGGCGCCGGAGGCCGGCGCGCCTCCCGGCTTCGCCCAGCCGGTCTTCAGCGAATCCGGGATCGGCTCGAGATCCATCTGGCAGATTGGACATGCGCCAGGCTTGTCGGAGACCGTGGTCGGATGCATGGGGCAGAAGTAGATCGGCGCCGCACCGCTCGGTGTCTTCACCTCGCCCTTGAGCAATGCCGAGGGCACCGGTTCCAGCTTCATCCCGCAGATGGGACAGTTCCCCGGCTTGTCGCTGACGACCTTCCCGTGCATCGGGCAGAGGTACTTCCCGGATGCCTGCGCAGCCCCGGACTGCGCCGCCGATTTCGTCTCGGCCGGCTTGATCGAGACCAGCTTCATCCCGCAGATGGGACAGTCACCCGGCTTGTCCGACACGACCGTCGGGTGCATGGGGCAGTGGTACTTGGCGGCGGAGGCCGAGCCCGCCGCGCCGTGGTCGTCCGACAATCGGCACCCGCTCAAGAATGCCGACCCCGCGGCGAACATCAGCAGCGCAAGGGCGGCGGCGGGGATTCGAGTTCTGTATGGCATCACGTCCTCCTACTTTCCGCCCATGCCGCCGGACATTCCGCCGGCCGTCTGTCCGCTCGACAGGCCACCGGCCACCGGCGCCGACGTCTGCGACACGTCCGGCCCGCCGTCCAGGCTGGCTTCGCGCAGGCTCGCGCGCAGCCGGGCGTGGTCGGCCACCAGTCCCGCGCGCGCCCACCGATCGGCATAGAGCGCGGTCATCGCCTCGAGCACCGACACGAACGGCACTCTGCCTGTCTGATAGCTCGTGAGCGTGGCCTCGACGGTCATCTGGTCCTGCGGGATGATCCCGTCGTCGTAGAGCGTGACGAGCTTCTCCAGCGATTTCGCGCGGGTGAAGCGTTCGCGGGTCTTGTAGGCGAGCTGCAGCCCCATCGATTCGACGACGTGGCTGCCGCCTTTCGCGCGGATCTCGGCCTCCGCGACCGCGCTTTCGCGCGCCTTCTTGTTGAACGGCCATGAAATGCCGACGCCCGCGAGCCACATGGCGTCGAGGCCGCCGCGGTTCATGTAGCCCCCCTGGACCGAGAAGTCGGGCTTCAGATCACGTCGCGCCACGGCGGCGGCCGCGGTGCTGGTCTCAATCGCGAGCGCCGCGCTCCTGAGCTCCGGGCTGACGGCGCGCGCCTGGTCGAGCATCTCGTCGGCAGGAGCACCCAGCGGCAAGAGCGTGAGCCGCGCCGTGGTCTCCACCGGCGTGTCGAGCGGCCGCGCCAGCAGCCGGTTGATCTCCGCGAGCCGCACCTCGGCCTCGGCGGCCTGCTCGATGACGCGCTGCTCGATGCGCGTCACCTCCGTCTGCACGCGCAGCACATCGGGCTGGGCGCCCTGTCCGACGGCATACCGGGCGCGCGCCACGACCTCAATCTGCTGCAGCAGTTCCCGCTGCTCGGCCGTCAGGGCCTGGAGTTCACGGGCGAGCAGCAGGCCGTAGTAGGCGCGCCGCACGGCGCCTTCGAGCGCGAGCCTCGCCCGCGCGAGCGCCGGCTCCGCCTGGCGGGCCTGGCTGGCGGCGAGGCTGGCCCTGAGGTCGCGCTTGCCCGAGTACGGCAGCGACTGGCTCACCATGAACCCCAGCGTCGTCATCGGCATGCTGCCCAGGCTCGGCGCCCAGCCGTCGTTGGTGTAGGTCATCGACACCATCGGGTCGGGGAGGGCGCGGGCGCGCTCCGTCGCGGTCTGCGCGGCGGAGATGGCCGACTGCGCCGCATGCAGGTCGGGGTTGCGCGCGAGCGCTTCCTCGATGAGCGCCTGGAGGACCGGGTCGTTCTCGGGCGGGACGGCAGCCGACTGGCCGCGGGCAGGTCCTGGCACCAGGCCGAGCGCGCACAGGCTGGCCATCACGACGAACGTATGACGGAACACTGACACCATATCGCCTCCACGACGGCCGCGCAGCGGATGAGAAACTGCGCGCGCCGGGTCTCACCGGAACGACCTACGCTCGTGCCCCCGGGGCTCCATGCGGACGATGGACACCTGGAGGCCGAGGCTTTCCTGCCCTGAGCGAGCGATCGCTCCACGGGCGAGTCGAAGGGAGCCTCGACAGACAGGTTGCGAGCCGAGGTTGTCTAGATTCGGAGGGCGAAGATGGGTGGAGAAGACGAGGCGAGAGCCGCCGCAACGAGCGGCAGCGATTCACGGGCAGACGCCGCGAGTGAGACGGGCGTGACCACGGCCGCCGGCGGAGCCAGAGGAACAGCCGGAGCCGGCGTGGCCACGGAGTCGGCCGACTCGATCTGGCAGCAGGTACTGATGGCCTTCACGACGGCCGTGCCGGAGGCGTCAGGCCCGTGGCAACAGCTGGGGGATGAGGCCGGAGCGCCCGGCAGGGCCGGACCGCGGTGGCAGAAACACAGCCCGGCTGAGGCGTTCATCAACGCCGCTGCCAGCAGTGCCACGCCGAGGGTCCGGACCAGGGGCTTCATATGGTCTTTACTAGAATGACCCGTCGGCGTGCCGAAAAGCAAGCGGGCAGGTATCGCCACACCGTCTGCAGCGAATCCTGCGCGCTCTGGGATCTTGTCAGCTCGTCGTGCAGTCTGTCTTTCCTAGCCCCTAGCCTTTGAACCCCTCCGGCTCCCAGCCCTTCTCGTAGGTGCGGCCCCAGAGCGCCTGGGCCTTGGGGTCGTTGACGACGTGGCCGTTCTTCGGGTCGCACTTGAGGGTATGCCCGACGCGGTAGGCGACGTTCGCGAGGTGGCACAGCATGACGCTGCGCTGGCCCTCCTCGATATTCGCGTTGGGCGTTTTCCGCGAACGCATGCAGTCGATGAAGTTGTTCATGTGGAACGCGTCGAGGCGGTCGCCGGGTCCGGTGGTGTCGATGGTCGACTGCTCGGCCTTGTCCTCGACCTTCTTCACGACCTTCATCTTCTGGTCGTACACGGTGTACGCATGGTCGTCGATGAGCACGCTGCCGTTCTCGCCGTGGAACGTCACGCCGCGCGCCAGTCCCTCGGTCCTGAACCCGTTGCAGCTGCGGCCTTCCCAGATGAACGACCTGTCGCCCTCGAACTCGAACGTCGCCACCTGCGTGTCGGCGCACTCCCAGTCGTCCTTGTAGTGGTAACGGCCCCCGGCCGACTCCACCCGCACGGGGTAGCCGACGTTCATGCCCCAGCGCATGACGTCGATCTCGTGATTGCCGTTGTTGCAGGCCTCGCCCGTGCCCCAGTGCCAGAACCAGTGCCAGTTGTAGTGGATGACGTTGTCCCTGAAGGGACGGCGCGGCGCGGGCCCCTGCCACAGCTCGTAGTCGAGGCCGGCGGGCACCGGGGTTTCCTTGCCGAAGCCAATCGACGCCCGCGTGTTCACGTACCAGCCGCGGGCGAAGTAGACGCGCCCGATGAGGCTTCCGTCGCGGAGCTGACTCATGAGCTCGATGATGTTCGGCCACGACCGCCGCTGGCTGCCGACCTGGAGGACGCGCGTGCCGTAGCGCTTCGCGGCGGCCGCGAGCAGCTCGGTCTCGAGCGGGTTGTGGCTGCACGGCTTCTCGACGAAGACGTCCTTGCCGGCCGCGAGGGCCAGCATGGCCGCCGGGGCGTGCCAGTGGTCCGGCGCGGCGATGAGGACGCCGTCGACGTCTTTGCGCTCGAGGACGCGCCGGAAGTCCTTTTCCGCCTTCGCGGGATTCGCCTGGGTGGGCGACACCGCCTTCATGCCCTTCGCCAGGGCCTTCTCGTCGGGATCGCAAATGAAGCCGACCTCGACGCCCGGCATGCGGCTGAACATCTTCGCGTGCTGCGCGCCACGGCCGTTGGTGCCGATGACGGCGAGGACGATGCGGTCATTGGCGCCCTGGGCGTGAAGATGCGCGGACCCGGTTACGCCGAGCCCGACGGTGGCGGCCGCCGTCGTCTGGATGAACGACCGCCGGGAAACCTCGTGTGATGTCATGGTGCTGACTCCGGGCTGACAGAAAAAGGCCCGGGCAGGGTCGAGAAGACCCGGCCCGGGCGGAAGGAAAGGCCTAGAACGTGAAGCGGGCGCTGAAGCGCATCTGGCGCTCGCCGTACGCCGACGTCACCTGGCCGAAGGTCGTGCTCCCCAGCGACGCGTTCGGGCCGCTCATGTGAATGGTGTTGGGCAGGTTCCACATGTCCACGCGGATCTCGGCCATCCGGCTGCCGCCCAGGTTGAACTGCTTCACGACGCTGAAGTCGAGGTTCGTGAAGCGCGGCCCGCGCAGGTCACCCATGTTGCGGGTCATGTTGCCGAAGGTCGCAGCTGCCGGCGCCGAGTAGACGGTCGTATCGAAGTAAGTCTTGCCGGGACCGAAGTCGCCGATGACGTTCTCGGTACCGTTCAGGTTCGGCCGCTGCGTGTTGTCCGGTGTATTGAGCGAGGTCGCGCTCGTCGTGATGTCGATGGGCGTGCCCGCCTGGTAAGTAAAGATACCGGACACCTGCCAGTTCCCGAGGATCCAGTGCAGTGCGCCGGAGTCCGTGTCCTTGAACCACGGCAGCGACCAGAGGAACGTGGACACGTAGATGTGCGGGCGATCGAAGTTCGAGTAGCCCCAGCTCCGCTCGGGATCAATCGGCGTGCTCGGGCCGCCGTTCTCATTGGCGTAGTCCCTCGACCGGGAATACGTGTAGGAGTTGGTGACGAGCCACCCGCCGCGGAACCGGCGGTCCAGTTTCATCTGGAGGGCGTTATAGCGCGACTTGCCCTTCCAGGCGAGGTTCTCGACTGCGGCCGTCTTGCCGTACTTCTGGAACAGCGGCCGTCCGGCATTGCCGGCGCCGAGCACCTGGCCGGAGTTCAGCGGGAAACGGTTGAGCAGGTCGTTGCTCATGTTCCCGACGTAGGCCACTTCACCTGTGAGGCCCCACGCGATTTCCCGCTGGAACGCCATGTTCCACGAGTAGAGCGTGCCCTGCTGCAGGTCGGTGGGCACGTAGAAGAGCCCCTGGGTCAATACCTCGTTGGCGTTGATGATCCCGCTGTCCGGGATGGTCAGGAAGCTCGGGGCGGGGAAGCCCGTGGCCAGGCTCAACGCCGTGGGTGCGTAATTGTTCGGCGTCTGGTAGCTGACGTTCTGTTTGACCGGGTAGTTGAACGCGTACCGGTTGTCGGGGAACGGCGTCGTGCTGGCGCCGAACCCGCCGCGCACGACCGTCTTCTCATCGACGCGATACGACAGGCCGAGCCTCGGGTTCCAGTTGTTGAGGTCCTTCTTCACGCCGAGGTTGTCGGGGATATTGCCGAAACCGGTGACGAGCAGCGAGTTGGTGGCCGGGTCGTAGTTGGAGAGCGATCCCTTGCCGGCCAGGCCCACGAGCGGCTCGTAGTACTCCCACCTCAGCCCGAGGTCCAACGTGAGGTTGCTGGAGAGCTGCCACTTGTCGTGCACGAAGCCGAAGAGCGCCCAATGCTTCGTGCCGACGTCGTCGAGGACCTTCAGGTCCCGCTGCACGGAACTGGGCACATCGAGCAGGAAGGACGCGAAGGAGTTGGCAATGCCGCTGTTGGCGGCGGTGTCGGCAGGAGACCCCGTCTGTGCGGCGCTGTAGCCGAAATACCCACGCGGCCCGTTACGGTCCTGCGTCTGCAGGAGCTTGTCGCTGTTGTTGCGCCAGTCGGCGCCGAACTTGGTGGTGTGGTTGCCCCATACCTTCGTGGCCGTGGCCGCAAACTGCCAAGTCCGCTCCCAGCGGTCCCAGGGCAGGCTGCCGGTGTAGCCCAAGACCGGATTGGAGAACCCGTTGCCGATGTTGATCGTCGACGGTCCGCTGGTCCACTCGTCGAGGTTGGCGCCCTTGATCCCCACCTGCTCGGCGAGGTTCTGGCCGTTGGCCGTCGTCAGCGCCTCGTTGTGGTAGTAGCTCGTGCCGCCGCGGACCTCCATCACAAAGGTGTTCGACAACGTGCGCGTCCAGTTGACGCCGGTGCTGTACGTCAGGTTCGTGCCGGTGGCCATGAAGCCGCCGCCGAGCGGGCCGCCCCAGTCGCCATAGCCTTCGGCAGGCAACTGAGTGATGGTGGGCTTCTGATAGCTGACCCGGAACGAGAGTTGATTCGAGTCGTTGACGGCGTAGTTGATTTTCGTGTCGAAGCTGTCGGTGGTCTTGTCGCGAACGCTGTTGACCTGGTAGTTAGCCAGCCCGAGCGCGACACCGGACAGATTCGGCAGCGGGATCTTCGACAGGAGGGTCAGCGCAATCGGGCTGAAGCGGTTTGACGGGATCTGGTTGTTCGCGAACTGAGTCCGTCCAGCACCCGCTGCGTCTCCCGTCGCCGGGTCGTACACCTTCGTCGGCGCGGCGCTGAAGTTGCCCTGACGGAACTCGGCCGTCGGCACGACAAAGCGCTGCACGGCGCCAAGTTTGTCCTGCGTCCGCTGGTAGTCGCCGAAGAAGAACAGCCGGTTCTTCTTGATCGGCCCGCCGAGCGTGAACCCGAACTGGTTGTAGGTCGTCGGCGGCTTGGTCCGCACCGTTGAGAAATACGTGGACGCCGGCAGGGCGTTCGTCTTCTCGGTGTTACCGAACCAGAACACGCTGCCCTTCAGCGTGTTCGTGCCCGACTTCAGCGTCACCGATGAGACGGCGCCTGCCGCACGCCCGTACTCCGCATCGTAGTTGCTCGTCGTGATGCTGACTGCGTCGATGGCCTCGGCAGGCGGGATCAGGACCGTGAGCAGGCCGGTACGCTGGTTGTTGTCGAGGCCTTCGATCTGAACGTTATTGGCGAGCCCCGACTGCCCGTTCACCTCCATCCTCAGACTGTCCTGGGGGTTGAAGAACTCGGAATGCTCGCGGTGCGGCCGCGTGGACCCCGGCACCGTGGCCATCATGCCCTGGAAGTTCCGGTTGAACGCCAGCGGCATGGAGGCGACCTGGATGCTCTCAAGCACCCGCCCGGTGTCGGTCCGGTCCGTCTGGAGCAGCGGTGTCTCGCCCGAGACCGTCACGGTCTCGGCAAGTTCACCGACGGCAAGGCCGAGGTCCACGCGGATGCTGGTGTTGACGGCCAGGCGGATGCCCTCGCGCACGACCGTCTTGAACCCCTGAATCTCGGCCTTGATGTTGTAGATCCCGTCCGGGATGTTGGGGAACGTGAAGTTGCCCGTCTCGTTCGTGACGGTGTTGTACGAGGCGTTCGTGCGTGTCTCGGTGGCGGTCACCGTGGCGCCGGGCAGGGCCGCCCCGGTCTGGTCGGTGATGGTGCCGAGAATCGTGCCGCGGGTGGCCTGCGCGTGGGCCGGAGCGGGAAGGCCAGCCCACACGAGCGCCACCAACGCCAACGGAATGAACCGGCGGATGAGTCTGCTTCCATGCATGACGATTCGCTCCTCCCTGAGCGTCGTACTCGACCGGCTAGTGGAGTCTGGCTGAAATGCGTCGAAACCTGCGCGGTCCGACCACCACAACCGTTGGCGAAAACCCGGTGGCCACGCCGTAGCAGATACTAGGCCCGTTCAACATGGCCTGTCAACCCGTTTAACTTGGGTTGCCCCGGCATGTTGGAGAACGGCCGATCTCCTGATGGCGACCAAAGTGGTCTGACCTTATTTGCGCCGTATCCGGCGCGTCACAGGCGTCTTCGCGTTATCATACGGCCCAATACGGCACGCCCGGATTGCCCGGGGCCCGCCAACGGAGATCGATCACGTGCGACCACTTCGAACCGGCCATGGCAGCGGCCGCATCACCCGGCGGCAGTTCATTTCAGCGTCACTGGGCACGGCCGCGGCATGGTCCGTCCTGCCTGCCGGGGCCCTGGCCCGGGCCACCGCGCGCGCGCCCGCGTTGGTGCCCGCGGACCGGCCGCTCCGCCTGGCCGTCGCCGGCATCGGCAACCGCGGCCTCGAGATGCTGAAGACCTTCGCGTCGACGAATCTGACCTCCGTCGCGGCCCTCTGTGATGTCGATCTCGACGCCCCGCACACGGCCGAGGCCCGCGAGCTGTTCCCGATGGCGCCGCGGTTTCGCGACCTCCGCGCCATGCTCGACCAGGCGGGGGCGGAGATCGACGCGGTCGTGATCGCCACGCCCGACCACACCCACTTCCCGCTGGCGATGCACGCCATGGCCGCCGGCAAGCACATCTACCTCGAGAAGCCGCTGGCGCAGACATTTCGCGAGGCCGATCGGCTCATCGCCATGGCCGCGCGATCGGGCGTGGTCACCCAGATGGGCAACCAGGGCCACTCGGGGAACAACTACTTTCAGTTCAAGGCCTGGACCGAGGCCGGCATCATCGCCGACGTGACGAAGATCGTCATGTTCATGAACAGCGAGCGGCGCTGGCACGGGTGGACGGTCGACGGGTTCCCCTCCGGCGAGCCGATGCCGCCGGGCCTCGACTGGGACCTGTGGCACGCGGCCCGGCCCATGCACCCGTTCAGCGCGAAACTGCACCCGCAGACCTGGCGCGGGTGGTTCGACTACGGCAACGGGGCCTTCGGCGACTGGGGCCCGCACATCCTCGACACGTCCCACCGGTTTCTGGAACTCGGCCTGCCGCACACAATCGAAGCCGTCCACCGCGACCAGCCGAGCCCCTACATCTTCCCGCAGGCGTCGACCATCCGCTTCGATTTCGCCGCGCGCGCGAGCAAGCCGCCCGTCGAGGTGTTCTGGTACGACGGCGTCGCGAACAAGCCGCCGCTGCCCGCCGAGCTCGGTCCCGGCGCGGTGCTGCAGGAGCAGGCCGGCAAGTTCATCTACAGCCGCACACTCGTCTTCAAGGGCGGCACGCACGGCGAGACGCTGCGGATCATTCCCGAGGCGCGGATGCAGGAACTCGCGCCGACGCTGCCGAAGATCGCCGGCGGGTTCTCGGACCACCCCACCAACTTCATCCTCGCCTGCCAGGGCAAGGAGGAAAGCCGGTCGCCGTTCCGCGTGTCGGGACCGCTGACGCAGGTGTTCCTGCTCGGCGTGATCGCGCAACGCCTGGGCGGCCGCCTCGAGTTCGATTCGGATCGCAGGGTCTTCACGAACAACGCCGAGGCGACGGCGATGCTCGCCGGCCCGGCGCCGCGGCCGGGGTGGGAGGGGTACTATCGCGGGTAGGGACATGGGACATGGGGCATGGGGCATGGGGCATGGGGGCTGAGCGCTAGTTCGGGATTCGGGATTCGGGATTCGGGTTTCGGGAAGAACTTCAGAGGACGAGATGACAACAAGACGGCTCTTTTCCGCCGCACTCATCATCCTGAGCTTGGCGTCGATTGCAGGGGCGCAGGCGGTCGGCGGCCAGCCGGCGGTGACCGCCGCGAGGCCGGCGGCTCCGGTTGCGGGCTTGCCAGTGGCGACGCCCGAGTCCGCGGGCATGTCGAGTGAGCGGCTCGCCCGGCTCGACGCCGTGATGCAGGACTACGTGAACCAGGGCCGCATCGCGGGCATCGCGACGGTGGTGACGCGCGGCGGCAAACTGGTCCACTTCGGCACGTACGGCAGGATGGACGTCGAGAAGAACCTGCCGATGCGCAAGGACGTGATTCTGCGCATGGCCTCGATGTCGAAGGCCGTCACGACGGTCGCGGTGGCGATCCTCCTCGAAGAGGGCCGCCTGCTGCTTACAGACCCGGTGTCGAAGTACCTGCCGGCGTTCAAGCAGACGACCGTGGCCGTGCCGCCTCCTCCGGGCACGCCGGGCACCGGGCGCTACGGCGTCGTGCCGGCGAAGCGCGCCATCACGATCCGCGATCTCCTCACCCACACCGCCGGCATCTCCTACGGCCAGGGCAGCCTCGCCGAGTCCGAGTACAAGGCCGCCGGCATCCTCGGCTGGTACCTCGCGGACAAGAAGGAACCGATCGTGCCGCTGATGGAGCGGCTGGCCGCGCTGCCGTTCGACGCGCAGCCCGGCGAGAAGTACGTCTACGGGTTCAACACCGACATCCTCGGTGCCGTGGTGGAGAAGGTCTCCGGGATGCCCCTCGACCAGTTCTTCAAGACGCGGATCTTCGACCCGCTCAAGATGACGGACTCCTCGTTCTTCCTGCCGCCCGACAAGCGCGATCGCCTCGCGACGGTGTACTCAGCCGCGCCGAACGGCGGCATCGTCCGCGCGCCCGAGAGCGGCACGGGCCAGGGCGAGTACGTGGACGGCCCCCGCGCCTGCTTCGGCGGCGGCGCCGGCCTGCTGTCGTCACCGTTGGACTACGCGCGGTTCCTGCAGATGCTCGTCAACGGCGGCGAGCTCGACGGCGTGCGCATCCTCAGCCCCAAGACGGTTGAGCTGATGACGGCCAACCACGCCGGCACGCTCTACAACGACGGCACCATGGGGTTCGGCCTGGGGTTCGAGGTGATCGAGCACCTCGGACGAACGGGGCGGTACGGCAGCGTCGGCACCTACGGGTGGGGGAGCGCCTACTTCCAGCGCTTCTTCGTCGACCCGCAGGAGAAGCTGGTGGCGGTCTTCTACGCGCAGCTCATTCCGGCCGGCGGCCTCGATATCCAGGAGAAGTGGAGGGACTTGGTGTACGCCGCAATCGTGGGACCGCCGGGCGCACAAGCGCCGGCGGCGTCGGCTCCGCGGCGATAGGCAGAAGCAAGAAGGCAGAAGCAAGAATCAAGAAGACAGAAGCAAGAAGGAAGGCCGTTCCAGCTGTCATCGCCTTCTTGATTCTTGCTCCTTGCTTCTTGCTTCTGAGAGCCGCTCCTCTTACGTCCCAACCGTAAACGCAACCACCGCGACCGTCTTCTCCCATGCCAGCGCCAGCGCGCCGCCCTGCTGCGTCATGTTGATGAAGGCGATGGTGAACTGCTCAATCGACGTCGTCCCGACCGACGTCTGCATCGGCACGCGCAGCGCGTCGAACTTCGGGTCGTAACCGTCCGAGCCCCACGTCTCGGTCTTGTTGTTCGGGTCGTACTTCGTCTGGTGCGGCTGCTTCGAGAACACAAGCGTCCACGCGCCCGGCTTCAGGTCCACGAACACGCTGTACTCGCCCGCCGGCAGCGTCTTGCCCGCGAACACGAGCGGCGCCTCGGTCTTGAAGCGCGTGGTCTGGTTCGCGCCCGCGCGCCATACCGGCGCGCCCGCGTTCACCGTCTTGCCGTACTCGGCGTCGGTGCCGAAGATGTCGGTGCGGCCGCGCAGGATCGGGCGGCCGTAGTCGACGACGATCCACTTGCCGTCGCGGTAGCGCGGCGCGGTGCCTTCCTTCTCGACGGCCCACTTGCCGCTGACCTGGGCGGCCGCGCCTTCATGGAACTCCTCTCCCGTCTGGACGACGGTGCGGCCGGATGGGGCCGCGGCTGACTGTTGGGGTGACCCTCCTATGATACGGGGGGGCGGCGATCGATTGCCAGTCGCAGGGGGCAGGGGACAGGGGACAGGGGACAGAAACGAGGCGGGAGGCAAGGGAAGAGGCGTTTCTACTTACTGGCTACGGGCTACTGGCTACTGACTACTGACGAACCCCCAGCCCCGCTTGCCACGCCGAAGCCGTGGGAGGAATCCGGCGAGCCGGACCACGGCGAAGGCGGGAGTCCCGCGTTCGGTCTGTCTGCCGTATGATGTCGCGTATGATGTCGCGGACCACGCCGCGTTGTGCCGGCAGGGTCGGGGAGGACACCGATGCGCAGGGTCAACGGTTACGTGGGAACGGCGGGCCTGCTGGCCCTGGTCGCGGTCTTCGGCGTGCTGGCCACCGGCACGCTGGCGCAGCGGACGGCCAAGCCCGTCCTGCACGGCCGCCACTGGATGGCCATCACCGGCAAGCCGCTTGCGGCCACCGCCGGCGCGGCCATCTTCCAGAGAAAAGGCAACGCGGTCGACGCCGCGTGCGCCATGATCGCCGCCACCTCGACGATGTGGGATACGCTCGGGTGGGGCGGCGAGACCCAGGCCCTCATCTACAACCCGAAGACGAAGAAGGTGATTGGCGTCAACGCGCTCGGCGTGGCGCCCACCGGCGCCACGCCCGGGTTCTTCAAGTCGAAGAAGCTCGAGTACCCGCCCGCCTACGGTCCGCTCGCGGCGGTGACTCCCGGGACTCCCGGCGGCATTCTGGTGATGCTGGCCGAGTTCGGGACCATGAGCCTCAAGGACGTGCTCGAGCCGGCCATCCAGATGGCCGACGGCTACCCGATCGAGCAACAGGTCACCGGCTCCATCGAACGCGAAAAGGCGCGCATCAAGGAGTGGCCCTACTCCAAGGCGGTCTTCCTGACCCACCTCGGCGAGGCGCGCGAGGCGCCGGAGGCCGGCGAGATCTTCAGGCAACCGGACCTCGCGGCCACACTGCGCAAACTCGTCGAGACCGAACAGCAGGCGCTCAAGGCCGGCAAGTCGCGCAAGGACGCCATCATGGCGGCCTACGACCGCTTCTACAAGGGCGACATCGCGCAGGAGATCGTCCGCAGCACGCAGGAGCAGGGCGGCCTGATCACCATGGCCGACCTGGCCGGCTGGACGGTCCACCTCGAAGAGCCCGTGATGACGACCTACAAGGGCATCGAGGTCTACAAGCTCACCACGTGGGTGCAGGGGCCGGCGATGCTGCAGGCGCTCAACATCCTGGAGCACACCGACGTGAAAGCGATGGGCTACAACAGCCCGCGCTACATGCACGCGATCTACCAGGCGATGAGCATGGCCTTCGCCGACCGCGACTTCTACTACGGCGATCCGTACGTGCCGCCGGTCGAGCCCATCAAGGGCCTGCTCTCGAAGGAATACGCGAAGGCGCGCTTCGGCGCCATCGACTGGGACAAGAACGACCCCGGCGTGAAGCCGGGCGACCCTTACCCCTTCCAGGGGGAGACGAACCCGTTCGCGGCGCTGCTCGCGGCGTGGACGTCGAAGAAGGGCCTCAAGGACGTGGCGCCTGCGCACGACATCCGCACCCACGATGAGGGCTTCTACGCCGGGACGACATCCGTGCAGACGGCCGACGAGGAGGGGTGGGTCGTGTCGGTGACGCCGAGCGGAGGCTGGGTGCCGGCCGTCATCGCGGGGAAGACCGGCATCGGCCTGAGCCAGCGGATGCAGGCGTTCGTGCTCGACGAGGCCGACTCCCCGTTCAACGTCGTGCGGCCCGGCCAGCGGCCGCGCTCGACGCTGACGCCGAGCCTCGCCCTGAAAGACGGCGCGCCCTACCTGGCCTTCTCGGTGCAGGGCGGCGACAGCCAGGACCAGAACCTGCTGCAGTTCTTCCTGAACATGGTCGAGTTCAACATGAACGTGCAGCAGGCCTGCGAGGCGCCGAACATCAACAGCTTCCAGATGCGGAGCACCTTCGACCGGCACCTGTCGGAGCCCGGCCGCATGCTCGTGGCCGAGTCCACGCCGCCCGACGTGCGCAAGGCGCTGCAGGCCATGGGCTACACGCTCACGTTCGGGCGGCTCACGTCGGGGCCCATCACCGCCATCATGCTCGACCGCAAGCACGGCACGATGTGGGGCGGCGCGAGCAACCACGGCGAGGACTACGGCATCGGGTGGTGACACACCGGGCATGGGAGCGCACCCGTTGACGCTGGTGCTGCAAGGCGTGGCGCTGTTCGCCTTCGTCCCGCTCGTGCTGTGGTTGTTCCTCGCGCAACCCCTCGGGCCCGGCTGGTCCCTTGCGCTGGGAGTGGCGATCATCGCCGGGCATCGCGCGGTTGCGGCGCCGTGGGCCGCGAGGCACGCGATGCGGCGATGCCTGTGGTGCGGCCGGCCGGGGCAGCAGGCCGGCGCGGTGCCGGTGTCCAGCGGGCCGCGCACGACGCCGTTTGCCGTCTGCAGCGGAGCGCACGAACGGCTGGCGCGGCAGTTCTTTGGCTTTCTCCGCCGCTTCCGCGTGCCGATCGGCATCGGCATCTTCGCGCCGCTGATGCTGCTGCTCGCCGGCACGCTCCTTCGGGCGCTCGGCGCGGCCTCCCCGCCGCCCGCGGTCAACGCCCTCCAGTTCCGGGTGATCGTGGCGGCGACCGTCGTCTTCGTCTCGTTCGCCTACCGCGCGTCGGCGCCGGCCGAGCAGCCCCGCTCGCCCTTCCCCGTGCACAACCTCTTCCTGCTCGGCATCCGCAATACACTCTGGGTCTTCCGCATCGTCGGCGGGTGGTGGCTGCTCGCGGAGGCGCTTCGGCTGGGCGGCGCCCTGTCCCCCTGACCCTGGAATCGACACACAGGGGGCGGCGTTGTCATAATGGAGTTCTGTGCATCCCGCCTGCCCGAGGAACTCCATGAAGATCCGTACCGTCAGCATCCTTGCCGTGCTTATGTCCGTCACGCTCGCCGCCCAGCAGGGCCCGTACCACTACCCGCAGGTGAAAAAGGTGAACCAGGTCGACGACTTCTTCGGGACGAAGATCGCCGACCCGTTTCGCTGGCTGGAGGATTCCGACGCCCCGGACACCCGGGCCTGGATCGACGCGCAGAATGCACTGACGTTCGGCTATCTCAAGCAGATCCCCGAGCGTGAACGCATCAGCAAACGGCTGTGGGCGCTCTGGGACTACGAGCGGTACGGGATCCCGTCGCGGGAAGGCCGCTGGTACGTGTTCACGAAAAACACCGGCAAGCAGAACCAGAACGTGGTCTACAGGGCGGCGTCGCTCGACGCGCCGGCCGAGGTGTTGATCGACCCCAACACCCTGTCGAAGGACGGCACCGTGGCCCTCGGACCAACCGCGTTCTCCGACGACGGCAAGTTCATGGCCTACGCCGTCTCGGCTGCCGGGTCAGACTGGCAGGAGTGGCGGGTGCGCGACGTGGCCACGGGCCAGGATCTGCCCGACGTGATCAAGTGGTCGAAGTTCAGCGGCGCGTCCTGGCTGAAGGACGGGTCGGGCTTCTACTACGGCCGGTACGAGGCGCCGAAGGACGCCAACCTCCTGCAGGCCGTCAACAAGAACCAGAAGCTCTACTTCCACGCCGTCGGCACGCCGCAGGAGAAGGACGCGCTGGTCTACGAGCGCCCCGACAAGCCGGACTGGATGTTCGGCGGAGAGGTGACCGACGACGGGCGGTACCTGCTCCTCTACCAGACCGAGGGGACCGAGAACAAGAACCGCATCTTCGTGCGCGACCTCAAGGACCCGAACGGGCGCATCGAGCCGTTCCTGAACGAGTTCGACGCGGCGTACTCGGTGGTCGGCAACGACGCCGACTCGTTCTACGTGCTGACCAACAACGGCGCGCCTCGGTACAAGCTCGTGGCCATCAGCCGCTCGAACCCGTCGCCGGCGGCCTGGCGGACGATCATTCCCGAGGCGCCCGGCACCGACGTGCTCGACGGCGTGACGATGGTGAACGACCGCTTCGTGACGAGCTGGATGACCGACGCGCACACGGCGATGCGGATCTACTCCCGCGCCGGCGAGAAACTGGCGGACCTCGCACTGCCAGCCATCGGCACCGTCAGTGCGTTCAGCGGGAGGCGGTCGCACACCGAAGGGTTCTACGCCTTCACCTCGTACACCTACCCGACCACCGTCTATCGATACGACTTCTCGACGGGCGCGAGCACGGTCTTCAAGCGGCCGGCCGTGGATTTCGACGCGGCGAAGTACGAAACCGTGCAGGTCTTCTACCCGTCGAAGGACGGCACGAAGATCCCCATGTTCCTCACCTACCGCAAGGGCCTGGCGAAGACCGGGCAGAACCCGACCTACCTCTACGGCTACGGCGGCTTCAACAGCCCCGTCACGCCCTCATTCTCGCCGGCGATGGCCGCGTGGCTCGAGATGGGCGGCATCTACGCCGTGGCGAACCTGCGCGGCGGCGGCGAGTACGGCCAGGCGTGGTACGACGCGGGCCGCCTGAAGAACAAGCAGAACGTGTTCGACGACTTCATCGCGGCCGCCGAGTACCTCATCCGCGAGCGCTACACGTCGACGCCGAAGCTCGCCATCGCGGGCGGCAGCAATGGCGGCCTCCTCGTCGGCGCCTGCATGACGCAGCGGCCGGACCTCTTCGGCGCGGCGCTGCCGGCGGTGGGTGTCATGGACATGCTCCGCTACCACAAGTTCACGATCGGCTGGGCGTGGACGTCGGATTACGGCGATCCGGACACGAAGGACGGTTTCGACATCAACATCAAGTACTCGCCGCTGCACAACATCAGGCCGGGCACGAAGTACCCGGCGACGCTCGTGACGACCGCCGACCACGACGACCGCGTGGTCCCGGCGCACAGCTTCAAGTTCATCGCGACGCTCCAGGCGGCCCAGGCCGGACCGGCGCCCATCCTCATCCGGATCGAAACGAAGGCTGGCCACGGGGCCGGCAAGCCGACCGACAAGCAGATCGAGGAACGCACCGACATCTTCGGCTTCCTCGTGCGTGAGCTGACGATCGCCCTGCCCGCGTCGTTCGGGCAGAAATAGGCGGGCGGGCCTATAATGTGGCCCGCCCCTTTCCGACCGATCAATGAGGCCTCACCGCCGCCGCCGGAAACGTCGGCAGGAGGGGCCGCTGGCAGGAGGATGAATTCCATGCGCAGGTCGCTTGTCGCCGGTCTCACGCTCTGCCTCGTCCTGGGCCTGGCCGCCGGCCTGGGCGCCGACATGAAGTCGCGTCAGAAGACCCAGGTCAAGTTCGAGGGCATGCTCGGCAAGATGATGGGGATGTTCGGCGGCAAGTCCGCCAAGGAAGGCGTCGTCAGCACCGTCGCCATTTCGGGTGATCGGATGATGACGGTGACCGGCCAGTCGGGAGAACTGGTGGACCTCGCCCAGGAACATCGACTTCAAGGGCAAGAGCTACGAGGTGAAGACCTTCGCCGAGATGCGGAAGGAATGGGAAGAGGCGAAGGCGAAGATGAAGGCGCAGGCCGCCGACGCGAAAGAGGAGAAGGGCGAGCAGCCTGAGGCGCAGTACGAGATCGACTTCAACGTCGAGAAGACCGGCCAGCGGAAGCCGGTGAGCGGCTACGACTGCCAGCAGGCCATCATGACGGTCGCCGTGCGCCAGAAGGGCAAGAAACTCGAGGACGGCGGCGGCATGGTGATGACCACGGACATGTGGCTGGCGCCGACGATCCCTGCCATGCAGGAACAGGCCGCCTTCATGCAGCGCTACATGAAGAAACTGTTCGGC
>JALOKU010000074.1 GCA_025456345.1 Vicinamibacterales bacterium | reverse complement strand
CGATCGAGTCCGGCACGGCAATTGATACAGAAATGGACACACCTGCTCAGTCTGTAGTGTGGCCATGGTCAAACGACAGTCATTCGCGCTGGTTTCTGAAGACACCGAACTCGGACGCTGGGCGTTAACCAGGGCACTCGAGGCCGAGGGGTTCGAGGTCCAGGCCGTCTCCACCTGGGTCGAGGCGTCCGCCTGGCTTCGGCGGGCGAGATTCTCGCTGGCGGTCGTGGCGGTGTCCTCCGCAGCCGGGAACGCCGCCGACATCGTGGCCTACGTCAGCAATCACCACCCGAACACGCACCTGGTCCTGCTGGCCGACGACGACACCGTCGGTGAGCTTCGGCTCGCCGACATCCTGGCGAAACCACTCGACCTCGCCGACGTCGCCCATCTCGCCCGCTCGCGCTGCGGGGCCGGCGACGATACACTGGAAGCATGACCCTGGTGCGCCGAATCCCGTCCCCGCGGCTGACCCGCGCGACCGCCCTCCGTGTGGCGCTGGCCGCGTGCGCGCTGGCCGTCTGCGCAAGCGGGGTCGCCGCGCAGGTCCAGGTCAAGTACTTGTACAACCTCTCCAGCTTCTCCGGGCCGCTTCGCTACGAGGGGTTCCGGGTGAGTGTGGATCAGGAGAGCGGGGAGACCTATCTCATCTACCAGAACCTCGTCCGCATCTTCAGCCCCAGCGGGATGGAGACGTTCAGCTTCGGCGACGACCTCGACCTGGGTCACATCCTCGACGCCGCCGTGGAGGGGAGCGGGAACATCATCCTGCTCTCGTTCAAGGACTCCCGGTCCCTCGTCACCCGCTGCAACTTCAGGGGCGAGCCGATCGGCCCCTTCGAAATCACGCACCTCCCGCCCGGGCTCGACTTCTACGCCAACCGAATGCTGCACCGCAACGGCCTCTTCTACTTCGCCTCGCTGGCGTCCTCGAGCGTGATCGTCACCGACGCCAGCGGGAAGTTCCGCAAGCTCATCGAGTTCCTTCCCCTGTTGGATGCCGAGGAGCAGAAGAAAAGCGGCGCCGAAGCAAGCGGGTTCACCGTCGACCACGAGGGCAACGTCTTCCTCACCACGCCGAGCTTGTTCAAGGTCTACAAGCTCTCACCCGATGGCAAGGTGGCGTCATTCGGCAGGTCCGGTTCCGCACCAGGGAGGTTCGGCATCCTGGCCGGCATCGCGGCCGATAGCCGTGGGAACCTGCTCGTCGCTGACAAGCTGAAGTGCGTGGTCATGGTCTTCGATAAGGACTTCAACTTCGTCACCGAGTTCGGGTTCCGCGGGCCTCGGCCGGAGAACCTCATCCTGCCGGACGATGTCGCCGTCGATCGGACGGGTAGACTCTATGTGGCGCAGTGGCGCAGTCGTGGGGTCAGCGTCTTCGCCCTGGCTCAGTAGCCGGGTGCGCGATTTCACCCTCCCGGGGTGATTTCACCCGCCTCGGCCCGCGACATGGTTAGTGATCCGCCTGGAAGACTTCCTGTAAGTATTTATCATTTCAATAGTTAGCAATCGACTTCGACGCGCGAGTGCCTGGATCCGAAATTGCTTATGTACTCTCAAGCGGCGCCAGTCGATCGTCTTCTGGGCCGCCTTTGATACCGGAGGATGGGAATGAAAACTCTGAGAATCGGATTTGTCTTCCTGGCGGCAGCGTCGTTGATGCTGCTGGCGGGCGGCACCGCTGAAGCGTTCCACTCCGGCGGCGTCGCCGAGTGCGGCGGCTGCCACAGCATGCACACCCCGAAGGCAGGGGGCTACTCGCTGCTGATCGGGTCGGACCCGAGCTCCACCTGCCTCTCCTGCCACATGCACGCGGGCGACACCGGTCCGTCGTCCTATCACATCGCCACGGCCGATGCCGACATGCCTGTCGGGGTAGCTCCCCTGCAGAGGACCCCGGGAGGCGACTTCGGCTGGCTCAGGAAGACCTACACCATTACCGTCCGGGGCACCACGACCACCGAGTGGGGCCAGACCCATGGTCACAACATCGTCGCGGTGGACACGGTGTTCGCCGCCGACACGGACAATACGACGTCGCCGGGCGGAACCTTCCCCGGCTCTCAGATGTCCTGCACCAGCTGTCACGACCCGCACGGCCGCGTGCGGCGCAACTCCACCGGCTACGCCACCGGAGCGGCGCTGGGCGGGAAGGCCGATCCGATCATCGCATCGGGCTCCTATAACAACAGCCCGATCCCGGCGGCAGGCCAGGCCGTCGGCGCTTACCGCCTGCTTCGCGGATTGAACGACGCCTCGGTGCCGGGCGTCGTGTTCCAGGGCGTCGGGATCGCCATTGCTCCGTCCTCTTACAACCGGACCGAAGCGACGACCATGACCCGCGTGGCTTACGGCGCCACCGGGATCAACACCTGGGGCAACTGGTGCGCAAGCTGCCACCAGGACATGCACTCCAGCGGCAACTACGTTCACCCGGTCGACCAGAGCCTGGGTACCAACGTTGCCAACGTCTACAACGCCTACGTGGCCTCTGGCGATTTCACCGGGGTCGCCGCATCGTCATTCACGTCTCTGGTGCCGTTTGCCGAGAACACGGGCGACATCGCGACGCTCCAGGCCCACGCGAAGAACGACAACTCCTACATGAACGGCCCGGGCACCAGTGACAAGGTCACCTGCCTGTCGTGCCATCGGGCGCACGCCAGCGGCTGGCCGGAGGCGCTGCGGTGGAACATGGAAGGCGAGTTCATGGTCTACAACAGCCTGTGGCCCGGCACGGACACCACGCCGACCGTTCCGCAGTTCGCCCGCGGACGCCTTGGTGCGGAGACCCAGGCTGCCTACTACGACCGGCCGGTTACGCAGTTCGCGAGCTACCAGCGCGTGCTGTGCAACAAGTGCCACGCGAAGGACTAGTTCTGGAGTCGTGACCGGCGGGTAAGCTGGAAAAGGGCTGGGCGACCCCAGCCCTTTTCTTTTGAACGGTTGTGGAATTCTCCCGCCGTCCGTAGAATGGTCAGGCGCGGCATCACGGCGAGTCGGGCCTGCGGACTCACGCCGTCGCGCCCCCAGAGCCGATCCCGTGCCACGCATTCTCCTTGCGCTCCTCGTCGCGTGCCTCATGGACCCCGCCGTCGCAGGCGCAGCCGACGGAGGGGTCCATCTCTATCTGCAGCCGCTTCCAGCCGACGCGTCGAAGCTCACGTTCACGATCGCCTCGATTTCGGCAGTCAGCGCCACCGGCACCGAGTATCCGCTCGCGTTGAGCCTGAAGGATGTCGGGGCCTCGGAGGCCCAACGGCAGCGGCTTCTGGCCTCGGGCCGCCTCCCGGCTGGCAGTTACGCGGGATTCGTCTTCACGATCAAGCAGGCCGCCCTGAAGCGTGATCGCGGAGAGGTCAAGCTGGTCGTGCCGGACACGCCGGTCCGGCTCGATTTCCCGTTTGCCACCGCCGGGCAGCAGGCATCGCTCTTCTGGCTCACGCTGAAGTACCCGGAATCGGTCACCGACGGCTTCAGCTTCAGCCCTGTGTTCGCGGCCGTCGCGCCGCCCGGGCCCATCGCGGGCCTCGCCGGCTTTGTGACCAATTCCGGATCGAACACGATTACCGTCTTCGACAAGCACCTCATGCAGGCCGTTTCCGTGATCGACACCTGCGCCGGGCCGGCCGGAATGGCCCTCGATCAGCGGCGCCGGCGCCTGTACGTGGCGTGCTCGAAAGACGACGAAATCCAGTCGATCGACGTCGCCACCGTGCGCATCGTGGAGCGGACGCGCGTGTCTCCCGGGGACCGCCCGCGCGAGCTCGCACTGACCCCCGACGGCCGCACCCTCATCTCCGCCAACACGGGCTCGAACAGCGTCAGCTTCTTCGACGCCGCGTCACTGACACGGCAGGAACGGATCAACGTCGGCGCGGGTCCGGGGTCGGTCGTGATCGACCCGTCGGGACGGCGGGCGTTCGTGTTCAATACGCTCTCGAGCTCCATCTCGGTCATCGACATCGCGAGCCGGAGCGTCGTGGCCACCCTGTCGACCGACGCGGCGCCCCTGAGAGGGCAGTTCAACGCAAGAGGGAACCGGCTCTATGTGATCCACGAGCGGTCGCCCTACATGACCGTCCTCGATCCGGGGCAGCTGACCGTTGTCGCGAGAGCGCGGCTGAGAATCGGGGTCACGGCGATCGTCGTCGACCGCATTCGAGACCTGGTGTGCCTCGGCGGCGCCAACGACACGGCGGTCGAGTTCTACGATCCGAACGCGCTGATGCCCCTGTATGCCATGAAGACCAGGGCCGGCGCGTCTCACCTGGCGGTCGATGGCGAGAACAACAGCCTGTACATGGTGAGCCCGGGCGCGCGCAGCCTGGTGGTCGGCCGTCTCGCAGACAGAAGAGTCGTGTCCGAGATCGACGTCGGCGACGGCCCCTACTGGGTGGCGGTGATGGGAGAGAAGTAGTTGCGCCGTGGCGCCGCCGCGTTCGTGCTCGTCTTCACGGGGTCGCTGGCGCTCTTCCCCCGGCCGGCCCGTGCCCAGGAAGGCATCTTCGGGGGCATGCAGAAGGGCGTGGAAACGGTGTTCAGCACCGTGTCGACAACCACGACCTTCGCCTCCGGTGCGGTCACGAAGACGGATACGACGAACATCTATCCGGCGCTCACCCTGAACCTGGACGCGCTGGTCTACCCCAATCTCAGGCTGAATGCCGGCGGCGTGTGGGAGCTCAACAGGCAGTCCACCCGCAGCCTGTTCGGGGACACGGATTCGACGATCACGAGGAACCGCCCGTTCTTCCTGCTGCGGTCGGTCAACCCGGTGTTCTCTCCCGGGATCGGCTATTTCAGGCGGGAGGACCGCGCCCGGACGGCCGGCCTGTCGGATGTCAAGCTCGTCAACGACGAATACGCCGCGTACCTGGGCTGGAACCCGGCCGGCGGGCCACTGTCGGATTTCCAGTTCCTCAGGACGCACACCTTCGACGGCGATCGGGCCTACCAGGACGTGACCAAGGACTTCGGCTCGCTCAATTCGAACTACGACTACAAGAATCTGGGGGCGTACTACCGCGGTTCCTATCTCAACACGGACGACCAGCTCCGGCGCTCCGAGACGCGCCAGGTGACCCACTCCGGCCGCGTGAACTACTCGAGTGCCAACTTCCGAAGACGGCTGCTCTGGAACGCGACGTACAACATCAATCACCAGGATCTCAGGACGCTGGCGAGCGGGATCGGCGGGGAGGTGGCGCTGCCCTTGATCGCCTATGCCGGTCTGTCGGCCGTCAGCGATTTGCCCACAACCACGAAGCTGTCGCAGAACGCGCTGCTCATCGACGGCAACCTCACGGCGGGCGCCGGGGTCGACCTGGGCCTGCCCGCCCCGGCCGAGGACGCGCAGGCGAGAAACCTCGGCATCGACTTCCTGAGCCCGACCGAGGTCAACCGGCTCCTGGTGTGGGTCGACCGGGACCTGCCGGTCGAGGTCGCGAACTCCTTCTCGTGGGACATCTACAGCAGCCCGGACAACGTGATCTGGAGGCGGGAGGAGGGCGTGCTGGCGGCGCCCTTCGGCCCGTTCGAAAACCGTTTCCAGATCGACTTTCCCGCCGTCTCGGCGCGGTACATCAAGGCGGTCACCAGGCCCCTCTCCGTCGTGGTGCCGGAATCGTCGCGCTTCCCGGACATCCTCGTGACGGAAGTGCAGGCGTTCATGAGGAGGCCGGCAGGAGAGATCGACAGCCGGCTGACGCGAACCACCCACCTGGTCAATACCGACGTGAGGCTTCGGCTCCTCGACGCGCCGTCGGTATTCTACGAGGGGTATTATCTGTACAATGGTCCTGACACCGCCGGCGCGAGTACCGACACCCTGTCGAACGGCGTGTCGATGAACCACTCGTTCGGACGCATCTATTCGGTCTACGCACGGGGCGCGCGGGAGCAGGGTTCGCAGCCGCAGGGCTACAGGGTGGCCACCGTGACGAACGCGACCTTTACGGTCGCGCCGGTTCCCACGTTCAGAAGCACGGTGCTGTACACCGGGCAGAACGAAGAGGTTGGCGGGCTGCCGAACAGCCGGCGGGGGCTCTTCGTCCAGAACGCCGGGCAGCCCTATCGGGGAGTTGACGTCCTCTTCGGCTTTGGCTGGAGTTCGACCAGGTGGGAGAGCGGCGAGATCTCGCGGGACCGGCTCGTGAACGCCAGCGCCACGATCGCCCCGCGCCAGCACGTGAATCTGGTGTTCAGTTTCGACGACACGACGACGGAACGGTCGGGCGCGTTTGTGGGTGATCCCCGCAGCCATCTGCAAAGGGTGTACGGGGCGCTGGCGGTCGACCCCACCCGGACGCTCCACCTGGTGCTCGGGGGGGAGGTGCTGGCCGTCACCGGCCGGCAGACGAGAACGACGCTCGACTTCGGCACGAACTGGTCGCCGTTTCCCGACGGGACCCTGCAGTTCGTGTTCGACTACAGCGAGGCCCTGCGGGCCCTGGAGTTCGGGAAGGACAGAAGCGCCCTCGCGGCGGTGCGCTGGAACGTGTCGCGGCGGTCGTACATCGACGTGTCGTACCAGCGAACGAAAAGCGAGTTCGTCCTGCTGACGACCGAAACGAGAGTCTTCAGCGTGAGTATCAGGTTCTTCATCTGATGCGATGTGAGGCAAGGGTATGAGAAGAGCGCCCGTTGTGGTGGCCTCCGCTCTGGTGGCGATGGCGATCTCCGCGCCGGTGTGCACGGCGCAGGTGTCGGACGTGTTCCGGGACGCGAGGATGGATTTCGGCAGCGTGCAGACGGTGGCGGTCGTCCCGTTCACGAATCTCGCGCGCGATCAGGTCGTCGCCGAGCGGGTGCGCGACGTGTTCATCAACCGCCTCCTCTCCACCGAGGCGGTCTACGTCCTGCCGGTCGGCGAGGTCGCCCGCGGGATTGCGAAGCTGGAAATCCAGAATCCTTCGTCGCCGCCGCCGGAGGACGTGGTCAAGCTCGGGGCCTTCCTCAAGGCCGATGCGGTGATTACCGGCGTTGTCCGGGAATACGGCGAAGTGCGATCCGGCTCGACCACGGCGAACATCATCTCGATGAGCATCCAGTTGATCGAGGCCGGCACCGGGCGGATAGTCTGGAGCGCGTCCTCCACCAAGGGCGGCATCAGCTTCTGGGACCGCCTGATTGGCGGGGGCGGTCAGCCGTTGAACCGGGTCACGGAACAGGCCATCGACGCGCTGTTCGACAAGCTGCTCGGCCCCCCTCCGAAGAAACGGTAGGTTGCGGTGATGCCCTCGATGTTCGTCGGTCTGATCTATCTCCTGTTCTTTCTGTCCGGCGCCGCCGCGCTCGTGTATCAGGTCGTGTGGGTGCGCGCCCTCACCCTGATCTTCGGCGGGTCGCACCTGGCGGTGACGGCGGTCCTCTCTATCTTCATGGGCGGGTTGGCCATCGGCGGCTACGTGGTCGGCCGGCGCGTGGACCGCGTCGAAAAGCCACTGCGCCTGTACGGCCTGCTGGAACTGGGGATCGCGGCCTCGGCCCTGGTGTTCGCGGGATTGATGCGGATCTACCCCGCGATCTACGTCGCGCTCGCCCAGGGCCGTGATGAGGCAACGATCTACCTCACGATCGTCCGCATGCTCTTCGCGGTCGTCGCCCTCATCGTGCCGGCGATCCTGATGGGCGGGACACTGCCGGTGCTCTCGCGTTTCGTCTCCCGCCATCCGGATCACCTGCGCAGGCACCTTTCCTTCCTCTACGGCTTCAACACGCTAGGCGCGGTCTTCGGGGCGCTTCTGGCGGGATTCGTCCTGCTCCGGCTGTACGCCGTCAGCACGACGCTCTACCTCGCCGTCGCCACCAACGTGCTCATTGGCGTCGTCAGCCTCATGCTGAAGGAGCGACCTGCCGACGGCTCCGCTCCTGAAGGCCAGGCGCCGGAGGCGATGGCGCCCTCTGCAGCCCCGAACGGGCCACTCCCCGTCACATTGGTGCTCTGGGGCATCGGGCTGAGCGGATTCTGTGCCCTGGGCTACGAGGTGCTCTGGACCCGCATCCTCACCATCGCCATCGGCGCGAGCGTGTACGGGTTCGCCATCATCCTGGTGGCGTTTCTGACGGGTATTGCCTTGGGAAGCGCGGCCTACGGGGCGTTGGCGAGAGTCGTCCTGACGGCGGTGCCGGGCACGAGGCGCGTGGTGGCCCGGTTCGGGATGACGCAGGTGGCGATCGGGATTACCGCCCTGCTCGTCACGGTGTATCTGCGCGACATCCCGGCCAACGCCGTCCGGCTGCAGAGCTACTTCCTCGGAACGGAGGCCGCGTCGTTCCAGGCGAGGGTCTGGGCCAACTTCGCGCTCGCCTTCCTGTACATGGTGGTGCCCGCGCTCTTCATGGGCGCCGCGTTTCCGATCGCCGGGGAGGCGCTGGCCGCGCACCGGAAGGCGGTCGGCCGGGCGGTTGGCGACGTTCTCGCCGCCAATACCGTTGGCGCGATCCTGGGGGCCGCCGTCAGCGGGCTCCTGCTGATTCGTCTTTTCGGCATCGAGCGGTCCCTCCAGATCCTGACGGTGATGAACATCGGCCTCGGCCTGGTCGTGCTGGCCAGTCTGAGGAAACCGCGGTGGCTGGCCGCGGCGGTGGCGGCTGCTGCCCTCGGCGCCATCGCCTTCCTGGCGGTGAATCACGACGCGTTGAGGATGTGGGACCGCAACTACTTCGCGATCTTCCGCAGCAACCAGCCCGAGGCGTTCAGCACGCCGGGGAAAGTCCGCGAGGCGGTGGAGAACACGGACGTCCTCTACTACGCGGAGGGCGTTGAGTCGATTGTCAGCGTCATCAGGGTCAGAGGGGGCGAGCAGGCCTTCCTCACCAATGGCAGGGTCGAAGCGTCGACGCACGTGCAGGCGCAGCAGGTGCAGTTCACGCTCGGCCATCTGCCGATGCTCCTCAGCCGGAACCCGACAGATGTCCTCGTGGTCGGGATGGGAAGCGGCATGACGGCCGGGGCCACCGCTGTCCACCCGAGCGTTGAGCAGGTGACGGTGGTCGAAATCGAAGAGCAGGTCCTGGGCGTGGCCAGGAACTTCGAGGCCTACAACCACCGTGTCCTCGACAACCCGAAGGTCCGGATCGTCGTGAACGACGGCCGCAACTTCCTGATGACCACGAACAAGACGTTCGACGTCATCACGGCCGATCCGATTCACCCGTGGTTCAAAGGGGCCGGGTATCTCTACGCGAGCGAGTACTTCGAGCTCGCCGCGACGCGCCTTCGTCCGGGCGGAGTGATTGCCCAGTGGCTGCCCATCTACGAACTGACGCCGCAGGATCTCGCCTCCGTGGTCAGGACGTTTCAGCAGCACTTCCCGCACACGATGCTGTGGCTCACCCACTACGACGCCGTGATGGTGGGCAGCAATGCCGCGTTCGTCATCGACGAGGCGGAAATCGAGCGGCGAATCGCGGAGCCCGCCATCGCCGGCGATCTGCGCAAGGTCACGATGGGCTCGGCGACCGATCTCCTCAGCTACTTCGTGATGGGCACGGAGGGCATGACGCGTTTCGGACAGCACGGCACGCTGAACACCGATGACCGCCTCTACCTCGAGTTCTCGGCCCCGTTTTCCATCGCGAACCCTGTCGTCATGGCGGCCAACGTCGAGGCCATCGCCGCCCGCCGTGAGAGCATCCTGCCGTACCTGAAGCCCGCGGCAGACGCGGAGGCGCGGGAGGCCCAGCGGGAGAGATGGGCGCTTCAACTCGCGGCCGGCAGAATGGGAGACGCGGCACTCGCGCTGTTCCTGGGACGGAACGCCAGCGATCCCGATTTCACGCTGGCGCTGCGCCGGTTGGCCCTCGAATACCCGGAGTACGCCCCCGGGAAGGCCCTGTGGACCGAGTACGAGAGCGCGCTGGATCTCGAGCCCCGCCTCCTGCAGCACGCGTCCTATCCGCTCATGGACGACGGCGGGGGAACCACGGCCGTCGAGGTGTCTGCCGTCCTCGTTCCCCTGAGCAAGACCCGCGCATCGGTCATGTTCGTGGACAATCGAGACAGGACGGTCTTCGGGCAGGCGTACGTCGACGATTACGACCGAGATCAGCGCGCGAATCGCTTCGCCGTCGACGTCATGGTCGCCATCCGCGCGGCCTACGAGAAGGAAGCGGCAGCCGCCCGCGAGCGGGGACAGGCGCTGCCGCCGGCAACCGAAACAACGCGGCGGATCAAGGCCGTGATCGGCTTGAAGGTCAACAGTGTCCCGCTTGGATCGTAGGCTCGCCGCCAGGGCGGTCTGCCTCGCGCTCCTGCTCGCGGGGGCCGTGGGGAGGGTGTCCGCCCGCGAGGGGATGGCGTCGGTCGCGGTCTTTCCCGTGGAGAACCTGAGCGGAGGCAGCATTCCCGCCGACCAGATCCGGCAGGCCCTGATCGACCGCCTCGCGACCGGCGGGATCGCCGTGCTGGGAGACCGTGCGCTCGAGGAGTTCCTGACGCGTCATCGCGTCCGGTACACCGCGGGCATCGACGCCGCCACCGCCGAGTCGCTCAGGCGGGAGACCGGTGTCGACGGCGTCGTCATCGCGTCGGTCGAGTTGTCGAACGACGCCGTGCCGCCCAAGGTGGCGGCCATTGTCAGGCTCGTCTCGGTCAAGGCCGCACCGGCGGTGGTCTGGGCCTCCGATGCCGGCCTCGCGGGAGACGACGCGCCCGGGTTCTTCGAGCTGGGCGTCGTCAACGACTACCAGGCGCTGCTGACCAGGGCCCTGGATCGCCTTGCGGGCTCGCTGCTCGGCTATCTCAAGACGGGAGAGGCCGGAGCCGGCCCGAAGCGCGCGTCCAAGTTCCGCCCGAAATCGGCGTACCGAAGCCCGGCCATCGAAGCCGGACAGGCGTACACCATTGCGGTGCTGCCGTTTGTCAACCTGAGCGAACGGCGGAACGCCGGAGAGATCCTGGCGCTGCTCTTCACCAGGCACCTGTCGGCCGTCCGCCAGTTCCGAGTCGTGGACACGGGTATGGTCAGGCGGCAGCTGCTCGACGCCCGGATCATCATGGACGGCGGGCCCTCCCTGATCGATGCCGAGACGCTGGCGTCACTGATCGACGCGGACTTCGTCCTGGGAGGGCGCGTGCTCCGCTACGAGGACTACGAAGGGCCGGCGGGCAGGACGCGCGTGGAGTTCTCGGCGGTGCTGGTCGAGAGGAAGAGCCGCCGGGTCGTGTGGAGTTCGGAAAGCTACAATGAAGGCAGCGATGGCGTGGGCGTGTTCGGGCGGGGAACCTCGAGAACCGCGCACGCCATGGCCACGCAGATGGTCGGAATCACGGTCGAGATGATCGCCGGCCTCGGCCGGTGAAGATGTGAGCGCGGTACGGGCGCTCAGAAGGGTCGCATGCGATATCAGACTGTCGTTGTCACGGGCCTCCTTGTGGCCTCGGTGCACGCCCAGGCCATTCTCAGCGCCGCGGGCCAGGCTCTGCCTGTCAAGAGCGGCAGGCCGGCGGTGGCGTCGGTGGCTGGCGATGCGATCTTCCTCGACGAGTTGCTGAGGGAACTCGGGCCGTCGGCGGACAAAGCGCGCCTGGGCCGGGGCCTCGGCACGGCAAAAGAGCTCGAAGTGCTCGACCGGCTGATCAATATCAAGCTCGTCGCTCACGAGGCGGCGACGATGGGGCTCGACGAGGTTCCGGAGATCCGGAAGCAGGTCGAGGTCGCCTCCCGCGAGATCATGCGGGAGGTGCTCTTCGAGCGGATCGTGAAGGACGTCAAACCCGATCCGGCCGCCGTCGAAAAGCTGTTCAGGGACCAGGTCCGCGAATGGAAGACGACCGCGCTCGTCTTCCAGGACGAGAAGGCCGCCCAGCGCGCGCAGAAGGAAATCACCACCGGTACGGCGTTCGATACGGTGGCCGCGCGAGCGGTGGCCGCGAAGGCCGCCCGGACGCAGACCGACGATGCCTTTCACCCGAAGCAGGACTTCCTGCCCCAGATTGCTGAGGCGATCGCTCCCTTGGGGGCGGGCCAGGTCGGCCCTGTCGTCAGGATCCCGTCCGGGTTCGTCGTCGTGAAGGTGCTGGAGGTCCGTTACCCGGAGAATCCCGAGGCCCGGGCGGAGGCCCGCAAGCAGGTCCTCAACCAGCAGCAACTGGTCGCCCTGAAGGCCCATGAGCAGGAACTGAGGCGCCAGACCGTCGTCAACACGGCCCTCCTCAAGAGCCTCGACTACGAGGCAGCCAAGCCAGGGATCGACGCCCTGCTGAAAGACAAGCGGGTCGTGGCGGAGATCAAGGGCGCGGCGCCGGTGACCGTCGGAGACCTGACCGACTACCTGCGGATGCAGCTGTTCCACGGTTCCAACCAGGCCGCGCAGCGCAAGAAGATGAACGAGCAGAAGGGCGACGCCCTCGACGCCATGGTCGCGCGGAGGCTCCTGAACATGGAGGCCCTGAAGCTCGGCATCGACAAGACGAACGCGTACCGCGATCGGGCCACGGCCTACCGGGATTCCCTCGTCTTCGACAGCTTCTTCCAGAAGGTCATCGTCCCTGAGAACAAGATGAGGGAGGAGGACGTCCGGAAGCACTACGACGGACATCTCAAGGAGTACTCCAGCCCGGGGATGATCAGGATGCGAGGCCTGGCCTTTGCGCAGCGAACCGCCGCCGAAGACGCGATGCGAAAGCTGAGGGAAGGCGCGGACTTCGGCTGGGTGGCCTCGAACGCCGGAGGCCAGGTGGGCAAAGGAGCGCCCGGGCTGCTGGAATTCGACGGGCGGCCAGTCACCACCGACAGCATGCCGGCCGGGATGCAGAAGACGCTCGCGGGGGCCAAGGCCGGGGAATTCAAGTTGTACGTGAGCCCGGAAGGCCACGTCTACGTCCTGGCCGTGCAGCAGGTGATCGCGCCGTCGCCGAGGCCGTACGACGAGGTCAGGGAAGACATCGCGAAAAAGCTCTACCAGGAGAAGCTCAAGAAGGCCTTGGAGGGCTACGCCGGCAAGCTTCGGCCACTGGCCAAGGTCGAGACCTACGTCAAGAGGATGCAGTGATGCCGACAAGCGGGAGGCTGATCAGGGCATTGGCGTGCGGCGCCCTGCTGGTATGGTTCGCGGGGTTTGCCGCGTCTCACGGACAGGAACCGCCGAAGCGGACGCTCGGCGGGGCCCCGCAGGGCTCGAAGCAGGGCCTCGCGGCCCGCGACTGCCTGGGCTGCCACAAGGCGTTCTCGGACAAGTACATGGGCTTGAAGACCGTCCATGCGGGTGTCCGGGACAACAAGTGCGAGAACTGCCACCTTCGCCATGGGCTGGTCGCGAAGCGCGCCATGAAGAAGGACGGCAACGAGCTCTGCTACACCTGCCATACGAAGGACAAGATCGGGCTGAGCAAGGCGCACGTCCATTCCGCCGTGAAGCGCGGCTCGTGCGTGCTCTGCCACAACCCTCATGCCTCGAAGGCCGATCATCTGCTCAACGCCGAGCCGAAGCAGATCTGCTATCAGTGCCACGACAGGGCTGACTACGAACAGAAGGTCGTCCACGCGGTGCTGCAGTCGGACGGGTGCTCCGCCTGCCATTCGTCGCACGGCGCGGACGAGCCCAATCTTCTCGTCAAAGAGGAGAAGGCCCTGTGTCTTGGCTGCCACCCGGCGAACGCGCCGGCCTTCGCCAAGGCGCACGCCGGGTACCCGGTGGACCGGGCGTCCTGCTCCAGTTGCCACAGTCCGCACAGTTCGGCGCAGCCCAACCTCCTGAAGACCAGCGTGCACGCGCCCGTCGCGGCCGCCCAGTGCGAGACGTGCCACCCGGCACCAGCCTCCGGGAAGCCGTTTGAGGTGAACGCGAAGGGGGCCCAGTTGTGCTCCGGCTGCCACGATGCCGCGGCCATGAAGGGCTCCGGAAAGGTGCAGCACCTGCCGTTCAAGGAGGGCCAGTGCCTTCTGTGCCACAGTCCCCACGCATCGGATAGTCCGAGACTGCTCACGAGTAAGGGGAACGTCCTCTGCATCACCTGCCACAAGGAGCACGAGGCTGCGGTCACCTTCAAGCATGCCCCCGTCGCGAGCGCGCAGGGCTGCCTGTCGTGCCACAGCCCGCACTCGGCCGACAACGCGCGGCTGCTGACGGCGAAACCCGGGCCGCTCTGCCTCACGTGCCATGCCAAGACCAAGGACGCGCTGCAGGCGTCGAAGGTGCCGCACGCGCCGGCCGCGGCCGACGAGTGCACGGCCTGCCACGACGCTCACGGCTCGAACGTCAAGGGCATCCTGAAGGACAGGATGGACCGCGTCTGCTTCGGCTGCCACACAGACGCCGAGACCAGCTTCCTCAAGACCTACACGCACCAGCCGGTCCGGGACGGCGAGTGCTCCGCGTGCCACCAGCCGCACGGCTCCGGCCAGCAGGGCCTGGTGAAGGCCGACGGCGCGAAGTTGTGTGAATCGTGCCACGCGGACCTCATGAAGCCCTTCGAGAGCGGCGCGAAGCACGGGCCCTTCGTCGAGGGGATGTGCCTCAACTGCCACGACCCTCACGGCAGCAACGTCAAGGGCATGGCAACGGACAAGATTGGAAAGCTCTGCGCGGCGTGCCATGGCGATGTCGACCAGGCGGTGGCGGCGGGCAAGGCGAAGCACCAGCCGGCGGCGGCCGGCGAGTGCACGGCGTGCCACAACCCGCACCAGACCGCCCTCAACGGCCTCCTGCTGGCGAAGGGCCCCGATCTGTGCCTCGCCTGCCACAAGGAGATCAAGTCGGCCATGGACGCGGGACACGTGCATTCGCCGGCTGCCAGGGACTGCCTCCGTTGTCACAGCCCCCATGCGTCCGGCGAGGACCGGTTGATGGTCAAGCCCGTTCGGACCGTGTGCGCGGAGTGTCACGAACCGGGCTCGGCGGCCTTCGGCGAGGCGCACCTGCAGATCGACCCGGCGCGGATGCGCTGCGCGCGCTGCCACGACGCCCATGGGTCGAAGGAGCCGCACTTCTTCAAGAGCAACGTTCATCCGCCGTTTGCGATGAGGTCGTGTCAGGACTGCCACCTTCCGTCGCGAGCCAAGATCAGCTGAGGGGACAACCATGGGTTCGCGTCTGACGATCGCCCTCGTGTCGGTGGCTGCGCTGCTGGGACTGCACACGGCGGCCCTCGGCCAGCAGAATCCCTACCGGCTGAAGGAGCCGGACCAGAAGAAGGCCTGCCTCGCGTGCCACGCCGATTTCGGTCAGAAGCTGAAGAAACGGTTCGTCCACACGCCGGTGCGGACCGGCGAGTGTTCGGGGTGCCATGACCCCCACGTGTCGTCGCATGCCAAGCTGCTGTCGGGCAGCACCCGCCAGATCTGCGCCGGGTGCCACGAGAACGTCATTCCGGCCAACGCGAAGAGTGCCCACAAGGTCGTGGCCGACGGGCAATGCGAGAAGTGCCACGACCCTCACGCCGCCGAGAACGCCGCCAACCTCCTGGCCAGAGGCGACGCGCTGTGCTTCGGCTGTCACAAGGAGCTTGGCGAATCGATCGCCAAGGCCAGGTTCAAGCACAGCCCGGTGCAGCAGGGGTGCCTGACCTGCCATAGCGCGCATGGCTCCGACAAGTCCGTCAGCCTGCTGAAGACCGCCGTCCCGGCAGTCTGCGTGACCTGCCACAAGCCCGACACGCCGGCCTTCCTGTCGCGGCACATGAACTACCCGGTGGCCAAGGCGTCCTGCACGTCCTGCCACGACCCGCACGGCTCGAACCAGCCGGCGCTGATGTTGAACAGCGTGCACGCGCCGGTCGCCAGCCGCACGTGCAACGTCTGCCACGAGGCCCCGACATCGGCTTCCCCCTTCGCCACGAAGCGGAACGGCTATGAGCTCTGCAAGGGGTGCCACAACGACATGGTGAACGCCACCATGGCGAAGGGGCGCCTGCACTGGACCGTGGCGGACAGGCGGGGGTGCGTGAACTGCCACAGCCCCCATGCGGCGAAGTACGACAAGCTGCTGGAAAGGAACGGCGCGGAGCTGTGCCGCGGCTGCCATGCGGACACGTTGAAGCGGATCGAGGCGACGACGGTGAAGCACGCGCCGGTGAAGGATGGTGCGTGCGTGGCGTGCCATTCCCCCCACGGATCGAGCGGCGTGCACCTGATCGACCAGCCGTCGGTCATCAAGCTCTGCACGACCTGCCACGACTACGCGCAGCACTCCGCCCATCCCGTCGGCGAGCAGGCCGTCGATCCGCGGAACAAGAACCTGCGCGTCGACTGTCTGAGCTGTCACAAGGGGCATGGGACCGAGTACAAGTGGATGCTCCTCAACCCGACCAACGTGGAGCTCTGCACCCGGTGCCACAAGAAGTACACGAGGTGAATCGGTGAAGACCGTCTCGTTCGCCTGTCTCGTCGCGATCACGCTCGTCTTCGGACACCTGCGGCTCACCGCTGCCGAGGGCGCCAAGCTCAGGTACCTGGCCTCGGTCTACCTCGATGACAAGGGAGCCGGGCTCCACCTTCCCGAAGGCGTGGCGTGCGGCGGCACGGGCCGGCTCGTGGTGGCCGACACGGGCAACGGCCGCCTGCTGCGCTTCACCTATCAGGAGAGGACCGTGAGCGGGGGAAGCGAGATCAAGATCGCCCAGCTGCCGGCGCCGTCCAGGATTCAGCTCACCTCGAAGGGTGAGACGCTCGCCCTCGACACCGTGCAGCGGCGCATCGTCCGGCTCGGTTCTGACGGCGAGTTCAAGGCGGTTCTCGCGTTCGACGGGGTTCCGCCTCCCGCCACCATCGTCCCGAGGAGCTTCACGATCGACTCGGCCGACAACATCTACATCCTCGACGTCTTCTCGGCGCGCGTCCTGGTGCTGGATGCCGAGGGTCGGTTTCAGCGGGTGCTTCCGTTTCCCGAGGCTGTCGGTTTCGGCGCCGATCTGTCCGTCGACGCGGGGGGAACCGTCTACCTGCTCGATTCGATCGGACGACGTCTGTTCTCCGCCGCCGGCGGCGCCAAAGTGTTCACGCCACTAGGAGGAGACCTGACCGAGTCGGTGGCCACCTTGCCGACCTACCTCACTACCAGCAAGGGCATCATCTTCGTTCTCGAGGGCACCGGAAGCCGCGTCGTCAGTTTCGGACGGGACGGTTCGTTCCTGTCCAGGCAGCTCACGATGGGGTGGGAGGAGGCGGCGCTCAATCATCCCTCCCAGATGTGCATCAACGACAAGGACGAGGTTTTCATCGCCGACAGGGACAACAGCAGGATCCAGGTGTTTCAGTTGATCCGGTGAAGGGCAGGCCCGTCATGCCCAGACCTCTCTGCGGTGTCCTCTCCGCGCTAGCGTGCGCCTGCCTCGCGTGGTGGGCCGGGCCGATCGCGGCGGCGCCCCAGGGACCGCCCGCCCAGGCCGCGCCGGTGCTCGCCGCCGACTGGCCCGCGGAGAAGCTCCGGGGCGTACTCCTGGCTCCCGACGCCTGGCATCCGGTTCCCGCCATCGACGACCGCGCCGGGTGGGCGCGCCTGTCGCCGGGCCTGCGCACGCGGGTCGTGGCCCGCGCCGACCGGGCGCTGACGGACCCGATTCCGCCTCTCCCGGCCACACTGTTCCTCGACTACACGCGCACGGGCAACCGCGGGCGGTTTGAAACCGCGATGTTCGCGCGGCGGGACCGCCTGCACGCGCTCGTCATGGGCGA
>JALOKU010000179.1 GCA_025456345.1 Vicinamibacterales bacterium | reverse complement strand
GCGGCATGGGCCTGATCTCGGGGCGCAAGGCGTTCCAGCGGCCGATGGCCGAGGGCGCCAAGCTGCTGCACACGATCCAGGACGTCTACCTGGACACGGGCATCACGATCGCCTGATCAACGCGTCTTTCGCGGCACGGGTCAGCCGCTTCAGCGCGTGCTCGCGCCTGAGGGCGGCTGACCTCGACCCGCACTCTTCCTCATACACCACCTCGACCGGCCTCCGGCCCGAGGTGTATCTCGCGCCGCGGCCCGCGTTGTGTGCCGCAACCCTGGCGTCCACGTCCGTCGTCGAGCCGGCATAGAGCGTGCCGTCGGCGCAGCGCAACAGGTAGACGGACCATGGCCGGGGGCGTGCGGAAGACGCGGCCGGGACCGTGGGTGCCGGTGGCGGTGCGGGCGATGAGCGTCGTCGCGGCATGCGGGCTGCCGCATCGTAACCCGGGAATTACCAGGACCGCTGTCATGACCTGCGTTCAGCGGCTGCCTTGGCCCGCGAGAACGGGTCATGAAACCGCCTCACGCCGCGGCGCCGGCGCCCGCCGGCGCGAGGCGCGACGAGGCGGGCACGGGGCCGAGGAACGGCCGGAGCCGCTCGGCCGTGCCCAGGTCGGTCCAGCCGCAGGGCGGCACGCGGAGCACCGACAGATACGCCGTGGCGTGCTGGAGCACGTCCCGCGAGAGGTCCATCAGCGGCAGTCCCAGGTACAGATCCTGCGCGTCCGGCCCTCCCTGGAGCTTGCGCGACAGGCGCTGGAACGCCCGCAGGATGTCGGGGAAGACCCGGCCGACCAGGGCCAGCAGCACGTGCGCCCGCGCCGCGAGGATGAAGCTGTTGATGAGCGCGCCGTCCCGGACCAGGTCCCGCACCCGCGCCTCGGGCGGCTTCTCGAGGAAGCAGCGGACGCCCGCGAACGGCGCCGGCGACGCCGGCAGGATCCACCCGTACCCGCTCCGCTGCTCGCCGGGGCACATGCCCAGCAGGACGACCGGCGCGACGCCCCGCTCGACAGCCCGGACGGCGGCGGCCAGCGCGCTGTGCAGAACGGCCTCGTCGGCGACGAAGTGGTCGGATGGCAGCAGCACGACCGGGTCGGTGGTGATCCCGCGCGACTGGATCTCGACAGCCGCCCGCAGGACGCCGGCCGCGGTGCCCCGGTTCTCCGGCTGGACGAGCACGTTGGCGCACGGGACGTCGGCGAGCGCCTCGGTCCAGAACCCGCGGTGCGCTTCCTTGACCGCCACCAGCACACGCGCCGCCGGCGCGATGCGGCGGGCGCGGGCGAGCGCCCATCGCACCATCGGATCGCGGCCGTCCCGCGACCAGAACTGCTTGGGCACGAACCCGCCGTCGACATTGCGCGTCAGCGCCGACACACGATCGCCGTCGCCGCCGGCCAGCACGACTGCCCAGGGAGTGCTGATCATCGTCCGGAAACGGGCCTCGGGTCCCGTTCGAGGAGGTACGGACGCCGTCTCCCTACAATCTAGGCCCGCCGGCGCCGAAGTCAAGATGGTCCGTCACGCCCGCGCCCAGGGTTCGGCCGGCCGGCGCCGAAGCAACCGGTAGAGCAGCACGCACGCGTTGATGGCCGAGAAGATGAGGAACCACTGCGCGATGACCTTGGTGAGGTCGTCGTAGCGGAACACCGGCGGCCCCAGCACGATGAGCAGCAGGATGCTTGCCCAGCCAACCTCGAGGCCGAAGTCGGCCCACCGGGTCGGCCGAGTCCAGCGGCCCTGGCGCAGGACCGCCAGATTGAGGACGAAGGCGAGGAGCCACCACGTGTTGATGAGCGGCAGATACCGGCTGAAGGCCGGTGTGAGCAGCGGGTAGACGTTCCCGTCGCTGTTCCTGAACACGTACACGGCCACCCAGTCCGGGAAGAAGTTGAACAGCAACGCCAGGGCGGCGATGATGTACAGCGAAAAGATGCGGCCGAAATAGGAGATGCGATCGGGATCATCCACCTGCGGAAGTGACGACGGGTCCCACGCCTTCCCGTTGGCCTCGCTGCGGCGCATCGAGCGTTCCACCAGGGCGAAGACGAGCGTCATGATGCCGAGATTGACGAGCGCGCTCCACAGGAAGCTCCCCGTCGCGCGGATGAACGGCACCACGCTGGGCGGCTCGCCCGGATGCCTGAACTGACCGACGACGACGAGCACGAGGACCACGGCGGCGAGGACGGGCAGCATGATTCTTACCGCCGTGCGGTACGCCGGGTAGAGCCGCGGGCCGATCAGATACTGCGGTTCCGGCGCATACCGGGCCGCCACGTCCTTCGGGGTGCCGAACTCGCGCAGCACCTTCGCCGCCAGTTCGTCGCCGGCGGGCACGCCTTCCGCGCGCGCCCGTTCCTCGACCGAGTCCGTCAGCAGGGAACGCAGTTCAGCTTCCACGTCCGCCCGCATGCGGTGGGGGAGGTACTGGCCAACTTCGTGCGCGTAGCGATTGATGAGGTCCATCACGTCTCTCTCCTTCGTCAGCCGACGAGCTTGCCGATCACGGCCGCGAGCGCGCGCCACTCGGCCGCCAGTTCCTTCGCCAGCTTCTCGCCCTGCACGCTCGCCTGGTAGTAGCGCCGGGGCCGGCCGTCCTCGACGCGCCACGCGCTCTTGAGCAGTCCCTGCGATTCCAGCCGGCGGAGCAAGGGGTAGAGGGTGCCCTCGTCTATCTCGAGGCCTTTGTCCGAGAGGAGCTTCTTGAGGGAGTAGCCGTACTCCTCGTGCCGCAGTTCCACGAGGACCGCCAGCACGAGGGCGCCCCTGCGGAGTTCGAGGGAGAGGCTGTCGCGAGGCGTCTGCTGTGTTTCACCCATTACCATGCGTCACACTATACCATATGACGCACAGCATACACGGAAAGTTCCACGAACGCGGCGGTCGCCGCGGGTTAACGCGGTTCTCGGCTATCTCCTGAGGGCGCGGAGGTTGCCGCGCGGGCGGTAGCGGCAGACCCAGACCTGGCCGAGGAAGGGACAGACCGCCATGCCGCAGCCGACCTCTTCGGTCGACGGCCACACGATCTGGGTGTAGTGGCCGCACTGGCGGCCCGGCGTGCAGGTGTCGCTGGCGGGGGAGTAGTCGGCCGACTCGGCGCCCCAGGCATCAACCACGTGTGCCGGCGAGAGGGCGTAGAAGGACCGTCTTCCGCTGTCGGATTCAAGGGCGCTGGCCCGGTAGAGGTTCTCCCCGACGTCGTCCGGGAGCACGCCGTGCTCGAGCGCGCAGCCCTGTCTGGCCAGCTCCAGGGCGCGGTTCTGGGCCTGGGCGGCGAGGTCGGCGGCCCACCGGAGCGAGCGCACGCCGGCGCGGGTGCGCCAGGCGTTGTGCGCGTGGACCATCTCGACCGCTTCGGCGGAGGTGACCGGGCCACGGGGCGGCGGAGGCGGGGGGAAGGGGTGTTGAGGCGTCTGGGCCGACGCCTGGGCGAGAAGGACGGCGGCGGCGCACGCCGCCCACACTCCGGCAGCCAGTCTCATGACCTTCTTATCGGACACGCCGCACGCCGCTTGCAGTGGCCACCGGCGGTGGCACAGAATCGGCACCAGACAGGATGGAGGACCGCCACATGAGGCTCTCGCGCCGTGACGTCAACCGCTGGTTGTGGGTGCCGCTCGCCGGACTGTGCCTGGCGCTGGCGGTGGCCGCCCTTCACGCCCAGCAGACACCGCCGCCGCCGGACCCGCAGAAGGAGGCGCGCCTCGCGTGGTTCCGCGAGGCCAAGTACGGCCTGTTCATCCACTGGGGCCTCTATGCCATTCCTGCAGGGGAATGGAAGGGCGCCCGGATTCCAGGCATCGGCGAGTGGATCATGAACCGCGCGAAGATTCCCGTGCGCGAGTACGAGGCGCTCGCGTCGCAGTTCAACCCCGTCAAGTTCGACGCCGACGCCTGGGTGCAGCTCGCCCAGGACGCGGGCATGAAGTACATCGTCATCACCTCGAAACACCATGACGGCTTCGCGCTGTTCGGCTCGAAGGTAAGCCGCTACAACGCCGTGGACGCGACGCCGTTCAAGCGCGACATCCTGAAAGAACTTGCGGCGGCGTGCGCGAAGCGGAAGATGCGCCTCGGCTTCTACTACTCGCAGGCGCAGGACTGGCACGAGCCCAACGGCGCCGGGAACAACTGGGACTTCCCCCCGAACGACAAGAAGGACTTCGATCAGTACTTGCGGGACAAGGCCGAGCCGCAGGTGCGCGAGCTGCTGACCGGCTACGGCCCGGTGGCGCTCGTCTGGTTCGACACGCCCCAGTTGATGACCGCCGATCGGTCCCAGCGCTTCACCGACCTCGTGCGGTCGTTGCAGCCGAACACCCTGATTGACGGCCGTCTGGGCGCGGCGGGCGACTACGTGAGCACGGGCGACAACATCATTCCGGGCGAGAAACGCACCGAGGCGTGGGAGACGCCGGCGACGATCAATCACACCTGGGGCTACCGGAAAGACGATGTCGACTGGAAGCGGCCCGGCGAGATCATCTTCAAGCTCGTCGACATCGTCAGCAAGGGCGGCAATTACCTGCTGAACGTCGGCCCGATGGCCGACGGGGTGATCCCGCCGGCGAGCCAGGACGTGCTGCGCGCGGCGGGCCGGTGGCTGAAGGTGAACGGCGAGGCGGTGTATGGCGCGATGCCGACGCCGTTCGGGGAAGAGTTGGGGGAACCGAGCGCAAAGGGCACGAAGGATCTGCGCGGCCAGCCGCTCTTCCTGTCCCGCGACGAGTACCGCGTGACGGCGAAGCCGGGGAAGCTGTATTTCACGTTCTTCATCGAAACGCGGGTGCCGTTCGAGATTCCGGCGATGGGCAACGCCGTGAAGCGCGCCTACCTGCTGGCGAACAACGCGCCGCTCGAGCTCGTGGTGAAGGACGGCCGCACGTCGTTCACGCTGCCGAGGCCGATCCTCGATCCGATGGGCACGGTCGTTGTTGTCGAGATCGACGGGGAGAAGGTCGCGCGTTAGGGGAGTCGCTCAGCGAGCGCCTCGCGCACGAACCGTTCGACCTCGGCCATCGTGCGGGCGATGGGCACGCCTTGCGGGGGCTGCCACTCTACGGCGTGATCGCCGAAGAACGCGATGACCGGCTTCTTATACGACCGGCTTCTTATACCTGACGGCCAGCGTCATTTCGGACTCCGTCCCCTCGTTGCCCGGGAGCACGATCACGACATCCGACGACAGAATGTTGATGTGGTTGCGGCTGCGCGGGTCGGTACCGGTGATGCCGCTGAGCGGCAGGTGCGTGAGGATCGCGATTTCGACCGAGGAATTCGGGTAGCCCGCGCGCGGCACCGCGACGCCGTCCGGCAGGTCAGCCGGCAGGACGCCAATCACCATCCCTGCCCGTGGCCGCACCGCGGCGAACGCGCGGCTGACGGCCTCCATCGTGCCGACGAGGTGCACGCCGGCTGACGCGAGCCACCGGCCCAGCGGCACGGCGAGGTCTTCGAAGGCCTGCGTGCTCGAGCCCATCACCCCGACGACGGGGCGGCGAAGGTGGCCAGGTGGCATGACGTGACGACCCCTCAGTGCGGCCAGAGGATTCTACAGGCTTCTCTCACGGTTCGGTACCCGCTGTCGTGATTCGGATACACATTCTGCGGCTCATCCGGCCCAACCGCTTGCATCGCCGCACGCCGGGGTCCAGATTGTACGCGCACACTATGGACACCTTCGGCCGCCCGGGCATCTGAAGGAGAAGGACATGCATCTGAAACGTTACGTACTGCCCTTTGCGGTTGCCCTGCTGTCCATGGTCTGGCCCACGCGGGCCGACGCCCAGGGCACGGCGGTGCTGAGAGACCTGAAGGTCGTGCTGGTCGAGGCGACCGTCATCGCCAACCCGGACAAGGTCAAGGATGACGGCGCGCCGGCCGCCCTCGAGGACATGCTGCGGAACGCGCTGAAGAGCTCCGGCTTCGAGATCGGCGAATCGCCTGTCAGCGCACACATCCTCCTGGAGGAGTTCACCTCTGGCAGCAAGGCCAAGCGGATCATGGTCGGCCTCGGATCGGGCCGCAGCACGGTTGCCGGACGCCTCATCCTCACGGATGCCGATCAGAAGGAACTGGCCAACATCCCGCTGAAGGTGCGGGGGAGTTTCATGTTCAGCAGCTACGACACCAATAAGCAGCAGCGCAAGCAGGCGACCTCGAGCTTCGAACAGAAGCTGATCGAAGAGATCGCGCGCCTCAAGTAGCGTGGTCGCGTCAGGGGGGCGGCGAGCGGGGCGCACGGGCGCTCGGCCGGCGTGATGCCTGCTGGGCGTGCACGTGGCGGCTGAGAAGCCGCACGGTCGCCC
>JALOKU010000178.1 GCA_025456345.1 Vicinamibacterales bacterium | reverse complement strand
CATCGACCAGGTCAGACAGGCGGCCTACGGCCAACTGGCGGACATGCCGGTCCCGATCGCGCCGGCCAACCTCGACCGCTACGGCGTGAGCACGACGCCAACGCTCGTCATCGTCGACCGGGAAGGCGTGGTGCGGCTCTACAATCCTGGCCGCATGACCGAAGAAGCACTGGAACCGCTCATCCGGCGCGTACTGGGCAGCGCGCCGCGCTGACCACAGGCAGGCATGATGACGAGACCCGCGAGGCCACCACGCGATGTTCGATGAGCGGGTGCGCTCCATCCTGCCTCGTGCGGTGATGCCGATTGCCGCTGCGCTCGCGCGCGCCGGCGTGTCGCCCAATGCCGTCAGCGCGGCCGCATTTGTCGTGGCGCTGGCGGCGGCCTGGCTCGTCGCGGCCGGCCACCCGCGGGCGGGAGTCGTGGTCTGGCTCGTCAGCCGCCTGTGCGACGGCCTCGACGGCGTCGTGGCGCGCATGACGAAGCGGTCCACGCCGTTCGGCGGCTATCTCGACATCACCCTCGACATGGCCGCCTACTCGATCATGCTGATCGGTTTCGCGGCAGCCCACCCGGAGCACCGCATCGTCTGGCTGGTGATTCTCGCCGGCTACGTGCTTGCCATCACCACCACCCTGGCCCTGTCCAACGCGGCGTCGGCGATGGGGCGAACCGTCGGCGGCACGGATCGGACGTTTCAGTTCACCCCGGGGATCGCCGAGGCCGGTGAAACCACCGCCATGTACGTCCTGTGGGCGCTTCTGCCGGGCTGGCTGGGCTGGCTGACGTGGATCTGGGCCGCCATGATCCTGGCGACCGTCGTGCAGCGGTCATGGCTCGCCGCGAGGGCGCTGCGGTAGTCAGGTCAGCGCAGCGCGTCAACGAGCCGCTGCACTTCCGCGCGCTGCGGCGCCTGAGAAGGCAGGCGCTGCAGCAGCGTCTCGGCTTCCTTCAACGCCTCACCGCGCCTTCCCTGCCTCGCCAGCGCGCGCGCGAGGTTGAACCGCGCCTGGTGCAGGTCCGGATCGATGAGAAGCGCCGCGCCGAGCAATTCCACTGCCTTCGCCATATCGCCGGCATCGAGCGCCAGCGAGCCGAGATTGGCTTCGACGACCGGGTTTCCCGGCTCGATGCGCCTCGCCTCCATCAGCGCGCTCGCGGCCTCGCCGGGCCGGCCCGCCGACACGAAGCACATCGCCAGGCCGAGGTGCACGTCGGCTGTTCGCATCGACACCGCCAGGGCCGCGCGGAAGTGTTGCTCCGCGCGGCGCAGATCACCGTTGTCGAGGAGCGCGTACCCCAGCCGCATCTGCGCCTGCCCGTTGCGCGGATCCTCGGCGACGATGGCTTCGAGGGCGGCGCGCAGCGCCGCGCCCTCGAGCTCACCCGTCACGACCTGCGCCATCCGCGCCGCAAGCTCACGGCGATCTTTCGGGTCGGGGCGGCTGCCGGGGACTCCTGAAGGGCTCGAGGCCACGTAGCCCAGCGCGCCCAGCCGCCCCCTCGATTCGGCGTCAACGGGCGCGGCGGGGCCGGCCTCGGCCGTGGGTTCCGGGCCTGAGTACTTCGCGACACGCGCGGCCAGATCGCGCGCGCGAGGACCGTCGCGCAGGATGGTGTTCTCCGACTCGGCCACATCGGCGGCGACGTTGTAGAGTTCCGGCCCGGGCGCCGCGATGTACTTCCACGGCCCCGACCGGACGCTGCGCAGCGAGCTCCACCCGAAATCGAACAGCGGCGCGAACGTCTCGGCGTACAGGTCGCGTGGCGGGAGCGTGTGACCGTTCACGAGCGGCAACAGGCTGACGCCGTCCACGTCGCGCGGCGGCAGGCCCAGCGCGGCCACGACGGTCGGCAGCACGTCCACGAGCGACACGTCGGCGTCGGGCGCTCCGGCGCCGAAGCCGGGGCCCGCGACAATGAGGGGCACGCGGAGCGTCGTGTCGTAGAGGAAGACGCTGTGCGCGATCTCGCCGTGCTCGCCGAACGCCTCGCCGTGATCGCCGGCCACGATGACCAGCGCCGCCGCCGCCCGCTCTCCCAGGCCCGCCAGCAGCCGCCCAGTCTCATGATCCGCTCTCGCCACCTCATCGTCGTAGCGGACCAAGGCGGGCACGACTCGCCCGTCCGGCCCGCGCGCCGGGTCGGGTTCGTACGGCGCGTGCGGTTCGAAGAGATGCACCCATAGAAGGGCTGGCTGATCTCCGATGCCGCCAATCCACGCCAGCGCCTCGTCGACCACGGCCCGTCCCGGCCGTTCGTTCAGCAGTCTGCCGTCGGCGCCACGGGGCATGCGGTCGCTGTAGCGCTCGAAGCCGCGATCGAGCCCGAAACGGCGGTCGAGGGGAAACGCGCCGACGAAGGCGCCTGTTGCCCAGCCCTGTTCGCGGAGCACCGTCGCGAGCGTGGCGGGCCCGCCGCTCACCCTCATGCCGTTGTGGCGGGAGCCGTGGCCTGGCGGGTACAGGCCTGTCAGCAGGCTCGCGTGCGACGGCAGGGTGATCGGCGCCGTGGCGAACGCCCGGGTGAAGCGGGCGCCGCGGGCGGCAAGCGCGTCCATCGCCGGCGTGCGCGCGGCCGCCCACCCGTACGCACCCACGCGATCGGCGCGCAGGGTGTCGATGGTGATGAGGACGACGGTACGGATGGGCGGCGGCGAAGGCCCCGGCTCGGCCTGAATGGCCGGGCGCCGCGTCGTCGCGTAGAAGACGAAGGCGGCCACGCACGCCGCGGCAACAACCGTGGCGGCCGGCACGACGACGCCTCGCTTCCCCCGTCGCATAAACCAATCCTACACGCCATCGCCGTTTGTACACGACAGCGGGCGGCCGGGATCGAACCCAGCCGCCCGCTGTCTGACTAGCGCCTAGTCCCTAGCCCCTAGTCCCTGGCGCCTAGAACGTAAACCTGAACCCGATCTGCCCGACGCGCTGCTCGGGCTGGCCGGCGTCACCGGAGAACGACGTCGGCTTCATGAACACCGTATTCGGGACCGGACTCGCCTTGGTGCCCGTGTAGAAACGGGAGCTCGAGGCGGACCCGACGCCGAAGTTCGGGTTGATCGCGTTGAACATGTTGAACACCTCGGCGATGGCCTCGATGGCGTACCGCCCCCCGAACTTGAAGGTCTTCGAGACCCGCATGTTGAACTGCGAAAGCGCCGCGCCGCGCCCGCAGTTGATCGACTCGCACGCGCCGATTTCCTCGTACTGGCCGTTCCCGGCAGCGTCAATCCCGGTGAACCTGTACGCGGTCGTGTAGATGTCGTTGTTCGCGCCGTCGGCGTTCACGTCGTAGCCGGTCCAGATGTGGAGCGGCAGCGCCGAGCGGTAGCGGAAGACCGGCGACACATAGATGCCCCACGGCATGTTGATGACGGCGCTGATGGTGACCTTGTGGCGCGCGTCGGTGCGGGCCGAGGGCCCCCACTGCACGTCATTCAGCGGGTCGGTGGCGTCCTGCACCAGGTTCGTCGTCAACTCGTCGAGGCCGAGGCCGCCGAGGCCGCGGGCATTGGACCACTGGTACCAGCCGTTGAGCTGCCAGTTGTTGGCCATGCGGCGGCGCATGCCGATGTTGAAGCCGTCGAACTTGCTCGCCCCGATGGACATGTTCATCGTCGGGTTCGCCGGGCTGAACCCGAGCGACGCGTAGCGGCGCGTGCCGGCCGGCGTGATGGTGTTCAGCGGCCACCGGACGCCGAGGTCCTTGCCTTCGACGTGCACGTAGTCGGCGTCGATGACGGTGGATGGCGTGAGCTCGTGCGACCAGCCAATCGAGAACTGCTGCGTGAACGGCTGCTTGACGCGCGGCACCGCCACGTTCGAGCTGAAGAACGGCCCTGCCGGGTTCACCTGGTTCTGCGAGGAGATGTTGGCGATGGGCTGGCCGTAGGCGAAGAAGCTGCCGTCAGGGTTCTTGATGCCGGCCGTGTTGGTCACCGTGAAGATCACGCCCGACCCGCCCTGCGCGCTCAAGCCCGGGAACAGGATGTTGGCGTTGGTGTACCCGAAGTCGTAGTAGATGCCCCAGCCCGTCCGGAACAGGTCCCGCCCGGTCCCGAACACGTCCCAGGCGATGCCGATGCGCGGCTGGATGTTGTTGTAGTCTTCCCGGCTCGACGGCCCCCATTCCTGGAAGCCCACGACGCCGTTGAAGAGGCCCGACTGGCCTCCGGCCTGCAGCTTCTGGAAGTTGGTGACAACCGACTGATCGATGGCGAATCCCGTGACCAGGTCGTACCGGAGGCCGGCGTTGAGCGTGAGCCGGCTCGTCAGGCGCCAGTCGTCCTGGAAGTACACGCCGAACTGCTTCATCGGCAGGTTCGCCGCGGCGCCGTCCTTGCTCCGGGACACGCCGCTGATCGGGCCCGCGAGGTTGTTGTCGAGGTGGGTGTACGAGTAGTCCGTGCTGCCCGAGTTGAACGTCACGTACAGCCGCGGCTCGTTGATGAAGTTCACGCCGGCCTTGAAGTCGTGGCCGAGGCCGCCCATGCCGCTCATGTTCCACGAGAAGTCGTCGCGGAACTGGTACTTGCGCTGGATGGTGGTTTGCGGCGTGTTCGAGTTGTAGCCGATCACCACGCCGTTTGCGAACGTCTGCTGCGGGTCGCCCGTGCGCGCCAGGATGTAGTTGGCGAAATCCGCGTACTGGAAGATGAACTCGTTCAGCTTCGATCCGCCGAGCACCCAGTTGTGGTTCACGTTGATCGAGTTGAACGTGTTCGTGCTGTCGCCCCAGTTCTCGGGGACCGACCGCGTGCTGATGCCGTAGACCTGCGAGTTCGTGTTCCGCCCGTACCGCACGGTCAGGAACTGCGACGGGGTGACATTGACCGACCCCTTCACCGTGAACAGGTTCTCGCGGTACGGCGTCAGGTAGGTGCCGTCCTTGTCGGGGAACAGCCCCAGGGTGTTCACCGTGGCGTACGTGTCCTGCTGCGTGCGCTCGAACGCGGCGAAGAAGTGCGCGCGGTTCTGGACGATCGGCCCGCCGAAGGACCCGCCGTACTGGTACCGGCGGTAGTCCTGCTTGTCCACGTTGGCCAGTTCCTGCGTCTTGGTCCGGGCGTTCATCGAGTCATCGCGGAACGCCGTGAAGAAGCTGCCCTTGATGTTGTTCGTGCCGCTCTTGGTGACGATGTTCATCACGCCGCCGTTGCTGCGGCCGTACTCGGCCTTGTAGCGCTG
>JALOKU010000177.1 GCA_025456345.1 Vicinamibacterales bacterium | reverse complement strand
TGCGCGCGTGCAGTTGTTTCTGCAGCAGCGGCCGCTGTTCGATCCCCGCGACCTCATGAACGGCAACAAAGGGGTCTTCGGGCTCAATCTCGCGCACCTCTGGGGCGAGCGCCGGTTCGCGGCGGCCTCGATGGAGGCCCTGCTCACAGACTTCACCGGCGGGCGCCTGAAAGCCGTGGTCGCGAAAGCGTTCCCGCTCGTGCACGCCGCCGACGCCCACGCCTTCCTGCAGGACAGGGGGAACGTCGGGAAGGTGGTGCTCACGGTCTAGGCGCTGGGGGCTAGGGACTGGGGACTAGGCGCTGGGCGCTAGTCAGATCAGGCACAACGCCAGATCAGGCACAACGCGTTACTCATGTTCGGCGTGACACCTGAAGGGCACCAACGCGGCGACAGCCGCGTCCCACTAGCCCTCAGCCCCTAATCTGACTAGCCCCTAGTCCCTAGCCCCTAACGTGCGCTATCAAGATTGACCCACTCCACCCTCAACGGTCTGGTGAACACGCCGAGATCCTCTGGGCGCATGACGACCAGTTCGGCACCCTTCAGCCACTCTTCGTCGAGTCTCACGCGGTCTTCGTCTGCGAGGGGGATCACGAAGCGGATGCGCCTAGTTCCAGTCCCGAACTGCAGACTCGAGAGTGCGCTCAGCATTGAGTAAGTGAGCTGCCTGACCGATTCGGCGGCAAGAAGGATGGCCTGCTTCCGCGATTGGTTTCTCAGCAACACGTGTTCTGAGCTGCCGATTCCGGATCCGAAGAAGTCTTCGGGAGCCCGTTCGAACCGTTGGAGGAACACCTGCCGGCCGTCCACGTGGACGCCTTCTCGGGTCCGGGTGATCGCTTGTACCGTCAATCGGCCCTGCCTGGCGGACACCGTGCTTCCCACGGCCAGCGGTGCGGCGTCGACGAGCCGGTACCGCCACGCGCGCAGCGTCACTGCGGCATCGAGCGGTCCCTGCGCAGACGACAACCGGGAGACCTCCTCTTCGCGAAGATTCAGAAGGGTCGTCCGGAACGCCGTCGCCTCGGTGCGGGTTGACCTCAGCAGTTCGACGTCTCCCAACCCGATGGCGATGCTCCGATGCGGCTGTTCGTCGTCTTCGCCTTCGCGCGTCACACGTGTCAGGTACCCGGCGGCGCCTCGGCGCTGCCAACGGATGGGCGGCATACCCTCGGGTTGCCAGGTCGACTCAATCGACCACGGCTGAAGCACGATGGCCGGCGGGGCTCCGGAGATCCGCAGGATGGTGTTCGCGTGCCGGTAGCGGGTTTGGCGGCCGCGCCGGTCGATGGTCGACGCTGACTCGGCGCGGACCGCTGCCGGGTCGACGTCAACCGTTATCGTGCCGGGATCCAGTACGCCTGCCGCTAGCGGCGCGATGGACGAGGGGTCGACCGACGCGGGCACGGTCAGCGCGCTCAGCGCCCCGATCACCAGCACGCCGGTCACGGCGACGGCCGCCCGGACGGCGCGCCTTCGGGAGTACTGGTAGGCGATGACGCCGATGGCTCCAAGCACCGTGACTGACACCCAGGCGACGAGCGGCGCTTGCGTGAATGGAATCCGCATCCACGGCAGTCTTTCCACGTACGGCCGGATTTCACTGGTCAGGGTGCCGACGAGCAGGACCGCAGCAACCGCCGCCACCGCAAACTGGGGAATCGTCGCGGTGATCGCGGCGCCCATCGCGGCAAGCGACACGATCATTCCCTGCTCGAGGACCAACGGCCAGATGCCATCCCGCAGGTCCAATGCCGGGAGACCCAGCGGCGGTGGTGCCGACGGGCGAGTCGCGCTGGACGAGCAGGACCGTGAGAAGGATGGTGAACGCCAGCCGCGCGCCGGCCAGAAATCCGGCGAAGCTCTGTACGCCCCCGCCTCGAGCCTCCGGATCGATGAGCCCCGGTCCGAGCGCCATCACGGCGGCCTGGACCAGAAGGATGAGCAGCCAGGCGAAGAGCGGCACGCGGAGCGCACGAATGTTGACCGAAATGTCCCGGGCACCGGGGATCACGTGGCGGACGCGGGGGCCACATTCACCGTCGATGAACTGACTCTCGACGAACCTGACGGTGCGGCCAGACGACTCGGCCAGCAGCCACGATGCCGGCAGCGGCGAGGGCACGACCGCGTCGCCGCCGGCAAACACCTCGACGCGCCGAAACCTGGCGACGAGCGACGGGACCGGCTCGGCCAGCTCGAGGCGTCCGTCGTTGATGACGCCGATCCAGTCGGCCAGCCGCTCCACCTCGTCGATGTCGTGCGACGAGATGAACACGGTCCACGGCCGATCGCCTCCGGCCACCTCGAGGACGCCCGCGGCGAACTCCTCGCGCACGAGGGCGTCCAAGCCGGCGAACGGCTCGTCGAGAATGATCAGTTCGGGGTGGTACGCCAACGAGGCGACGAGCGCCGCCTTCATCCGCATGCCGCGCGAGCAGGCCTTCAAAGGCTTGTCCATCGGCAACGCGAGCTGCGCCGCGAGCGACGAAGCGAACGCGCGGTCCCACGACGGGTAGAAGGGCGCGCAGTACGCCAGCAGGTCCGACGCGGTCATCCAGAGCGGCAGTTCCTGGTTCTCGGACACGTAGCCGATGCGCTGGAGCGCCGCCGGCCCGACCTGTCGCGAGTCGATGCCCAGCACGCTCGCCCGGCCGGATGAGGGGCGCAGCAGGTTCATCAGAGCCTTGATCGTCGTCGTCTTGCCCGCCCCGTTCGGCCCGATGAGCGCGTACACGCTGCCCGCCGGCACCTCCATCGTCAGATGCCGCACCGCCTCCGTGCGGCCGTAGCGCAACGAGAGGTCGGCGGCTTCAATCGGATGTGGCATGGCGTCTCCGGTCTACGTGCTGCCCCTGTCGAAGCGGTTCCAGTGATCGGAGACCGCGTCGAGAACATCCTGAACGTCCAGCGACAGGTGGCGCGCTTCGACGACGAGGCGCTCGACATCCTCGCGCAGCAGCGCCCGCCGCCCGGCTGCGCTCGAGGCTTGCCGCCCGGCGACGAACGTCCCGATGCCGGGGCGGACGTCGAGCAGGCCTTCTGTCGTGAGCGTCGCCACGACCTTGTGAGCCGTGTTGGGGTTGATGCGGAGTTCGCGGCTGAGGACGCGGACGGACGGGAACTCGTCGCCCGGGCGCAGCCGGCCCGACACCATCGCCTTCTTCACGGCGAAGACCACCTGCTCGTGAACCGACAGGCCCGGCCGGATGACGACGCTGAAGGGCAGCACTGTGTACTATATATACTAGTACAGTTGGCACGGTCAAATCTGGGGGGAAGGAAACGGCGAGAGGCGGGAGGTAACTCGGGTTATCATCTGCTGACCTCACACCCCGCGAGGAGCCAGATGAGACATCGAACCTGCACCGCCGCCGCGATCCTGATCGTGCTTTCCGCCGCCGTGATCGCCTCGGCTCAAACGGCTCCGCCAACGGCGCCGGCCGCATCGGGACCGACCGTCGATCAGCTCATCGGGCTGAAGCGGGTCGGGTCGCCGGCGATCTCCCCGGACGGGACACTCGTCGCCTACACGGTGCGCGAGGCGAACTGGAACGAGAACTCTTACGAGACGGAGATCTGGATCGCCGACGTCGCGGCGGGCACGAACCGGCAGTTGACCAGCGGCAAGAAGTCGAGCGGGTCGCCGAAATGGTCGCCGGACGGCGCGCGAATCGCCTTCACCTCCGACCGCTCGGACAAGCCGCAGATCTGGCTCATCCGTCCGTCGTTCGGCGAGGCCGAGCAACTCACCCGCGAAGACGAGGGCGTGGGCTCGTTCGCCTGGTCGCCGGACGGGAAGCAGATCGCCTTCACGATGACCGATCCGAAGCCCGAGGCGTGGAAGGACCGCGACAAGAAGTACGGCGAGTTCGAGAGCGTGGACGAGGACCAGCGCTTCACGCACCTCTGGGTAATCGATGTCGAGTCGAAGAAGACGAAGCGCCTCACCAAAGGCAGCTTCACGATTGGCAGCTTCGACTGGTCGCGAGATGGCAAGGCCGTCGCCTTCGACCACACGATCAACGCTGATCCATCGAGCGGCGGCACGGCCGACATCTCCATCGTCACCGTCGCGGACGCGGCCATCCGGCCCCTCGTCACACAGGCCGGCCCCGACAACCGCCCGCTCTGGTCGCCGGACGGGACGAAGATCGCCTTCGCCTCGGCGATGGCGCAGCCCTTTTACTACTACACGAACAGCCGCATCGCCGTGATTCCCGCGGCCGGCGGAGCGATCACCGACCTGACGGCGTCCTTTGACGAGAACCCGAGCCCGCTTGCGTGGGTGAAGGACGGCATCCTCTTCAGTGCGTCGCAGAAGACCTCTGCGCATCTGTTCCTGCTCGATCCTGGAACGCGGGCGGTGAAGAAGATCACGCCGGGAACGCAGTGGGTGTTCTCCGGTTTCACCGTCACGGCCGACGGGAGCGCCCTCGCGTTCGTTCGCACCGGCCCGAAGGAGTTTCCCGAACTCTGGACCGTGTCCCCGATGACCGGCACGCTGAAGAAACTGACCGACATGGGCGCCCAGGTGGCCTCCTGGCCGCAGCCCTCGCAGGAAGTCATTACCTGGACGAGCACGGACGGCACGCCCATCGAGGGCGTGCTCCACAAACCGGCGAACTTCCAGGCCGGCAAGCGCTACCCGCTCCTCGTCGTGATTCACGGCGGGCCCACGGGCATCTCGCGCCCGACGCCGTTCAGCTCGACGACGACGTATCCGATCGACATCTGGCTGAACAAGGGCGCGCTGGTGCTCGAGCCGAACTACCGTGGCAGCGCGGGCTACGGCGAGAAGTTCAGGTCACTGAACGTGCGCAACCTCGGCATCGGCGACGCGTGGGACGTCATCTCGGGCATCGACTATCTCGTGGCGCAGGGCCTCGTCGACAACGACAGGGTCGGCACCATGGGATGGAGCCAGGGCGGCTACATCTCGGCGTTCCTGACGACGCACGACAGCACGAGGTTCAAGGCGGTGTCAGTGGGCGCGGGAATCTCGAACTGGATGACGTACTACGTGAACACCGACATCCACCCGTTCACGCGCCAGTACCTGAAGGCGACGCCCTGGGACGACCCGAAGATCTACGCAGATACGTCCCCCATGACGTACATCAAGCAGGCGAAGGCGCCCACGCTCATCCAGCACGGCGAGCTCGACAAGCGCGTGCCGATCCCCAACGCCTACGAGCTCTACCAGGGCCTCCAGGACCAGGGCGTGCCCGCGAAGCTCATCGTCTACAAGGGTTTTGGCCACGGCCTGACCAAGCCGAAGGCGCACCGCGCGGCGATGGAGCACAACCTGGAGTGGTTCGGGAAGTACATCTGGGGCGAGGCCCCGCCCGCGCCCCCGAAGGTGGCCGCGAGGGTCGAGCCCTTCGCGGGCATCACCAACTTCGCGCCGATCGACGATGCGTTCGCGTGCGCCGGGGCGTTCAAGGCAGAAGCGGCCGCCGAGCTGAAGCGGCGCGGCTATGTGACGGTCGTCAACTTCAGGAAAGCAAGCGAGGAGGGCGCCGCCGTCGAGGCGGAGAAGGCGGCCCTCGAAGCCGCCGGGCTGAAGTACATCGCGATTCCGTGGGCCCGGACCGACGCGGACGTGAAGCCGGCGCTCGACGCGTTTCTCGCGGCCGTGAAGGACCCTGCAAACCGGCCCATGTTCTTCCACTGCGCGAGCGCCAACCGGGCGTCGGTCTTCTGGGCCATCAAGCGCGTGATGGTGGACGGGTGGACAAAGGAAAAGGCTCTCGCGGAGGCCGAGACGATCGGACTCACCCAGGAGCCGATGCGGAAGTGGGCGGAAGAGTATCTGGGGAAGATTAGCAGTAAGTAGACAGTAGACAGTAGACAGTAGAAAGACGGCCCCCCACGTTGACACGCCCCCGCGCCAGTGCGCTGGCATGGTCTAGGGGAGGAAACGCTATGAGCCGTGTCGTGGTGCTGGGAGCTGGCGTCGCCGGACATACCGCGGCGGCGTTCGCACGCAAGTGGCTGACGGCCAGCGACGAGGTCATCGTCGTCTCGCCCAAGCCGGATTACAACTGGATCCCGTCGAACATCTGGGTGGGCGTCGGCCTGATGCCGGCCGAACGCGTCCGCTTCCCGCTCGCGCCGGTCTATGCGCGCCACGGCATCGACTTCAAGCAGGCGCGAGCCACCGAGATTCATCCGGAAGGCGGGGCCTCGACGGTGGCCCCCTACCTCGTCGCGGAATCGACGCGCGCAGGTCACGAGGGCGAGCGAGAGGACATCCGCTACGACTTCCTCATCAACGCCACGGGGCCGAAACTGAACTTCGGAGCCACCGAGGGCCTCGGCCCCGACGGGCATACGCTGTCGGTCTGCACCGATTCGCACGCGGTGGACACCGCGAAGCACCTCGACACGGCGGTCGAGCGGATGAAGCGGGGCGAGCGGCAGCGCTTCCTCGTCGGCACCGGGCACGGCGGATGCACCTGCCAGGGCGCGGCCTTCGAGTACATCGTCAACCTGGAGTTCGAGCTGCGGGCGCGCGGCGTGCGCGACCGCGCCGACATCTGGTGGATCTCGAACGAGTACGAGATGGGCGACTTCGGCATGGGCGGGCTCCACCTGAAGCGCGGCGGCTACATCACGCCCAGCAAGATCTTCACCGAGTCGCTCTTCGCGGAACGCAACATCCGGTGGATCACGCGCGCGCACGTGCGGAAGGTGGAGGCCGGCCGCGCGCAGTACGAGACGCTCGACGGCCAGCAGCAGGAGTTCGCCTTCGACTTCGCCATGCTGCTGCCGCCCTTCGCGGGCGTCGGATTGAAGGCGTTCGACAGGGCCGGCGCGGACATCACGCCGAAGGTGTTTCAGCCGAACGGCTTCATGAAAGTCGACGCCGACTACACGCCGCGCCCGTACGAACAATGGACGGCACAGGACTGGCCGAAGACGTATCAGTCGCCCGCTTATCCGAACGTGTTCGCGGCGGGCATCGCCTTCGCCCCGCCCCACGCGATTTCCCGGCCGCGCCAGACGCCGGGCGGCGCGCCGATTGCGCCGGCGCCGCCGAGGACCGGCATGCCCTCGGCCATGATCGGCAAAACCGTGGCGCGCAACGTGGTCGACATGGTACGCGGTGAAGGCGCCCCGCGCCACACAGCGTCAATGGCGGCGATGGGCGCCGCGTGCGTGGCCTCGGCTGGCGC
>JALOKU010000073.1 GCA_025456345.1 Vicinamibacterales bacterium | reverse complement strand
CTGGCCGCGCCGGTACCGCTGCCGGCGGCCGCCCTTGCCGCGGCAGTCGCCCATGTCGAAGCGGCGCGGGCCGACTCCGCCGGCGGACCGCCGCGGCGTCATGACCCATGGACCTCGCTGCCGGGATGGAGGAGCTGACGTGGCCGCAACGCGTCGGTTCATCGTGCGCCAGGGCGACAGCGCGACGCCGGTCGAGGTGCTCGAGGACGGGCGGGTCCGCGTCGGAACGCAGGGTGACGAATTCGCCGTGACGGCAGTGTCCCCCGGCGAGTACGTCGTCGCCGTCGGGCAGCAGGTGCGGGCGGGCGACCTGCTGCTGACGCTCGAGGCGATGAAGATGGAACTCCCGATCCGCGCCCCGAGGGACGGGGTCGTCTCGGCCATCCGGTGTGCGCCCGGTGAACTGGTGCAGCCCGGCCCGCCGCTTGTCGAGCTCACATGACCCTGCCTCCCCGCGTCACGATCGTCGAAGTCGGCCCGCGCGACGGGCTGCAGAACGTGTCGTTGGTGCCTGACACCGCGGCCAAGGTGGGGTTCATCGATCGGCTGTCAGACGCCGGACTGCCGGTCGTCGAGGTCGGCGCGTTCGTCGATCCCCGCCGCGTGCCGGCGATGGCCGACACCGAGGCCGTCGTCCGCGCCATCGCGCAGCGGCCAGGAACCCGCTACACCGCGCTCGTCCCGAACCTGCGCGGCCTGGCCCGCGCTGCCGGCGCCGGCCTGCGCGAGGTCTCGGTCTTTGGCGCCGCGTCGGACTCCTTCAGCCGCCGCAACATCAATCAGGGCATCGCCGAGTCGTTCCTCGGCTTCCGCGCCGTGATCCAGGAGGCGGCTGCCTCCGGGATCCGCGTGAGGGGGTACCTGTCCACGTCGTTCGGATGCCCGTACGAAGGCGACGTGCCCGCGGAACGTGTCGCTGAACTGACCGACGAGTTGCTGCAGATGGGCGTATTCGAAGTGGCCATCAGCGACACGATCGGCATCGCGCATCCGGGCCAGGTCTGGCGGACGCTCGACGCCGTCTCTTCCCGCGTACCCTTCGAACGGGTCGCGCTCCACTTCCACGACACCCGCGGCACGGGGCTCGCCAACGTGCTCGCCGGCCTCCAGGCCGGCGTGACGACGTTCGACGCCTCCTGCGGCGGGCTCGGCGGATGTCCGTACGCGCCTGGCGCGAGCGGCAATCTCGCAACCGAAGATCTTGTCTACATGCTGGACGGGATGGGCATCGACACCGGCGTGAGCCTCCAGGGCCTCGTCGAGGCGTCAACCTTCATGGCCCCGCACGTGCAGGGCGAACTGCCGTCCAGGTATCTCAAGGCGGCGCAGGCGGCCACGATGCGCACCCGGAGTGAACGGCGCGATGCCTGACGTGCTCGTGGCGGGACACCGGCTGGAGGTGCAGATCCATCCGCCTCCGGATCCCGGCCGGCCGTCCATCGTGTTCCTGCACGAGGGCCTCGGCAGCGCACGGCAATGGAAGGACTTCCCCGCCCGGCTTGCCGCGCTGACCGGCTGCGGCTTCCTTGCCTACAGCCGCTGGGGTTATGGCGGCTCCGACGCTCGGCCGCGGCCGTGGCCGGCAGACTTCCTCGAACCTGAGGCCGGAGCCGTGCTGCCGGCGCTGCTCGAGGCGACAGGCATCACGAGGCCCGTGCTCTTCGGCCACAGCGACGGCGCGACGATTGCGCTCATGTACGCCGCCGCCGTTCCGGACGGCGTGCGAGGCGTCATCTCGGAAGCCGCGCACGTCATGCTGGAGGAGATCGGCCTCCAGGGAATCACCGGCGCGCGCGACCGGTTCCTCCACGGCGATCTGCGGGCGCGGCTGCGCTCGCAGCACGGCGACCACGTCGAGGACACCGTTCTCGGATGGACCGAGAACTGGCTGCGGCCGGAGCACCGGGGCTGGGACATCAGGCCAAGGCTGCGCGCGATCCGCTGTCCCGTGCTGGTCGTCCAGGGGCGAAGCGATGACTTCGGAACGCTCGCCCAGGTTGACGCCATCGCCGGGCACCTCGGTGCACAGGGAGCGCCAACGGGAAGTGCTCGGAGCCGCCTCGGAGTTCATCAGGCGGCTTCGTTAGGTAGTTGGCGCGAGTCAGAAGCAAGAAGCCAGAAGGGCCCACTGACGATGGTCAGAAGCAAGAAGCCAGAAGGGCCAACTGACGATTGTCAGAAGTAAGAAGACGGGAATTCAGCTGAATGGGCGTTTCTTCTGGCTTCTGGCTTCTGGCTTCTGGCTTCTGGCTTCTGGCTTCTGGCTTCTTACTTCTTACTCTTCTGTCTTCTGTATTCTGTCTCTGGAGGATCTCCCATGCGACAGTGGCCGGCTACGCGCCTCTTGGCCTGGTTTGCAGTCGCCGTGGCGGCGGCGGCAGGGCCGTCCGGTTCGGCGCAGACACCGCAGCCCTGGTCCGCGGCCGACGTCCTCAAGCTCAGGAGTGTCGGCGAGGTGCACATCGCCCCCGACGGGACGCGCATCGCGTACACGGTCCAGTCGAACAACCGGACGGGCCGGCCCACGTCACAGATCTGGATCTGGGACCGCGCGGCCGGCACCACCGCGCGGCTCGGCGGCGATCGTGACTCCGGTACGAACGTGCGCTGGTCACCCGACAGCAAGTCGATGGCATTCACCGGCCGGGTCGACGATGAGTCCGGGCTGATGGTGCAGCGCCTGGATGGCTCGCCTGCCCTCGCGCTCGGCCGGGTGGTCGGCACCAACCACCCGCTTCCCTCGACGGGCAGCCTCCTGACGTGGTCGCCGGGGAGTGCGCGCGTGGCGATTGCCAACGGGGTTCCCGGCCCGGAAGGCGCCGAGGCCGACGGCGACCCGATGGTCATCACCCGCTACCTCTTCAAGCCGGGCGCCTCGGAAGGGCTGACGCGGTTCAACGACAACCGCCGGCTCCAGATCCAGATGATCGATCTGCTGAGCCACGATCCCCGCCCGCTGACCAACGACACCTACCACAACCACTCGCTCGACTGGTCGCCCAAGGGCGACGAGATCCTGTTCGTGTCGAACCGGGAAGCCGATCCCGACCGCGTGTTCAACTACGACGTGTTCGCCGTCAGCATCGCCCGCCAGACGGTGCGCCGCATCACCAACACCAAGGCGTCGGAGCACCACCCCGTGTGGTCGCCCGACGGCGCGTCAATCGCCATGCTGGCCACCACCCGCCCCCTCACCTCCTCCGAGACGACGATGGAGGACACGCACGTGTGGGTGATGAAGGCCGACGGCTCTCTGCGGCGCGAGATTGGCGCCGTCATCGACAACCGCCAGGGCCCGCCCCGGTGGTCGGCCGACGGCGCGTGGATCTACTTCACGGTGCAGGAGCGCGGCGACGTCCGCCTCTACCGCCTGCCCGCGGCGGGCGGCGCGCCGGAGGTGGTCGCGCCCCCGGCCGCGGAACGCGGCACGGTGGGACCGTGGTCGGTTGCGAAGGACGGCACCGTGGCATTCGAGATGACCACACCGGGGAGCCCGAGCGAGCTGTACGTCCGTGAAGCCGGCGGCGGGCTCCGCAGGCTGTCCGACCTCAACGGCAGCCTGCTGGCCTCCCGTCTGGTCGCGTCGGTCGAAGCGCTGGCGTTCAAGGGCGCCGACGGGATCGACATCGAGGCCTTCCTCACGCTGCCGCCGAACCGCGCTGCCGGCACGACGCATCCCCTGATTGTCGCCATCCACGGCGGGCCGCATGGGCAGCAGGGCCCGGCGTTCAACCTCAAGGCCCAGGTCTACGCCTCGAAGGGGTGGGCGACGCTCATGGTGAACTACCGCGGGTCGACCGGCTACGGGCAGCGATTCGCCGACGCCATCGCGAAGGACCAGAACGGGCAGGAAGCGCGCGATGTGCTGGCCGGCATCGACGCCGCGCTGGCCCGCCATCCCTGGCTCGACGCCGGGCGGATCGGCGTCGAGGGCGGGAGCTACGGCGGCCAGCTCGCCAACTGGCTGGTCACGCGGACCGACCGCTTCAAGGCCGCGGTCTCCACGGCGGGAATCGCGAACCTGGTGAGCTTCAACTACACGGCGTTCTACCACGACTACCTGGCGGTGGAGTTCGGGGCCTACCCGCACGAGTCGAACACGATGGACACGCTGTGGGAACGATCGCCGCTGCGGTACGTCGCGAAGGTCAAGACGCCCGTGCTCATCCTGCACGGCGAGAACGACAGCGACGTGCCGATCTCGGAAGCCGAGCAGTGGTACATCGCGCTCAAGGACGTGGGTGTCGAAACCGTGATGGTCCGCTATCCGCGCGAGGGCCACGGACTTCGCGAACCGCGGCACATCATCGACGCGCTCGACCGGTCCCTCGCGTGGTATGAGCGGCACTTCCAGCCGCCGAAGCCGCCGGCGCCGGCGACACCGGCAGCGCCGCCGAAGAAGAAGTAGCGCCGCCTACCAGTGCAGGTCGTCGGGCCGGCGAGGCAGCAGGAACCGGACGGCGCGCTCGAAGCGGTCGGCCCAGGCGGATTCGTCGTGCGCGTCGCCCCGCCCTTCCACGTACATCACGCTCAGGCGCGGGCGAGATGCCGTGCGCCGCAGGAGCCGCGCCATCAGCCGGGCGTTGCGCACCGTCGGCCGGCCCTCCCGGGTGCCCACGTCCACATAGACCTTGCCGGTCCAATTCTCGTGTGAGGACGTGTAGCCGAAGATCGCGCCGTTCGCGAACCAGAGCGCCGGGCTCATCACGCCCGCGAAGCCGAACACCTGCGGGTCGCGGAGAAACGCATAGAGGCTGATGAGGCCGCCCATCGACGACCCCATGATCCCGGTGTGCGTGCGCTCGTGGCGCGTGCGGAAGCGCCGGTCAATCTCGGGCTTCAGCGTGCGGACCAGGAAGTCGACATAGGCGTCGCCGCGCCCGCCGCCCCTCGCCGGATCCCGGAACGGGCTGTACTCGTCGATCCGCCGCACCCCCATGTTCGGCACGGCCACCACGATCGCCTCGACGCCCTCAGGGCCCAGCCCTTCCAGGGTGTCGTCGACCCGCCACTCGCCGGAGAACGACGTGGTGGGGTCGAACAGGTTCTGCCCGTCCTGCATGTAGATGACCGGATAGTGACGTCCGCTCGACTGGTAGGACGGCGGCAGGTAGACGTGGATGTCCCGGACGTTCCCAAGCTCAGGGCTTGGCACCGCCGGCAGCACCCGGATATTGCCCACGACCTGCCCGGTGGCGGGCCTGGTCCCCGCCCCGTTGTCCCACATACGCGCTGGCTCCCGTGACACCGGCCTCTCATCCTATCGGGCTTCCGCGCGGCGGCCAAGCCCTGCACGCGAGGACGCGCCGCCCTGGTGTAAGCTGGTTCCAGCCATCAACCACAGGAGCGCACCGTGTCCCAGGCGGGTCCGCTGACAGTCCTCTGCGTCGCCACCTACGAAAAAGGCCAGGACTTCCTCAAGGAGTGCAAGCGCCAGGGCTGCCGGGTGCTGCTGCTGACGACGGAGGGTCTGCGTGACGCGGACTGGCCGCGCGACGCCATCGACGAGACCTTCTACATCTCGCGCGACATCGACCGCGAGAGCCTGCTCAAGGGCGTCAGCCACGCCGCGCGGACGCACCGCATCGACCGGATCGTCGCCCTCGACGACTTCGACGTCGAGATGGCGGCGCTCTTGCGCGAGCATTTGCGGGTGCCGGGCATGGGCGAGACGACCGCCCGCTACTTCCGCGACAAGCTCGCTGAGCGGATGAAGGCGCGCAACTTCGGCATCCTGGTGCCCGATTTCGTCCACACGGTCAACGACGGACAGATCAAGGCCTTCGCGGACCAGACGCCGCTGCCGTGGATCCTCAAGCCGCGCTCGCAGGCCGCCGCCATCGGCATGAAGAAAATCGAGCGGGCCGACGACCTCTGGCCCGCCCTCGAGGACCTCGGCGACCGGCGCTCGTTCTACGTCCTGGAGCGCTTCATTCCCGGCGACGTCTTTCACGTTGACGCAATCGTCTGGGACAAAGCGGTGGTGTTCCAGTCGATGCACCAGTACGGCCAGCCGCCGTTCCAGGTGGCGCACGGCGGGGGGATCTTCACGACCACGTCGGTGCCGAAGCACGACCCGGCGTGGGCCGCCCTCGAGCGCATCAACCGCGACGTCCTGACGACGTTCGGCCTCGTGCGCGGCGTGACGCACACCGAGTTCATCCGCAGCGCCGCCGACGGCCGGTTCCTCTTCCTGGAGACCTCGGCGAGGGTCGGCGGCGCGTTCATCGTCAACCTGGTCGAGGCCGAAAGCGGCCTCAACCTGTGGCGCGAGTGGGCCAGGCTCGAGATCGCGGGCGAGGAGGGCACGTACCGGGTGCCGCAGGTCGCCGATCGCTACGCCGGGCTGATCCTGACGCTGGCGAAGCAGGAGCGGCCCGACCTCGCCGGCTACACCGATCCGGAGATCGTCTTCCGCGTGACGAAGCCGAACCACGCCGGGCTCATCGTCGCCTCGCCGGACGAGTCCCGCGTCCGCGCGTTGCTCGAGCAGTACTCGGCACGATTCCAGCAGGACTTCTACGCGTTTGTTCCGGCCCCCGATCGCCCGCCAGCCTGACGCGAATGGTATGCTGGAGCAGGTCGAACCATCTGACGGAAGGGAGCACGCATCATGGCGACGAGCAACGCGAGCGCGGTGTGGAAGGGCAATCTCGTCGAGGGCAGCGGCACGATGAAGCTCGAGAAGGGTGCGTACGAGGGGCCCTTCACGCGGGCGTCGCGCTTTGAGACCGGGCCGGGGACCAACCCCGAGGAGATGATTGGCGCCGCCCATGCCGGCTGCTTTTCGATGTTCCTCGCCGCGGTCCTCTCGAAGAGCGGGTTCCCGCCGGTCGAGATCCGCACCGCGGCCAAGGTGCACATGGGCGACGGCCCGACCATCACCCTGATCGAACTGGACACCGAGGCCAACGTGCCTGGCTGCGACCAGGCCGTGTTCCTCGAGCACGCCGACAAGGCCAAGGCCGGCTGCCCGGTGGGGAAAGCCCTGGCCGCGGTGCCGACGACGCTGACGGCCCGCCTCGTCACCTAGCCCGTCTCGACGCGCCTGCGCGCCGTGGCTCTCCGGCTGCTCGTCATCGGCGACATCGCCTGGGATATCTTCATCCGTCCCGAGGGCGAGTTGGTGCGCGGATCGGACGTCCTGGGCACGGTGGACGTCATGCCCGGCGGCGCGGCCGCGAACGTGGCGGTGTGGGCCAGGCGCCTCGGCGCCGAGGTGACCCTGGTCGGCAAGATCGGCGACGATACCCTCGGCACGCTGATGCGCACGCATCTGCAGGCCGAGGGAGTCGCCCGCCACGTGATCACCACGCCCGGGGGCCTCTCCACCCGCGTCGGGATCCTCGTCTCCGCCGACGGCGAGCACTCCTTCGTCATCGATCACACCAAGGTGCTGCGATTCGAGGAAGGCGACGCGCCGCCGTCGCTGCTCGACGCGGCCGACGCCGTCTTCTTCAACGGCTACGACATCTTCCTGGCCCGGTCCACGACGTTTCTTTCCGTACTCCTGGCGGAGGCGCGGCTGCGGAGAATCCCGATCATCTTCGACCCGTCCTCGTTCGCGCTGATCGACGCGTTCGGCGCCGGCAGGCTGATGGACGGCGTGGGACCGGTCGATGTACTGCTCGCGAACGATGCCGAGGCGGGCGCGCTGCGGGGCCGGCGGCCGCTCGCCTCGCTCGAGGCCTGGGCTCGGCTCGCGGTGGTGAAGCAGGGCTCGGGCGGCGCCTCGGCCTACGGCGGCGGCGCGGCCTGGCACGCCGCGGCGAACCCGGTGAAGGTCGTCGATACGACGGGCGCCGGCGACGCCTTCGATGCGGCATTCATCGTCGAGTGGCTGGCAAGCCGGAACGTCGAGGCGGCCCTGCATGCCGGCAATCGGATCGGCGCGCACGTGGCGGCCCACCTCGGCGCCCAGCCTCCGTCACCCGCGTAGCGTCGCGCCCTGCGCAACCGCCGCCGCGTTGCTGCAGGCAGGACCATCCGGAGGGGTACGCCGTGCCGCGAAACGCCGAAGTCATCCGCCAGTGGAACATGCTGCGCTCTATCGAGGCCGCGCACTACGGCCTCACCGTGCAGGAGCTGACCGACGCGGCCGGCGTGTCCAGACGGACGATCTACCGGGACCTCATCGCCTTGCAGGAGGCCGGGTTCCCGCTTGTCGACGAGGCGCGCGACAACCATACCTACTGGACACTCGACGCCCACCCGTTCAGGCACCTCACGCAACTCGGGTTTTCCCTGTCCGAGCTGTGCGCGCTCTATCTGAGCCGGCGCCTGGTCGAGTCGCTCACCGGCATGCCGTTTCAGGCCGCGCTCGGCGACGCGTTCGGCAAGTTCGAGCGCGAGATCAAGCCGTCGATGAAAGCATACCTGGACTGCCTGCCCTCGGTGATGAGCGCCAGGCCGGCCGGCGGAAACGTGGCCCTCTCGGCGGCGCACAGCCGTATGATCGAACAGCTGGTCGACGCGTCGGTCGAACGGCGTCAGGTCCGCATGCTCTACTTCTCGCTCTCGCACGAGCGGAAGGCCGAGTATCTCGTCTACCCGCTCCGCTTCGTCTATACGCACGGCGCGATGTACTTGCGGGCCTGGGTGCCGGCGCGTGACCAGGTGCTGACGTTCGCGGCGCAGCGCATACGCCGGGTCACGGTGCTCGAAGAACGGTTCGACGCCGATCCGGCGTGGTCGGAAGACACGTTCTCCCGCTCGCTGGGTCCGAACGACGGCCCGACGGCGCACGTGGTCATCCGGGTGGAGCGTGAGCTCGCGCCGATCATCGCGGAACGGCAGTACCACACGAGCCAGCGCACGACGCCGCGGCCGGACGGGTCGCTGACGCTCGAACTCGACGTCTGCAACGACGTGTGGCTGCGCAGCTTCGTCCTGCAGTTCGGCCACCGCGTTCAGGTGACGGAGCCCGCCAGCCTGGCCCGGGAGATCAGCGACGAGCTCGACCTCGCCCGCGGGCACTACGCGCCGGCCGGCCAGGTCGAGCCGCTGGCCACCTCGCAGGCGTTGCTCGACCTGTCGAATCAGTGGCGCCTGCCGTTCTGACCACCGGCCTGGCCAAGCACGCCGACGTGCAATTTCAGCCAGCGCCGGGCTACGACGCCAGCGCCTCGGCCGCGCGCGCGGGCGGCGAGGCCTCCACTGCATGCCGTGCGGCCATTTGCGCACGCCGGCGGCGGGCGGCGATGTCCGCCAGCAGCGCCGCCCGATCGCCGATGGCTTTCGAAGGCTGCGGCCGCGGGTTGGCGATGGACGCGCCGGCGTCGAAGGCACGGAGGCGGCAGGCGCGGAGCCGGTTGACCTCGGCCCGGTAGCACTCGAAACACAGGGTGTGATCGCGGTCGGCCTTGACAACGCCCCTGTAGCTGAACAGCGGCCGTCGCTCGCCGCACGCCAGACACAACCGCCGCCCCCAGCGGGCCGTCGTCGCCCGCCCGCCGCGGACGACCGGCAGGACGCCGTGAAATCGCTTCGCACCCGCGTTCCAGACTGCCTCGACCCTCATGCCGACCTCCATTCCCACTACCGGCTCGGAGGGCCAGAGTAAGGGGGGCGCGTGACAGGACAGGTCACAGCAGAAACGGCGCTTCGGGTACCCGGTCCCGGCGGCGGAGGCCTTCGCGGCTGCCAGCCTCGCCGGCCCGCCTCGCGTGGTACTATGCGTCGCACGGAGCGCATGCCATGAAGGCGTTACTCCTTCGCCGCCTGGGCGTCCTCGAGACGCTTGCCGAGCCCCTCGAACGCGCCGACGTCCCCGATCCGATTCCGGGCCCCGGCGAGGTGCTCATTCGCGTATCGGCCTGCGGCGTCTGCCACACCGAGCTGGACGAGATCGAGGGCCGAACACCTCCTCCCGCCCTGCCCGTCATTCCCGGCCACCAGGTTGTCGGACACGTGGTGCAGTGCGGCCCGAGGCCGACGGCCCTCGGCCCGGGCGCCCGCGTCGGCGTGGGCTGGATCCACTCGGCGTGCGGCCGATGCGAGTTCTGCCGGCGCGGCCTCGAGAACCTCTGCCCGGCGTTCAGGGCCACCGGCCGGGACGCCAACGGCGGGTACGCGGAGTTGATGGTGGTGCGTCAGGAGTTCGCCTATCCCATCCCCGAGAGTCCGATGACCGACGCCGAGGTGGCGCCGCTGCTCTGCGCCGGCGCGGTCGGGTACCGCTCGCTTCGTCTCGCGAACCTGCCGAACGGCGGGCGCCTCGGGCTCACGGGGTTCGGCGCCTCGGCCCACCTCGTGCTCAAGCTCGTGCGCCATCGCGACCCTGACGCCGAGGTGTTCGTCTTTGCCCGGAACGATGCGGAGCGCGCCTTCGCCATGGAGCTCGGGGCCGTCTGGGCCGGCGAGACGCAGGACGCGCCGCCGGCGCCGCTTGACGCGATCATCGATACCACACCCGCCTGGCGGCCCGTCGTGGAGGCCCTGCGCCATCTCGCGCCCGGCGGGCGCCTGGTCATCAACGCGATCCGCAAGGAGAACGGCGACCGCGATGTCCTCGCGCACCTCGACTACGCCGCGCACCTCTGGATGGAGAAAGAAGTGAAGAGTGTCGCGAACGTCACGCGCCGCGACGTCACCGAGTTCCTGCACGCGGCCGCCGCCATGGGCCTGCGTCCGGACGTCCACGAGTACGCGCTCGAGGACGCCAATCAGGCCTTGCGGGACCTGAAGGCGCGGGCCGTGCGCGGGGCCAAGGTCCTTCGCGTCACGTAAGGCGACGTTCGCGAGTGCGGCCCTACTCGAACACGACGCGCGCGGGAGCGTTGTAGGTGACCGTGACGACCTGGCGCCGCTCGCCAAGCGTCGGGTGGCGCATCACGATCTCGCGCGTCCCGACGGCAACCTTGAGCGGGCCGAGCGGCGCCTGGCCGACGGACTGGCCGTCCACGAGGATCTCTGCCTCCTCCGGCGCCACGATTTCAATCGTCACCGGAGGCAACTGGACGGTCACCGCCGCCACCTCGCCCGGCTTGATGTCCACCTGCAGTGTTTCTCGGAAGCCCATCGAGCGGCTGACCAGTTCGATCGTGTGCGGCCCGGGCGCGGACAGGACCCGCCCGCCCTCGGTCGATCCGATCGGGCGGCCGTTCTCGAATATGTCCACCTTGACCGGAGCGAACACCGCCAGCCACCCGGGACGGATCTGCAGGGTGGCGTCCTCGACCTGGTCCGCCCGGACACGCACGGTCCGTCGGACCAATCCCGACCCGTCGCGCACCAGCACGGCGTGGGGTCCCTCGGCGAGACCGTCAATCGTCAGGGGCGAGCGGCCGTGCAGCACGCCGTCGACGAGGACCTCGACGCCGGGCGGGTCGGTGGTGACACGAATCGAGCCCAGGCCCTTCGGATCGGCGCCCCCGGTCATCACCAGCGTCTCGCGGCCGGCCGCAACCTCGACTTCCTGCGTCCGGGTTTGGCCGGCGCCGGTGATCTCGATGCGATGCCGTCCCACGGGTACCGAGGCCGTCAGAGGCGCCCGGCCGTGCGCAACGCCATCAATCGTGACGACGGCATCCGGCCTGCCAGACTCGACGCGAATGGTGCCCGCGGCGGGTTTGGGCGTGTACCACCACGCCCTGGCGTAGGGCACACCCGCAACGGCGATGATCACCACCAGGGCGGCGGCGAGATACCACGGGCGGAACACCGGTTTCGGCAGGTAATCGGCCAGATCGCTGGCGAGGAAGTAGAGCGTCCGCGGCACTCTCACCACGGCGCGGCCGATGCCCTTGCCGGCCGCGGCAGCCCCCCGAACCGCCAGTCCCCCCGCGCCAGAGGCCGCCGACGCGGCCCGCCCGGCGGAGCGGCCAACACCCTTTCCGGCGAGCACGGTTCCCCGGGCCGCCAGGCCTGCGGCCCCAGCTGCCGCCGACGCGCCCCGTCCGGCGGCGCGGCCGGCGGCTCTCCCCAGGCCCGCCGACATGGCTGCCACGAATCGCCCGGTCGCGGCTGCCGCGGAGGCGCCGGCGCGCATCACCCGTCCCGTCGCACGCAGCCCGGCGAGGGCGCCGGTGCGGCCGGCGCGGCCCACTGCCCCCAGGCCGGCGGCCAGCCCGCGCGCTGACGCCGAGACGGCGCCACCGGCCGCCCGCGTCACGAAGACGGCGGCCTTCGCAGCCATTGCGGCCGACGCTCTCAAGGCGGCAGCCATCGCATGGAGACCGCGTCCCGCCCCCTTGGCGGCGGCGCTGCACGCCGCCCCAACGGCACGCGCCCCCGTCGCGCCCGCCGTGGCCGCACCGAGGAGGACGGCTGACGTGCCCGTGGCGGCGGCGCGGACGAGCCCGCCGATCCCGCGCGCGACCGAGGTCACCGCGAAGAGGAGTCCGGCCAGCACCGCCCGCGTCCCGGCGACCGCGCCACGCCCCGTAGTGGAGCACGCCTGCGCGAACCCGCCGGCCACCGTGCTCACGCCGGTGGCGCAGGCGCTCCCGCAGGCGCGAAGAAACTGGCCGACGCTGCTGCTCAGTCGAGCCAGCCTGCGGCGGCGCGCCTCCGCCCGGACTCGCTGCACGCTGGGCGCGATGCGCGGAAAGACCGGGCCGTTCGCGTCGTCGACAGGTTCGGGCAGCTCGGCACGCCGCGCGACAGGCGCGGGCAGGCTCACCTCGCCGTCCGGGATGGTCTCGATGAAGGCGGGCGGCGGCTCCAGCGTCTGGACCGGCACCTCTGCCTGCAGCGTTTCCGCGCACTCGGTCCGGCCGGCAGGAACAGGCGCCTGCGCGGCAGGCCGGAGTCCGACCTCGATGAACCAGTCACTCGGCAGCTCCGGCGCGGCCTCCTCGACAGCGGGTGCGACGGCGTCGGGGGCCTGCACGGCCTCGACGTCTGCGGCGCAGGCGGGCGCCTCGAGGCGGGCGTCTTCCGCCAGGACGGGCTGCGGCGGCGCCTCTTCAACGACCGGCTGCGGCGGCACGTCGGCTGGCGCCGGGGGCGCAGCGTATCGCTCGTCGCGATGCATCAGTTCTTCGACGAAGCCCCAGGCGGCGATGTCGGGTTCCGCAACCGGCACCTCAGGCCGGATCTCGGCGGCAGCCTGTGCGGCGGCCTGCGCTTCCTGCAGGCCGAGGATCTCGTCGAGCACGCTCGGCATCGCGTCGCGAGGAGCGGTCTCCTCGGGCATCTGAGCGGGAACCGGCTCCCAGGCTCCCGCGGGCGCCTCCGTGAGGCGGGCGCGCGCTTCCACCATGGCAACTGGCGGCTCCATGACGGGGATCGAGGCCTGCGCCATCGCGACCGGCGGCTCCATGACAGGCGCCGGCGCCTCGACCATGGCGCTTGCCGGAGCCGTGACGACGGCGGGCGGCTCCAAAATCTCGATGGACGGCTCGTACGGCGCCTCCGCCGGCCGTTCCGCCGCCGCGGCCGGCGCTTCGCCGATCGCCGCGAACGCTGCGACGAGCTCCTCCAGCGTCTCGGTCGGCTCCTCCGCGTCAATTGTCGGGGCCACCGCGCCCACGGGGTCGGCCAACAGCCGCCATTCCGGGAGCGCCTCCACGGGCGATTGCGGCGCTGGCTCTTCCAGTGCCGCCAGTGCCGCCAGCGCGGCGTCAACATCCGCAATCGTCTCGATCGGCAGTTGCGGCGGAGCGACTTCCGGGTCAGCAGCGACGGCTGCGGCCTCCGCCTCCCCGAGATCGAGCGACGCCGGCTCGGATTCGATCGAAACGGCCATCGCCTCCGGGCTCTCAGCGGGGCTGCCGGCGGCGTTCAGTTCGCGCAGATCGACGATGACTTCACCACACCCGTCAGAGGCGGCTGCGGCTGGCGCCGCGGTGTCGTCGAGGTCAAACGAGGCGGCCACGGCCTCCGCCGCGGCGACCTCGTCGGCGGACATCGGACCGTCGTCATCAGAACTGGCGAGACCGCCGAGGTCGAGCACCTCTTCGACGAACTCCTCTGCCGGCGGCGCGGCGGCTGGCGCATCGATTTGAAGGAGCGGGCTTGTCGGCAGCGTCTCCTCCACCGGCGGAGCCTCCGGAACGCGCCAGCCGACCGGCGGGTCGGAGACGGCAGCCGGAACCGGCTCGGCTTCCAGCGCGGCGGCCTGCGCGGTGCCCTCCAGTGGTGCGGCCGGCGCCTCGGACAGCAGCGTGAACGCCGGCACCGCATCGGCCGCCGGCCCCGCCGCGTCAGCCTCGGCGGCAGCAGCCCGAATCACGTCCATGGCCGCTGCCTGAGCCGCGAGTGCGATCTTGCGAGCCTCCTCTGCCGCGGCCGCCGCCGCCCTGGCGTCCTCTGCGGCAGCGTACCGGCCGAACACCTCCGCGAGCGACTTGAGCGCCGCAGCGCCGCCAGTGGCGGCATCCTGCTTCGAGATGGCGCCCTCGAGGGACATCCGCGCGTCGGATACGTGGTCGAACTTGGCCGCGGGGTCCTTGAGAACCGCGCGCTTCACCCAGGCGACGAGCGCAGCCGGAAGCGGGGGCCGTCCGGCCGCCCGATGGGTCTGGTTCAGCGCTGCAAGCAGGTCATCCAACGCGCCAGGGTATTCATCGATTTCGATGGGCCGGCCCAGAAGGAGGGCCAATGCGGTCACCCCCACCTGCACCACGTCGGCCTTGCCGTCGAGCTTGGGCATGCCCTTGCCCGCGGGCAGGGGGATTCTGAACTCGCGCCAGATCCGGGCCCGGGTGAACTCGAGGCGTTCGATCGCCGGGCCGAGCACGTAGTCGGCGACGACCACGCGCCCCTTCGGCGTGATGAGGATCCGCTCGGGCCCGACCGCGCCGTGGGTGACGCCACGCGACTCGTGCAGCAGCGCAAGGGCACCGAGCATCTCGCGAAGGATGTGGATGGCCGTGCTGGCCTCGATCGAGACCGTCCCCGCCTGCGCCGCCTCGAGGTACTGGGACAGCCGGTGGCCCGAGACGAAGTCGGACACCACCTCGATGGTGCTGGCATCGTCAGGCGGGACTTCGGCCGCCCGCACGGGTACGAACCGGGCCTGGCGGAACGACGAGAGCCGGCTGACGCGCTGACGGATGGCGTTCTGCATCGAGCCCACGTCCCAGAGCGGGCGCAGGACCTCGACCGGGTCGTCGGTGCCGTCGGTGCGGACGTAGCGGACTCCGAGTCCGTCGCGAAAACGCGGCTCAGGCAGGACTACCGGCTCGACGAACACCTTTCGCATGTGTACCACCGCCCGTAGTGCAACGTCTGCGCCGACCGTCCGGGCCAGGCAGAAACGTCCCGTGATCGTTCTTATCGGGCCAATCGGCGCCCGCGCTAGGGCAATCCCGGCAGGAACTGCGCGCCGCATGAGTGGCAGGTCCACGCGCCTGGTGGGGCGATTTCACTTTTGTCAGCCGAAAGCCAGAACGCGCAGGCGCCAGATTCTGGCAGGACTTCGGCTTGACTTCCGCGGCAGGGCGGTCTAGCCTCCCTTCCTGACCGCTTGGAACCGGCTGTCTGTTCTCCTTGCCCCACGCCAGTGGAGGGTGCCCAACGTGTTCAAGAGCCGATACTTTCTCATCGCCGTCCTCGCCGCCGCCTGCGTGATCGGAGCGGCGCTGCCCTCATTTGCCCAGTTCGACACGGCCACCGTCGTCGGCACGGTCAGGGACAACACGGGCGGTGTCGTCCCGGGCGCCACCGTTACCCTGACGAACATCGATACGGGTGTCGCAACGGTCCGCGTGACCGAGGCCAGCGGGAGCTTCGAGTTCATCACGGTGCGCATCGGGCGCTACAAGGTGACGGCCGAACTCCAGGGCTTCTCCACGGCGGTGGCTGACAACATCCAGGTGGCCGTCGGCGCCCGCCAGCGCGTGGACCTGCAGCTGGCGCCTGGCCAGCTCACGGAGACCGTCCAGGTCGTTGGGACCTCAATGCTCCTCGAAACCGATTCGAGCCAGCGCGGCCAGCTCATCACGGGCAGGCAGGCGGTAGAACTGCCGCTGAATGGCCGCGAGTACTCGTCGCTGGCGCTGCTGAGCCCCGGCGTACGCGTATCGGCGTTGAGCACGGGCGGCACGCCGCGCGAAGGCTCGTTCAACGTCAACGGCATGCGGAGCACGTTCAACAATTTCCTGCTCGACGGTCTTGACAACAACGCGTACGGCACGAGCAACCAGGGGTTCTCGAACCAGACCGTGCAGCCGTCGCCGGACGCGGTCGCCGAGTTCAAGGTCGTCACCAACAACACGAGCGCGGAGTACGGGCGCAGCGGCGGCGCAACGCTGAACGTCGCGTACAGGAGCGGGACGAACCAGTTCCACGGGGCCGCGTGGGAGTTCTATCGGGATACCGCGCTGAATGCGACCGGGTTCTTCAAACCTTCGTCGGGCGTCAAGCCGACCCTCGAGCGGAACCAGTACGGGATTGCGCTGGGCGGGCCGATCGTGAGGAACAAGGCGTTCTTCTTTGGAGACTGGGAGAGCTTCCGGCAAAACCGCACGGTGGTGAATTTCGCCACCATTCCCACGCCGACGCAGCGGCAGGGCATCCTGGCGGTGGACGTCCGGAACCCGATCACGGGAGACGTGTATCCGGCGGGCACGCCGATCCCGATGACGTCGTTCGCGAAGAAGGTGCTGAGCGGGCTGCCGGACCCGACCACGGCGACCGCGTCGAACAACTACGACGTGCTCCAGAACTTCCAGTACAACACGGACAAGTACGGCGCCAAGGCCGACTTCCAGATCAACAGCTCCTTGAGCATGTTCGCGCGCTATGGGTACCGCAAGCTGGACGGCATCGACGACCCGCCCATTCCCTTGCCGTCCGGCGGCGCGGGCAACGCGTTCACGTACGTGACCACCAACCAGTTCGCGACCGGTTTCACGTGGGCTCGCACGGGCACCTCCCTGCTGGAAGGCCGCTTCGGCTGGTCGCGGACGGAAGCCGGCAAGAACCCGTGGGGGCTGGGTACGCCGTCGGCGCTCGACGCGTACGGGATCACGGGATTGCCGACCGACCCGCGCATCACGGGAGGCCTCTACACGCAGATCATCACCGGGTACTCTGACCTGGGGCGGCAGGCGACGAACCCGCAGTGGCAGTACCCGGAACTGTTCAACGCCAAGCTGAACTACACGTGGGTGCGCGGCGCGCACTCGCTCAAGACCGGTTACGAGTTCCAGTACGTCATGACCGAAGTCCAGGACGTGAATCCGTTGTACGGGCGCGACGCGTACACGGGGAACTTCTCCCGTCCGGCAGGGGTATCGGCGAACAACGTGTACAACCTCGCCGACTTCATGCTGGGATTGCGCAGCCAGTACGCGCTGAGCAGCATCCTCATCGCGAATCTCCGGCAGCGGTACCAGTTCGCGTACCTGCAGGACGACTGGAGGTTGAACGACAAGCTGACGCTGAACCTCGGCCTGCGCTACGAGTACGCCACGCCGTGGTGGGAAACGGACAACCTCATGACCAACTACGACCCGGCGGCGAAGAAGATGATCGCCGCCAAAGACGGGTCGATGTACGACCGGACACTGATGGATCCCGACCGCAACAACTGGGGGCCTCGCCTGGGCCTCGCCTACAGCCTGACGCCGAGGACCGTCATGCGCGGCGGGTGGGGCATGAGCTACATCCACTTCCACCGCATCGGAGCCGCCAACATCCTGGCGATCAACGGTCCTCAGGTGGTGAACGCCGTCGCGTCGCAGTCGAACCCGACGCTCCCGACGTTCCGCACGACGCAGCAGGGCTATCCGGCGGGCTTCGCGGACCCGACGCAGTTCAACCCGCTCACGGCCAACATCCTGTACATGCCGAGGGACTATCACTCCAGCGTCGTGCAGAGCTGGTACGTGTCCGTGCAGCGCGAAATCGCGAAGAACATGCTCGTCGACGTGGCTTACGTCGGCAACCGGGCGGATGACCTTCTGGCGCTGGCCAACTTCAACCAGGCGGTGCCGAACAACTCGGCGGGGTCGCTCTCGCTGCAGGCCCGCCGGCCGATCCAGGAGTTCTCCGACATCACGTATACGTTCAACGGCGGCAAGTCGCGCTACAACGCTCTCCAGGCGAAGTTCGAGTACCGCATGCCCGGCAACCTCACGTTCCTGAACTCGTTCACCTGGTCGCAGGCCAAAGACAATGGTGCCGGATCGCTGGAGAATCCGAACGGGAACGTGCCTGGACCGCAAAATTTCTACAACATGGACGCCGACTACGCGATCTCGGCCTACAACCAGCCGTACAACAACACGACGAGTTTCGTGTGGGACCTCCCCTTCGGCCGCAGCCGCCGCTGGGGCTCCGATGCCAACGCCGTTGTCGACGCGTTCATCGGCGGCTGGACCTTCAGCGGAATCAATTCGATGACATCCGGTGCGCCGGTCACGCTGACCTACACCCCAGGCGCCTCCTTCGTGGTGTCCGGCATCAATCAGGAGTTCCGCGGATCGAACAACTATCGGCCGAACGTCGTCGGCGATCCGTACGGGAACAGGGACTCCATTACCGAGTACTTCAGCAAGACCAACGTGGTGATCCCCACCGACCCGAGCCAGGTGTTCGGCAACGCGAAGCGCAACAGCGTCTACGGACCGTGGATCTGGCAGCTGGACTTCGTCGCGTCGAAGAACTTCAGGCTGCCGATCGGGCCGCGGACCAACCTGCAGATTCGCATCGAGGCGTTCAATCTCTTCAATCGGACCAACTTCTCGGCGCCGAACGGCAACCGCAGTTCCGCGGCGTTCGGCACCATCACGTCGACGTACGACGCGCGGCAGGTCCAGTTGGGCGCCAAGGTCACGTTCTAGCGCGGCGCGCGGCACGACTCCGGGAGGCGGCCTCGGGCCGCCTCCCGCGCCACTTCCGGAGATCACCATCATGCATACCCGACTCCTGGCGCTTGCGGCCTGCGCACTCGTGGCCAGCGTGGCTCTCGCCGTGGTCTCGGCGCAGACGCCCGCGCCGAAAAAGAAGCTCATCGCCCATCGGGGCGCCTCGGCGTACGCGCCGGAGCACTCCGCGGACGCCTACAAGCTCGCCATCGCCCAGGGCGCCGACTTCGTCGAGCAGGATCTGGCCGTCACCAAGGACGGCGTGCTCGTGTCGATCCACGATCTCACGCTGGAGCGGACGACCGACGTCGAGGAGGTGTTTCCCACGCGGTTCGTCGAGGAGAAGGCCGGCGGGTCCGCCATCCGGCGCTGGTACGTGAACGACTTCACGCTGGCGGAGCTCAAACGGCTCGACGCGGGCTCCTTCTTCGACAAGAAGTTCGCCGGCACGCGCATCCTGACGTTCCAGGAAGCGATTGACCTGGTCAAGGGGAAGGCGGGGCTGTACCCGGAACTCAAGGACCCCGAGTTCTACCGTCAGCGCGGGGTCGATCCCGTGAAGCTCTTCGCCGGCATCGTGAAGAAGAACCGGCTCGACGCCGACCCGAAGACACCGCTCGTGCTGCAATCGTTCGATGATGCCACGCTCAGAGCGGCGGCGATCGACCTGCCGACGGTGCCGCGTGTCTTTCTCGTGTCGCCTCAAGACGCCGGGCGCATCGATACTCCCGAGAAGCTGAAGGCGATGGCGGCCTGGGCGACGGGCATCGGGCCGAACAAGGCGATCCTCGAGAAGACGCCCGATATCGTCGCCTGGGCCCATGCGGCGAACCTGACGGTCACGCCGTGGACCTTCCGCGCGTCTCAGCCAGGCAAGTACGCGTCAGCGCAGGAGGAGATGAAGCACTTCCTCTTCACTACGCGTCAGCGCAGGAGGAGATGAAGCACTTCCTCTTCACCCTCGGGGTCGACGAGCTCTTCACCGACAATCCCGATCTGTTCCCACGGACGAAGTAGCCTGCCGGGACGTAAGCGAATGGGGTCAGAGCCTCATGGCGGGGATTTCACCATGAGGGTCTGACCCCATTCGACGCAGACGCCGAGCTACTTCGTCTTCGGGAAGTGCCTTCCGACAAACAGGTCGTAGATCCAGCCGCCGAGCACGCCGCCCACCAGCGGGCCGACGATGGGCACCCACCACCAGTGGTTCCCCGCGCGGAAGACCTCACTCCCCCACCCGGCCAGATAGGTGAACATGCGCGGACCGATATCGCGGGCCGGGTTGATGGCATAGCCACAGTTGGTGCCGAAGGCGGTGCCGATGCCGACCACGAGCAGGCCCACAATGACCGGCGCGAGCCCGGCCGGCGGCGGGGCGTTGCGCTGGTCCGTGATCCCGAGAATCACTCCGACGAGAATCGCGGTGCCCACCACCTGATCGATGAATCCGCCCGGGAACGTGCTCAGGTGGGGCTGCGGATACGTCGCG
>JALOKU010000176.1 GCA_025456345.1 Vicinamibacterales bacterium | reverse complement strand
GCCGGTGCGGCAGAAGGTCTCGAGAGGAATCCGTCGAATGTCGTCCACGACGCGCGTGTCCTGGCGCAGCCGTTCGTCCGCGTTCACGAGTCGGAGCGCCTCGCGGACGAGATCGGCCAGCGGGCCGGTGGTGACCAGGTGATAGTGGACCCACTTGCCGCTCTTGCGCTCGGTCACCAGACCGGCGCGGCGAAGGTCGCTGAGGTGCGACGACACGGTTGAGGCGGCCAGCTCCAGCACCGCGGTCAACTGGCACACACAGAGGTCGCCTCCGCGAAGCATCGCCAGCAGCCGGAGGCGGCCGGGATGTGCCAGCGCCTTCACCGCGTCAACCAGCGTCGGAAGGGCCGTGCGAGGCGCTTCGGGCTTGCGCGTCGCCTTCCCGCCCGCTACGCCAGCCACGCCTTCACCTCGTCGCGCTTCGGGATGCGCCCCGACAGCTTGATCACGCCGTCGATGGCGACGGCCGGCGTCGCGAGGACTCCGGCCGCGGCCATCGCCTGGTAGTCACTGACCGTCTGGAGGTCGGCGTCTGACTGCAGTTCCGCGAGCACGTTGCGGACCACGCGCTCCGTTTCGTGGCAACGCGCGCATCCCGGTCCGTACACAGTGATCACCATCGAAGAAGTCCTTTCAGAGAATCGCGTTGAACAGGTAACCCACGATCAGAATCCCGCTGCCGACCACGCCCACGAACGCGGCGATGAGCGGCGGCCGGAGCACCTTCCTCAGGATGATCATTTCCGGCAGCGAGAGGGCGATGACCGCCATCATGAAGGCGAGCACCGTGCCAAGCGCCGCGCCCTTGCCGAGCAGCGCCTGGACGACCGGGACGATGCCCGCGGCATTCGAGTACATCGGGATGCCCATCGCGACGGCGAGCGGGACCGACCACCAGGCACCCTTGCCCATGATGCCGGCCAGGAACTGCTCGGGAACGTAGCCGTGGATGCCGGCCCCGACCGCGATGCCCCCCAGGACCCAGGGCCATACCTTCCCGACAATGTCGGCGACGGCCTCCCGGCCGGCGCGGAGCCGATCGGCCCACGAGGCCGACGCATCGGCGTCGTCGTGAGCGGCGGCGCGCACCTCGAAGACCCATGGCTCGACGAAGCGCTCCAGGCCCAGCCTGCCGATCGTCCAGCCCGACGCAATCGCGATGACCAGGCCGGTGCCCATGTACAGCGCGGCCACTTTCCAGCCCAGCAGCCCGAAGAGCAGCACCACCGCCACTTCGTTCACCATCGGCGCCGAGATCAGGAACGAGAAGGTCACGCCAAGCGGAACACCCGTGGTGACGAAACCGATGAACAGCGGGACCGCGGAGCAGGAACAGAACGGCGTGACGGTGCCGAGCAGCGCGGCCAGGACATTGCCGGCTGATTCCCGCCGGCCTGCGAGGACCCGCCGGGTGCGTTCGGGCGTGAAGAAGGAACGAATGATGCCCACGCCGAACACCACCGCCACGAGCAGCATCAGCACCTTGGGCGCTTCGTACAGGAAGAACTCGACGGCGGAGGCGAGGTGGCTGGCCGGCTCGAGGCCGGCGAGCCGGTAGGTCACCCACCGGGCCACGCCCGCGAGGCTGCGGTACGCCAGCACCCACACGGCCGCCGCCGCGAGTCCTGCCGCCAGCATCCATGGCGTCCGTGTCCGATCCACGGACACCATACTATCTCATTTCGTGAATTGACGAAATGACCGGGCCCCTCCGCAACAGGGCCGGCCGGTTGCACAGCAATTGCCCCCAACCGGTGTGCTCGCCCGACCGTTCGGCGCTAGAATTGGCTCAAGAGCTCTACAAGTTCCCAGCACCCATGCCGCCGGTCCGCACCCATCGGTCCGGTGGCGGCGAGGAATCCATGACGAGAGACGCCCTGCTGGCCTTCTGCGACAGGCGGGTCGAAGCGTGGAAACGGCGCGACCCGGAGGCCCTCGCCTCGCACCACGCGGAGCGCGGAACCGTGGTCAGCCCGATCTACTCCAAGATCACGGGGCGGGACGCGATCCAGAAGTCCTACGAGTCGCTGTTCCAGTCGTTCCCCGACTGGACGATGGACAACGAGCCTCCCCTCGTCGACGGGGACCGGGTCGCGGTGCCCTTCACGGCGAAAGCCACCCACGCGGGCCGCTTCATGGGCCTCGACGGGACGGGGCGCCGGTGTGAGATTCACGGCGTGCTGCTGATGGAGCTCGCCGACGGCCTGATCGCGCACGAGCGGCGCGTCTACGACTTCACCGGTCTGCTGATCCAGCTGGGCGTGCTCCGCAGCAAGCCCGGGGTCTGATCAGGCCCGGGCGACGTCGCTAACAGCCTTCCTTCTTTTTCTTCGGCGCAGCGGGCTTCGCGCCGCCGGCCGGTGACGGCGGAGCGACCACCGCGGGTGAGGCCGGCGTGGCCGCGGTTGCCATGGCCGGCGTGGCGGCCGCGCCGGCGGCCACTGCCGCCGCGCTGCGCGGCTGGCCGCCGAAGAACGCGCTGATGGACTTCAGCCGCTCATCGCGGGCGCGCTCGGTCGCCGTCGGGTTGTCCGCGACGGCCGGGAACAGGACCTGGTCCTTCCACTCCTCGAGGCCGCCCTTCAGCATGTAGACGGACTTGTAACCCTGCGCCCGCAACAGCATCCAGGCCTGAGCCGAGTGGATCCCGCCTTCCGAGTAGAGGATGATCTTCTCCTGCCGGCCGAGTCCGGCATCGGTGAGCACGTTCATCGGCACGTTCACCGCGGTCGGGATGGAGTACGCGGCGAACTCTCTCTCCGTTCTCAGGTCGATGAGCCGGTAGTCCGCCCGGTTCTCGAGGATCCACGCGGCCAGTTCCGGCGCCTCGATGTGGTCGGCCTCGGTACCGACGACCAGCGCCAGTTCCCTGGCATCCAGCGTGACCTTGCTCCCGGGATACGGCGCCGCGAAGAGGGCGAGCGCGCCGAGCGCGACCGCGGCGACGGCGAGAGTCTGATTCAGCGTGAGCCGCGAGATCCAGCCGCGCATGCCCTACTCCACCGGCGTCGCGAACTTCTTCTCGAGAAGCCCCGCGCCATAGAACCCGCCTACCGCCATCAACACCACGGCGAACACCACCACGCCGTACGGCAGCCCGAACGCTCCGGGAATCGTCATCGCCTCTCCCGCGCCGCTCAGGTAGAAGCCTTTCAGCAGCGGGAACATCTCGGCGAACGCGAACATGCCCGCGAAGATCCCCACCAGGTAAATCAACCCGTCGACGCGGCCGGTCGCTGTGGCCGCGACCGAGGTGCCGGGACAGTAGCCGCCGATGACGAACCCGGCTCCAAGGATAAGGCCGCCGGCGATCTGCGGCACCAGGTACGTCGGCACCAGGTAGACGAGCGACAGGTCGAGCCAGCCGATCCACCCGAGATACGTGACGCCGAGCATCGCCGTGACGATGGCGGTGAACATCACCTTGAAGACGGCGAGGTCGTTCAGGTAGAACTGCGACACCAGCTTCCGGGCGCTGCCGAATCCCGCGCGCTCCAGGAAGAAGCCGAAGCCAATGCCGATGAGGAATGCGAGAACCAGGCTGGTCTCGTCGCCGAACATGCCGTACTTGAGGAAGGGTGCCATCATCGCCATTGCCACCTTACGAAATACGCCACGGCGTACGCCCCGGCGAACACCATCATCATGAAGGCCCAGCTCCCCAGGTTCAGCAACGCCCCGCCGGTGAGGGCCTGGCCGCTCGTGCAGCCGCGTGCCAGCGCCGCGCCGAAGGCCATCAGCACGCCCCCGGCGAACGCCATGACCAGGCGCGTGCGCACCGACACTCGCGGCCCTTTCTCGATCATCACCTTCGCGCGGCCGGCCAGCAGGCCCGAGAACATCGCGCCGGCGAAGAGGCCGATCACCTCGAAGAGGAGCCACGACTTGAGCGGCGACGAGGTGCCGTCACCCAGGTAGCCCGCGATGAACTCGTTGCTCCGCGCGTGCCCGGGGGAGACGGTGCTGACGGCCCACGCGATCACCGAGTTGAAGGCCCCTGTCGCGCCCAGCCCGCGGCCGACCAGGACGAAGGCGGCCAGCAGCACCAGCCCCAGGCCAATCCCTGCCAGGTACGGGTTCATGTACGCCTGCGGGCGTCGTTCGACTGTGGTTGTGCTCATATCACTCCGTGCGTCCTGTCACCCCGGGTCTGAAGGAGACCCGGGGCTCCATTTCGAGCGTGACGACCTGGCGCCCGGCGCCTAGCCTCCAGTCCCTAGTGAATCCTCAACGTCCCCGGCTCCCACCGGCTCACCTGCCCCGCGAGCACCAGCACCCATCTCAGCGCCAGCCCTCCGGCCATCACCATGATCGGCGCGATTGGAGTGTGCTGAATCCAGTGGCGGACCGCCAGCAACTGGATGATCAGCGGAATGACGATGCCGAGGCCGACCACGAACACCCAGAAGAGCGCGGTAAACGGCCCGCCGAGCAGCAGCCGGGCCGCCTCGACCTGCTGAGCGCTCCCGGCCAGCAACCCCAGGACGAAGAGCCCCAGGATGCCGAGTTCGGATGCCAGCACGACGTTGTCGATGCGCACGGTCAGCGCCCGCTCGTCGGGGCTGTGCGTCACGAGGTGCCCGAAGGCGGCTGCCGCCGACACGCCCGACGCCACGAACAGCACGCCGAGGATGCCGCTGTTCCAGAGCGGCCTGGCGACGAGCGAACTGAGCAGCACGCCGGTGTAGACGCCGAGCGCGACGCCCAGCACCATGCTGGTGATGCCGATCGTCCGCACGATGTCGCGCCGCCCCTGCAGGGTCGTCGTGATCCGTTCGACCCCCTGGCTGAGGTCCTCCAGGATCACCGGCGGGCGGACCATCCACGTCAGCAGGAGCACCGGGTAGACGAGGAGCAGGATCCACGAGCCCCACGACATGGGCGAGGCCCACTGGAAGGTCGTGTAGAGCCGCCAGACGTACCGCTTGTGCTCCAGGTCCAGGAAGAGCGCGAGCATGCCGAGGCTGAGCAGGACGAGGCTCAGGCCCGGCAGCGCCGACAGCAGCGGCGACCGGCGCGTATGCCGGCCGCCGAGCATGAAGTAGCCGGTGAGGATCATGTTGCCGGCCACCCAGCCGCCGAGGAACAGGTAGACGGGGATCTGCCAGCTCCAGACGTGGAGGAACGGATCGATGAGGTGATTGTGGCGCGTGATGAAGAGCTCGGGCGTCATCGCGTCCCCGTCAGTCCAGGTAGAAGATTCGCGGCCTGGTCCCGGCCGCGGGAAGGAGCGTGTGCGCCGGCCGCGACGCCAGCTTCCGGC
>JALOKU010000175.1 GCA_025456345.1 Vicinamibacterales bacterium | reverse complement strand
TCGGGCGGTACGCCTTCGTCGGCGCCGGCGCCGTCGTCACCAAACCGGTGCCTGACTATGCGGTGGTCGTCGGCAACCCGGCCCGCGTGCGCGGCTATGTGTGCGAGTGCTGCCAGCCGCTCGCCGCGAAGGGCGCGGGCCTGACGTGCGGGAAGTGCGGGTTGCGTTACGTGAGGACGCGCGACGGTGTCAGCCGCGCCACCGACGACACCACGACGAAGCCGAAGGCGCGAAGCGTCTCGCCGAAGCCGAAGGCGAAGGCGGACAAGCGAGCGGCGAAGGCAACCCCAGCGAAGCCGCGCAGGTGAGCCCTTCCCGCCCGGCCCTCCGCGTGCTGGCCGCGTCGATTGCCCACAACGAGGCGTCGAAGATTGGCCGCGTGATCGAGCGGTTCCCGCCGGGCCTCGTCGACCGGATCGTCGTCGTCGACGACGCGTCGACGGACGAGACGCCGAAGGTGGCGGCCGAGAAGGGCGCCGTCATCCTCACCCATGCGCAGCGGTCGGGCGCGGGCGCGGCCATCCGCACGGCCATCAAGTACGCGATGGCGGAGGGCTTCGACGTGCTCGTGGTGCTCGCCGGCAACGACAAGGACCGGCCGCCGGAAATCGAGCGGCTGCTCGCGCCGATCGCCGGCGACGGATACGACTTCGTGCAGGGCTCGAGGTACCTGAAAGGCGGCGACTTCGGCAACATGCCGTTCTACCGGCAGCTCGCCACGCGCTACATGCACCCGCTGCTGTTCTCGCTGTTCGTGGGCCGGCGGTTCACCGACACGACCAACGGGTTCCGCGCCATCCGCCTGTCGGCGCTCCGCGAGCTACAAGGTGACGGAAGTGCCCGTCACGAAGATCTACCCGCCGCACGAGCTCGGCTACACCAAGATGAAGCCCATCACGGGGTGGTGGAGCATCCTGCGGCCCGTGTTCCTGCTCGGACTCGGCATCAAGAGGTGACTCGTGGACATCGTACCGTTCGTTGATCTCGCCGCCCATCACGCGCCCGTGCGCGACCAGATCCAGGCTGCGGTGGAGAAAGTCCTGCTGCACGGCAAGTACATCCTCGGGCCCGAAGTGGAGGCCTTCGAGCAGGGCTTTGCCACGATGGTGGGCGCGAAACACGCGATTGGCGTCGGCACGGGCCTCGACGCGCTGCGGCTGGCCTTCGAGGCGGCCGGCGTCAAGGCGGGCGACGAGGTGATCGTCCCCGGCAACACCTTCATCGCAACGGCGCTGGCCGTGTCCGCGATTGGCGCCGTGCCGGTGCTGGTCGACTGCGACCCGGTGACGTACAACATCGACCCCGGCCTCATCCGCGCGGTGATCACGAAGAAGACGAAGGCCATCTGCCCCGTCCACCTCTACGGCCAGGCGGCCGACCTCGACGCGGTGATGGCGATCGCGGCGGAGTTCGGACTGAAGGTGATCGAGGACGCGTGCCAGGCCCACGGGACGCGGTACAAGGGCCGCGGCTGCGGCGCGATCGGCGACCTGGGGACGTTCAGCTTCTATCCGGGCAAGAACCTCGGCGGCATGGGCGACGGCGGAATGGTCACGACCAACGACGACGCCCTCGCGGCGGCCGTGCGGCGGATCCGCAGCTACGGCGAGCTGAAGAAGTACCATCACGTCGAGAAAGGCGTGAACGCGCGGCTCGACACGATGCAGGCGGCCATTCTCAACGTCAAGCTGCCGCGCCTCGAGTGGGCGAACACCAACCGCCGCCGCGCCGCGCGGGCCTACGAGAAGGGCCTTGCCGGCATCGCGCCCATCGTCGTGCCGCAGGGCCCGGCCGACGAACTCGCGCACATCTATCACCTCTTCGTCATCCGCACGCCGCGCCGCGACGAGCTGCAGCACTTCCTGCACGAGAAGGGCATCCAGACGGGCATCCACTACCCCATCCCCATCCACATGCAGCCCGCGTACGCCGAACTGGCGTCGAGCGGCAGCCGCCTGCCGGTGACGACGAAGATCGCGGGCGAGATCCTGTCGCTCCCGATGTTCCCGGAGTTGACCGACGAGCAGATCGCGAGGGTGTGCGGGGCTGTCGCCGAGTTCCATCGCGCTTGACACTGGTCAGAAGCAAGAATCAAGTAGCAAGAATGGGGGGCTGACGTTCGTCAGAAGCCAGAAAGAACGCTGCCGCACCGGTGGAAGTTCTTCTTGCTTCTTGCTTCTTGCTTCTTCCTCACAGCATCGCCGCCAGCCACGGCACCCTGATCATGTGGATGCCGTGGACGACCGTGAGGTTCCCCGCGATGACGAGCGGCCAGAACCAGCGGCTGCGGACCACCAGCACGTTGAAGGCCACGCTCATCGGCAGCACCACGCGCACGATCGCGCCGGGGTCGCCTTCCCAGATCGGATAGCTCAGCAGGGGCATCAGGAGGGCGTAGGGCACGCCGGCACGCCACCACGCGCTGCCCCACTCCCTCCGCGCCAGCAGGAACGCCGCCTGCACCGTCAGGCTGACGAGCGCGGCCAGGTTGAACCGCGCCCACGATCCCCACCAGCCCGACGCCTGCAGCTGGGTCAGGGTGAACTCCCACTTGGAGAGATACCCCGAGAACGGCGCCGCGAAGTTCGCGGCATCCGACGCGGCGAGCGGCGGGAAGACCGACCGGACGTACAGGAACCACGCCGCGAAGGGCGCCACCATCAAGGCGCCGCGCAGCGCCAGCCGGATCGTCTCACGCCAGGTCGTTGGGACGCGGTCGACAAGCAGCCCCCCGGCGATGACGTTCGTCTCGCGGCCGAGGCCGACCAGTGCCATCAGGCCCGAGGCGAGCCAGGGCCTTCCCCGTTCGATGGCGATCACCGCGAGCGCGATGAGCAGCACTCCCGGTCCCTCGGTGAGCGCGAACCGCACCGAGTAGATGAGCCCCACGCCAAAGAGGCACCCGATCCACGCGAGGGCGTTGCGCGGCGCCGAGGGCGGAAGCCACCGCAGCAGGATCCAGGCCAGCAGCAGCCACGCGACGATGTTCTGCAGGGCGTAGATCTTCAGGATCCATGCGGGGCGGCCGAGGCCGAACAGGTACGCGGTCCAGGAAAAAAGGATGCGCCTGGCGCGGTACGACGGCGAATCGATCGCCCGTTCGAGCCGGCGGTTGCGCAGGAGCGGCTCCACGGCCAGCTGGGCGTAGAACTGGCCGTCATAGCCCGGCGACTGGTAGTGCACGAAGTGCGGCACCTCGATGACGGCCGGCAGGCGCGTCTTCTCGAACTGGTCGCCGAACGAAATGAGCGTCGTGAACCCCGTGTTCCGCTGGTAGTACTGGACGAGCGAGGCGAGGAACACCACAACCGTCGCGACATAGACCCCGCGGATGACGCGCCCCGGCATGCGATCTCAGCTGTTGGCGATGATCTCGAAGTGCGGCAGGTGGTGCCGCTCGTGGCCGGCCAGCGACTCGAGAATCCACTCGACGATCATCGGCCCTCGCTCGGGGTGTGTGAAGGCGCGCCGGCGATCCTCCGGGCTGAGCGTGGAAAACAGCTGCAGGTTGAGGTGACGCATGGCGTAGTAGGCCCAGAACGCCACGCGCCCGTCGGTGGCCGCCTCCCGAAGCAGCCACGCATCCTGGTCGAAGGGCTGCACGGTGTAGCCCTGTTCGGTGAGGGCCATCCGCACCCGCGCCCCGAACACGAACTCGCACTGCGCCAGGTGCACGAACAGCTGCGCCGCGGTCCACTTGCCCGGGGCATAGCTGGACGCCATCTGCGCCGGCGTCAGGCGCTCGGCGAGCGATCGCAGCCGCTCGGGCGTGTCGGCGAGGGCCCGCATCACGTCCAGGTCGCCGAGATCCGCGGCGTACGGGTTGTCTGTCCACCGCTCGACCGGCGTGGCTTGCTCGTCGTTCATGATCCGCCCCTTTCCCGGTTCAGCCGTTTCGTCTGGCTCAGCAGCTGTTGCGTCGCCGGGTGCTGCGGCGAACCGAGCACGGCGGCGGGAGTGCCCTCCTCGACCACCTGCCCGTCCGCCATCACCAGCACGCGGTCGGCGTAGTCGCGCACGAAGTCGTCGTCGTGGGTCGCGGCGAGCAGCGTGCGGCCCGACTGCGTGAGACGCTCAAGCGTATCACCCAGGTCGTCGCGGCGCGCCGGGTCGAGCGAGGCGGTCGGCTCGTCCATCAGCAGGAGCGGCGGGTCGACGGCCAGGGCCCTGGCAATCGCCACGCGCTGCGCCTCGCCGCCCGAGAGTTCGCGCGGCAGCGCGTGCGCGCGCGCGCCGACGCCCATCAGCTCGAGGAGCGCGGCGGCCCGCCGCTCGGCCTCGTGGCGCGGCACGCCGTGCACGTGCACCAGCGCCAGCCAGACGTTGTGCATCGCCGTCATGTGCTCGAAGAGGTGATGGAGCTGGAACACCATCCCGACGGTGCGCCGCAGGGCCTTGAGCACGGCGGCCGGCGGCAGGCCGCCGGGCTGAAGACTCACGCCGTCGACCGACAGCGTCCCGGCGTCGAAGGCCTCGAGGCCGGCGACGGCGCGCAGGAACGTGGTCTTGCCGCCGCCGGAGAGCCCCATGAGCGCCACCAGTTCGCCGCGCCCCACGCGCAGGTCGACGCCGCGCAGCACTTCGCGCGAGCCCCGCCGGAGGGCGATGCCGCGGGCGTCGAGCACGGGGCCGCTCATGAGGTGGGCGCCTTCCACTTCGCCTCCATGCGGCGCGCCGCCCGGGCCAGGGGCAGGGACATGGCGAGATACAGCGCGGCGCACAGGGCGCCGGGCACGACCCAGCTCCCGAGGTTGGCCGCGAAGATCTGCGTCTGCTTGGTCAGCTCGACAACCGTCAGCACCGACACGAGCGACGAGTCCTTGAGCAGCGCCACGAAGTCGTTCGTCATCGGCGCGAGCGCGAGGCGCAGCGCCTGCGGGCCGCGCACCAGGCTGAACACCTGCCGCTCGCTCAGGCCGAGCACCCGCGCCGCTTCGAGCTGCCCGCGGGGCACGGCCTCCAGGGCGCCGCGGTAGATCTCGCTCTCGTAGGCCGCGTAGTTCAGGCCGAGCCCCAGCAGTGCCGCCACGAACGCCGGCAGCCGCACGACTTCCGCGAGACCGTAGTAGAGCACGAACAACTGCAGCAGCACCGGCGTGCCGCGCGTGAGCTCGACGTAGGCCGTGAGCCCGGCCCGCAGCAAGGGCCCGCCGTACACCCGGCCGCTGGCCACGACCACGCCCAGCGCCACGGCGAGGGCCATCGCGAGACACGACAGCACGATGGTGATGAGCGCCGCACGGAGGAGCGCCGGCAGGTAGCGCGTCACGGCGGCGAGCGTATCCTGACGGCCCTCGGCCGGCGCCTGCCCAATCGGGTCCGACGATGCCGGCGCGCTCGTGCCGGCCGCCGGCGCGTCGCTGCCGAGCACGCGCGCGTAGAGTTTCGGCTGGTCGCCGTTCCACATGCCCCATCGCCGGAAGATCCCCTCGAGCGTGCCGTCGCGCATCGCCTCGCGCAGAATCCCGTCGATCCGATCGCGCACGGCCGCGTTCCGCCGGTCGAGCACGCCCACGTAGTAGCCGACGGCGACGGTGCCGGGCTGCGTCACCAGCCCGCGTTCCCGCCGCATCGCCTTCTCCGCGAGCACATGGTCGAGCAGCACGGCATCGATCCGGCCGAGCGCCAGATCGCTGTACGGGTGCACGTCGTCGTCGTACGACACCGCCACCACGCCGTGCGCCGTCTGGGACTCGAGGAGAATCTCGTAGGCGATGGTGCCGCCGAGCGTGCCGACGCGCTGGCCCCTGAGGTTTGCGAGCGTCTGGAGGCGGGCGCCATCGGCGGCACGCACCGTCAGCACTTCGCGGAACTCGTAATAGGGCACCGTCACGGCCAGCGTTGCCCGCCGGGCCGGCGTGTCCTCGATGCCGCTCAAGCCGATGAGGAAGTCGCCGCGCTTCACCGATGCGTCAATCGACGTGAACTGCACGGGCTGGAAGCGAGGCCGCAGGCCGAGCGTCGACGCGATAAGCGCCGCGATATCCACTTCAAAGCCGACCACGCGGTCCGGGTCGCGCGGGTCGGCTTCCACGAAGGGAGAGCCGCCTTCGGCATCGCCGCCCCACCGAAGCTCGGCGCCAGGCGCCGGCGGCTGGGCGGC
>JALOKU010000174.1 GCA_025456345.1 Vicinamibacterales bacterium | reverse complement strand
TCCTCGACGTACGGCTGCCACTTTGCGAGGTCGTCGAGCGTGATGAGGCCGCCCTGTGCCTGCACGGCGCTGACGAATTCGCGCGCGACGTCACCCTTGTAGAAGCGGTCGTACGCTGCCTGGATGGCTTCCTTGCGCGACTTCCCTGCGGCGAGCGCCTGCCGCTCCGCCTCGACGAGCTTGCGCAGCGTGGCTGCGAGGTCGGGCTGACGGAAGATCTCGCCGGCCTGCGGCGCCTCGCGCGCCTCGCCGAGGTGGGGCAGCATCACCCGCGCCGAGTCCGGCCACTCCTTGAGTTTCGTCTTCCAGCCCTCGATGCGGTCCGCGGTCTCGGCGTCGATCGCGTAGCCGTCCGCGAGTTCGATCGAGGGCGCCAGCACCTCGCCGAGCGACAGCGTGCCGTACTCCGCGAGCATCAGCATGAGCCCGCCGGGCGTGCCGGGCGTGAGCGCCGCGAGCGGTCCGTAGGCAGGCGGGAACTCGAGGCCCTTCGAGCGATAGAACTCCGGCGTGGCGCCCGACGGCGCGATGCCCAGCCCGTTGATGGCGATGACCTTCTTCGTGCGGGGATCGTAGATCAGCGCCTGCGTCTCGCCGCCCCAGGACAACACGTCCCACATGGTGGAAGTGGCGGCGAGCATCGCGCAGGCGGCATCGACCGCGTTGCCGCCGCGCTGGAACATCATCGCTCCGGCGGTCGCCGCAAGCGGCTTGCCGGTGATGGCCATCCAGTGACTGCCGTGCAGCGGCGGCTTCTGCGTGCGGGCGAGAGACTTGTTGGCGATGGGGGAGACGGACTGGGCGTCCGACGTCGTCGGGTGCGTCATGAGCGTCGAGGTCGCGATGAGGAGGGCGAGGAGGTGTGGGCGGGTGTTCATGCTGGGGTCTGGGCCGGTTTGAGGGTCCGTTCGTCGAAAGTATACGACCGCCGGGCGGGCGGCTCGCCGCACGGGCATTGCCGCACGGATCCGGCTATTCTTCGCCGCTCGCCCACTGACGGATACCCGAAATGACCCGACGCATCACCGCCGCCGTTGCCGCCCTGCTGGCCGTCGCCGCCCAACCGGCGGGCGCCGCCATCACCGAGACGCAACTCGACCAGGTGGCGAAGTCGCTCGCGCCGCAGGTCATCACCTGGCGTCGCGATTTCCACCAGAACCCGGAGCTCGGCAACCGCGAGACGCGCACCGCGCAGAAAGTCGCCGAGCACCTGAAGGCGCTCGGGCTCGAAGTGAAGACGGGTATCGCCCACACGGGCGTCGTCGGCGTGCTGAAGGGCGGCAAGCCCGGGCCCACGATCGCATTGCGGGCCGACATGGACGCACTGCCCGTGACCGAACAGGTGGACGTGCCCTTCAAGTCGCTGGTCACGTCCGAGTACCGCGGCGAGAAAGTCGGCGTGATGCACGCCTGCGGCCACGACGCGCACACCGCCATCCTGATGGGCACGGCGCAGGCGCTCGCGGAGATGCGCAAGGACCTGCCCGGCACCGTGCTCTTCATTTTCCAGCCGGCCGAGGAGGGTGCCCCGGACGGCGAGGAGGGCGGCGCGCCGCTCATGCTCGAGGAAGGCGTGTTCGACATCGCGAAGCCCGAGGCGGCGTTTGGCCTGCACGTCTGGTCCGGACTCAACGCCGGCCAGATCGGTTATCGCTCCGGGCCGTTCATGGCGGCGTCCGACCGTTACCGGATCGTCGTCAAGGGCGAGCAGACCCACGGGTCGAAGCCCTGGGGCGGCGTGGACCCGATCGTCGCCTCCGCCCAGATCGTGATGGGCCTGCAGACGCTGGTGAGCCGCCAGATCGACATCAGCGCCCATCCCGCCGTGGTCTCGGTCGGGGCGATCAAGGGCGGCGTGCGCAACAACATCATCCCCGACCAGGTGGAGATGATCGGCACGTTCCGCACCTTCGATCCCAAGGTGCGCCAGCAGATCATCGACGGCATCACGCGCACGGCGAAGGACATCGCGTCGTCGAGCGGCGCGAGCGCCGAGGTCGAGGTCGCGGCCGATGCCAATCCGGTGACGTTCAACGATGTGAAGCTCACCGAGCGGATGCTGCCGTCGCTCGAGCGCGCGGCCGGCCCGGGCAACGTGCTCGAGATCCCCTTCGTGACCGGCGCCGAGGATTTCTCCTACTTCGGGCAGCGCGTGCCGAGCCTGTTCTTCTTCGTCGGCATCACGCCGCCGGGGCGAGACGCCGCGAAGGCGCCGAGCAACCACTCGCCGAAGTTCTACATCGACGAGAGCGGCCTCGAACTCGGCGTGCGCGCGATGCTCGGCGTGGCCGTGGACTACCTGCAGGGCGGCCGCCGCTAGGCCGGCCGTCCGCCGCGTCCAGCGCCGCGGACGAACCGGGCCGCGCCAGCCGAGGACTCGCCGCTCGCGAGCACCTCGAGGCCGCCCGCGAATTCGCGGCGCAGGGCCTCGCCGTCAGGCAGCGACCACTGGCGCCGGGCCGAGCGCCGGTCGGCGCGCAGGCAGCGCTGCGGGAGGGCGGCGATCTCGTGCGCGAGCGACTCGGCCGCACGCCGCGACTCACCGCGCGGCACCACGCGGTTGGCGAGCCCGATGGCCAGAGCCTCGTCGGCGGCCACCGGCCGGCCTGTCAGGATCATGTCGAGCGCGCGGCTCTCGCCGATGAGGCGCGGCAGCCGCATCGTGCCGCCATCGATGAGCGGGACGCCCCAGCGCCGGCAGAAGACGCCGAAGACCGCGTCCTCCTCGGCGACTCGCAGGTCGCACCACAGCGCCAGTTCGAGCCCGCCGGCGACCGCGTGGCCCGCGACGGCGGCGATTACCGGCTTGTCGAGATCGAGGCGGCTCGCGCCCATCGGGCCGAACGCATCGTCGGCCGCACCCGTCGGTGCCTGCAGCCGGGATGGATCCCAGCCCGCCGCGACGGCCCCGAGGTCGGCCCCCGCGCAGAAAGTCCCGCCCGCACCCCACAGCACCATGGCGTTCACCCCAAGGTCCGCGTCGAGCGCCAGGAAGGCCTCCGCGAGCTCCTTGGCCGTGGCCGGGTCCACGGCATTGCGCACGCCGGGCCGGTCCAGGACGACCGTGGCCACTGTTCCGTCGCGTTCGATCCGCACTGCTGCCGACACGGCGCCCTCCAAACGATTTCGACGACCGGTGCATCTTAGTCGCCAAGAGGGTGGCGTGACGCCCGGGAACGGCCCGGTGCCTGTGTAGGATGACCGGACGGATGCAGGGCGGGGGTCGCCGCGAGGTGCGTGTTGCCGGAGGTGGGTCACGACGGTGAGTTCGAGCGGGCACGGCAGTCGGCGGAAGAACGCCGGCTGGTCGCGGCCGCGGCGCAGGGCTCGTCCGTCGCGTTCGAACAGCTCTACCGGCGACACGCGGGCAAGGTCTTTGGGTTGTGCCTGAGGATGACCGGACACCGCGAAACCGCCGAGGACTGCGTGCAGGAAGCCTTCGTGCAGGCCTGGCGCAACTTGCCGCGCTTCGAGGCGCGCAGCGGCTTCGGCACGTGGCTGCACCGCATCGCCGTGAACGCGGTGCTGGCGCAGGCCCGTCGGCGCAGCGAGCGCGTCGGGGCCGAGGCCTCGGTCGAGGAGCAGATCGCCGAGTCGGTCGCGGACGGCGAGGTCGGGGATTTCGGTGCGGACCTCGACGTCGAGGCGGCCATCGCCAGCCTGCCGCCCGGTGCCCGGAACGTGCTGGTGCTGGCGGGTGTCTACGGTTACTCGCACGAGGAGACGGCGTCGATGCTCGGAGTCGCGGTCGGAACGTGCAAGGCGCAGCTGCACCGGGCCAGGCAACTGCTCGGCCGGCGGCTCGCCGCGGAGGAGGACGCAACATGACGCAACCGATGGACGACCGCCGCGTCGACGCGGCCCTGGCCGCCGTCGCACGCGACGTCGAGCCGTCCCGGGACCTCTGGCCCGGCATCGAGTCGCGGCTCGAAGAGCGTGCGACCCGGCCGCGCCGCGCGTGGGCGTGGCAGGCTGCCGCGGCGGCGATCCTGGTCGTGGCCTCGTCGCTGGTGACCGCAATCATCATGAGCCGCGGCCCGGCGCCGGTGGCGCACCGGCCGGTGCCTGAATCCGCGCCCGTGGCGATGCCGGTTGCCTTCGGTCCGTCGTTCTCGCTGAACGGCGAATACGCGGCCGCGCGTGCCCAGCTGGCGGCCGAACTGGAACGGCGCGTGGCGACGATGCCGCCGTCGGCGCGCCAGAAACTCGAGGCCAATCTCGCCGAGATGCGCCGGGCGGCCGAAGAGATCAACGCCGCGCTCGCGCGGCAGCCGGGTGATCCGCTGCTCCAGGAACTGCTCCTGAGCACATACCAGGAAGAGCTCGGCGTGCTCGCGAGCGTGAACCAGCTGACTGGAACGAGTGCCGCCGAGGAGGCGCGCCAGGAGAACGTGAAGCTATGACCGCATCAGCCCGATCTGCCCTGAAAACCCTCGCCCCGTCCTTGTCCGTGGCGGCCGTCGTGCTGATGGCGGTTCCGCCGGTCGCCGTGGCCGGCACCCCGATCAACGAGCGCGCCGCCGCCGACCCGGGCGGCGCGGTGGAAGTCTCGAACGTCGCGGGGACCGTGCGGGTGAGCGGCTGGGACCGCAACGAAGTCGAGGTGACGGGCGAACTCGGTGAAGGTGCCGAGCGGCTCGAGTTCGTGACGGGCGACAAGGTGACGCGTGTCAAGGTGATCCTCCCGGGCAAGTCGCGCAACGTCGAGGACACCGATCTCATCCTGCGCGTGCCGGCGGCGAGCCGAGTGTCAGTCAACACGGTGAGCGCGGACATCGACGTCGAGGGCGTGACGGGCGCGCAGCGGCTGCAGTCGGTGAGTGCGGACATCCGCACGCAGGCAGCTGCCGAGGACGTCGAATGCAAGTCGGTGAGTGGCGACGTGTCGATCAACGGCGCGGGCCGCAAGGCGCTCGTCACGGTCACGACCGTGAGCGGCGATGCCACCGCGCTCAAGGTCGCCGGCGAAGTGAACGCCAACACGGTGAGTGGCAACCTGACGCTCGGCCTCGGGCAGACGTCGCGCTCGCGCGTGCGCTCGACGAGCGGTGACCTCACCATCGCCAGCGTGCTCGCGCCGGACGGCCGGTTCGACGTCGAGAGCATCAGCGGCGACGTGCGCCTCGAGCTGCACGGCCCGGTCGACGCGGAATTCGACGTCTCGAGCTTCAACGGCGAGATCCGGAACTGTTTCGGCCCGAAGCCGGTCTCTACCAGTGAGTACGCGCCGGGCAAGGAGCTGCGCTTCCGGGAAGGGCCGGGCTCGGGCCGCGTGCGGTTGAAGACGCTGAACGGA
>JALOKU010000173.1 GCA_025456345.1 Vicinamibacterales bacterium | reverse complement strand
CGACCGGTGCCGGCCCCACGTGGGCTCGAAGCAGCGCGCGTACTCGTCGGCCGTGCCCTGATCCTGGACATTGTCGCCCAGCGTGAAGACCGTGCCCGGAATCATGTCGAGCAACCTGGCAGTCGCTTCCGGGTTGCCGACCCCGCACCGGGCAATGTCGCCCGCGCCGACAAACACCTCGTCGGCGGCAGGCGCGGGGGCGCCCGTGAAGCGCACCTCCAATTCGATCGGCGTCACCGGGATCAGCTGTCCGTCGGGTCTGGCGGCCGTCGCCGTGAGCCTCCATCGCCCCGAGTCGGCCGGGCCTGCCGCGTCAATCATCGTTGTCAGCGCGTGGCTGGCAACGCCACTCGCAGCCACGCTGAGGTCGGCGTCCTGCGTCGACGCGGTTGACCATCCGGTTGACGCGACCACGTCGACTCTCAGCTTCGTGATGCGGACCGGCTGCCCGCCAAGCTCTTTGAAGGACAGTTCAGCCGTGACCCGGTAGCGCGAGGAGGAGCCGGAGGCGTCGTGGACCGCTACCAGAGGGACCGGGCGCACGGTGACCGCTACGCCCGGGTCAATCGTCGATGGTGAGGCGGGCGCCGAGGCCGGGCCCTTCGGACACCCCGCCAATGCGGCGGCCAGGATGGCGGCGCCCGCCAGCACGACGACGATCAGGATCTCTCTGGCGTTCACGGGCGCTCGCTGGAACCGCCGAGCGCGCGCCGTTCCGTCGTTCTCATGATTTCACTCCGTGCAGCGCGAGGCCGCGCTGGACGGAGCAAGAGCCGAGCCAGTCGTCAGGCGCCGGCTGGCGGGCAGGTTCGCACGTACCTGCCGCGGATTTCCCGTTTGCAGGGTGTCCCGGCTTGAGCCGGAGGCCGCCTGTGGGCCCAGGCGCCAACGATCGTCATCGGTTGCCGGCGTCGTGCGGCGGACGCTTGACGCGGGGAATCGGCCGAGCTTTCGGTAGAACGCGTGCCGGCGACGAGGAGACCCTCAACGGAATCGTTCGACGGCCAGCAGCGACACGTCATCCCGAAGCCGGCCGCCGCACCAGGCCTGCACGTCGGCGGCGATGGCCTCGAGCCCGGCGCGCAGCGGACGATCGCGCACGGAGGCCATCGCCTCCAGCAGCCGCTCCTGGCCGAACTCGGCCTCGTTTGCGTCGAGCGCCTCGACGGCGCCATCGGTGTAGAAGTAGAGCCGGTCGCCGGGCTCCAGCGTCAGCGTGGATTCGGCGTAGGTGGCGTCGTCGAGCATGCCGACCGGGAGGCCGGCGCTCTCCACCGGGAACGGCGCTCCCTCTCTGGGCAGCACCACGGGCGCCGGGTGGCCCGCCGTCACGTACTCGAAGCGCCCGGAGAGCGTGTCGATCACGCCGTACACCAGCGTGAAGTACTGCCGGGTCCGATCCATCGGGAACTGGCGGTTGAGACGCTCGGCGACACGGGCGGGCGGTACGACCACCGGGCCGGCGCTGGCGTCTTCGGTGAGCAACACTCCGCCGGCGGCGGGCGACAGCAGATGTGCCAGCGTAAACGACAGCAGGGAGGCGCCGACGCCGTGACCGCTCACGTCCAGGACGTAGATCGCCAGCCGGTCCCCCGTCAGGGGAACGACGCCCACGGCGTCACCTGCCAGGTCGTCACACGGGTGGAAGGCGTGGGCGACGCGGAGGGCGCCGGCGTCGAATTCGGGAGGTGGAAGCAGCGCCTGCTGCACGCGCGCCGCCAGCCGCAGGTCCTGTTCGAGTGTTTCCTTCGACACCCGCAGCGCGTCTTCGGCGAGCCTGCGGGCCGTGACGTCGGACTGGATGCCGATGAAGTGCGTCACCTCCCCAGAACCGTCCCGGACGGGCGTGATGGACAACCGGTTCCAGAACGTCGTGCGGTCCTGGCGGTAGTTCAGAATCTCGACCACGCACGCGCGGCAATCCGCCAGCGCGGACCGGATCTCTGCGACGGCGCTGGCATCGGTGTCCGGTCCCTGCAGAAACCGGCAGTTGCGGCCCATCACCTCCGCCACCGGGTAGCCGGTCATCCGCTCGAACCCCTCGTTCGCGTAGATGAGCGGGCGGTCCGGCAGGCGGGCATCGGCAATCGTCACGCCCTCGGCGGCGACCGCCAGCGCCCGGTCCTTGAGCGCGAGCCACTCGGCAACGCTGTCCGGCCGTTCAGGTGCCGCCATCTGGCGCGGGGTATGGTCCATCACTCGCCCTTGTGTCCTGCTGGCATCGTGCCGCCATCATAACGTGGATGCGGCTCCGGTTTGTCCAGATGCGACGGCCGGCGGTCGCCGCCCGGCCTACCCGCCTCGGCGCCGATACACCACCATCTCGGGGTTGACCTTGTCGAGGTTGGTCAGCGGCGATTCACCGGCGCCCCGGAACGGCGCCTCGTACTGCAGCAGCGCCCAGGCCGGAATCCTGGCGCGATAGCGGAACGCCTCGTCATACCCGAGCGACCCGTCCTCCAGCGCCCGCAGCAGCGCACGGCCCTCCGGGGCGCGGGCCTGCTCGAACCGGCGGGCGAACCTGGCGTTCAGGATCAGCAGGTCCGGCGGCGCCTGCCGCACCGCCTCGACGTCCGGCTCCAGCGTGATCCCCCGCGCCGGCGGGTCGATGCGCGGCATGTAGCTTCGGCCGACGAGGCCGACCACCGACTGTGCGTCGGTGGATCCGGCCACCCACGCCTTCACGGCGCGCCGCGCGTCGAGGCTCATCATCACGTTGATCGACGACGCGTAGAGCAACGCGTGGGTGAGTGCGGCCGCGGCCGCCAACGCCGGCGCCCGGCGCCACCGGACGGTGCCGAGCGCGTCGGCGCACGCGGCGCCCGCAAACAGAGACAGCACGAAGACCCCGCCGAAGAGGTAGCGATCGTTCACGTAGAGCGTGACCCACGTGAAGCAGAGATGGAATGACAGCGGCACGACGAGCAGCCACAGCCACCGTCGCCGTTCGCGGCGAACGATGGCGCCGGCCACGCCGGCGGCCGAGAGTGCGAACAGCGGCCATCCGAGCGACCATCTGAGCAGCGCCAGCGAGAGACCGGTGAGTCCCAGGTAGCCGCCTGCCGTCCGCGGCACGATGGCGAGATCGCCCAGCGTGGCGAGCAGCCGGATGTGCGACACGAACCCGGCCGCGTTGAAGACCATGTTGTGGAGCACAACGGTGGCCAGCGCCGCCGCCGCCGCGGCCGCCCAGACCCGCCGGTCGGCCGAGGCGCGGCCGAGCCTGACCCACCAGGCCGACCCGCGCTGCTGCTGCGCGTTGACGACGACGGCCGCGGCCGCCACGAGCGCGAGGTTCGCGTACGCCTGGTCTTTCGTCGCGACCGAGCCGGCCGCCGCGATGCCGAGCCACACGTAGTCGCGCAGCTGGCCGCCTCGCTGGATGCGCAGGAATGCGACCATCGCCCAGGCGAACCAGCACAGCGCCGGCATGTCCAGGTTCGCGATTTTGCCGTAGTAGACAAAGAGCGGCGTCAGCAGCAGCACGAGCGGGGCGCACGCCGCGCGGCGGGCGCCGATCATCTCGACTCCGCAGAGGTAGGCGCCGGCGAGCGTGCCGAACGCCATCAGCACCGACACCACCCGCATCAGCGCGAGCTGGCCCGCCCAGGACGCCACGCTTCCCACCGGCAGGATGCCGAGCCGGTCTGCCAGTTCGAACGCCGACGCCGGCACCGCGAGCACGGCGTAGTGCAGCCACGGGTACTTGTCGTACCACCCGCTGCCGAAGCCCTGGCGGAGGACGTCGCGTACCCAATCCGGCCTGAGCTCGTCGGCGGCCCAGGAGGAGTCCGTCAGGCCCCAGTCGAGGCCCCAGATGAGCAGCGCGAAGGCGAGCAACAGCACGCGGCCGAGCGCCCGGCGGTCTTCGGGCCGAGGCGCGGCGCGGACGACCTCGCGCCATGCCCACCACCCTGCGGCGCGGGCGGGCACGTAGAGGAGGAGGCTGGCCCAGGCGACCGGGATGGCCAGCGCCACCGCCGCCGGCATCGGGCGCGGCACAGCCCACGCCGCGGCGACACTGGCGGCGGCCAGCGCCGACACGGCAAGGGCCTCGGCTCGGCGCATGCTACTTCGCGACCGTCTCCATCGTCCGGAGCACGGGGTAGAACTGGGGCGCGGGCGTGGCGCCCAGCACCGGATCCAGGATGTTCCATGCCATCAGGCCGTCGTCCGATCGCGGGTCGAACAGGATGAACGCCAGGCGGGCGAGCGGCTGATCCATCGGGACCACGAGCGAGCCCGCCGGAACCGTCTGATCGGCCGCTTCCCATGCGCCGGTGATCGTGCGCAGCTTGTGCGTGCCCTGATACTCGGCCTGCGCCACCTCAGACGAGGCGATCCTGAAGCGCTCGCCTGTGACCGTCGTCTCCTTTGACGTCTTGAAGTACTTGACGCCGTGTGCCTCGAGCCGGTCCACGACGCTCGCGATGACGCGCGCCGTCGGATTGCCCATGGGGCGGCCGAACTGGCCGCCCATGCCGCCGCGCCCGCCGGCGCCTGGCGGGCCCGGCGGCATGCCCCGCGGTCCCGGAGGCGGGCCGCTGGGTTGCGCAGCCGCGGGAGGCGGGCCCCCGGCCGGAGTGGAAGCCGGAACCGCCGCCGGTGCCGCGGAGATCACCCACGCTCGCGGCGCAATGCTCGTTTCGGTGCCCTCAACCAATCCGAGGTGCGGCATCGTCTCGGTCCGTTCGCTGCCGTCGACGCGCCGGCGCATGGGGCGGTCGGGCACGAACGGGTTCCGCTCGTCGACGACGTCGGCCAGGACGATCTCGACCGGGTCCGGCGCTTTCACGAGGCGGCCGCGCACGGCCTGCGGCGTTCCGATGATTGACTCGGCGTCGGCCGCGGCCGTGGCGTTGCGGACGGCCTCGCCGTTCTTCACCGCGTAGTTGATGATCTCCTCGAGGAACCAGTAGTTGGCCTTGATGCGATCCTCGAAGCTCGCGTACGAGTAGGTCTCCGACAGGATACCGATCCGGTTGCGGATGCCGAAGTAGGTCTGCGTGTAGCGGGGCTTGTACAGATCGAGGTCGCCCGCCCACACCCGCTCGCCCTGGCGCGTGGGTCCGCCGTAGTAGAAGTAGCTCCAGCCGCGCTTGGCTTTGACGGCCTTCGTCACCGACGGCAGCAGGTCGCCGCGCACGAGGCTCGTGATGCCCGGTCGCTGCCGTTGGTGGTGTGCAGGTCGATCGCGATGTGCGGATCGTACTGGGTGAGCAGGCGGGCCAGCGACCGCGCCTCGGCCGTCTCGAGCTTGGTGTTGTCGCGGTTGAGGTCGAGGTTCTCGGCATTCGCGCGCTGGCCCATGCCGCCGATCGGGCCGAACTGGCTGCCGCGGTTGCGCACGCTCACGCGCTCGTTGCCGTCGGCGTTGTAGATCGGATTGACCAGCAGGACGACCTGCTGGAACCACGCGGTGCGCTCGCCCTTCGCGATCGATCGCAGCAGCCAGAGGGCGGCTTCCTTGCCCTCGACCTCGCCCGCGTGGATGTTGCCCTGGATGAAGATCCGTGTCTTCCCGGTGCCCAGCACCTGCTCGGGCGTGGCGCCGGGCGCGCCGATCACGGCGAGCGGCAGCGGGCGGCCTTCGAACGTGTAGCCGTAGGTCGTCAGGTGGATCCGCGGCGAGGCGGCGGCCATCGCCTTCATGAAGGCGACGACCTCGTCGTACCGGCTGGTCTCGGTGAAATTGGTCGCCTCGGGCCGCGTCAGCGGCCACGCGCGCTTCGACGCGGCGGGCCCGGCAGGCGGGGCGGCCTGCTGCGCCGCGGCCGCGGCCGCCATCAACACAAGCGCGGCGGCCGCGAACGCGCGGGCCCGGAAGACGAACACTCGGGAGTCGGTCATCTGAAAGGTCTCCAAGCGGCCGAGTGTAGCAGAAAGGGGTCGGGACTAATTACGCGCGGCATCTCCCGCGACCGACGAATCTGTAATCGGGCGGGCCGGCGCAGCGCCTCGCGGACCCGGGCACGCGGTCACGCATTCAGTGTCACGGTGAAGGTGCTGCCGACGCCAGGCTGGCTTTCCACCGAGACGTCGCCGCCGTACAGCAGGGCCAGCTTCTTCACGATCGACAGGCCGAGGCCGGTGCCGGGAATCGTGCGGGTGTGCTCGTTCTTGATGCGGACGAAGTCGTGGAACAGCCGCTGGGCGTCGTCGGGACCGAGGCCGATGCCCGTGTCCTCCACCCGCACGCGCCACAGGGCGTCCGCGCGGTCGATGACGATGGTGACGCGGCCGTGGTCGCGGTTGTACTTCACCGCGTTGCTGACGAGGTTGTTGAAGATGATGTCGAGTTCTCCGCGATCGGCGACGAGGGGCGCCCGCTCTGGCGCGTCGAGGCGGATGGCGATGCCGCGCGCGCCTGCCGCCGCCGTCACCGTCTCGACGGCCGCCGCCGCCGCGTCACGCAGGTCGGCGGCCACGAGGTCGCGCCGCTTCTGGCCCGACTCGATCCGCGTCATGTTCAACAGGTCCACGATGAGCTTGCGCATGCCCTCCGTGCGGACCAGCGCCCGGTCGATGATGCGTGCCACGACGGCGGGATCGGTGCCGGCCGACCCGTCCTTCATGATCTGCAAGTAGCCCTCGACCGCGGCCAGCGGCGCCTTGAGCTCATGCCCGAGCACCGAGATGAACTGAAAGCGGACCTGCCGCTTCTCCTCGGCCAGGCGCTTGGCCTCGCGCTGGACCGCCAGGTGCCGGACCACGCGCCGGATGGCCACGCGAAGGTCTTCCGGCGTGAAGGGCTTGGGAAGAAAGTCGTGGGCGCCGCGCTTGGTCGCTTCGATGGCGGTCTCGAGCGTGGCGTACGCCGTGATCATGACCGTCAGCGTCTCGATCCGTCGTTCCCGAAGCTCGCGCAGCACGTCGAGCCCCGACATCCCGCCGAGCTTCATGTCGAGCAGCAAAATGTCCGGCGCCGACACCGCCATCACCTCGAGGGCGGCCTCGCCGCTCTCGGCCGTCTCGACGGCGAAGCTCACCGCGCGCTCGTCCGACTCGTCCGGCCTGACGGTGTAGGTGTTCAGGACGCGCGCCACAGCCAGCCGCATCCCCGTCTCGTCGTCGACGACCAGCACTCGAAG
>JALOKU010000072.1 GCA_025456345.1 Vicinamibacterales bacterium | reverse complement strand
CCGCGAGAGGAACGACTCGAAGGTCGCGAACGCGTCCGCGCGCAGGAGTCCATCGCCGTCGAAGAACTTCCGAGCGAGGGCCGTGAGACCGCGCGGACAATCCTGTCCCGCCCGGAGGCGGACAGTCCGCTGAGCACCGTACTGCAGGACGATTTCGGTGTGTCGAGGTTGAAACCCCTCACGAAGAACCGGCCGTGTTCGGCGGTTCCGTTCCAGCCGCCCCAGGACGAATTCGATGTGCTTGCAGGTCCCCAGCGCGTTGGTCGCGAAGTCGGGACAATTGCAGAAGTTCTCGCCAGGGGCCGCGCCACGGATCGCGACCCGATAGGTCGCTTTGCTCTGGGGATTGGTCACCTGGTAGTCCGAGAAGACCGCCTCGTGACCGGTGTTCTCGAGCCTGAATCGTTGCTCCCGGCCGAACTGGCGCCGTAGCTCCCGCTGCCACGCGTCGAGCGGCAGGTCAGCGGGCTTGTGGAGACGCGAGAGTGCCTGTCTGCTTGCGGTCGTCTTGGACATCGTGCGGCCCGTCGTGACCCCGTCCTCGTTCGATTGGATTGGCTGCCTACACCGGCGGCTGGGCCGTGAGGTACACGGTCAGGCCACCTTAGAAGAACGACCCACCACAATCTGGACTCGGACGCCAGCGTGGCCAAGCATGGCGACCAGAGTGTCGATGCTGAACCGGTCGATCTTGCCTCGGACGAGATTGCTCACCCGCGGTTGGGTGACTCCGAACAAGCGTGCCGCTTGTGCCTGGGTGAGCCCGCGGGTTGAGATCAGTCTGCTGAGCCGAACCATGAGATCGGTTCGAATCTTGAGATTCTCCGCCTCATCGTCCGGAAACCCCAAGTCGCGAAACACGTTGCCGCTCGAGCGTTGAATTCTGGTGGTCATGAAGCCTCCTACTGTCGGGCGCGGCGTCGCAACAAGTCGGCGAGACGCCTACGAGCCAGGACGATCTCGGATTGCGGCGTCTGGCGCGTCCGCTTCTCGAACGCATGCAGGACGTAGATGCCCTCCTCGAACTTCGCCACGTAGAACACGCGATGTTCCACGCCGGTGCGGAGGCGGATCTCGTACACACCCGCGCCTATGGTCGTCATGGGCTTCCAATCACTGGGCATCAGCCCCTGTTGCACCTGACCGAGTTCGTATCCGGCGGCGCGGCGCACGGCGTCCGGAAACCCGCGCAGATCGTCAAGGGACGACCCAAGCCAGTACAAGGGCTTCTCGGCCATGAGACAATATACACCTAGTTATATAGTTCCATCAAGTCGCCAGGCATCGATCCAAGCCAACGCCCCTCGCATCTCCTGTTGTTGACGATGCGCGTCTCGACGGCGTGCCTCGTCACGACCGCGTGCAGTGCCGATGTCAACGAGCATCACACGGCATCGCGGTGCAGCCCTCCGGTTGGGTGCCGGATCGCGCGCGGTTTGGTGCGATAGACGCGGCGAATTGCTCAAGAATCAGGGAATTCAGCGGGCGGGTCGACCGGGGTTTTCGATGAGTTATGTCACAAACGGCGAGCGATTGATAGAACAGGAGGTTTGGCTCCTCAGGTAGGACTCGAACCTACAACCCTCCGGTTAACAGCCGGATGCTCTGCCATTGAGCTACTGAGGAATATTGGCCTGACGCTGCGGCCGCCGGGGCGGACCGCGAACACTGATCTTAGCCGGATCGCGGGAATCCGGTCAACGCACGGGTCGCGGCCGCGGAATCGCCTCCAGCCTGGCGATGCGGCGGACGAGGTGAGCGATCTCACCCCTGAGGCCACCATGCTGCGCGGCGTCGCGCCGGTCGATGGCGCGAACATCCTCGGCCAGCTTGCGCACGTCCTCGCGCAAACGCGCCACAGAGTCGCCTGGCCCGGGGCCGGCGGCGGCCTCCGCGCTGTCTCCGTTCCCGTCGGCAGGTGGCAGAAACTGCACACCTGGGAGCGATTCAGGGTCGAAATTCTCGACGTCGTCCGCAAGGCCCGGCGCATCCACTGGCATCTCTCCCACCGAAAGCCGCAGCCAGTTCCGGGCCCTTTCGCGCAACGGCTCCGGAACAGCCGTACGGTCTCGCCGTCGATGGCAGCAAGGGCGATGCCGGAATCAGCGCGCCGGAAGCGGCTTGCCGTCCGGGTCAAGCGTGACCCTCGCGCCGGCGTCGTAGTGCCGCCCGCCGACGTCGGTCGCCGCCGAGGCGACACAGCTCGAGAGAGCCCCGTTCTCATGGAACTCCGTCGTCGCGTACTTTCGGCCGAAGACCTCTCCAGGAAACGTCGCCCGCGAGCACGGCACGCCCTGGATCACCTCGTCGCGCGAGAGCCAGCACAGGCGCAGCTCGCCGTTGGGGTGGAAGTGCGTCATCCAGTCGTGGCCTCCGCCCCGGCAACTGTGCTCCCCCACCATCGTCGTGCCCGGCAGGAAGACGTGATGAATGGTGCCGTCCGGGTTGAGGGCCACGGTGCTGCCTTTCCGCAGGTCGGCGTTGTGCACCGACGCGTCACGGGCGAGCGTGCACTGGCTGAGCGTTCGGGTGGCCTCGAACCGGAAGACATAGCCGGCGGCGCAGGGCACGCCGTCGATCTCGACTGGCTGCGAGGGCTTCGAGCGGACGATCTTCGGTGCGGACTCCTGCGCGCCGGCGGGAACGGCGGCAGGCGAAAGCGTCAACGCGATGACGGAGATGATGGCGCAGGTGATCTTGGGCATGATGTCTGTCTCCTGCCCTGAGGATACGGAGGGCGGCCCGGCGGAGTCGTGTCGGGCGTGTGAATCGCTGTGAGTTGCGATGAGCGCCGGGATCGGCGGTAGACTGCCCCTCACGCGAGGACTGCCATGACCAGAACATTGTCGCTCAGTTGCCTGCTGCTCGGCGCGTGCTGCGCGGCAACGGACGCCCAGACCACGACGGTGACCTTCACGCCCTCGTCGGGCGTGCCGACGTTCGCGAAACGGGAGCCGGTCCTGCGCGTCAAGCCCGGCACCATCGTCGAGACGAAGACGTTCTCGAAGCCCGGCGACTACTACGAGCCTTCGGGCCCCGGTCCGTGGCCGGGCGAGGTGGGACCCTTCTATGTCGAAGGGGCGACGCCGAACGACACGCTCGTGGTGAAGGTCCTCCGCGTCCGGCTGAATCGTGACACGGCGATCTCGGCCATCAACCCGACCGGCATCAGCGGACTCGCGGCGGATGGCCGGACGCGCATGATGAACGACCCGCTGCCGGCCAGACGATGGGTGTGGCAACTCGACCGGCAGCGCAACGTGGGGAGGCTCGACCTGCCGAACTCCCGGTCGAAGCGGATCGAGATTCCTCTCCATCCGATGCTGGGGCGCGTCGCGGTGGCGCCGCCCGGCGAAGAGTCCTGGGGCGGCCTGTGGCCCGGCCATTTCGGTGGCAACATGGACGCGCCGGAAGTCCGGGAAGGCGCCACGATCTACCTGCCCGTCTTTCACGAGGGCGCGTACTTCTATTTTGGTGATGTGCACGCGGCCCAGGGCGACGGCGAAGTCGTCGGGTCCGGCCTGGAAACGACGGCCGACGTGACGTTCCAATTCGAGGTGATCAAGGGCAAGACGATCCGGTGGCCTCGCATCGAGGATGCCACGCACATCATGGTGGCCGGCAGCGTGCGGCCACTCATCGACGCGTTCCGGATCGCCCACGTCGAGCTCATCGAGTGGCTGGCGTCGGATTACGGCTTCGACCGCCTCGAGGCGTTCCAGGTAGTCTCGCAGGCCGGCACCGCCCGCGTCGCCAACATCGTCGATCCGAACTACACCGTGGTGGCGAAGTTCCCGAAGTCCTTGCTGCCGAGGTAGACGGAGCGCGGCGATGCCGAAGTGCTGGGGTCAGACCCGGGTCTGACCCCAGCCGGGTCGTCAATTCCCTGGCGGGCGGACTGGAGCCGGCGCGGGCTGCATCTTGTACTCCTTCGGCGGCTCGACGCCGAGGAGGTGCTTCACGAAGTAGTCCCACCGCCGGCGCATCATGTAGGGCCCATCCACGCCGAATCCGTGCGCCTGATACGGGAAAAGCAGCAGGTCGAAGTCCTTGTTCGCTTTGATGAGCGCGTCGACGACGAGCAGCGTGTTGTACGGCGGCACGTTGCCGTCCATCATGCCGTGGGCGAGCAGGAGCTTGCCCTTGAGGTTCTTCGCGACCGTCTGGTTCGCCTCGGCCTCGTAGTTGTCGCTCCCCTTCCCGTCCTTCACGAGCAGGCCCTGGTAGCGCTCGCCCCAGTCGTCCTCGTAGGCGCGCTGGTCGTGGTTGCCCGACTCCGAGATGCCGACCTTGAAGAAGTCGGGGTAGCGGAACATCGCGTCGGCGGCGATGAACCCGCCGCCCGAATGTCCCCACATGGCCGCGCGGTCGATGTCGATCCAGGGATAGCGCTGCGCCAGCTCTTTCATGCCCGCCACCTGGTCGGGCAACGTGTTGTCGCGGCCCATCGCTCCGTAGTACGCGTCGTGGAACGACTTCGACCGGCCCGGGGTGCCCATGCCGTCAATCGACACCACCACGAAGCCGAGCTCCGCGAGCGCCTGCTTGTCGCCGCGCGCCGCGGCGAACGTGCGGGCGCCGACGCTGCCCGACTGCGGCCCGGGATAGGCCTGGTTGATGATCGGGTACTTCTTCGCCGGGTCGAAGTTGGTCGGGCGGAACAGCATGCCGTAGAGATCGGTCTTGCCGTCGCGCGCCTTCACGCTGAACGGGATCGGCGGTTTCCAGCCGGCGGCGACAAGCTTCGAGATGTCGGCCTTCTCGAGCGGCAGGATCACCTTGCCGGTGAAGTCGCGCAGCACCACCACCGGCGGCTTCTCGCTGGTTGAATACGTGTCGATCAGGTACTTCCCGGAGGGCGACAGCTGTACGGCGTGGTCGCCATCCTCCGGTGTGAGCGACACGAGGCCCTTCCCGTCGAGCCCGATCCGGTAGACGTGACGGAAGTACGGATCCTGCCCCTTCTCCCGGCCCATCGCGGAGAAGTAGACGGTGCGGCTCCTTTCGTCGACGCGGAGGATCTGGCCGACTGGCCCTTCACCCGACGTGATCCGGTTCTTCAGCGCGCCCGTTGCGAGGTCGTAAAGATAGAGGTGGCTCCAGTCGTCGCGCTGGGAGTTCCAGATGACCTCGTTGGTCGCCCAGAGCACCCGCCAGCCGGCCACCGATTCGAAGTGCGTGGCCACAGTTTCGTCGAGAACCGTGCGCACCTCGCCCGTCGCCGCGTCAGCCACGCGGAGCACGGCCGACTTGTGATCGCGCGAGGTCGACACAAAGGCCAGCTTCGCGGAGTCGGGGCTCCATGTCATGTCGGTGAGGCTGAAGTTGTCGCCAAGCGTGGCGCGATGATAGTCCGGGGCCATCTTGAAGCGGACCGTCGCGCCCGTATCCGCGTCGATGATGACGCGGTGCAGCATCGCGACGTGCTCGTCGCCGGGCAGCGGGTACTTCCACTGCTGAAGCACCGGGCGCCCGGCTTTTGTTTCGACCAGGTACATGTCGCCGACCTTGCGCTCGTCCTGCTGGAACGTGGCGACCTTTCTCGAGTCGGGCGACCAGAGCGCGATGGCGCGGGGGCTTCGGGCCCAGCCGGCGTTGTCGGTGGCGTAGCCGAAGTTCTCCACGCCGTCCGTCGTCAGCGCCCGTTCCTGGCCGGTCGCCACATCGCGGATCCAGAGGTTCCAGTCCCTGATGAACACCGCGCGCTTGCCATCCGGCGACGTCACGGCGGCCCCGGCGCCTCGCCCACCGCCATCTCCCCTGCCGCCGCCTGCGCCTCCTCGCCCGCCCACGGCCGGACCGGAGTCCTTGCACGCCGTACCCGCGACGTCGCACGACCAGCGCCGCGCCTCGACGTCGAACGACACCGACTTCCCGTCGGCGGAGAGTTCAATCGACTGGAACGGCAGCTTCTTCGCGTCGAACGCGCCACCGGCCGCGGCGCCCAGCGCGGATGCCAGTTTCACGTGATCGAACGCCGGCACCCTCGTCGCCTTGACCGGATCAACGAGGAGGAACTGGACGCCTTCAGCTGTCGTGCTCCGGTAGGTGAAGCGGTCGTCTGGCAGCCAGGCCGCCGAGACACTGCCGCCGATGACGAGCGGCGAGAGGGATGGCGCCAGGAACTTCTCGGCGCGCGCATAGTCGTCGGCAGTCGGAGCCGGCGGCGCCGTGGCAGCCCGCTCCTGCGCCGAAAGCGGCACAACGGCGGCCAGCACCGCCAGCACGAGCACGAGGGTCACCAGGGAAAGGCGGTGGACACGCGGCATCATCGGCACGCTCCTGTTCTCAATCATGATACCCTCACCCAAGTCCGGTGGAGGCGCAGTGGCCTCCCCGAGGAGGATCGATATGAAGTACGCGCTCGCCTACGCCCTCGTCTGTCTGGTTGCCATGTCCGCCGCCCCCGCCTACGCGCAGGAAGCGCCCAAGCCCGATGCCAAGCCCGCCACCGTCGATGTGAACGGCGTGTGGGACATGGTGGTCGAAGCGCCCCAGGGGCCTGTCGACGTTGTCACCACCTTCAAGCAGGAAGGCGAGAAGATCACGGGTACCCAGGCCAGCCCGATGGGCGAGATCGCCATCGAAGGCACCATGGTCGGCAATGAGATCAAGTGGATCCTCAACCTCGACATGGGAGGCCAGCAGATGTCGATCGCCTTCGCGGGCAAGGTCGAGGGTGAAACGATGGCGGGCGTCTTCGAGATGGGCGGCATGGGAACCGCCGCCTGGAACGCGAAGAAGCGGAAACAGTAGTTGCGGGGGCCAGTTCCGGATCTGACCCCACCTCACCTGGCGCGGAGGATGCCGAGGGCTTCGAGGCGCGCCGGCACGTCCTCGCCGTGCCCGTCGGCAATCACGGCCTTGTCGATGTACAGGATGCGCCCGTCCGCCCCGATGTAGAACGTCCAGCGCGCCGCGGTTCTGCGCCCCCCCGCCAGCACGCCAAACGCTTCAGCGGTCTGTTTCCCGGGATCGCTGAGAACCGGGTGCTCGAGGTCGAGCACCTCGGCCACCTCGCGGTTCCTCTCCACGCTGTCGACGCTGGCCTCGAAGAAGGCTACGTCGTACGCCCGAATCTCTTCAACGCCCGCACGGGGCGGATCACACTCGCGCGTTCACGTCTTGGTGTTGGCCTTCGGAAACCAGGCGATGACGACGGGCTTCACGCCCCGGTAGTCCGCGAGGCTGTACGTCTTCCCGTCCGAACCGGGCAGGCTGAATTCCGGCGCGAGGTCGCCCGGCTGGAGCATCCGCTCCTGGGGACCAGCGCCCAGCACCGCCACCGCCGCGAAGAGGACGAACAACGTTCTCATGGATTCGAGGATTGTAACCCGGCCGGCCGTCAGTCGTTGCGCGCGCCTCCGGTCCGCGCGGCGACAGAATTGTCATCCAACGGAGGCCGTGTACGTAATTAGTCCCGACCCCTCAGGGTGAGGGTGAACTCGGCGCCGCCGGACGGGACGTTTGCCGCGGACACGGTCCCGCCGTGGCGCTCGACGATGGCCTTGACGATTGAGAGCCCGAGGCCGCTGCCGCTCTTCCAATACGGGTCGGTGCGCGAGGCGTCGGTCTTGTAGAAGCGGTCGAAGATGCGCGGCAGGTGCTCTTCCGGAATGCCCGGGCCGGTGTCGCGCACGGCCAGTCGCACGCCTGCGGCAGCCCGCTCCGCGGTCAGGGTGATCTGCCCGCCCTCGGGGGTATGCCGCAGCGCATTCGCGACCAGGTTCTGCAGCGCCTGCTCCATGCGGGCGGCGTCGCACCAGACCTCGGCCGCGTCGGCGGCCACCGACGTCTCGAGCGTGACCTGCTTCTCGATCATGTCCCGCTCGTGACGGTCGGCCACGCGCTGGAATAGCCGCGCCACCGGCACCGCGGCGCACGTCAGCGTGAGGCCGCCGCTCTCGAGTCTCGCCAGGTCAAGCAGATCGCCGACAATGCGCTCGAGCTTGACGGTCTCGTCTCCGACAATGTCCAGATAACGCCGGCGCGTGTGCTCGTCGAGGCTCACCTCGGGCATGGCCAGCGTTTCCGCATATCCGCGGATCGCGGCAAGCGGCGTCTTCAGTTCGTGCGAGACGTCGGCCAGCAGCTGGCGCCGCGTCCGATCGGACAGCTCCACGGCCTGCGTGCGTGCTTCGAGGTCGCCCGCCATCCGGTTGAACGCGCGGGCGAGCGCCGTCACCTCGTCGCCGCCGGTCTCGGGCGCCCGAGCCGAGAGGTTGCCCTCGCCAATCGCCTGCGCCACGGCCTCGAGGTCACGAAGGCGGCGGTGGGCCGGGCGAAAAATCGCCAGCGACGCGACGGCGGAACCCAATACCAGCAGGATCACGCCGATGACGGCCTGCGTGGGTGCGAACTCACGGAGGAACATCGCGGTGCGCGGGTTGCGCCCGGCAACGAAGACGACACCCACCTGTTCGCCGCCGATCTCAATCGGAGCGCGTTCGCCCGGAGGGCCGCCTTCACGGCCGCCTCCCATTCGCGGGCCGAACGGCCGCATGACGCCTCCGCGCCCGCCGCCCGGCCTGCCAGGGTCAGGCGGCGCCGCATCAGGAGGACCCGGCCCCGCAGCCGGGGCTCCGCCTGGCGGGCGGCCAGGCCACCTGCGCATGCCGTCCGGCGGAGGAAGCTCGTGGTTTCGCACCGCCCGGCCATCCTCGAGTACGACCATCAGAGGCTGCGTCAGGCTGCCGTAGCGATCACGCACGAATTTCTCGATGTCGACCGCAGGGTCCTTCTTCAGGGCGTCCGCCACGTCTTTGGCGGCTTCCGCCGCGATGCGGTCCGGCGACTGGCCGAGCAGCGTCGTGGCAATCGTCCCGCTCATCCACAGGAACACGACCGCCTGCACGAGGAGCAGGGCCGCCAGCACGGCCATCGACCCCAGCGCAATGCGCCAGTAGAGGCTCCGGAACCACACCGGGTCACGATGGGCGGATTCAGTCATCGGCGTCGGCGAACTTGTAGCCCGCGCCCCACACGGTCAGGATGAACTTCGGGTTCTCGGGATCGGGCTCGATCTTCTTGCGGATGCGCTTGATGAGCGTGTCGACGCTGCGCTCGGTGACGTGCCGGTCGTCTTTCCAGACGCGGCCGAGCAGCATCTCGCGCGAGAACACCAGGCCGCGGCGCGAGGCGAGCAGGTAGAGCAGCTCGAACTCGAGTGTGGTGAGATCAACGGCGCGGTCGTCGACGCGGACCTGGCGGCGGGCCGGGTCGATCGACAACCCGGGCACGGCGATGACCTCGGCGTGCTCTGGCGCCTGGGCAGCGCGGATGGCATTCGCGCGCCTCAGCAGCGCCCGCGCCCGGGCCACCAGCTCGCGGATGCCGAACGGCTTCGTCAGGTAGTCGTCGGCGCCGCTCTCCAGGCCAAGGACCTTGTCCGATTCCTCCGAGCGCGCGGTCAGCATCAGGATCGGCGTCTCGGCGTTCGGCGAGTCGCGGCGGATGGCCCGGCACACGGTCACGCCGTCGAGCCCCGGCAGCATCAGGTCCAGCACGATGAGGTCGAAGTGCCCGTCCTTGGCCAGGCGCAGCGCCTCGTCGCCGTCGCCGGTCTGGGTGCAGGTCAGCCCTTCCAGCGACAGGTGGAGCGCGACCAGTTCGCGGATGTGCGGCTCGTCTTCGACGATGAGCGCGCGGCCGGGCGTTGTCTGCGTGCGTTCGCGGTCCATCAATCCCTCGCGAGTGTCATTGTAGACTGGCATCCCGCCCGGCACATGGGGCCGACGGCGATGCCTCATTCTCTTCACAATTCCGCCACGGCACCGCCACGCGCGCTTATCAAGCTGTGACCGCCGGATTCCGGGCGCGCCCGGCAAGGAAGCAATTCGGCATCGGCTGTCGTAGATTGATGCGGAACCCCCTGAGGGTTGGAGTGTGCCCCTGATGCCCACACGTGCGCGGAAATGGCTCGAGGTGGTCGCCGCCAGATTGACGCCGGCGGTGGCGGTGGCCGCCCTCCTGGCGCTTCCGCTATCGGCGGGGACACGCGCCGATGCGGCGCGGCAGGGCCAAACGCCTCCGTGCGTCATCCGCGGCTCCGCCACGGCGGGCCAGGCGCGCCTGCCGGGCGTCGGCCTCACGGTGACGCCGATAGCCGGCGGCGCTGCGATATCCACGTCGACCGGCCAGGACGGCTCCTATTCGGTCGTGATTCCCGGCCCGGGCACGTACGCGGTTGTGGCGGATCTCACCGGCTTCGCGCCCGTGGCCCTCGAAGTGACGGTGGAGCCTTCGTGCCGGGCGCAGCAAGACGTCGTGCTGACGCTCGCATCGCGCGTTGAGGCCGCGAAACCGGCCGCGCCGGCAACCGCGGCGGCCGCACCGGCCGATCAGGCGCCTGCTTCGCCCGCACGCGCGGCCGATCGGCGCCAGGCGCCCGCGCCGTTCCGCGGAACCGTCGCGGCGCCATCCGGTGCGCCGGCCCCGCCGGGAACGCGGGCCGGACAGGGCCAGCCGGCCGGGCAGCCGGTCGGCGTCGGCGCGGTGGACGACTCACTCGACGCGGTCGCCGCGCAGCTCAGCCTTCCGCCGGGATTCTCGGTCGGGACCTCGGGCGACTCGCTCACGACATCGGGAGCGGCCGGCCAGGTCAACCCGATGCTCTTCATGATGGTGGGCGGTGACGGGCCCGGCGGGCGCGGTCCGGACGGCATGTCCGGCGGGATTGGCGGATTCGGCCCCGATGGCCAGCCCGGCGGCATTCCGGGCATGGGCGGTGAACAGGGCGGGTTCGTGGCCGGCGGATTCCCGCAGGGCGGTGGCATGGGCGGCGGACCCGGCGGCGGACCCGGTGGGTTCGGCGGCGTGCCGGGCGGCGGCGGCATGGGCGGCCGGGGCGGCGGTCCCGGCGGCGGCGGAATGCCCGGGATTGCCGGCCGTCTCGGGATGGCGGGCGGGCGCGGCGGTGCCAACCGCATTCGCGTCCAGGCGTCCTATAACCTCTCGGGATCGCCCTTCGACGCGGCGCCCTACCCCCTCACGTCGAACGCGGGCACTCAGCCTTCGTATCTCAATCACCGGTTGACGCTGAACATCGGCGGGCCGTTCAAGATCCCCGGCATCTACAAAGGGAAAACGGGCGAGTCGTTCTTCCTCAATTACAACGGCGGCTTTGGCGGCAACCTGTACGAGGCGTATTCGATCGTGCCGACGGCCGCGTGGCGCGCCGGCGACTTCTCGGGATCGACCGTCACGCTGATCGATCCGCTGACCGGGCTGCCGTTCCCGAGCAACCGGATCCCGGCGTCGCGGATCGATGCGGCGTCGCTGGCGCTCCTGCAGTACTACCCGCTGCCCAACCAGCCGGGCGACGCGAAGAACTACTACCGCTCGGCGACGACGGGCAACCGCTCGGACGACATCAACATCCGGTTCACGAAGTCGTTCGGGGCCGCGCCGGGGGGGCGAGGCGCCGCGGGCGGCGCGCGCGGAGGCGCCGGCGGCCGCGGCGGGATGGGCGGCCGTGGCGGGTCCAGCCTCTCCTTCGGCGTGCAGTACCGGCGGACCGATGCCGATCGCAACAGCGCGTTTCCGACGACGGTCGGGTCGGCCACTGGCGGATCGTGGAACGTGCCGGTGAACTACCTCTTCAACCGGTGGGGGATGTTCAACACGCTGAACGTCCAGTACAACCGCGCCAGGACCGAGTCGACCAACCTCTACGCCTATCAGACCGACGTGGCCGGCGAGGCCGGCATCGCGGGCGTCTCGACGGATCCCTTCTCGTGGGGCATCCCGTCGCTGTCGTTCACGAGCGTGAGCGGCCTTCGCGACCAGACGCCGGCGATCCGGACGGACCAGACCATCACCGTCGGCCTGAACCAGATGAAGCCGTACAAGCGGCACTCGTTCCGCTGGGGCGGCGACTTCCGCTGGATGCTCAACGACAGCCGGACCGACAGCAACCCGCGCGGCAGCTTCGTCTTCACCGGGCTCTACACGGGCTACTACGCGACACCCGGCGCCGGCGCGCGATCGACCGGCACGGGCCTGGACTTCGCGGATTTCCTCCTCGGCATGTCGCAGCAGGCCACGCTGAACTACGGTCCTGGCACGATCCGGTTCCGATCGCGCGCGTGGAGCCTGTTTGTCCAGGACGACTGGCGCGTGAATGCGAAGTTCACGATCAACGCGGGCCTGCGCTACGAGTACCTGACGCCGTACTGGGAGGCGAACAACAACCTCGTCAACCTGGACGCCAACGCGGACTTCACCGCCGTCTCGCCCGTCATCGCGGGCCAGACGGGGCCGTTCACCGGCGGGTTCCCGACGAGCGCCGTCGACGCGGATCGCAACAACCTCGCGCCGCGCACGGGGGTGGCGTGGCGGGTGAACAGCAAGACGGTCGTCCGGGGCGGCTATGGCATCACCTACAGCTCGCCGGTGTATCAGTCGATGGCGCAGCGCCTGTCGGCGCAGCCGCCGTTTGCGACAACCGACACGCGGCTGGGCACGCTGGGCGGGCCGCTCCTGCTCACGACGGCCTTCGCGACACCGACACCAGCGGACGTCACGACCAACAACTTCGCCGTGGCGCGCAACTACGCCCTCGGCTGGCTGCAGATGTGGAACGTCGATCTGCAGCGGGACCTGACACGCACGATCAACGCGGGCGTCGGCTACGCCGGGACGCGCGGGGCGAGCCTCGACCTCCAGCGTGCGCCGAACCGCGGCGCCAACGGGGTCGCGATCGCCGACGTGCAGCCGTTCATCTGGGAGGAATCGGGAGGCCACTCGATCATGCACGCCCTCTCGCTGCGCCTCCAGAAGCGGCCGTCGAAGGGTTTTGGCGGGGGGCTCTCCTACACGCTGTCGAAGTCGCGCGACAACGCGTCGACGCTGGGCGGCGGCAGCGGGACCGTGGCGCAGAACGACAAGGACCTGGAGGCGGAATGGGGCGCGTCGAGCTTCGACCAGCGGCACCGCGTCACCGCCAACATCAACATTGAGCTGCCGTTCGGGCGCAACCGGCGCTGGCTGCAGACGGGCCTCGGCGACATGATCCTCGGCGGCTGGCAGTGGACGACCAACGTCACGCTGGCCTCCGGCACGCCGTATACCGCGCGGGTCACGGGCGCGGCCGCCAACGTGGCCCAGGGCCTGAACGGCACGCTGCGCGCGAACTACAGCGGCGAGGCCATCCAGCTCGACAGCCCGGCGATGCAGCAGTTCTTCAACACGGCAGTCTTCTCGATCCCGCCCACGGGGACGTACGGCAACTCGGCGCGCAACATGATCGTGGGGCCCGGGACGCAAGCCGCCAACATGTCGCTGCAGAAGATCATCATGCTGCCCAACGCGCGTTCGATCACCGTGCGGGCGCAGGCCAACAACGTCTTCAACAACGTGCAGTGGGGCGCGATCGACACGGTGGTCAACTCGCCGACGTTCGGCCAGGTGACCTCGGTGCGCTCGATGCGCAGCGTGACCTTCTCTGTCCGGGCGGGGTTCTGAGGCCATGACGACGACACCCCATGCGCGCCGCCAGGCACCCGCGCTCGCCCTCCTGCTCACGCTGGTCTCGCTCGGGTTGAGCGCGTCCTCGCAGGCCCCGGCCCAGGCGCCGAAAGCCACGTTCAAGTCGGGCCTCGACCTGGTCGTGGTCAACGTCGTGGTGCGCGACAAGGACGGCACGCTCGTCCGCGGGCTCACGCGCGACGATTTCGTCGTCCTGGAGGACGGCAAGCCGCAGACGGTCTCGAGCTTCGACTTCGAAGAGATTGAGAACGCAACACTGCCGTCGATGGAGACGACCACCGTGCTCGGCGCCATCGCACCGCCCGCCAGGCCGTCGGCGGCGGCCGCGCCGGCATCAGGCGAGATGAGGCCAGCCGTCGACATGAAGGATCGGCGCCTGATCGTGCTCTTCTACGACCTCGGGTCGATGCAGCCGGAAGAGGTCGCGCGCGCCGTGCAGTCGGGGCGCGACTACGTCGAGCAGAAGATGGCCCCGGCCGACGTGCTCGCCGTCGTCTCGCTCACGACGTCGCTCACCGTCGACCAGGACTTCACCGCGGACCGGCAGGCGCTGCTGTCTTCGCTCAACCGGCTCAGCCCCGTCGAGGGCTCGGGCGCGGCGGCGGCCACCGACGCCGAGATCGCGCCGGACACGGGCAACGCCTTCGTGGCGGACGACAGCGAGTTCAACATCTTCAACACCGACCGCCGGCTCGACGCGCTGCGCGCCGTCGCCGACGTGCTGGCCGGCATCGAGCAGAAGAAATCGGTCGTCTACTTCAGCGGCGGGGTGACCCAGTCGGGCATGGACAACCAGGCCGCGGTTCGCGCCCTCGTGGATCGGGCGGTCCGCGCCAACGTCTCGATCTACGCCGCCGACACCCGCGGCCTGGCGGCGCTGCCGGCCGGCGGCGACGCGAGCACGGCCAGCGCGCGCGGCACGGGCGCGTTCTCCGGCCGATCGATGGCGAGCCAGCGCGAGAGCTTCTCCGCCGCGCAGGACACGCTGACCACGATTGCCGAGGACACGGGCGGCAAGGCGTTCTTCGACGTCAACGAGTTCTCCGAGGTGTTCGACAAGGTCGTCGCGGACACCTCGTCCTACTACCTGCTCGGCTACACGAGCACGAACCCGGCCCGCGACGGCCGTTTCCGCCGCATCCGCGTGTCGCTCAAGCAGCCCGGCCTGAAGCTGGAGTTCCGCTCGGGCTACTATGCGCCGCGCGACTTCGCGCACGCGGGCCGCGACGACCGGGCGCAGCAGCTGCAGGAGCAGCTGCTCTCCGACCTGCCGATCACGGACCTGCCGGTGCACGGGGCGGCGGGCTACTTCCGCCTGAAGGACAACCGCTACTTCGTGCCCGTGTGGTTCATCGTGCCGGGCTCGCAGGTGCAGTTCTCGCGGGCGAGCGACAAGGAGAAGGCCACCCTCGACGTGCTCGGCGTCATCCGCGACGGCCAGAACAGGCCCGTCGCGTGGATCCAGGACACGGTGAAGCTGTCGGTGGCAGCCACCGAGGACGTGCGGCGCCGCAACGTGCAGTACGGCACCAGCTTCGAGCTGCCGCCAGGGTTCTACCGGCTGAAGGTGGTCATCCGCGAGAACCAGCTCGGCACCTTCGGGTCGTTCGACTCGACGCTGGTCGTGCCGAATCTCGATCGCAATCCGCTGCGGCTCAGCTCCGTCGTGCTCGCCTCGCAGCGCCAGCCGGTGGCGAAGAAGAACGCCTCCAACCCCCTGCAACGCGACGGCCAGGAACTCATCGCCAACGTTGCGCGCGTGGTCACCGCCACGCAACCGATGGTCTTCTACTACGAGGTGTACGACCCCGGAAAGCCGGCCTCGGCCCAGCCTGCGCCGGGCGGGAAAGGGGCGGACGGGGCGGCGGCCGTTTCGCCGCCGGCTGCGGCGCCCGCGCAGGTCGCGGGGGTCCGCGTGCTGTCGAACATCGCGTTCTTCAGGGGAAGCCGGCGCGTGCTGCAGACGGAACTGGTCACCGCGCAGCAGATCAATGTCGCCGATCGGAAGGCCGTGAGCTTCGAGATGATCGTGCCGGCCGGCGCGCTGGAGCCGGGCCTCTACACGTGCCAGATCAACGTCGTCGACGACGCGGCCGGCGCGTTCGCGTTCCCGCGCTTTCAGCTGTACGTGAGGAAGTGAAGCCGTCTCGGCGGCAGCCCTGCCTTCGACTTCGCTCAGGCCAGGGAAGGGCTGCCCTCCAGACGTCACGTGGAGGCCGGGTGTCCCTGGAGGCCAGGGCTTCGGCCCTGGCGCCTGGCTCGGGGTTATCGCTTCCGCGCCCTGGCTCTGGTCGTCGCCTTCGCGCCGCCGGCCGTGTGCAGCTGGACGTAGGTCCCGGTCAGCGCGATGGCCACCCACGCCACGTACACCCACATCCCGTTCGGCCCGGTGTAGGTCGGATAGACGACGAACACGTCCGACGCGGCCGACGCCGCGCGGGCGCCGGGCCCGGACATCAGCCCCGCGGCGCCGATCAGCATCGTCCAGGCACCGCCGAAAGCCGTGGCCATGATGATCACGTACCGCTGGAACTGCATGGCCACAACCGCGCAGAGAGCCGCGGCGACGAGCACGGCGGCCCAGTGGGGCTCGCCCCCGAAGGGCTTCCATGCGACATTGACGGCCAGCGCGCCGAAGCCGGCGCCGACAAGCGCCACACCCACGAAATAGCCGGCGAAGAGCACCAGGGCGCCGACCGCGCCGCCGGCAATTGCGGCGGCCACGACCATCCACGTTCCGCTCGCTCCCGCCATCGAACTCGCGAGGAGCGCGCCGAGGATGAACCCGTAGACGCCGAGCACGAGGCGGAAGAGCCGGTAGCCCGCGAAACAGGCCATGGCCCCGCCCGCGAGCAGCACGATGGAGGCCGGCACCTGGGCGGAGAGCGGCAGCATGTCAGACCTCCCGGCGGCCTTCCATCGCCTTGTGCATGGTGATGTCGTCGGCGTACTCGAGGTCGCTGCCGACGGGCACGCCCATGGCGATGCGCGTCACGCGCACGCCCAGCGGCTTGAGCAGCCTGGCGAGGTAGATCGCGGTGGCCTCGCCTTCGACGTTCGGGTTGGTGGCCAGGATGACCTCGTCGGCGCCGCTCGCGTCGATGCGGCCGAGCAGGCTCTTGATGCGCAGCTCGTCCGGCCCGATGCCCTGCAGGGGCGAGAGCGCGCCCATCAGCACGTGGTACGTGCCGTTGTAGTCGCGGCTCCGCTCGATCGCCAGCACGTTGGGCGGCTCCTCCACCACGCAGATCATCCGCGCGTTGCGCGACTCGTCAGTGCAGATCGGGCACGGGTCAACGTCCGTCACGTTGTTGCAGACGGAACAGTAGGTGACGCGGTCCTTGACGTCGCGGATCGCGTCGCAGAGCAGGTCGGCCTGCGCCCGCGGCGTCTTCAGCACGTGGAACGCGAGGCGCTGCGCGCTCTTGCGGCCGATGCCCGGCAGGCGCTGCAGCTGTTCGATGAGGCGCGTGAGTGGTTCCGGCTGGGACATGCGTCTGCGACCGGGCCGTTACATGCCGGGCAGCTTGAGGCCGCCCATCATGCCGCCGAGCTGCTGCGACATCGCGTCGTCGGCCTTGCGGTTGGCGTCGTTGATCGCCGCGAGGATCAGGTCCTGCAGCATCTCGACGTCGTCTTTCGACACCACCTCAGGATCGATCGCGAGCGCGTGGATCTGCTTCAAGCCGTCGACGACGACCTTCACCATGCCGCCGCCGGCCGTCGCCTCGATGCGAAGGTCGGCCATCTGGCGCTGCATCTGCTCCTGCATCCGCTGCGCGTCTTTCATCATCTTCTGGATGTTCATGGCTATTTCAGTTCCGTGACGTCCTTCACTTCCGCCGGGATGACGTCGAGCAACGATTGGATCACGGGGTCCTTCATCGCCTCCGCCTTCAGGTCGCGCACCGGCTCGGCCGGCCCGGCAGTCCCCATGGCGCTGCGGCCCCGCGCGGCCAAGGGCTCGCCCTTCGCCACGTCGGCCACCACCGTGATCCGGCGGCCCGCGAGTTCGGCGGCCAGCTCTTCGAGCCAGTTCTTCTGCTGCGCCACCTGGTCGCCCAGCATCGTCTGGATGGGCCCGAACCGGAAGGTGATCCGGTCGCCCTCCACGTCGATGCGCTGGGCCTGCGCCACCATGGTGCTGTAGACCATCGGGCGCCTCTTCTCGATGGCCGCGAGGAACGCGTCTTTGAGGCCGTCGCCGGCGGGCCCGGCGGCGGTCCCCGGGCCGTTGTCGGGGCCATCGCCGGCTGGACGGGCTGCCGCTTTCGCGGGCGCCGGGGTGAACGGGGCCGGCGGCCGTGCCGGCGGCGGCGCCGGTGCGGGTGCCGATCGGGCCGGTGCCGAGGCGAGCTTGCGGGCGACGGAGGCGGACGACGGCGGCGCGGGCCGCGGCGCGGGCGAAGGGCCGGCCGTGGCGCGCGGGCCCGATCCCCCCGAAAGCGGCGCGCCGCTCTCGAGCCGGTCGATCAGGTCGGCGAGCGGCGTGAGCTTGCGCAGGTGGATCCAGCGCAGCAGCGCCATCTCGAAGTTGTAGCGCGGCTCGGCCGCGACGCGGACCTCGCTTTCCGCGCGCGTCAGCACGTCGAAGGATCGCAGCAGGTCCTCGCGCGAGAAACGGCCGGCGAGCGCGCGCAGCCGTTCATGGTCGGCTTCCGGCGCGACATCACGATCCGAGAAGCGCGACGGATCGACCGAGAGCACCAGCAGGTCGCGAACCAGGCGCGACAGCTCGCGGCACAGGAGCCGGAGCTCGTAGCCCGCCTCGACGGCGCGGCCGGCGAGTTCGAACGCCGCCGGGCCGTTCTCGTCGGCAACGGCCGTCATCACGTCGAAGAGCAGGTCGCGCCCCACGAGGCCGAGCACGGTGGCGACATCGTCGACAGCGACCGTGTTGCCGGCGAAGGCAATCACCTGATCGAAGGCCGTCTCGGCGTCGCGCATGCTGCCTTCGGCCGAGCGCGCGATCAGGGCGACGGCTTCCGGCGACGCGTCGATGCCGTCGGCGTTCGCGATCTTCGAGAGCTGCTCCCCGATGAGGCGGCTCGAAATCGTCTTGAACTCGAACACCTGCGACCGCGACACGATGGTGTCCGGGATCTTGTCGGGCGCCGTGGTGGCCATGATGAAGGCCACGTGCGGCGGCGGCTCCTCGATGGATTTCAGGAGCGCGTTGAACGATGAGGCGGAGAGCTGGTGGACCTCGTCGATGACGAAGACCTTGTACCGGTCGCGGGCCGGCAGGATCGCCAGGCCCGAGATGATGACGTCGCGGATGTTGTCGATGCCGGTGTGCGTGGCCGCGTCGAGTTCGAGGACGTCCATGTCGCGGCCCTCGGCGATCTCCCGGCAGGGGTCGCAGGCGCCGCACGGGTCGGGCGTGGGTCCCTTCTCGCAGTTCAGCATCCGCGCGAGGATGCGCGCGGTCGTCGTCTTGCCGACGCCGCGGGGGCCGGCGAACACGAACGCCTGGGCGATGCGGCCGCTGGCGATGGCGTTGCGCAGCGTCTGCGTGACGGCCCGCTGGCCGACGACCTCGTCGAGTTTCTGCGGCCGCCAGCGGCGGGCGATGACGGTGTAGGACATAGACACTAGGGGCTAGGCGCTAGGCGCTGGTTCTCCAACGCGAGGCGCCAGAGAGCAGCACGACGGCGGTTCACAGGCTGAGATTGCACAGGGCCCGAGCCGCAGTGCGATCCACGACCAGCCTTCAGAGTGTACTACAGCCGCAACCCCGCTAAACTACCCAACCGGACCGATGGAACCGGTGTCTACAAGGGGTGTGAGCGACCCGGAGCTGGTCGAGCGGGCCCGGCGGGGCGACGATGCCGCGTTCGGGACGCTGGTGGACCGGCACCGGACCGCCGTCTTCCGGGCGGCGCTGGCCGCGCTGGGCACCAGGGAAGACGCCGAAGAGGTGGCGCAGGAGGCCTTCGTGGCCGCGTTCCGGCATCTCCAGGACTTCCGCGAAGACGCCAGCTTCAAGACCTGGCTCCTCTCGATTGCCTGGCGGAAGGCCCTCACGCGGCGCCGGACCGTGCGGACGTTTCTCCGCCGGTTCGTCCAGCCGCCCGAAGACACGGAATGGCAGGTGCCCGACGCCGGACGCACGCAGGAGCAGGCGGTGCTCGACAACGAACTGCACGGCCACATCCGACGGGAGATCGCCAGGCTCGCGCCGAAGTTCCGGGACGCGCTGCTGCTCGCCTCGGCCGGCGAGCACAGCTACAACGACATCGCCGGGATGCTCGGCATCCCGGTTGGCACGCTCAAGTGGCGGGTGAACGAGGCGCGGAGACAGCTCAGGGGAAGGCTCGCGGGGATGGGGTATGGACAGGGGCTAGGGGCTAGGACAGGGGATAGGGGATAGGGGATAGGGGATAGGGGATAGGGGATAGGGAAACATAAGAACATGAACGGCAACAATGGGCACCTCGAACGGCACTCGGTCGACGAAGCCCAACTGGACGTGACGATCGATGCGGTTGCGCGGGGGATGACGGCGTTCGAGCCGTCAGGGGCGTTGCGGGCGCGGGTGCTCGAGCGCATCGAGCAGGGGCGGCGCCACCACTCCTCGCCGGCTGTTCCGCGCTGGGCCTGGGCGGGCGCGGCCGCGGCCCTCGTGCTGGCCGTCGCGACCGCCGTCTGGGTGGCGAGGCCGGTGCCGGCCACGGATGGTGCTCAAACGACCGTCGCCGAACGGCGGTCTGGCGCGCCCTCCCTGGCTGCGGCTGGCGCAGAGCGCCCCGTGGCGCCGTCTGCTGTTTCACCCGGCACGGCCTCGCCGGGAGGCGGGCTCTCGGCGACTCCGCAGACGAGGCGCCCGGCCGCAGCCCGTGGAGTGCAGACCGCCGAGGCCGATGTCGTTCAAGACCAGCATCCCGTCCCGGCACTCGCCGAGATCGAGCCCCTGCGATTCTCAGCCGTCGAGCCACACCCGTTACAGATTGCTGCCGTGGAGGTGACGCCTCTCCCGGCGATGCTCGCTATCGAGATCCCGAGTCTCGGCCCGGGCTTGAACGACATTCAATCCGCCGACCCGAAGAAGGAGAAATGACCATGAACGTTCGCTGGATGATCCCCACGGTTGCCGTTGCCATCTCGATCGCGACGGTCGCCAACGCTCAGACGTCGACCGCACCTGCCAGCCGGACGCGCACGGCGGCCGCTGCCGCTCCGGCGGCCACCGCTCAGGGGTCAGCGGGCGTGGCCACCACCGTCGCTCCGGCTGCTGCGCCGTCCGACTTCGCCAGCTTCGACCAGGCGCCGCCCGCGCCGCCGTCACCGCCGTCGCCTCCGGCCGCCGCCACGGCACCACAGGCCCCGCCGGCGCCCCGCCCTGGAACGGGCGTCCGGTCCCCGCGCGCGACAACGGGTGACGAACCAGCTCCAGCGGAGTTCATGCGGAGGAGCCGCGGGCAGTTGATCAACCTGAGGCTGGAGTTCACCGTGACCGACCAGATCGGCACCGCGCCGCCGGTCAAAAAGATCATCACGATGAACGTGGCGGATGGCGAATCCGGGCGCATCCGGACCAACGCCGAGGTGTTTCGAAAGAACACCGCTCCTACGGTCGTGCCGCTCTCGGTCGATGCGTCTCCTGAAATCGAGGGCACGCGGATTCGGCTGCGGGCGTCGCTGGAGTACCAATTGCTGAAGGAGGCGCCGGAGCCTGAACTTCCTGCCGGCAAGACCTCCATCACCCAGAGCGTGACCGCCATTCTGAATGACGGGGTCGCCACGATTCTCAGCCAGTCGGCCGACCCGCTCACAGACCGCAAGGTCACCCTCGAGGTGAAGGCGACCATCATCAAGTAGGCGCTAGGGGCTAGGGGCTAGGGGCTAGTCGGACGCGGCCCTCGCCCCTCGCCCCTCGCCTCTCGCCCTTCTCTTCCCTATCCCCTCTCCCCTGTCGCCTATCCCCTGTCTCTCGCCTCTCCCCTGTCCGTCACCCTGACCCTTGCCCCATGTCCCTTGTCCCATGTCCCTACCAGCGCCTGGCGCCCAGCGCCTGGCGCCTGGTGTTATGATGCGCAGTTGTACTCCTGTCCCTGTGGGCATTTTTCAGAGGTGTGACATGCGCAAACTGTTGATTCTGGGGCTGATGGTGGTTCCGATGTTCGCGGCCGGCTGCAGCAAGGGCCCGGCCGAGGCCGCCCTGAAGGCGGCCGACGAGGCGATTGCCAAGGTGGCGCCGGATGCCGAGAAGTTCGTGCCGGATCAGTTCGCCACGCTGACGGCCGCCGCCGCCGCGGCAAAAGCCAGCTTCGACAAGGGTGACTACGCGGCGGCGCTGGCCGTGGCGAAGGACCTGCCGTCGAAGGCCACGGAAGTGATGACGGCCGCCACCGCCAAGAAGGACGAGTTGATGGGCCAGTGGAACGTGCTGTCCAAGGACATGCCGATCCTGGTCGCCGATTGGCAGAAGAAGATCGACGAACTCATCGCGTCGAAGAAGCTGCCGAAGACCGCCACTCCCGAGAGAGTCGAGGAGATCAAGGCGAAGTTCGCCGAGGTGGGCACCACGTGGACGAAGGCTACCGAGGCGTTCAATGCCGGCGACATCAAGGGCGCGCTTGAGAACGGCAGCTCCGTGAAGGCCAGCATCGACTGGATTGAATCGGTCTGGGCGGCCGTCGCGCCGCCGGCGAAAAAGTAGCCGACACTCGGGATTCGGGGCTCGGGGCATGGCTGTCACGCAGCCACGCTCCGGGCCGTTCGTTTGTCAGGCGGCTACCGCACTTCGTCCAGCAGCTCCGCCACGCTGACCACGCGCCCGTACGTACCCTTGATGGCCGCAAGCGCCGCCGCATGCACCATCTCCGCCGGCACCGTGCGCCCGCCGAACTCGAGGGGCCGCGTCGCGCAGGCGTCGTGCACCACGACGACATCGAAGCCAAGGTCCGTCGCCGCCCGGCTCGCGGCCTCCACGCACATGTGCGTCTGCATGCCGGCGATGACGATGCGCGTGATGCCTTGCTGGCGGAGGCTCTCGAGCAGGTCCGTCTCGCGGAAGCTGTTGGCGAAACGCTTCGAAACGACTTTCTCGCCGGCCAGGGGCCGGACTTCCGGCCGGATGCCGTACTGAGGATCCGCAGGTTCTCCGTTCACGATGGCCACGCTCTTCGGCACGTGGCGCACGTGGAAGATCGGGAGTTTGCGCGCCCGGAACGCCTCCAGCACCTGCTTCGCCCGGGCCGCGGCCTCGACGCTGCCGGTGAGGGGCACCAGGCCGTCCTCGAAGTAGAACTCCTGGATGTCGATGATGACCAGTGCCGTCTCGCTTCCCATGCGCGCCTTCCTTCCAGCGTCCTGAGCCGGGGCCGAGGCGGCCAGCAGGCAGACGCCAACAAGCGACAGCATCAGGTGCCGCATGTGTCCTCCCACACCCGCGCCATGACGTCGACGGCGGCGCGGCAGTCGGCCTCGGTGATGCCGTCGTGGGTCACCACGCGCAGGCGGCCGCCGCCGAAGTTCGATACGAGCACGCCCGCCCGCCCGAGCGCCTCTTCAAGTGCCTCGGCCTGCGCCACCGCGGGCATGCGGAACACGACGATGTTGGTGTCGACCTCGGGCGGGTCGAGGACGACGCCCGGGAGCGCCGCGATGCCGTCGGCCAGAATCCTGGCGTTGCGGTGATCGTCGGCCAGCCGGCCCACCATCTCGGTGAGCGCGATGATGCCGGGCGCCGCGATGACGCCGGCCTGGCGCATGCCGCCGCCGAGGATCTTGCGCATCCGCCGCGCCTCGTCGACGAAGGCGGCGGATCCGCAGATGAGCGAGCCGACCGGCGCGGACAGGCCCTTCGACAGGCATAACTGGACCGAGGACACGTGCCGCGTCCAGTCGGCCACCGGGCGTCCGGCAGCGACGGCGGCGTTGAAGAGCCGCGCACCGTCGAGATGAATGGGCAACTGGTGCTCGGCGGCGATGGCAGCGACCTTGGCGAAGTGCTCGGGCGACACAATCCGGCCTCCGCAGCGGTTGTGCGTGTTCTCGAGGCAGATCACGCCCGGCCGTGTGTAGTGGTAGTAGTGGTAGTTGTGGGCCGGAAGATGGATCGCGGCCCGAAGGGCATCGAGCGGCAGCGTGCCGTCGGCATTGGTCCGGACCGGGCGGAACACGAGGCCACCCAGCGCCGACGCCCCGCCATTCTCGTAATGGTAGATGTGCGACTCGTCGCCGAGGATGACGTCGCGGCCGCGGCCGCAGTGCGCGAGCAGCGACGCGAGGTTGCCCATCGTGCCGCTGGCGACGAACACCGCGGCTTCCTTTCCGGTCGTCTCGGCCGCGAGCGTCTCCAGCCGGTTGACCGTCGGATCATCACCAAACACGTCGTCGCCGACTTCGGCGTCCGCCATGGACTGGCGCATCGCCGGCGTGGGGACGGTGACCGTATCACTTCGCAAATCGATGCGCATGAGTCCTCCGGGCGGGAGCCGTCAGTCGCGCTCGAACCGCACGGGCGGAGCGGGCTGCGGCGCCCCATGATACGACAGGCGCGTGACAGGCCGTGCATGGCCGCCTGCCGGCGCGGGACCGGACCGGTGCGTGGGTGTGCCAGAATGGGTCACCTGTCTTGAGCGGAGTATCTCGATGACGTCGCGTGCCCGATTCGTCCTGCCTGTCGCGTTCGCCTGCCTCGTTGCGGCGGCCTGGCCCGGCGGCCGGACGCTGGTTGAGGCGCAGCAGCCGCAGGAGCCGGTCGTGCCTCCGGTGATCACGGTTCCTGCCGGTTCGGCCGCCGTCGAGCAGACGGCTCCAGGCGATCGTCCGGCGGCGATCATCGCGGAGAGCTTTGCCGGCCTCGGCGTGGGCTTCGAGGGCCCGCAAGGCACCGCCGCGCTTCGCAGCCCGTCTGACAACAGCCTCGCGGTCGGCCCGGATCACATCGTGCAGACCGTGAACTCGAAGATGGCGGTTTTCGCGAAGAAGGGGCGGAAGTACGACTCGACGGGACGCGTGCTGTACGGGCCGGTCAACACGAACAACGTGTTCAAGGGTTTCGGCGGCGCGTGCGAGGCCATGAACAACGGCGACGCAGTGGTCCGCTACGACCAGCTCGCCGACCGCTGGCTGATCGTGATGCCGACCTTCAGGCGGGCCGAGGCGAGACCCGATCAGCCCGCCGACTGGGCCGACGCGGGCCGCGTGTATCTGAGCCCGCCTGGGCGCCCGGACCAACCCGGGCCGGCGGCATGGCTCGTGGCGCCGGCCGTCCCGGTTGCGGCGCCGCCCGCGCCAGGCGGGCAGGCCGGCCCCGTACAGGCGGCTGCCCGGCCGCCGGCGCCGCAGGGCCCGTATTCGATGTGCTACGCCGTCAGCACCGGGCCAGACCCGTTCGGGCCGTACTACCGGTACGAGTTCCTGCGGCCGCTGTTCCCCGACTATCCGCGGCCGGCCATCTGGCCCGACGGTTATTACGTGCCGACCAGCACGGGAGACGATCCGATCTCCGAGACCATCGCGACGCAGAAGCACGCGTGCGTCGCCGATCGGGCGAAGATGCTGCGCGGCGAGCCGGCCGCCGAGCAGTGCATCGTCCTGAACAACGTGGGGTTCCTGAACAACGCGGATGTCGATGGCAAGGCGGTGCCGCCCGCCGGCGCGCCCAACGTGATGATGGCGGCCGGTGGCGTGCAGCTGCGGAAGCAGTTCGAGGCGGCCCACATCGACGTGTGGCAGTTTCACGTCGACTGGTCCGACCCCGGGAAGACGGCGATCACCGGACCGGAGAAGATCCCCGTCGCACCCTATCGCTACCTCTGTGACGGGCAGTTGACCAATTGCGTGCCGCAGCCGGGCACTGAGAAGCGGCTGGACGCGCAGGGCGACAAGATCATGTCGCGCCTCGTCTACCGCCGGATCGACGATCGCGAGTCGATCGTGGCCGTCCACTCGGTGAACACGACGGCGGGAGGCGGAGGCGTCCGCTGGTACGAGTTCCGGGTTGATCCGCAGCGCCGCGTGAGCCTGTTCCAGCAGGGCACGTACGCGCCCGACGGCTTCTTCCGCTGGATGGCGAGCCCGGCCATGGACGCCCGCGGCAACATCGGCATCGGATACTCCTTCGGCGGGACGCCGCACTTCGCCGGCCAGCGGTTCGCCGCGCGCCTGGCGGACGATCCGCCGGGCCGGCTGACGCTGCGCGAAGCCGTGCTGGCCGAGGGCGAGGCGTCCCAGCCCGCGATGCGCTGGGAGGACTACACGCAGACCGCGGTGGACCCGGCCGACGACTGCACCATCTGGTACGTCGGCGACTATCTGCGGAAGGGCTCGACGGCCTATTCGACGAGGATTGGCGCGTTCCGCATGCCCGGGTGTCCGGCGGGCCAGATGGGAGGGTCGACCGCGCCCGAGCGCCCGCCCGTTCCGGCGGAGCCCACGCCGGCGGACATCGTGCGTGGCGCTTACGGCCGGTACCGGTCCAACAACGACCTCCTGTCGTATGACCTCGACGTTCGCGTCGATCCGGTGAAGAAGTTCATCAGCGGCACCAACACGATTCGTTTCCGCATGCTCGAGGACGACTCGCGAATCCAGCTCGACCTCTTCGCCAACCTGCAGATCGACGGCATCACCCTCGGCGCGCGCGACCTGAAATACGAGCGCGAGTTCAACGCCGTGTTCGTGGACTTCCCGGAACCCCTGAAGAGGGGCCGCATCTACGAGATGGCGTTCCGCTATTCCGGGAGCCCGCCTCAGAGCGGGCGCTTCGGCGGCATCGCCTTCCGCACGGACCCCGCCGGGAGGCCGTGGATCAACACCGCCTGCCAGCACGTCGGCGCCAGCGTCTGGTGGCCGAACAAGGACCAGTACCGCGACGAGGTCGAGCAGATGCACCTCCGCGTGGCGATTCCGAACGGCCTCGTGGACGTGTCGAACGGGAAGTTCCTCGGCAAGACCGACCTGGGCGATGGCTACACGCGCTGGGACTGGCACATCCAGTACCCGATCAACAGCTACAGCGTGTCGCTGAACATCGGCCACTACACGCACTTCACGGACGAGGTCGACGGGCAGGTGCTCGATTTCTACTGCCTGCCGGAGAACCTCGAGAAGGCCCGGGTGCAGTTCGCCCAGGCGAAAGCCATGATGCAGGCGTTCCAGAAGTACTTCGGCCCCTACCCGTTCCGGAAGGACGGCTACAAGCTGATCGAGGTGCCCTACTCGGGCATGGAGCACCAGAGCGCGGTGACCTACGGCAACCGCTTCGCCAACGGCTATCTCGAGCGCGACTGGACCGGCGTCGGCATCAGCACGAAGTTCGACTTCATCATCGTCCACGAGAGCGCCCACGAGTGGTTCGGCAACGCCGTCACCGCGAGCGACGTGTGCGACGAGTGGATTCACGAGGCCTGGGGCACCTACGCCGAGGGCGTCTACGTCGAGCACGTGTTCGGCAAGACCGACGCGCTCACGTACCTCAACGGGTACAAGAACAAGGTCCGCAACCGTGAACCGATCGTGTCGCCGTGCGGGGTCAACCGCGTGCCGCCCCAGGACATGTACTTCAAGGGCGCGCTCTTCATCAACACGCTGCGGTCGGTCGTGGACGACGACGGGCGGTGGTGGCGAATCGTCCGCGCGTTCTACGACCGCTTCAAGTACAAGACGATTGCGACGGCCGACGTCGTGGCGTTCTTCGGCAAGGCGGCCGGCGGGGACCTGGCGCCGGTCTTCGAGCAGTACCTCAGGCACGCGGCGATTCCCGTCCTGGAGCTGAAGTTCCCGGACGCCGGCGGGTCGCTGTCCTACCGCTGGCAAGCGGACGCGCCCGGGTTCGCCATGCCGGTAAAGGTGGGCACGACGGCCAGTTGGAAGACCATCCGGCCGACCGCCGAGTGGCAGACGATGCCCTGGACCCTCCCGAAGGACAACCTCCAGGTCGCTATGGACCTCTACTACATCACCGTCGACAGGCAGTAGTGGGGTCAGACCCGGGCCTGACCCCAATCAGACGGCGGTGTAGGCGATTTCACCGGAGGCGATCGTCGTCTGCACGCGCAGATCGGGCGAAAGCAGGACCATGTCGGCCACGAAGCCGGGCGCAATCCGGCCGCGCTCCCCGTCCAGCCCCAGCAGTTTCGCCGGCGTCGTCGTCATCGTCTCGAGCGCTTCGCCGAGCGGGCAGCCGGTAATCTCGACGAGATTGCGCAGCGCCTGGTCCATCTCGAGAATGCTGCCGGCGAGGACGGAGCCCGCCGGCGTCCCGTCGTCGAGCCGGCAGCTCGTGGCATCGACGATGACGTCGTATTCGCCGAGGCGGTGCCGTCCTGCAGGCATGCCCAGCGCGGCCATGGCGTCGGTGACGAGGTTCAACCGCTTCGGACCGAGCATCCGCCACACCAGGTCGACGATCGCCCGGTGGGTATGGATGCCGTCGGCGATGAAACCGACCGTCATCCGGCCGTCCGCCAGCAGCGCGCCGGGCAGGCCCAGATCGCGGTGGCCAAGCGAGGGCATCGCGTTGAAGAGGTGCGTGCCGTACCTGGCGCCGGCGTCGAATCCAGCGACGGCCTCTTCGAAGGTCGCCATCGAGTGGCCCGTGCTGACGACCACGCCGCGGGCGACAAGCGTCCGAATCACGTCCAGCGCCCCTGGCAATTCCGGCGCCATCGTCAACAGGCGCATGCCGGCGTCGGCCGACCAGCCGGCCGTGTCCGCAGCGGCCGGCAGACGCAGGTGCCGCGGGTTGTGGGCGCCCTTCTTCTTCGGATTGAGGAACGGGCCCTCCGCGTGGACGCCGAGCGGCAGTGCGCCTCGAAAGGCCTTCGGCCGCCCGCCGGCGACAACGCGCATCGCGGCCTCAACCTGCTCGAGCGGCGAGGTAATGATCGTCGGCAGGAACGCGGTGACGCCGTATCTCGGGAGCCCTTCGGCCACGCGCCAGATGGTCTCCGGATTGGCGGTGAAGTCGTCGCCAAACGCGCCGTTGAGCTGAAGGTCGATGAAGCCAGGTACGAGGATCGATCCGGCCGCGTTGATGACCGTCGCGCCGCTCGCCACCGGCACCTCGCCAGCGGGACCGACCGCGACGATGCGGGAACCGTCCGCGGCCACCGAGCCGCGCGAGATGACACGGCCCGGCGAGTGGATGGTGGCGTTCACGATGTGCAGCATGGGTCTTGCTCCGCGCTTGCTACGTGTGCACGATGGCCGGCAGGCTCGCGGCCGCGATCGACTGGCCGACGCGCCGGCTCTTCTCGTCCGGCAGCTGGATGTTGATGCGCGCCGCGACGTCGGGGAACTCCGCAGCGAGCACGGCCTTGGCGCCATCGAGGATGATGTCGCCGCCGCGGCCGGACGTGACCCGGCCGAGAATCAGCACGTGCCGGAGGTCGTAGAAGTCGGCGTAGTGGGCGATGCCGTAGCCCAGGTACACGCCGATGCTTTCCCAGATCTTCCTGGCGCCCTCGTGCCCGGCTTCGAGCGCCGTCTGCACGTGCTTGAGCATCCCGGCCTTGCTGGCTCCGGCGGGCAGCGCGATGCCGACGGCCGGCGCGTGCCGGAAGACGCACTGCTGGGAGAAGTACAGCGCACCCACGCCCGCGTCGCCCGACCATTCGTCGACGGCCGCGCCGGGGTTGTAGTCCACCGGCGCGAACGCCAGCTCGTTCAGCCAGCCGGTGATCGCGCCCTCGGGATTGACGTAGCCCGCGGCCTCGCTCGATCCCATCGCGATGCCGAGCACGGCGTTGTCGTCGAGGCTCATGGCTCCCGCCAGCGCCGTGACGTCGCCGTCGTTGGCGACATCGAGGGGCACGCCGAACTCGTCACGGAAGCGCAGGAACATCTCCCGGATCTCGCCGAAGCGCCCGGCCGGAATGCCGCGGAACAGCGACGCCACCATCGGCCGGTTGTCGACGATGACGCCGGCCGAACTGCCGCCGATCGCGTCGAGGCGCGGCATCTTCGACATCGCGAGCGTCAGCGCCTGGCGGATTTTCGACTGGTGATACGCCGGGTCGGTCTGCTCGACCGGCTCCCAGACGATCTCCTCGCTGAAGATCGCCTCGCCGTCAACCACCGCCGACACCTTGAGATCGGATGCGCCGAGGTCGAAGCCGATCCGGCAGCCGTCGAGATGCCGGCCCAGGTGCTGTGCAGCCTCACGGGCCGCCGGCACTACCTGCGCGGCACAGGCCGTCACCTTGAACGGGTGCGCGTACACCTGCTCGCCCATGAAGTGGTAGTCGAACCTCCGCGCGCCATCCGCGGCATACACGCGGCGGATGTGCTCCCCCACCGGCAGCGGGCCGCCGACGAAGACCCGCCACCCGCCGCGAGCCCAGAGCAGGAACTTCACCAGGCGCTCGGCATACGCCAGGTTGGCATCGGCGCGGGGGTGGCCATCGGGAAACGCCACCGTGTCGTAACGCGAGAGTGATCCGTCACGCCGTTCGAGCGCGATGACGAGCGGCACGCCCGCGCCGGAGGCCGCGACCTCCTCGCGGAACGCGCGGTTGGCGAGGACGGCCGGCCGGAACGCCGGCTCGAGCGGAGGCACATGTGTCGGGGCGATCAGCCGGAATCCACCTGCCATGGTCTACCTCAGGAGGGGCGCACGCCGCTGCCGTTCCCGCATCACTCGCACGGGCGGCGGCGCACCCGCCATGTTACTCCGAGACTCCCGCGGCCGTCGCCTCGGCCCGGGCCCTCAGTGCACCGAGCGGGTCTTCTTGTCCATGTAGTCCATGAGGACGTAGTCCCCGAGCGTGAACGGCGTGGTGAAGTACGCCTTGCCGCGGCACATGGCCGTGACGCGGCGCACGAACGCCACCAGGTCGTAGTCGCGCGCCAGCATGAACGTGTTGATGAGGATGCCGGCCTTCGCGCACGAGGAGACTTCGGCGAGGGTCTCGCGGATCACGAACGGGTCGAGGCCGGCGGGGTTCTTGTAGATGCGCCCGTCCGGCTGCGTGAGGGCGGACGGCTTGCCGTCGGTGATCATGACAATCTGCCGCATGTCCTGGCGCTGGCGCTCGAGGATGCGCCGCGCGAGCCGCAGGCCTTCGCGTGTGTTCGTGTAGTAGGGGCCCACGCGCGCGCGGCCGAGCTCGCGCAGGGGGATCTCCTCGGCGCTGTCGTGGAAGAGCACGGCGTGCAGCGTGTCGCCGGGGAACTGCGTGCGGATGAGGTGCGAGAGCGCCATCGCCACGCGCTTGGCCGGCGTGAACCGATCCTCGCCGTAGAGAATCATGCTGTGGCTGCAGTCGAGCATCAGCACCGTGGCGCACGAGCTCTGGTACTCGCCCTGCGCCACCATCAGATCCTCGTAGTCCACGTCGCCGGCGCCTCCGGTGCGCCGGACGGTGTTGAGGATCGTCGCCGTCGCGTCCAGGTTCAGGGTGTCGCCGAACTCGTAGGCCTTCGGCGCGCCGCTGGCCTCGATGCCGGTGGCCAGATCGCGCGTGTCGTGCCGGCCGGCGCTGCTGTGCCCCACCGATCCCAGCAGGTCGCGCAGCGCCCGGTAGCCGAGGAAGTCGAGGGCCTTGTCGGTCACCTCGAAGGTGACGTGGCCGGGCTCGCCCTCACCGGGGGCGCCGCGTTGCGCGCGCTCCGCCCGGGCCTGGTCGAGGTCGGGTGCCGTCGTGATGTAGCCCGACTCCTTCATGCGGTCGATGATCTGCTGGACCAGTTCCTCAAGTTGCTCGAGCTGCTGCTGCGGGGTCTGCTCCCCGCCGCCGGCGGTCTTTCCGAACAGCTGCTCGAAGAGGTCCGGCCTCAGCACGCCGCCGTTGAAGAGCGCCTCGAGGATGGCGTCGTGCAGGGCCTGCAGCGTGCGGTCGACGCCGTCGAAGGGGCCGCCCATCCCGTCGCCGAACCCGCTGGCCAGCAGCAGGTCGGACAGCTTCGCGGTCAGCTCGTCGATGTCGAGCCCGTCGATGAGGTTCGGCGCGTACTTGGTGTAGCGATAACGCATCACGCCCTCGCCGCCGCGGTCAGTTGTACTGCTTCCGCTTCTTGCGGCCCGCGCCGCGCTCCTCGGCCTCGTCGGTGTCGTCCGGCGCGAGGTAGGCGGCGGCACGGGCCACGTCCGGCTGCGGCCGGCGGGCCGGCTCGGCGCCGTGGTAGCCGCGCTCGTCGGTCCGGCTGATGCGTTTCTGCGCGTAGAGGCCCTCGAGGATGAAATCGATGCCCGCGGCCACCAGCGGCGCGGGCGCGCCGGGCGGGATGCCCGCGCGGTCGATGACATCCAGCAGGTCGGGGACCTGCGCGGCCTGTTCGACCATGGCGTCGGCGGGCGTCGTGTCCGACAGGCTGAGCGCGCCGCCCTGATCGAACCAGCGCGACACCGCCTTGAGGTCGCCGTTCGGGAAGTAGCCGTCGAAGACCGTCGAGACGGCCGCCCGGATGATCTCGCGGGCGACGTGGTCCGCGCCCTTGATCTCGCCCTCGTACTCGAGCTCGAACTTCCCGGTCATCGACGGCAGCGCGGCGTAGACGTCGGTGACGCGCGCGACGACCGGCGACTCGCCAGCGGCCAGGGACCGGCGCTCGGCGTTGGACACCACCGTTTCGAGCACGCTGATCGGCAGGCGCTGGCTCACACCCGAGCGCTTGTCGATCCGGCGCTCGGCGCGGGCCTGGAACGCCACCTCCTCGACCACCTCGCGCACGAAGCGGGGCACCTCGAAGGCGGCGCCGCGATCGGTCCACGCTTCCTGCGCGGTAATCGCCATCGCGTCGGCGCGGCTGGTCATGTAGTGCGTCCGGATCTCGGCGCCGATCCGGTCCTTGAGCGGCGTGATGATCTTGCCGCGCGCGGTGTAGTCCTCCGGGTTCGCGGTGAAGACCATCATCACGTCGAGCGGCAGG
>JALOKU010000251.1 GCA_025456345.1 Vicinamibacterales bacterium | reverse complement strand
TACCGGTGAACGCGCCGACCCTGTGTTTCATGTAACGCGGTCTCGAGGGTGACGAGGTGGGAGCGAGCACGTCAGCGCGGGTGGCGAAGCATCGTGCGGCACTGAGGGCCGCGGGGCTGCGGCCGGTGCAGATCTGGGTGCCGGACACGCGGGCGGCCGGATTCGCTGCCGAGTGTCGTCGCCAGTCCCTGCTGCTCCGCCACGATGCAGCGGAGGCCCAGACTCTCGCCTGGTTGGCCGAGGCGGCCGACACCGCGGGCTGGACCGAGTGAGACGCGGCGACCTCGTAACGGTCGCCATCCAGGGTACCGACGAGAAGCCGCGGCCGGCCCTGGTCATCCAGTCCGACCTCGTCGCCGAGCATCCGTCCGTCACCATCCTGCCGGTGACCAGCGAGCTTCGCGATACGCCGCTGTTCCGCATCGGGGTCTCCCCCTCGGCGGAGAACGGCCTGCGCAAAGCGTCCCAGGTGATGGTCGACAAGGCACAGAGCATTCCGCGCGAGAAGGCCGGCGCCGTGATCGGGCATCTCGACGACGAAACCCGGCTTGCCGTCGATCGCGCGCTGGCGGTGTTCCTCGGGTTCGCGTGACCGCGGCCTCCCCGTGACTGCACCGTTTGGTAGGAGCGGCTTCAGCCGCGATTCCCGATGGTAGGAGCGCCGCCCCCGGCGCGAATGTGCGAGCGGCGCGATCTACGGCCCGATGCGAGCCTCACGCAGCGATCTGCTCATACGAGAACGCCGCGATCTCAGCACGCTCGGAGGCATGCTCGACCGTGATCGCGCAAATGTTTCCATCCGCGTCCGCGTCGAGGAGCGTGTTCTCGTCGAGGTCGCGCGTCTCCGCGATCGCCGCACTGCGAAACTCGATGTAGAGCGTGTCTGTCCCGGCGAAGTATCGGATTCTCATGGTGTGAACCGGCAGTCGAAGAAAACGTTGTGAATCGTCTCGCCGTCTGGCAGCAGCGCCCTCACGCGCCACATCCGTCCGTAGGTCGGACCTTACACCGTCCGGATTTGTCGGCCTGACGGCCTACCCACCGGACAGGCCTACCACGGCTCCGGCGGGCGTCGTGCTGCATGGAAGACCCGCAGGATCTCGACGACGGAAGTTCGCTTCCTCATCGAGATTGCGCAGCGCCGTCCGCAGCCACCTAACCCGCATCGACGTTCCACTTCGTCGTCACGGCGCGAATCTCGTCGTCGCTCGCGAAATCCCCTGCGTCGGCTTCGGCCAAGGCCGCGCGGGTCTCCTGTAACGCGTGGGCCGGCCTCCGAGTCCGACCTACCGGGCCGGCGGACGCCGCCGACCTGACATCCCGGGCGCCCGGGTAGATCACCACCAGGTGCGCGAGCCCGAGATCAGCGAGCGCGATCCGCATCGACGGCGTCAGGCGGGGCGCATCCTGAAACTTCACCTCGATCCCGATGCGACGGCCGCGGACGATGAGAAGAAGGTCGAGCTCCGCGCCGGTGTGAGTCGCCCAGAAGTGCGCCGCTTCCGGGCGGACCGACTGCAGCACCTCCTCCATCGCGTAACCTTCCCAGGACGCTCCTGCCTTTGGATGCGACAGGATCTCGGCCGCTGTCCCGGACATACACCTTCGGCGCCTTGACCTGACGCTTCTTGAGGTTCTCGTGCCAGGGAGGCAGCTGCCGGACCAGGAAGAGCCCCGTGAGAAGGTCGAGATAGCGGCGCGCCGTCGGTTCCGATACGCCGAGCGAGCGCGCGGCCTCGGCCGCGTTCCAGATCCCACCGTGGTAGTGGGCCAGCATCGTCCAGAACCGCAGCAGCGTGGCGGCCGGGATGGTGATCCCCAGCTGCGGCAGATCGCGCTCGAGGTAGGTCTGGATGAACTGCCGTCGCCACACCAGGCTCGCCGCCTCGGAGCGGGCGAGATACGCGGGCGGAAAGCCACCGCGCCGCCAGTGCCGCGCGAGCGCCTTGGCCCCCAGCTCGGGGAGCGAGAAGCCCGCAAGCGTAATCGTCTCCAGCCGTCCGGCGAGACTCTCGGACGCTTGGCGCAGCAGGTCGGGGCTGGCGCTACCCAGGATGAGGAAGCGTGCCCGGAGCGGGCGCCGATCGGCCAGTACCCTCAGGACCGGGAACAGGTCGGGGCGGCGCTGGATCTCGTCGATCACCACAGTGCCGCGCAGCGCCCCAAGTGCCGTCATCGGCTCGTTGAGCCGTGCAAGGCTGGTGGGGTCTTCGAGATCGAAGTAGGCCGGCGAGTCTGGCGGAACAATCTGGTCGTCTTGCCTGCTTGGCGGGGACCCAGCAGGGCAGTGACGCGGCTCCGGCGCAGCGCCGCGGCAATGTCGGCAAGCCATTGGGACCGTTCGATCACGTGTTTAGTCTAGGCTGAAAATCGAATCCTATTCGTTCGATTTTCATCCAGGGTCGGGCGCGTGGCCGACCTGCAAGCTGAATCGCGCTGGGGTGTACTGCCGCCAGCTGGTAGCGGCCTCAGCCACGATTCCCGATGGTAGGAGCGGCGCCCTCGCCGCGATTCGGATGGTAGGAGCGGCATTCCTGCCGCGATTTTGATCAAGCGGTCACGATGACGGCGCTACCTCAACCATC
>JALOKU010000172.1 GCA_025456345.1 Vicinamibacterales bacterium | reverse complement strand
TCTTCCCCACGCTGGTCCGCTCGATGGCCGCCAGGCTCCTGGCCGCCTGGTAGATGTCGTCGTCCAGGTTCAGCGTGGTCCTCATGTGACGAATATAGGACGAAAACATCATGATGTCAAGATGTCATGATGTCAGTCGTGCCTGCCCATCTGCGTATGGCGCCGGGACTGAAGTCCCGGCCTACATTCCGAATCCCGAATCCCGAGTCGTTTCCCTTTTCCCCTATCGCCTTTCCCCTATCCCCTATCCCCTATCCCCTATCCCCTTGTTCCTATCCCCTTGTTCCTATCCCCTTGTTCCTATCCCTTCGCGTCCTTCCAGTTCTCCCCGATGCCGACGTCCACCGTCAGCGGCACGGCAAGTTCGGCGGCGCGTTCCATCTGGAGCCTGACCAGGGCCGCTACTTCGTCGGCCTCTTCCCGCGGCACCTCGAAGAGCAGTTCGTCGTGCACGGTCAGGATCATGCGGGCACCGACGCCGGCCCCTCGCGCCGGCCTCGCCTCGAGCGCGCGGTGCACGTCGATCATGGCGCGTTTCAGGATGTCAGCCGCGGTGCCCTGAATGGGCATGTTCACCGCCACCCGCTCGGCGGCGCTTCGCACCTGGCCGTTCTTGCTCGTGAGCTCCGGCACCGGCCGCCGGCGTCCGTCCAGGGTCTTCACGACCCCGGTGTCGCGGCCGTCCTGGAGCGTCCGGTCGATGAACTGCCGCACGGCGGGGAACCCGGCGAAGTACGCGTCGATGAAGGCCTGCGCCGCCTGCTGCGTGACGCCGATGTCCTTCGACAGCGAGAACGCGGTCTTGCCGTAGAGCAGCGCGTAGTTCACCATCTTCGCGCGGTTCCGCATCTCTTTTCGATCGAGCCCGCTCTCGGTGCCGAAGATGGCCAGCGCCGTGCGGTCGTGGATGTCCTCGCCGCGGCGGAAGGCCTCGATGAGCGCCTCGTCGCCGGCGAGGTGCGCGAGCACCCGCAACTCGATCTGCGAGTAGTCGGCCGAGATGAGCACGCAGCCCGGCTCGGCAACGAACGCCCGCCGGATCTCCCGGCCCAACTCGGTACGCACGGGGATGTTCTGCAGGTTGGGATCGCTGCTGCTCAGCCGGCCGGTGGCGGCCACGGCCTGGTTGAAACTCGTGTGCACGCGGCCGGTGGCGGGGTTCACAAGCTGCGGGAGCGCGTCGATGTAGGTGCCCTTCAGCTTCTGCATGGTCCGCCACTCGAGGATGAGGCGGGGCAGTTCGTGCGCCAGCGCGAGTTCCTCGAGCACGTCCACGGACGTCGACGCCACGCGCGTGGTGCCGGTCTTCTTCAGCACCGGCAGCTTCAGTTTCTCGAACAGGATCTCGCCGAGCTGCTTGGGCGAGTTGATGTTGAACTCCTCGCCGGCCAGCTCGAAGATCCGAGCGCCGCGCTGCTGCATCTCCTTGTCCAGCGTCCGCGACAACGACCCGAGCGCCGCGGTGTCTACGCGCACGCCCACCTGTTCGAGGGCCACGAGCACGGGCACCAGGGGCCACTCGAGGTCCTCGTAGACCGCGGCCAGTCCTTCGGCGGTCAACCGGCCGCGCAGCACGCGCGCCAGCTGCAGCGGCAGGTCCGCGCGCTCGGCTGCATACGCGAGCGTGGCGGTTGCCGGCATGTCGGCCGGCGCCGACGCTTTCGCGCCCTTGCCGTAGACCGCCTCTTCGGTGAGGGGTTTGTAGTCGAGGTGCTCGATGCTCAGCGTCTCGAGGGCGTGGGGCGCCCGCGTGGAGTCGAGCAGGTAGCTGGCGAGCATCGTGTCGAAGCCCGGGCCCGCCACCGTCACCCCGTGCCGCGCGAGGACGATCGCGTCGTACTTGACGTCGTGGCCGACCTTCTCGATGCTCTCGTCCTCGAGGAGCGGAGCCAGTGCGCGCAGCGCGGCGCCGGTGTCGAGGTTGGTCACCTCGTCGAGGGCGCGGTGCCCGAGGGGCACGTAGCGGGCGTGACGTTCGCCGCGCGAGAACGCGATCCCCACGATGCGGGCCCGCATGGCGTTTCCATCGTCGCCGAGCACGCGGAGGCCGATGCGGCCCGCCGATCGCGCCTCCGTCACCTCGGCCGCCAGGCTGTCGAGAGACTCGACGATGGCGTAGTCGGTGCCGACGGTGGCGGCGGTCGGGGCGAAGTCGCTCGTGAAGGTGCGGAATCCCAGCTTGGTGAAGAGCGCGTAGCAGGCCGTCTGGTCGGGGCCGCGGTAGCGCAGTGAATCGGCATCGCGATCGACGGGCACGTCGGGCCGGATCGTCACGAGCTCGCGGCTGGACCGGGCGGCGTCGCCGTTGGCCAGCAGGGCCTCGCGGTACCGCTTCTGCTGCACGCTGGCGGCGCCCTCGAGCAGCGCGTCGAGGGAACCGAACTGCGCGATGAGCTCGCGCGCGCCCTTGTCGCCGATCCCGGGCACGCCCTTGACGTTGTCGACGGCGTCACCGGTCAGCGCGAGCACGTCGATGACCTTGTCCGGCGGTACGCCGAACTTGTCCACGACACCCGCGGCGTCGTACCACGTGCCCTCGTCGCGCGGATTGAACACGCGGATGCGCCCGCCGACGAGCTGAAAGAAGTCCTTGTCGCCTGTCACGATAGCGACGTCGTACCCCTCGGCAGCCGCCTTCAGCGCGAGGGTCCCGATCACATCGTCCGCCTCGAAACCCTCCGATGTGAGGACCGGCACGCCGAGGGCCGCGCAGGCCTCGTGGATGAGCGGCACCTGTTCGACCAGGTCCGGCGGCATTGGCGCCCGGTTGGCTTTGTAGTGCGCCGAGAGGTCGTCGCGAAAGGTGCGGCCCTCGAGATCAAAAGCCGCCCCGATGGCGTCGGGTTTGTGATCGGCCAGCAGCTTGCGAAGCATGGCCACAAAGCCGTACACCGCGTTGGTCGAGCGGCCGTCCGGCCCGGTGAGGCCGCGGATGGCGTGATACGCCCGGTACATCTGCGAGGAGCCGTCGATCAGGAAGAGAGTGGGCATGCCCGCAATCCTATATTATTGACGGGTTATGAGCTTCGGGTGGCGTGTTCCTGCGGGCCTCGCGGCAATCTCGGCCGCGCTGCTCGCCGTGCTGGCGATCTCAGCCTGCGCGGGGACCGGGCTCGTCAAGCAGTACGAGTACGACGAAGACATCTACCTGTCGACGGACGGCAGCGCCATCATCTACCTGAACGCATCGATCCCGGCCCTGGTCAGCCTGCGCGGCCTGGATCTGGACACGCGGCCGACGGCGAACATCGACCGGGCCGCGGTCCGGCGCCTGTTCACCAGCGAAGCCACCCGGGTGACGCGCGTGAGCCGCTGGCGGCGGTTCGGCCGCCAGTTCGTGCAGGTCAGGATGGCCGTGGACGATGTCACGAAGCTGGGGTCGGCGGCCCCGTTCTCATGGGCCACCTACCAGCTCGATCACCGGGACGGACTCGTGGTGTACCGCCAGTCGCTGGGGGCGTCGGCGGCGAAGCCCATTGGGGACGTCGGCTGGAAGGGCGACGAACTGGTCGCCGTGCGCGTGCACCTGCCGAGCCGCATCCGGTATCACAACGCCGGCCCGGGCAACCTGAAGCGCGGCAACATCCTGGTCTGGGAACAGTCGCTTGCCGACCGCCAGGCCGGCAAGCCCCTCGAGATCGAGGCGCACATCGAGCGGACGTCGATTCTCTACTCGACGCTGATGCTGTTTGCCGCGAGCGGCCTGCTTGCCCTGCTGGTCCTCGCCTCCCTCATCTGGTGGGTCGTGCGAAAGGGAAAGCGCGCCGCGTAGGCGCGCTCCCATCAGGCTCAGATCCAGCCGCGCCACCGGCGAAGCGCGTCCTGGCGCAGCTGCTGCTGGCGCCACATCAGCCGCGGCGGGCGCTGGGCGCGCATGGCCCGCTCGGCGCGCATGGCCCGCTGGGCGGCGCGCGCGCGGGCCTGCTTCATCCGGGCCTGCTGCTCCGGCGTGAGCACCGACATGAACTGGGTCCTCGCGCGGGCCCGCTGCACGGCCTGGTCGGCCTGCAGCGCGGCCACGGCCCCGGCCGCGGATCGAATGGCGGCCTCGTCGGGCACGTCGGCTCTCATGGCCTGCTGCAGCTGCTGGCGTGCCGTGCGCATCTTCTCGCGCAGGGGCTGCGCATCCTGCCTCTGCGCTTCCCGCAAGGTCCTGATTTCGTCGCGCTGCGCCGGGGTGAGATTCAGTCCGGCGGGCGCAGCCGGCGATGGCGCCTGCGGCGAGGCGTGGGCGTAGGCTGCCCCTGCCACCATCAGCCCCGCTGCCGCGGCAACCGATACGACGATCATCTTCTGGTGCAACAACATGGCGACCTCCATCTCCGGGGCCGGCAGGTATGGTCCGCCTGGCGCCGGCTCGTCATCACCGAGTTCAACCGGTTTAGACAGGAGGTTCCCGCGACTTGTTACATCCGACTGTCAGCCGACGCCCTTTCTGTCGAGAAGCGCCTTCATCTCCTGGTCCGTCTTGAGGTCGCTCGTCACCGACAACGCCGTGAACGAGGTGGCAAGGGACCGCGCCATCATGCGTTCCACGTTGCTGGCGACGACCCCGGTCAGCGTGACGCGCCCCCCTTCCACGATGATATGAATGGGCGGGTTCGCCATCGACGCGTAGTGCCAGAACGCCGAACTGCCGTAGATGGCCCGCGCGACCGCGTACCGCAGTTCATCGTCGAACTGCGAGACAGGGAGCACGCCGATGAGGTTGTCGACCTGTTTCACGCCGGAGACCTTCGCGACGCGCTTTCCGATATCGGACTTCTTGAACGGCATCGTGACCTTTCCCTTCAGCGTCACCACGCCATCCGCGACCACCGCCGTCACATCGTCGAAGATCGTGAACTGCGGGTAGGCCAGTACCGTCTTCGAGACGTCGCTGAACACTTCGTCGTCTTTGCGGCCGTCCAGGACCTGCGCCCCGGCCGGCAGCGCCACTGCCGCCGCCAGAATGACCGTTGCCGCTGCCAGCCTCGCCGTCATGCTCGTGCTCCTTCGTTGAACAGCCGTTCTCCTGGAACTGGGGGCGAACCAGGTGCGCTGGCGGCGCCGGTCCATGCCAGTGAGGAGCGAAGCCATACCAGCATGCGTATCAAGGGCCGTGCCAGGGCGATTCCGCGAGAATCAGGCGTGATCGGGCTGGTCCTGGGCCGGGGGGCACGAATCGGCGCCCGCTGCCGAGGACACCGCTGTGCCCGCTCACGGACGCGGTCGCGTGTAGGCCGGGATTAGAGCAGGACGACGGTGAGGATGCCTGCGACCACGACGAGCACCTGGCGCAGCGCGCCCTTCTCGAACGGACCGCGGTGGAGGCTCGGGATGAGGTCCGACATGGCCACGTAGAGGAAACTGGCGGCGGCAACCGGCAGGAAGTACGGCAGCAGAAACGGGACACGGTCG
>JALOKU010000071.1 GCA_025456345.1 Vicinamibacterales bacterium | reverse complement strand
CGCGGTGATCTCGGCCGTTCTGGCGAGCGCGACGATATGGCTGCTCGTCACCGACCCGGTGACGGTGGCCGACGCGGTCGAGTCGGGGCAGGTGTCGCCCCTGGTGCAGGCCCTCGCCGGCGTCCTCTACGACGCCTTCAAAGGCATCCTCCGGTATCTGTGACCCCGGCTACAGATGACGCCGTAGAAACGATGCCATGTAGTACCCATCGATGAACTTGAATGGGGCTTTGCCGGTGGTGTAGTGCCCGCACGGCAGCACGCGCACCGTGGTCGGCACTCTGCATCGGCGCGACTCCTCGATGATGTCCTTCGACAGGTGCAGCGGGAACGAGAGGTCGTAGAGCGCGTACACGAACAGCGCCGGGCGGTCGCCGAGCTGGTGCATGTAGCACTTGGGGCTGATGGGACGCCAGAGGTCGCGCAACGCCAACTGGTCGAGATGTCCGTCGAACCCGGCCCGGACGTGGGCTGTGGACAACCCCTCCCAGATGACGTCGCCGAACCACGAGGAGACGTGGTTGAGCACCAGCGCGTCGGCCAGCGGCTCGTGCGTGCCGGTCAGCAGCGCCAGGCACGACCCGAGACTCGTGCCCAGAATCGCGACGCGGTCGTAGCCCTGCTGTTTCAGCCAGGCGACCGCCCGCCGGGCGTCGAGGACGGCCTGGCGGTTCACCTGAAGCGTCCGCCCGACGTTGCTCGACACGATGTAGTCGGCGCGTGACAGCTCCGGAGGCATCCGCCGGTCGTGATAGGGCAGGGAGAGGCGCACGGCGCTGATGCCGAGCGACGCCATCAGCCGGCAGACGCCGACATGGCCTCCCTCGTCGGCATTCCATTGCGCCATCACCACGACGGCGCGGCGCGGCGCGGCCTCGCCGTTCCCGCGGCGTGTCGAGCCGGCCGGGAAGTAGCGCAGGTACACGGTGTTGTTCTCGGGATGGGGCGTCGTGATCGCACTCGGAAACGTGATCATCCGCTCGCCCGGGTGCGCGCCGGCGGGAAGGGGCGCCGTGCCGTAGGAAGGCGCCGGATCGACGGCGTACCACGCGTCCGGGTCCTGCATGACGCGGTGGACGTGCTCGCGAACGTGCGTCTCGGGATCGCCGTGCGGCGCGTGCCCGCGCTCCGTGAGCCAGTCCGCGCCCCATTCGAACGGGCGCACCACGCGGTTGTTGTCCACCGAGGCGAGCGACCGCTCCCAGCGGTAGAAGACCCGTTTCAGCATCGTGTCTCGAATGTCATGCGATGACGAAAGGCTCGCAGGCCGCCGCCGTGGCGAGCAGGCCTTCGGTGTCGTCCAGGCGGCCCACCAGCTGCAGGCCGCACGGAAGCCCGGCCGGCGTGTCCCCGATAGGCATCGAGATGGCCGGGTGCCCGGTGAGGCTGAACAGCTGCGTCAGCCGCAGCATCATGCCCCTCACGGGCTGGGGTGATCCTGCGACCTCAACAATCGATGCGCCGACCGGGGGCGCCGGAATCGGGAGCGTGGGCAGCACGAGCGCGTCGCAGCCGTCGAGCGCGGCGTCGACCTCGCGTCGGAGGACGGCTCTCGCGGCCTGGGCCCTGACGTAGTCTTCCGCGAGCACGTAGCGGCCCATCTCGAGGCGCAGCCGCACGTTCTTCGTGTAGCGCTCGGGGGATGCGGCGAGCGCGGCGGCGTGGTACGCCGCGGCTTCCGGGAGCGTGACGTGGAGGTACACCGGCGCGGCGCCGCCGGCGTGGGGAATGACGACGTCCGCGGTGTGTGCGCCCGCCTGCCGGAGCCACGCGAGGGAGGCCGCGAAGCGCTCGCGCACGTCAGCGTCGAGGATGTCGTGGAAGTACTGCCGCGGGACCCCCAGGCGCAGGCCCTTGATGGATCGGCGGGCAGGCAGGGGCCATCGTGAGGCGGTCGGCTGGCCGCAGAGCACCAGGTAGATCAGCCACGCGTCGGCCACCGATCGCGCCAGCGGCCCGACATGGTCGAGCGACGGGCTGAGCGGCACCACCCCCTCGCACGGCACCTCGCCCCATGCCGGCTTGAGCCCGACCGTGCCGCACGCCGCCGACGGGATGCGGATGGAGCCGCCCGTGTCGGTGCCGATCGAGGCCACCGACATCCCGGTGACGATGGCCACCGCCGAGCCGCCGCTCGAGCCCCCGGGTGAGCGCGACGGGTCGTGCGGATTGCGGACCGCGCCGAAGGCCGTGTCGTCGCTGGTCGTGCCGAACGCGAACTCGTGCAGGTTGGTCTTGCCGAGGAGTACGGCCCCGGCCGCGCGAAGCCGGGCGGTGACCGGCGCGTCGCGTTCGGCGACGTGATCTTCACGCACACGGGAGGCGGCCGTCGTCGGGACGCCCTCCTGGTCGATAAGGTCCTTCAGCGAGATCGGCATGCCGTGCAACGGGCCGCGGTACCGCCCGGCGGCGATCTCGGCGTCGAGCGTTCGGGCCTGCGCGATCGCGTTGGCGCCCAGCACGGTGATGAACGCATTGAGGGCGCCGTCGTGCGCCTCGATCTCCGCGAGACAGGCGCGCGTCAAGGATTCCGACGACAGGCGCCCGGCCGCGACAAGCGGCCCTAGCTCCGTGATCGTATGGAAGTGGAGCGGCACCGTCACTGCGGCGCTCCGTCCGCCGGCGGAGCGACGGTGCCGGCCGGGGGTGGAGCCGCAGGGGTGCCGCTTGTGTCCTCCCAGCCGGCCGCTCTGAGGGCTCTGGTGGCGTCGGCGAGAGACTCCAGCAGCGGCTTCAAGTCCGCGAGGCCGCGCCGCTCGGCGTCGGCGCAAGCGCCCGCGAGCCAGTCTTCAATCATCATGATTCCGGTCGCTCATCAGGACGCTCCGCCGTCTCGTCTGGCCGACACCGCGACGCCGTCGCCGACGGGCAGAAAGACCGTGGAGAGGCGGGGGTCGGCCGCCAGGCGCTGACTGTACCTCGAGATGATGGCAGAACTCTCCGCCGAGTGCGCCGGCTCCGAGCGGAACCCGGGCATCACATCACCCTGCCACAGGATGTTGTCCGACACGAGCACGCCGCCAGGGCGGAGCAGGCCGACGAGCCGGTCGAGCAACGGCTCGTACAGATCCTTCGGGCCGTCCTGGAGAATGAGGTCGAACGGGCCGGCCACCTTGTGCACCAGCCGCGCGGCCTCGCCGACCATCACGCTGACGCGGCTCGCCAGCCCCGCGCGCTCGAAGTGCTGCCGCGCGATGGCCGCCCGGGCCGGGTCGCGCTCGATCGTGAAGAGCATGCCGCCGGGCGCGAGTGCGGAGGCCAGGTGCATCCCCGAACTGCCGTAGCCGGTGCCGATCTCGAGGATCCGCCCGGGAGCGGAAGAGGCCGCCAGGACGTCGAGCAGGCGGCCGGTGTCCGGGCTGATGGCCGGCACGCCGTCGGCCAAGGCGCGTGCGCGCACCTCCTGCAGCAGGCCATCCTCGGGCCCATTCAGGGCGGACAGGTAGTCCTGCACCGCAATGTGCACGAACTCGGGCATGTCAAAGCATGTTACCGCTACCCGTCGCGCGTACTCCAGCCCAAGTCCCGCCTGCCGCGCCGAATCCCGAGCCCCAGTAGGCTCCCCGTGCCCGTGGCGGTAAGATGTGGGCGTGGACAGAGATCCCCTCGCCCCGACCGCTCCGGCGCAAGGCCCTGAGACCGTGGCGGTCATCGACATTGGCGCGAGCGCCGTGCGGCTTGTCGTCGCGGAACTTGCCGAGGGCCGCCGTCCGATCGTGGTCGAAGAGGTGGTGCGCGGCGTGTCGCTCGGCAAGGACACGTTCTCGGTCGGGCGGATCGGGTCGGGCGCGATGGAGGCCGCGCTCCACGCGCTCGAAGGCTTCAAGCGCCTGATGGACGAGCACGGCGCCTCGCGCTATCGGGCCGTCGCCACCAGCGCCGTGCGCGAGGCCTCGAATGCGGACACGTTCCTCGATCGGATCCAGGTGCGGACCGGGCTCCAGGTGAACGTCATCGACGTGTCGGAAGAAAGCCGCCTGGTGTACCTTGCCGTGCGGGACTGCATGGCCGGGCATCCTGCGCTGTCGGCCTCGCACGCGCTGCTGGTCGAGGTGGGTGGCGGGTCGGCGGACATCACCCTGCTCGAAGGCGACCGCCCGAAGTACTCGGGCGTCTACGCGCTCGGATCGGTCCGGTTGCGCCAGGGCCTCCGGCAGTGGGCGGGCGACCGGGAGCGGCGCGTCCGCCTGCTGGCGCGAAACATCGGGAATGTCCTGCGCGACATCGATCGCGACATCCCGATGCACTCCGCCGAGTACATGATCGCGCTCGGCGGCGACGTCCGCCTTGCGGCACAGGAACTGGTCGACGCCCCGGAGGGCAGCCTGTCGGAGGTGCCCAGGGACGCGTTCATCGAGTTCTGCGGGCGGGTCGAAAAGCTGGCGGAAGAGGAGATCACCGACCGGTTCGGCCTCTCGCCCGGCGATGCCGAGGCCCTCGTGCCCGCGCTGCTCGTGTACCGCGCGCTGTTGCTCGAGACGTCGGCGACGGGCCTCACGGTGCCGCCGGCGTCGCTGCGCGACGGCTTGCTCGCCGACATGGCCGCGCCGATGGGCCCGGGCCGCCCCGACAGCCTCGCCGACTTCGGCCGGCAGGTGCTGGCCGGCGCGGAGGCGCTCGGCGAGAAGTACCGCCACGACGCCGTCCACGCGCGGGCCGTGGCGTTCCTCTCCACGCGGCTGTTCGACGAACTGAAGGCCGAGCACGGACTGGACCCGCGCGACCGGCTCCTGCTCGAGGTCGCCGCGCTGCTGCACAACATCGGCGTGTTCGTCGGGCTGCGCGCGCACCACAAGCACGCCCAGTACCTCATCCAGGCCTCCGACATCTTCGGGCTGTCGTCCGACGACCGCGCCATCATCGCCAACGTGGCCCGCTACCACCGGCGCGGCTTCCCGCAGCAGTCGCACCTGCCGTACATGGCGCTCGACCGCACGGAGCGCGTCCGCGTGAACAAGCTGGCCGCGCTCCTCCGCATCGCCAACGCCCTGGACGCGGAGCACGGCCAGAAGGTGCAGGACCTGCACGTGAAGGCTGCCGACGGCGCGTGGCTGCTGGAGGTCCAGGGCATCGGCGACCTCGCGATGGAGCGCATGAAGGTGGAGGCCCGCTCCGACCTGTTCCACGACGTCTTCGGGCGGACGCTCTCGTGGCGGGGAGCGGGAGTCCAGTCATGAACCGCCGGCGGACGGCCGCCGCGGCGTCGCGGTCCCGCACGAAGCGCGAGCGCACGCCGGACCTGTTCTTCAACCGCGAGCTCTCCTGGCTCGCCTTCAATGAAAGGGTTGCGGAAGAGGCGGCCGACAAGTCGAACCCGCTCATCGAGCGCGCGAAGTTCGCGGCGATCGTGGCGTCGAACCTCGACGAGTTCTTCATGGTCCGCGTGGCGGGGTTGCGGAACGCGATCGAAGAGGGAGACACCGAGCCCGACCCCTCCGGCCTCACGCCCGCCCAGCAGCTCAGGCAGGTGTCGGCCCGCGTCCACGCCCTGGTGGCCCGCCTGTATGCCCTGGTCACCGAGGAGCTTCTGCCGGCGCTCGCGTCGAACGGGATCCGGATAGCCGCCCCGGCCGATCTTGACGATGTCCGCCGCGGGGCGCTGGCGGCGTACTTCCGCGACGATGTCCTGCCGGTGCTGACGCCGCTGGCCGTGGACACCGCCCGCCCCTTCCCCATGCTGTCGTCGCTGAGCGTCAACCTCGCGCTGCGGCTCGCGCCGTCTGAAGAAGGGCTGGCCGACCGCATCGCCGTCGTGCAGGTGCCGTCGGGCCTGCCCCGCCTCGTGCGCGTGGCGGGCGGCGAGGGCGTCACCTTCGTCGTGCTCGACGATGTCATTCGCGACGGCCTCGACTCGCTGTTCCCCGGGCAGGCCGTTGTGGAAGCGGCCGCGTTCCGCCTCACGCGCGACTCCGAGCTGGAACTGGATGATGAAGGCGGGCAGTCGTACGTCGAGGCCCTCGAGGAGGAGCTGCGGCGCCGCCGGAAGAGCGATGTGGTACGGCTCGAAATCGACGGCAGCGCGAGTGACGTCCTGGCGTCGCTGCTCGTCGGACTCGCCGGCGTCGAGGAGGAGGACCTCTACCGCGTGCCCGGGTTCCTCGATTTGCACGCGCTCTGGAGAATCGTGGAGTTGCCCGGATTCGAGGCGCTGCGCGACTCGGGCATGAAGCCGGTCCCGGTGCTCGCGGAGGGTGCGGCGGGACGCATCTTCGACCTCCTCGATGCGGGCGACCTCCTCGTGCACCATCCGTACGACGGATTCGAGCCCGTCCTCGCGCTGGTCGAGCAGGCGGCCGACGACCCGGACGTGCTGGCCATCAAGCAGACGCTCTACCGGCCGGGCACCGATTCGCCCGTCGTCGCGGCGCTGATGCGGGCCGCCGACCGCGGCAAGCAGGTGACGGTGGTTGTCGAGTTGATGGCCCGCTTCGACGAGGCGCGCAATCTGCGCTGGGCGCGGGCGCTCGAAGAGGCGGGCGCGCACGTGATCTACGGGATTCGCGGGCTGAAGGTCCACGCGAAGTGCTGCCTGGTGGTGCGGCGCACGCATCTTGGCCTCCGCCGCTACGTGCACGTCGGGACCGGGAACTACAACCATCGGACCGCGCGGCTGTACACCGACGTCGGCCTGCTCACGTCTTCAACGGCGTTCGGCGTGGACGCCTCCGCGTTCTTCAATGCGCTCACCGGGTACTCCGATCCGCCGCGGATGAAGAAGCTCGTCATGGCGCCGTCCCAGCTGCGCGACCGCCTGCTCAGGCTGATCGAGCGCGAGATCCGGCGCGCCCAGGACGGCCAGCCGGCGCTCATCCGCGCGAAAATGAACGCGCTCGTCGACGAGCGCATGATCGATGCGCTCTACCGCGCGTCGGGGGCCGGCGTCCGCGTGCAGCTGAACGTGCGGGGCGTCTGCGTGCTGAGGCCTGGGGTGAAGGGCCTGAGCGAGAACATCGAGGTCGTGTCGATTGTCGGCCGCTTCCTCGAGCACTCGCGCATCTTTCATTTCCAGAACGGCGGCGAAGACGAGGTGTACCTGGCCAGTGCGGACTGGATGCCGCGAAACCTGGACCGCCGTGTCGAGCTGATGGCGCCGGTCGAGGCCCCGGAATGCCGCCGGCGCCTGATGCACACGCTCGACATCCTGTTCCGCGACAACGTGAAGGGGAGACGCCTGGCCGCCGACGGGACCTGGCGCGTGCCGGCGAGGCACGCCGCCGATGCGCCGGCTGTCGCCCAGGCGGCCCTGTACGATCTCGCCCGGCGCGCCTGGGAACGGCGCGAGGCCGCCCCGCTCGCCAGCCTGGAGCCGATCGAGCGGGGGCCTGGCGGCGCGAAGTAGACGCCGCGCCGACGCACGCGGCGCCCTCCACTCGCCACCAGCGAGTCCAGGATTAGTAGAGAAGACAGGCGCGCCGCACCGAGTCGAACGCCGCCACCGAGGCGTCCCACGACGCGGCAATCTCGCGCGCGCCGGTGCCCCCTTCAATGTGTTCGCGCAGCGATGGCGAGCCCGCCAGGATGTCGATGGGCATCTTGTCGTGCTCGTATTCGTACGGCGGCTGGCGCCAGGCGAACCGCCCGGGGTTCGCGCGGTGGAACGCCGCCATGACCGCCGCCGACGCGAGCACCGGCAGGAAGGCCTGCCGGTCCGTCACGTGAATCTGGCAGCCGCCGCACGCCTCGCGCGCATGCTTGTGGAACGTGGGCTCGAAAATCACCGGCCGGAAGTGCACGCCGTCGAGATCCAGGGCGTTCAGCTCCGCCGAGAACCGTTCCGCGTCGATCCACGGAGCGCCCAGCAGCTCGAACGGGCGCGTGGTGCCCCGTCCCTCCGACAGCTGCGTGCCTTCGAAGAGCACCGCGCCGGGATAGACGATGGCGGTGTCAAGCGTGGGCATGTTTGGCGATGGCATCACCCACGGCAGGCCGGTCTGGTCGAAGTACATCCCGCGCGACCAGCCCTCCATCTGCATGACGTGGAGATCCGCTCCGATGCCGAAGTGCGTGTTGAAGAGCACCGCGAGCTCGCCGATCGTCATCCCGTGGCGCATGGGGATGGGGAAGAGGCCGACGAAGGACTCGAAGCCCGGCTCGAGCATCGGGCCCTCGACCGCCGTGCCCCCGATCGGGTTGGGCCGGTCGCACACCACAACCGGCACGTGGTGCCGGGCGGCGGCGCGCAGGCAGTTGGCCATCGTGTAGACGAACGTGTAGATGCGAGCGCCGACGTCCTGCAGGTCGACCACGAGCACGTCGAGCCCCTGCAGCATCTCGGCCGTCGGCTCCCGCGTCTCGCTATACAGGGAATAGACCGGCACCCGCCGTTTCGCGTCGGCCGCGTGCGGCGATTCGATCATGTTGTCCTGCAGGTCCGCGCGGAACCCGTGCTGCGGGCCGAACAGCGCAGCCAGCGTAATCCCCGGCGCATGCATGAGCAGATCGGACGCGTGCGCGATCGTCGCGTCCACCGATGCCGGGTTGCAGACCAGGCCCACGCGCAGCCCTTCGAGCTTCCGCGAGGCCAGCAGGCGCGTCAATCCCGTGACCACACTCATGCCGCCGACTATACCAGACCCGCCACGGCCCGGGGTCAGACCCGGGTCTGACCCCAATCGGTGTATGCTGCGGCACGATGACCACACCCGGCTCGCCGCTCACCGCCGGCCCGCACCGCCGCTACAATCCGCTGCTCGACGAGTGGGTGCTCGTGTCGCCGCACCGGCTCGAGCGGCCCTGGCAGGGCCAGGTGGAGAAGGCGCAGCCGTCCTCGCTGCCCTCGTACGATCCTGGCTGCTATCTGTGCCCCGAAAACGCCCGCGCCAACGGCGATCGCAACCCGGCGTACACGACGACCTACGCGTTCGACAACGACTTTCCCGCGCTGCTGCCCGGCGCGGACGCACCGGCGCCGGCGCGTGACGACCTGTTCGTCACCGAACCGCAGTCGGGCCGCTGCCGCGTCGTCTGCTTCTCACCCCGGCACGACCTGACGCTGGCGCAGATGGACACGGCCGGCATCAGGTCCGTCGTCGACTCGTGGACGGAGGAAGTGGAGCGGCTGGCGCGCGTCGACGGCATCCGCTACGTGCAGGTGTTCGAGAACAAGGGCGCGGCCATGGGCTGCAGCAATCCCCATCCCCATGGCCAGATCTGGGCGTCGGCGACGGTGCCGCATGTGCCCGCGCGCAAGCTCGCGATGCAGCGTCGCTACGCGGAGCGTCACGGCCGCGACTTACTGGGCGACTATCTGGCCCGTGAGCTGGAGATGGGCGACCGCGTGGTGTGCCGCAACGAGGCGTGGGTCGTCGTCGTACCGTTCTGGGCGGTCTGGCCCTTCGAGACGATGGTGATCCCGGTGCGGATGGTGGACGACCTGCGCGCGCTCACGGGAGACGAGCGCGACCAACTTGCCGAGATGCTCCGGCGGCTGACCGTGCGGTACGACAACCTGTTTCAATGCTCATTCCCGTACTCGATGGGCTGGCACGGCCGGCCCGCCGACGGTCTGGAGCATCCGGGCTGCCGGCTCCACGCCGTGTACTTTCCGCCCCTGCTGCGTTCCGCCACGGTGCGCAAGTTCCTGGTGGGGTACGAAATGACCGGCGAGCCGCAGCGGGACCTGACCGCCGAGACAGCCGCCGCACGACTCCGGAGCCAGTCCGAGGTCCACTATCTCGACATCCTGGCGGGTTCGCCCGCGGAGTAAACGCGCATGCGCACGGCTCTTTGTCCCGCCCTGCTCCTCGTCACGCTGCTCACCGGCGCACCGGCGTCCGCGCCGCCTCCGCCCGGCATCCCGGCTCAGTCAGCCGGCCAGGTCGCCAGCGCGGCCCGCATCATCACGCCGGCCCTGCTGCTCGACCACGTCAGGGCGCTCGCCGCCGACGACAAGGAAGGCCGGGCGCCAGGGACCGTCGGCGAGGAGCGGACGGTGGCCTACCTGGTCGGCCAGTTCACGCGCCTCGGACTGGCGCCGGGCAACTCCGACGGCACCTACGTTCAGGCGGTGCCGCTCATCGGCTTCACCGGCGAGGCGACGGCCGCGTTCGACGTGAAGGGCGTTCGCACGCTGCTGGCGGTGCCCGACGAGGCGGTGGTGGTGTCGCGGAAGGGACTGCCCGCCGTGAACGTGGCAGCGTCAGCGATGGTCTTCGTCGGCTACGGCGTGGTCGCTCCCGAATTCGCGTGGGACGATTTCAAGGGCGTCGACGTTCGCGGCAAGACGCTTGTCATGCTGGCTGGCGACCCGCCTGTGGCGGACCAGGCAAACCCGGCGGCGCTCGACCCGAAGGTCTTCAAGGGCGCCGCGCTCACCTCCTACGGCCGCTGGACGTACAAGTACGAAATGGCCGCGACCAAGGGCGCGGCCGCCGCCATCATCGTCCACGAAACCGGTCCGGCAGGGTACGCGTTCGACGTCGTCAAGGCCAGCTGGGGTCGTGAGAACTTCGGCGTCGCGGGGCCGGACGAGGCGTCGCGGCATGCGCCGGTGGATGCGTGGGTGACGCTGGACCGCGCGACGGCGCTCTTCTCGGCCTGCGGCCTCGACTTCGCGGCGCTCAAGGCGCACGCGGCGACGCGCGGGTTCACGCCGGTTCCCCTCGGGGCCACGGCGAGCTTCACGGTGAAGAACACCATCAGGCCGATGTCGTCGCGCAACGTCATCGGCAGGCTCGAGGGCCGGGACCCCGTGCTCAAGCACGAGTACGTGATGTACAGCGCGCACTGGGACGGCTTCGGCATGAACCGCGCGCTCCAGGGCGACCAGATTCTCAACGGCGCCCTCGACAATGGCTCGGGCGTCGCCACGATGCTGGCGATGGCGGAGGCGTTCACGAAGCTGGACGGGGGCACGAAACGCTCGGTGCTCTTTCTGGCACCGACGGCGGAGGAGTCGGCGATGCTCGGCGCGAAGTACTACGCCGGGCACCCGCTGTGGCCTCTCGAGAAGACGCTGGCCGACATCAACATGGACATCATGAACTTCTGGGGGCGCTCGAAGGCCATCGTGTCCATCGGCGACGGCATGACGACGATGGACGAGCTGCTGGTGACGGAGGCCGCGAAGCAGGGCCGCATCGTGCTGCCCGACCCGGAGGCGGAGAAGGGCTATTTCTACCGCTCGGATCACTTCGAGCTGGCGAAGCAGGGCGTGCCCGCGCTGCACTTCCTGCACCCGGGCGCCGAGTATCGCGACAAACCCGCGGACTACGGGCAGCGGATGCGCGACCGCTACACGGCCGACGACTACCACAAGGTCACCGACGAGGTGAAGGCGGACTGGGATCTGAGCGGCGCCGTCGAAGACGCGCAGCTCCTGTTCGGTCTCGGCCTCGCGGTGGCGCAGGGGAGCACGTACCCGGAGTGGAAACCTGGCACCGAGTTCCGCGCGGTCCGCGCCGCCCGGCTCGGGACGAAATAGGACGGGTGGGGAAACCGCTTCCGACGCCTATCTGAGGATGGGACCCAGGCTGAAGTAGACGCGGTAGCGCCCGTCGACGCCGACGCTGGTGCCGGCGAACACCGGCCCGATGGGCGACTCCAGCATGAACCCGGCGGTGACGTTGGTGTGCAACACCGCCGAGGAGGCGCGCTCGAACGCGCTGCCCGTGTCGATCCAGCTTCCGAACCACAGGCGGCCGATGGTGCCCTCGGCCAGCCGCGCCACCTCGTGGAAGTAGCCGACGTTCACCACCACGGCGTTGCTGGCGCGGAGTTCGCCGGGGTAGTAGGCGCCGAGTTCGAAGGGGCCCCCGAGGGCGAACGCGTTGATCACCGTGGTGTCGCCGAACGACGACCCTCCTGATCCTCCCACGAACGCGCGGCCGCGCCGCCCGACGGGCCTGAACAGCGAGAACTGCGCACGGCCCGACGTGAGCGTGTCCGGGTCCGCCGCGCGCGCGCTGGCCGGCGTGATGACGTCCGGAATCTGGAAGAAGCGTCGAAGGTCGGCCCTCAGGTACAGCCCGCGCTCGGGTATGGTCGGCCCGGTCTGGCCGTCGAACGTCACCCGGACTGACGCGTACTGCTGCGGCCCGCTGACGCTGGGCAGGTCGGAGTCGCCGATGCGGACGCCCAGCCGCACGTCGTCCACGGTGTAGCCGACCCGGGTCTCGAGGCGGTAGGCGGTCGTGAACCCGGCGTCGAACGACGCGCCGGCGTGATTCTCGCGGTACTCGGCGACATACGTCTCCTCCTCGAACACCGGCGTGTCGCGCCTCAATGCGAACGCGCGCGGTTCGACGAAGAAGCCGGAACGGCCGATCGGCCGGTAAACTTCGGCCGCCGCGGCGAGCGTATGGCCGAGCGAGAAGTCGACACGGCCCTCGGAGTTCCGGCCGGCCACGTCGAAGAGCAGCATCCGCCCGCGCACCGTCGCCGAGACGTTCGACGAGTGCGTGTTCTCCAGGTCCAGCGCCAGCGCGAGAAACGGCGGCCCGTGCGCAGGCGCCTTGAAGGCGATGACCAGATCGGGCTGACCGCTGGAGTTGTCGATGCGGTAGTTCGCGGACTCATAGCGGCCGGAGCCGGTCAGGAGGAGGAGGTCGCGATCGAGCGCGTCGGCGTCGAGGGGCCGGCCGATGTACGGTCTGAACCGGGAGGCCAGCCTGGCCGCTTCCGCCGGGGACGCACCTTCGATGGTGACACTGGCGGGCACCACTTGCGCCACCGGCCGACGCGCCTGCCGCCCGGCTGCCCACGCCCGGTAGGCTTCCGGGCTGATCGCATATGGCAGCAGGGTTGCGGCGTGAGCCTCCGCCTCGGCGTACCCCCGCCGGATGAGCTCGTCCGACTGGCTGAACTCGGCGCCGCCGATGCCGTCCAGTTCGGGCGTCAGCACGACGTCGGCCGATTCGAGCGCGCGCCGGGTGCCGCTGCGCATCATCACGTTGAGGGTCTCGTCGAGCACCCCGAAGATGGTGTCGTACCGCTTCTGCGTCGTACGGTCCACGCCGACATCGACGGCGATCACGCGGTCGGCCAGGCCCGTCTGCCTGACCACGTCGGCGGGCACGTTGTTGAGCACCCCGCCGTCGACGAGCACCTTGCCGTCGATGATCACCGGCGCGAAGACGCCCGGAATGGCCACCGTCGCCCGGAGCGCCCGGGCGAGCCACCCCGAATCGAAGACCACGATGTCGGCGTTCCTGATATCGGTGGCGACGCAGCGGAATGGCGTCGGCAGGGCGTTGAAGTCGGTCTGGCTGCCGTATGGCGCGGCGACGCGGGCAAACAAGAGGTCCGCCTGCTCCGCCGCGCTCAGTCCCGAAGGCAGCCTGAACCCGCCCCGGAGGCCGAAGCGCAAGGCGGAGGGAAAGGCCCGCGCGTCTTCCTTGCGGCGGAACGTCTTGAAGACAAACGGCGTGTCGGGTGAGAGCACGGACGCCCAGTCGACGCCGTCCACGAGCGACTGAATCTCCCGGGGTGTCATGCCCGTCGCGAAGCCGGCCCCGACGAGCCCTCCCATGCTCGTGCCGACGACGACGTCCACCGGCACGCGGTGGTCGTCGAGCCACTGCAGGACCCCGATGTGCGCGAACCCGCGCGCCCCGCCTCCGCCAAGGGCCAGGCCGATCCGTGGGCGCGCCGGCTGCGGATCGGCCGACGCCTGAGCCGGGTTCCGGGCCGGGACCTGGGCCGAGGCCCGGGGCGCCAGGCCGGCCGCCAGCAGGAGTGACACGATCCAGGACGCACGCGTGCGTCGGCGCGGAATGAGGGACATCCGGAAACTGTACGGGTTCCAGTCTACTGCGGAGCGGGTACAATCGAAGCCGTGCCACGAGCGTTTCTGCGTGAGGGGCGGCGGCTGGCCCTGAGGGGCCTGCATCTGCTCGGGTCGAGGGCGGTTGTCATGCTCGGGTTGCTGCTGGCGATCGTGACGGGGACCGGCGCGGCCAGGAACCTGTGGCTGTCGCGCGCCGGCGCCACGGCCGAGGGCGTGGTCGTCCGCCAGATGGATGAACTGCTGGTGGACTGGCGCAACGAGCTTCCAGGGCCGCTCGGCTCGTCGCAGACGGGCATTCAGACGGCAGCCGCTCAGCGGGTGTACCGCGCGGTGGTGGAGTTCCAGGCCGGCGGCACGACACACGAAGTCGTCGCCAACGCCAGGGCCACGGTCCACCTCTACCCGCTCGGCTCGAAAGTGGACGTGGTGTTCCCGCCAGGCAAGCCGGAACGCGCGAGGCTCCGGCCGGAGCTGCCGGATTTCTGGGCGCAGGCCGGCCTGCTCTTCGTCGCCACGCTGGTCGGGGCCGGGAGCGGTTATACGTGGTGGAAACTGGTGCTCCGCCGGGCGGCGCGGCGTCGCGTTGTCAAGACCGACGGATAGATGGTAGAATTCTCTCTTTGCGAGGCGGCCGGATCGTCGTGTCGGGGCGGTTAGCTCAGCGGTAGAGCACCGGCTTTACACGCCGGCTGTCACAGGTTCGAATCCTGTACCGCCCACCATCCCGGGCACAGGTCAGGGTCGGCCGCACGCCTTCCGGGTTTCGGGCAGCCCAGTGACAGTGGCTGCCGCACAACGAACCCGGCGGGTGCCGCCAGAGCGGGGTTGTAGTTCAGCTGGTTAGAACGCCGGCCTGTCACGTCGGAGGTCGCGGGTTCGAGTCCCGTCAACCCCGCCAGTTCCCATCCCTCAGTGAATCAGGCGGTTCCCGTCCCGGACGGGAGTCTGCCCGTCCCCGCCGCTCCGCTCTCACCTCCGGTCACGAACGTCTTGTCGCTCGCCTCGGTGGGGAAGACCGGCACGTTGAAGACGGCCGAGTAGTCCACGCCCGGCAGGCTCGCGCTGATGGAGAGCAGCCAACTGACGCGCATCGTGCCCTTCGAGGGCATCTCGGGCAGGTCGCTCTCGGGGAGATTGAACGGAATCCTGAACGCGACAGGCATCCTCGACGAGGTCCGCGCGCTCGACTCTTCGTTCCACACCTCATATGTGGGCGGTCCGGAACCGCTCCTCTGACGTTCGCAGACCAGTCGGACGCGTGCCTCGGTTCCCTCAGGGACCTGCGGCGGAATCTGGATCGTTCCGCGCAGCCAGCCGCCGAGGACGCCCGGCACGCCGCTCATCTCGAATACGGCGGGCGAGAACTTGCGGGCGGCCAGTGCCATGTAGACCGTGAGGGCAATCAGCCCGAGGCCGGCCAGGCCGAAGACGCCGAGAAACACCAGGACCGTCGTGTCCGAGCGGAGGTCGTCGCGCCCGCGGGCCAGGAGCGCCACCCCGATCACCACGGCGTTCCACATCGCCGCGAACCCGCCGATGGCCACGGCGGCCTGGTTCGCCGGCGCGTCCTGAATCCGGCCCTGGTCCCACTGGGCGACGTGAAGCCACGGGCGGTCCGGGCTCTGCGCGATCCGGGCGGCGACGTCCGCCCGCTGCCGATTGACCTTCGTCGCGAAGATGGCCATGCCGGCGAGCAGGACCGTGAGCAGTCCCGCGACGATGCTCGGCACGAGTTCGGTCCAGTCGGCTCCTGGGAGGGTGCGATACCGCGTGAGGCCGGCAGAGGCGAACATCCACGTGAGCACTCCCGTGAGCACGGTGAGGATGGTCAGGACGAACTGCATCACGCCGTACCCGCCCTCGTCGCGGGCGGCGGACGCCAAGCTGCGCCTCGCGCCGCGCGCGTCCTTCGTCTGGCGGGAGGACACGGCCCAGGGGCGATCGAGATGTGGGTGGTGGCGCACCTGGCCCCTCTTCGCGGCGCTGCCTGACGGCAGGTCGCGCGCGTCCAGGGGGCTGGCGTAAGATACCTCCATTCAGACCTGGAGCGACACATGGACAACGACACGACACGGCGTGACTTCCTGAAGGCTTCACTGGCGGGCGCGGTTGGCGCCGCGCTCGGCACGCACCCGCGGCACGCGGCGGCTGCGGCCGACGTCAACGCGCGCCTGGCGGTCTGCAGCTGGTCGCTGCAGCCCTCGTCTGCCGACGACCTGTTCACGAAGCTCGCCGCGACGGGCGTGAGCCGGATTCAGATCGCCCTCGACCCGATCCGGGAGCACGCGAAGGGCGCGTGGGCGGACTTCGCCGCGCGCGCGAAGGGCCGCGGCGTCACCTGCGTCTCGGGCATGATCGGCACGGTCGGCGAGGACTACACGACGCTCGAGAGCATCAAGAAGACGGGGGGCGTCGTGCCCGACGGCACGTGGCCCGAGACCTGGAAGCACATCCAGGCGGACGCCGAGATCGCCCAGAAGATGGGGCTGCCGCTGGTCACGTTCCACGCGGGGTTCCTCCCGCACGAGGAGAGCGACCCCTCGTTCGCGAAACTGCTGGCCCGCCTGCGGCAGGTCGCCGATCTCTTCGCGGCGAAGACGATCGAGATCGGCCTCGAGACGGGCCAGGAGGAGGCCGGGACGCTTGCCTCGTTCCTGAAGAAACTCGACCGCGCCAACGTTGGCGTCAATTTCGACCCGGCCAACATGATTCTCTACGACAAGGGGGACCCGGTTGCCGCGCTGCGCACCCTCGGGCCGTGGGTCAGGCAGTGCCACATGAAAGACGCCGTGCGCACGAAGACACCGGGCACGTGGGGCGAGGAAGTGCGGCTCGGGACCGGGCAGGTGGAGTGGAAGGGGTTCTTCCGCGCGCTGGACGCGGCGGGATTCAAGGGCACCCTCAGCATCGAGCGCGAAGCCGGGAACCAGCGCGTGGCCGACATCCGCGCCGCCCGCGAGTACCTGGAGAAGCTCGTCGTATAGTTCCCGGGGAGATCACATGAAAATCACGTCGCTGGTCGCGGCGGGCCTGCTCGCCGCCGTGCCGGGGAATGCTGTCGCGCAAGTCAGCGCGGAGGCCGAAACGGCCGCCGCCATCGCGCGGATCGAGAAGCTCAACCCTCAGCTCAACGCGGTGATCGCGATCGATCCCGAGGCGCTCGCGCAGGCCCGTGCCATGGACCGCAGGCGGATGGCGCGCGGACCCCTGTTCGGCCTGCCGATCCTGCTGAAGGACAACATCGAAGCGAAGGGGCCGCTGCCCACCACGGCCGGCAGCCTCGCGCTCAAGGACAACGTCACCGGGCGCGACGCGCCGCTGGTCGGCCGGTTGCGCGCCGCCGGTGCCGTGATCCTCGGGAAGACCAACCTGTCTGAGTGGGCGAACATCCGCTCGTCGTCGTCGATCTCCGGCTGGAGCGCCGTCGGCGGCCAGACGCGCAATCCCCATGCGCTCGACCGCAATGCCTGCGGCTCCTCGTCTGGCTCGGGCGCCGCCGTGGCGGCGGGCATGGTCACGGCGGCCATCGGCACGGAGACCGACGGGTCGATCACCTGTCCGGCCTCGCTCAACGGCATCGTCGGGCTGAAGCCCACGGTCGGCCTCGTCAGCCGCACGCACATTGTCCCGATCAGCCACAGCCAGGACACGGCGGGGCCGATGGCGAAAGACGTGCGCACGGCCGCGCGGGTGCTCGCGGCGATCGCCGGATCGGATCCGGCCGACGCGGCGACCAGGGACGCGGATGCGCACGTGACGGACTACGTCTCGGCGCTCGATGCCGGCGCGCTCAAGGGCCGGCGCATCGGCGTGCTGCGCTTCGCGACCGGGTGGTCCGGCCAGGTCGACGCCGTCTTCGAGCAGGCGCTGGCCGTGCTGAAGGCGCAGGGCGCGACGCTCATCGACATCAAGGAATTCGAAGACCGTTCGCGCATCGGCCGCGAGGAGTTCACGGTACTGCTCACCGAACTCAAGGCCGGCCTGAACGCGTATCTCGCCACGACACCGCCCGCGGTGACCACGCGCACGCTCGCCGACGTCATCGCCTTCAACACGGCCAACGCGGACGCCGAGATGGCGCTCTTCGGCCAGGAGACGTTCGAGAAGGCACAGGCGACCACGGGACTCGACGACCCCGATTACAGGGCAGCGCGCGCGCTGTCGTACCAGATGGCCGGCCCGGGCGGCATCGACCGGATGCTGGCCGCCCACGACGTGGCGGCGCTCGTATTTCCCACGGACCCGCTGGCGTGGAAGATCGACGCGGTCAACGGCGACCAGATCTCGGGCGGCGGCGCCGGCGGTCTCGCCGC
>JALOKU010000070.1 GCA_025456345.1 Vicinamibacterales bacterium | reverse complement strand
GCAGACCGCGGAGATGACCTTGAAGCGCTTGCCGCGCCGCGACACGAACACGCGCGTGGCGGGCACCAGCGTCAGACCATCGGAAAACGATCCCGGGAGTCCGACCTTGACTCGTGAAGGCGTGTCGTATGACACGTTCGCCACGAGCGAGCGCAGCACGATGCCGCCCTGCACCGCGAGGGCGGCGGCGCCGGCGGCGGTGCCCAGTCTGACGAGCACCGAACGCCGCGCGGGTTGCTCAGGCTGATCCGGCTCCATCGGCGACCGGCGCTACTTCTTGGCCTTGGGCGGGTACTTCTTCAGCACTTCACCCACCGCCTCGCGGATCCGCTTCTCCCGCTCCGCCGGCGTGCGCTGCCTGTCGACCTGGGCCTCGGCGATGCCGCGCCACACGATCTGGCGCTTCGGGCCATCGATGATGTCGAGAATGAGGGTTCCCTGCTCGAAGATCTTGAGCGAGGTCGTGGTCATCTCGAAGTCCGGGACGCCCCATGGCGGTATGGCACCGATGAACTGGCCGCGCGTTTGGGCTTCGGAGTTGGGGCCCGAAAGGAAGTAGTAGTTCAGGTAGAGATCCGGCACGCCGCTGGCCGCCGGCGAGAGGCCCCGCTTGGTCATCTCCTGTTCGACCGCGTCCTTGATCGTCGGCTCCCATCGGGCGCGGATCTGCTCCGGATCGCCGCCCTCACGCATCAGCAACTTGACTTCGCCGGCGCCATCCGGATGCCAGCCGAACGTGCGGGCCTTGCTGAAGTCGTACTCCTTGTCGAACTCGGCCCTCACCTTGACGCCGGCGTGGACCACGGCAACGGCCAGCGCAAGCGCCGCGACGACCACGAGTGCCTGTTTCCATCTATGAGTCATGCCGCCTTGCTCCTTCATATGCCTGTCGCGCCACGATACCACGGCAGGACCGGCGCCATGACCCGCGCGGGCGGTCTGATTCCGCCGCAAGAACGGGTGGTGGGACGGCGTCTATCTTACCGGCCCCGAGCGCCCGGTGGCCGCCACGACGCTTCTCAGCTGCTTCACGAGGTCCCGGGCGCCAGGGTCGTCCGGCCGCACGGCCGCCAGCTTCTCGGCCCATCCCAGGGCCTCCCGGAGATTGCCTCGATCCCGCTCGAACATCGCGAGGGCCGCGATCGTGTCCGCGTCTGAGGGACGGGCCTTGTGCACGGCCGCGAGCACGGCGATGGCCTTCTCGACGTTGCCGGCGTCATGAAGCGCAACGGCATACACGTAGCCGTAGCGGGCAATCCCGGGCAGTTGTTTGTACGCGCGCTCGAACAGGGACATGGCTTCGTCGCGGCGTCCCTGGCGGACGTAGAGCAGGCCGAGTGCGTGCGCCGCCTCCGCGGCCGCCGGCTCGAGCCTGACCGCCTCGGCAAGCAGCTTTTCGCCGTCGGCTTCGCGGCCCTCGGAGCGGTAGAGATCGGCCAGGTTGACGCGCGCCGGCACGTTGCGCGGGTCGAGGCGAAGGGCGGTCTGAAGTGCCGCTTCGGCGTCCCTCGGCCTCCCCTGCCGCAGGTAGAGGCTGCTCAGGTTGAGGTGCGCCTCCGGACGTTCCGCGACGGCCATCTCGAGCGCGATGTATTCCTCGGTGGCGCGGGCAAGCGCGGCGGACTCATCCGGGGTGAGGAGGCCTGGCGATGTGCCGGCCAGCGAGGCGGCCGCCCACGCCCGGACGAGACGAACGGGATCGGTGAGCAGCGGCCGGCCCAGGCGCACGCGATCGGGCGGCGGCAGCGATGCGAGCGTCCTCGCCGCCGCCGTGCGGACAATCGCATCCGGATCGGTGAGGCCGGCCTGCAGCGCATCGATCGACGCCGGCGAGTAGTAATCGGCGAGCAGCCCCAGCGCCGTGGCGCGCGCGATCGGCGGGAAGCCCGGCGTCAGAATCGCCGCGCGGAGGTGTTTCTCGCTGTCGGGAAGCCCGCGCCTGCCGGCGTCGAGGGCCGCGACGTAGTCATTGCCGCGCGTCCGCTCCGGCCCGTACCACTTGATGACGGCGTCGTTCGACCACTTCACGCTCTTGTCGGCGTGGCAGGGGGTGGTGCAGGCGTTCGGGATGCCGTATTTCAGCGTGTAGTCGACCCGGGGCACGCGGAAGCTGTGGTCCTGGCGCGGGTCGACCACCATGTACGTGGTGGTCCGCATGTGGCAACTGGCGCAGCGCGCCGCGTCGGTGCCCTGTTTGTGGTGATGATGCGCGGGCGTGTCGTAGGTCAGCGGCAGGTGGCAGTGGCCGCACACGTTGTTGCCGGTGCCGCGCTGCTTCAGGCTGTGCGCGTTGTGGCAGTCGGAGCACGTGACGCCGGCCGCGTACATCTTGCTTTGCGTGAACGACGCGTACTCGTACACCTCGTCCAGGATCTGCCCGTCCGCGAAGTAGAGCCCGTCATCCAGGAGCGCCGGGCGATAACTGTCGAGGAACGTCGCGCCGATGTCCGGCACGGCGGTGATCGGGCCGCGCCGCGCGTGGCACGGCGCGCAGGCCTGCACCTCGGCCTGCTGCCGCTTCCGATCGACCGGGCGCGACGCGAGGCTCGACGCATCGCCCACGCCGAAGCCGCTGTAGTCGACCGCGCGCAGGCCCTGCACCTCGAGGCCCATCGGCGAGTCGTCGCGGCCCGTGAGCCCTCGCTTCTTGCGGTCCTCTGCCCACTTCACGTGCGAGGAGCCCGGGCCGTGGCAGGTCTCACACGAGACGTTGATCTCGGACCAGGTCGTCTTGTAGCTGTTGGTGGCGAGGTCGAAATTGCGGACCAGGTTCGTCGAGTGGCAGTCCGCGCACATGTAGTTCCAGTTCTGGTTCGGCCCCGTCCAGTGGAGCGGGTCGCCCGAGGTGATGCGTTCCGCCGGGTAGAGGTGGAACCACCGCTGGCCGCCCTTCTCCTTGGGGCGGCTGTCCCACGCGATGGGCAGGGACTGGTAGCGGCCACCGGGAAACGCCACCAGGTACTGCTGCAGCGGCGTGAAGCCGAACGTGTAGGCGATCTCGTAGTCGTGCAACTGGCCATCCGGGCCGTCGGTGCGCACGAAGAACTTCCCGTCGCGCTTCGAGAACGTTGACGTGATGCCCGCGTACGTGAACGAGGCGTTGTTGAAATCGCCCAGCATGGTGGCATCACTGGGGACTTCCATCGCGCGCGCGTGGTGAGACTGGCGCCACTCCTTCGTCTGCGGCTCGTGGCAGGGCGTGCAGGCCGGCTCGCCGACGTAGGTGGATGCCGCGCTCTTCGCCGGGGCCGGCGCGGCCGCGCGGGCAGGCGCTCCCGCGGGAGCGGGACGCCGCTGCCACAGATACGCGCCGGCGGCGATCGCGGCAAGGGCTACGGCCGTGGCGAGGAGACGGGGCCTGATGCTCGTGGACATGCGCCCTCCCATCCTAATCCGGCACTGCCCGTCACGCGACGGCAAATCAGGGTGCTGACGGCTCAGGCGGCTTGACCCCGGGACCGGATTGGATTCACACTCAATCTGGCAGGACGCCTAGGGGTGGCCAAAAGGAACGGCCTGAGATCACACCCTCGAACCTGAACCGGGTAGTACCGGCGTAGGGAAGGCATTCGAGAACTCCCCAAAGCATCCTTTTCACTCGTCCGGCACACGCCTGCGGACCGAGAGGAGGGGTGACCATGAATCTGCGGATCGTACTCGGCGCCGTGCTTGCGGCCGTCGTGGCCGGTGTGCCAGGAGTGCTGCTGGCGCAGGAAGCGACCTATACCGTCAGCGGCATCGTCCGGGACGTGTCGGGCGCGCCGGTGGCCGGCGCCTCCGTGAGCGCCGGGGACGGCAGGCCGGTTCAGACTGGCGCCGACGGGCGCTTCACGCTTCAGCTTCCGCGCGGGCGGCACGCATTGCGCGTCTTGGAGCCGTCGCACAGCACGGCCGTCAAGGACATCGAGGTCGCCGGCCCGCTCGCCGGCGTCGAGGTCCTGCTGAACCCCGTTGCGCGCTTCGCGGAGGAGGTGGTCGTCGCGGCGGTGCGCGCCGATGCCGAGGCCCCCATCACCAAGCGTGGCCTGGACCGCGCCGAGATCGAGACCCGGAACACGGGACAGGAGATGCCGTTCCTGCTGAAGGAGGTGCCGTCGGTGACGCAGTATGCCGACTCCGGATCGTCGACGGGATACTCGTACATGTATCTCCGCGGTATTCCGCAGACCCGGATGAATGTGACCCTCGACGGGGTGCCGTTGAACGAGCCGGAGGACTCGGCGTTCTACTTCGCCAACTTCGGCGACCTCGCCAATGCGATCGAGAGTCTCCAGGTGCAGCGCGGCGTGGGCACGTCGACGGTCGGCGCAGCCTCGTTCGTCGGATCGATCAACTTCGCCAGCATCGACCTGAAAGACCGGGCGGCGGCCGACCTCCGTCTCGGCGGCGGCTCATTCGGCACGAATCGGATAAGCGCCGCCGTCCACTCGGGCAGGCTTGGCGGCGGCATCAAGCTCTATGGCCAGGCCGCATACCAGGACACAGAAGGGTTCAGAGACAACTCGGGAACCACGCAACGCAGTGTGTATCTCGGCGCGACGCACGCTGCCGGGAAGTCCTTCTTCAAGGTCTTCGGGTTTGCCGGGCAGGAGGCGTCTCAGTTGGCGTTCCTGGCGGCCGACGAAGACACGCTGAAGCAGGACCTGCGCTTCAACCCGATGAGCCCGGACGAGCGCGATGAGTTCGGCCAGCGCTTCGTCACGGCCCAGTACCACCGCGCCTTCGGGCCGGCCACGGAACTGTCGGTGCAGGGCTACTACAACGGCGCGGGGGGATGGTACCGGATCGCGAACGCGGCGGACGGGCTGTATCAGTACAATCTCGACTGGAGCAGCGTTGGTGCGACGGCGACCTATCACGCCGTCCGCGGCACGCTCGACGTGACGTGGGGCGGTCACGTCAACGATTTCGAGAGCCGTCACGCGCGCGACATCGTCGACGGCCCATCCGAGTACGTCAACCGGGGCTACAAGAACGAGGCGAACAGCTTCGTGAAGCTGGGCTACGCCAGCGGCCGGTGGCGCCACTACGGGGATGTGCAGGTGCGCTGGGTGCGGTTCCGGTTCGACGGCGACCTCGATCTCGGGTCGGTCGCGTGGACGTTCGTGAACCCGAAAGTCGGATCGCGTTACGACCTCGGCCGCGGCGTGAGCGCGTACGCCTCGATCGGCCGCGCGGGGCGCGAACCCGGGCGCAGCGACATGCTGCAGGGCGAAGACAACCCTACGAGCCAGTACGATCTGTCGGCCGTGAAGCCGGAAGAGGTCGTGAACGTCGAAGCCGGCGTCGAGTGGTCGCGGCCGGGCTTCACGCTGCGGGCGAACGGGTACTCGATGGCGTTCCAGCACGAGATCGCGCAGACCGGCGAACTGTCGGAGATCGGCCTCCCGCTCAGGCGGAACGTGGACGACAGCGTGCGGCGGGGCGTCGAAGTCGATCTCACCTGGCAGGCGCGGAAGTTCCTGCAGGTCCGTCACTCGGCAACGTATAGCTACAACCGGATCCGGTCGTGGACCCAGTATTACGACGTCTACGACGCGACCGGCGCCTGGGCCGGCACGACCAGCCGGACGCACGAGAATGTGATGCCCCTCCTGACGCCGGCCGTCCTGCTCAACCTCGGTGCGGAGTACTCGCCGGCGGCCTGGTGCACCGTCGGGGCCGCCGGCCGGTATGTCGGCGCCACGCACCTGGACAACACGAACAGCGCCGACTTCACAGCGCCGGGGTTCTTTGGCCTCGACGCCGACGCGTCCATTTCTCTCGCGAGCCTTCTGCCCTTCACGGCTGGCGCGGCGCCGCGGCTGCGCGTGCAGGGCACCAACCTGCTGGACAACCGCCGCATGTTCCCCAACGGCTACAGTTATCAGTACTTCATGCTCGACGGCGGCGGCGCGTTGCAGCCGGCGGGCACGCGTTACTACTACCCGCTGGCGACCAGGAGCGTGATGGTCATGCTGGACATGAGTTTCTGACGTGACGCCGGACCTGTTCGAGGTTGTGGGCGTCGTGACCGGCGTGCTCGCCGTCTGGTTGACGACGCGCCAGAAGATCTGGTGCTGGCCCGTCGGCATCGTGTCGGTGGCGTCCTTCATCGTCGTGTTCTTCCGCGCGAAGCTCTATGCCGCGATGGGGTTGCAGGCCGTGTATGTGGGGCTGGCCGCCTACGGCTGGTACGCGTGGCTGCACGGAGGCGAGGATCACAGCGGGCTGAAGGTGTCGCGCCTGCCGCGGAGGCTGGCCCTTGGCCTCGCCGTTGCTGGCGCGGCCGCGACTGGGATCGCCGGATACGGGCTGCGGGCGCGAACCGACGAGGCTCTGCCTTATCTGGATGGCTTCACGACGTCGTTCAGTCTCGTGGCGCAGTGGATGCAGACGAGGAAGTTCCTCGAGAACTGGGCGGTCTGGGCGGTCGTCGACGTCGTCTATGTGGGCATGAGCCTGTCTCAGGGACTGACGCTGACGGCTGGCCTCTATGCGGTCTACATTGGCCTGGCGCTGCTGGGATTCCGCGACTGGCGGCGCTCGATGATCGCGGAGGATGGCGTATGACTGGTGTGCGTCCGCTCGTCATCGTCGTGACCGGGTCCGAGTGCACCGGGAAGACGACGCTGGCCCGGGAGTTGGCGGATCGCTTCGGGGCGCCCTGTTCGCCGGAGTTCGTGCGGGTGTATCTGCATCGAAAGGGCGCGCCTCTGGTGGCGGCTGACGTCGATCCCATCGCGCGTGGGCAGGCGGCTGGCGAGGACGCGGCGTCGGTCCGGGCCGCGGCGGTCGTCATCAAGGATACGGACCTGGTCAGCACCGTCGTCTACGCGCATCACTACTATGGCGCGTGTCCCGCGTGGGTCGAGCGTGAGGCCAGCCGCCGTCTCGGCCATCTCTACCTGCTGCTGCACCCGGATGTCCCCTGGGTCGAGGACGGCCTGCAGCGCGACCGGCCAGCCGGCCGCGCCCTCCTGCACGGCCTCTTCACAGCGCGCCTCTCCGCCCTCGGCGCCCGTGTCATCGACATCACCGGCGACTGGCCCGCCCGCCGCGCCCTCGCCTTCCAAGCCGTCGCCTCCCTGCTCGCCAATCGGGGTCAGACGCGGGTCTGACCCCGCTGCTATCTGAAGGGGAGGGCGTCTGACCCTTTGTGCTCATCGCGGGGGGAGGCGTCGCCGGGGCGGGTGATGCCGAGCTTCTTCATGCGGAAGTAGAGCGTGCTGGCATTGAGGCCGAGGCGTTCGGCCGCGCCGCCGGTTCCCTTGATCTTCCAGCCGCACGCGGTGCAGACGCGAAGAATGTGTTCGCGCTCGGCCTGCTCGAGCGTCCAGGAACTGCGGTCGCCAGCCTGCGTCCCATCCGCGTCGCCAGCCAGCCGCCGGTCGGAAGCCGCGCGGACCGTGTCGCCGAGGACCAGGACCGGCCCTGGCGACAGGAGGACGGCGCGCTCGATCACGTTCTCCAACTCGCGCACGTTCCCCGGCCAGTCGTACTGCGCCAGTTCGTCGAGCACATCGCGGGGAATCCGGTCGATGGACTTCCCGAGCTTCGGGGCCTTCTTCCCGACGAGGTACGACACGAGCAGCGGGATGTCCTCGCGGCGCTCCCTCAGCGGCGGCAGGTGGATCGGGAACACGCTCAACCGGTAGAACAGGTCGACGCGGAAGGTGCCCTTGTCGATCTCCTGCTGGAGATCGCGGTTGGTGGCCGCAATCACGCGCACGTCCACCTTGAACGTGTCCGACGAGCCCACGCGCTGGCACTCCCCGGACTCGAGCACGCGCAGCAGCTTGGCTTGCAGGTCCAGCGGCAGGTCGCCGATCTCGTCGAGGAGGATGGTGCCCCGGTGCGCCAGTTCGAACCGGCCGACGCGCCGCGCGGACGCCCCCGTGAAGGCGCCCCGCTCGTGGCCGAACAGCTCGCTCTCGATGAGCGTGGGCGGCAAGGCGGCACAGTTGAGGGTCACCATCGGCGCGCGGCTCCTCGGGCTGGAGCGATGGATGGCGTGCGCCACGAGTTCCTTGCCGGTGCCGGTCTCGCCCGTGATGAGCACCGAGGAGTTGCTGTGGGCGACCTGCCCGATCTGGCGGAGCACCTGCCGCAGACTCGCGCTGGTGCCGACAATTTCGCTGAACCCCTGCACGCGCCCGATTTCTTCGGCGAGCAGGACGTTCTCGTCCTCGAGCTGGTTCTTCAACCGGTGCAACTGTTCGTTGGCGCGCCGCAACTCCTCTTCCGCGTGTTTCCGCGCGGTGATGTTCCTGCAGGCGCCGAGGAACTTCACCGGTTGCCCGTCGACGAACTCGGTCGGCAGACCGTGGTGCTCGAACCAGGCGAACCCGCCGGATTTCATCCGCATCCGGTACTCGGTCATCACGCGATCGCCGCTCTCGCGGGACCGGTTGCACAGTTGCTTGAACCGCGCCGCGTCCTCGCCGGGCATCTGGGACAGCCACCGTGAAATGGCCAGCGTGCGCGGGAACTCTCCCAGGCTGTACCCGAGGTCCGGTCCCGGGTCTCGGAACAGTTGGAGCATGCCATCGCCGTCGTCGCCAACGAAGGTGGCCTCCCAGAGGATGTCGAACGCACCGCCCGTGAGGGCCCGGAGCTTGTCCGGACTGCCGCAGATCTCTGTAATAACCCGCTCGCGGGCGGTCACGTCCCTGACCGTCGCCGTGGTCACCGCGTGCCCGTCGGCGTCGGTGCCTGGCGCCAGCCCGACCTCGACCAGCAACTCCGTGCCATCCCGGCAGACGGCCCGGAACGGCCGCGCCTGGCCCATCTTCCGGGGGTGCTGCCCCGTCAGTCCCTCACGCCGCACGACGTGCGCCGCGCGCTGGGCCACGGGAACCAGGTCTTCGATCGACCGGCCAATCAGTTCCTCGCGACGGTAGCCGAGCATCCGCCCGGCCACCTGGTTGGCTTCGACAATGGAACCAGTCGCGTCGACGACGATGACGGCATCGGACAGGTCCGCCACCGGGTCGTGAGGTATTGCCTGAGGGGTGGTCGCGTTCATCAACTGGAACGCATTATAGCAGCGGGGTTGGCATATTGACCATCAGGGTCAGACTAGCCCTGATTGGGCTCGGTGCTCCCCATCAGCAGTCCGCTAGAACGCCTCCTGCAGCCCCAGATAGAACCCCCTGGCGCCCTGGCGTCCCCAGGCGTAGTCGATGCACACGTTGGTGCTCGTTCGCTTGTTGAACAGCAGTCTCAGCCCGACACCTCCGGCGGTGGCGAAGGCGTCGAACAGCTTCTCCCCGGTCTGCCGTTCCGCCAGCGTGGTGGTGTTCACAAAGGCTACCGCGCCGACCAGGCCGTTTCGGGTGAGCGTGGCCCGGTACTCGAGCTCTCCGTACATTAACTGCTCGGCCCGGAACCGGCCCTCGGTATAGCCCCTGCCCGATCGGCCCAGGATGCCCGTACCAAGGGCGGGCAGGTCGAAATACGGCGCTGTTCCCGACCCCACGAAGTCCCCGTGCACCCACATGGCGAGCCGCTGGCGACGGTCTTTCGTCACGCTGACAAACGAGCGCACGTCCACGTACGTTTGCTGAAAGTCCGCGTCGCCGCCGAGCAGGTTCTGAAACGACGGCCGGTAGCTCACGGCGGCAAACCACCCGCGCGAGGCGTTGATCGAGTTGTCGCGCGTATCCAGCATCAGGTCCAGGCTGAAGCCGGCGGAGGTCTGGCCCGCAAGGTCGAACCCGTTCTCCTCGCTGTAGGTCACGTAGGCTGAACTCTCCCACGCGGTGTCGCCGTCATTGCCCGGTCGCACGTTCGTATGCAGGCTGTAGTGGAGGCCCGCACCCGCATAGAGACTCTTCGTGAGCTCGTACCACGCCACGTCGTAGACCCGGACGTAGGTGAATCTCGTGTAGACGCTGTCGGCAGGCGACGTGCCGGTGCCGAGCCCGTAGCTATCCTGGGAGGTCCACTGGAACCGGTTGTCTCCGTCGAAGCGCCACCGGTTGTTGCTGCCCGACGCGCCGAACTTCACGGTGAGGGAGGCCTGCTGCTTCGACGAGTACGACGTCCCGATCACCGCCGACGAGATTCTCGTCGTCGCGGGATCGCCGAAGTACTTCGAGAGGTTGCCGGACGCGCCGATGATGAACCCGGCTGACGGGTTGTAGCCGAAGCCCGGCACGAAGGCCAGATGGTAACCGCGTTCGTCGGCCGGGTCCGGAACTGGCGGAGTGGCCGGAGGGTCCCTGAACAGCCGCCGGGCGAAGTCGAACACGTCGACCTGCGGCTCAGGCGGCTGCTGCGGGGGCGTCGCAGGCGGGGCGGTCTCCGTGCTCTGGGCGCGCGCCGTCCCGGCCGCCGCCCCGAGCCCGAGGGCGGCCAGCCACAACACGACGCCGGCGGCCCGAAGCCTGGACCTCATGGGCCGGCGCCCCTGCTAGGGCGTGCCTTTCGGCACGAGGCCACCCTTGCGCATTTCGGAGACGACGGCCCCAACCAGGTCCTTCACGACTTTCTGGGCATCCTTGGGATTGGTCTTCTCGCTCACGCCGGCCCAGACGAGCTTGCTCAACGGCACGCTGTAGACCAGCGTTTCGATCGTCACCACCAGTTCCTCGCGCCGGTTGACGCCGCCGATTGCGGTACCCCATCCGTAAGCGTAGTAGTCCCACGGGTTCGCGTACATCGAGGTCACCCACAGGTCCGGCGTGTAGGAGACTTCCTTGTCGGCCGAGACGACGCGGATCACGACGAGGCCTGCGGTGCCGGATCGCTCAAACCACTCCTTGACCTTGGCCTTGTCGCGGATCACTTCCCGCGGCACGAGCCGGTAGGAGGGCACGCCCTGCACGCCGAGCGCGGTCAACTGGCGCGCCAGTTCTTCCTCGGCCGACACTTGCAGGTCCTGGTCCTCGGTGATGACCACGGCCGCGACCTTCTTGCCGGCGAAATTCAGCCGATCGACGTCCGGCGCCTTCCAGACCGACCGGAACTTCGCCCCGTACACCACGGCGCCCGCCACGAGCGCGATCATCACCACCGTCAGGAAGAACCGGCGCATGCACGACACTCCTTTGCAGAGATTGCTTTGACCATCTTACCTTCAGAGGACACCCGCGCGGCCGAGCGCCTGGAATCCCAGGATGGCGGTCCCGAGCACGATCACGGCCCATGCGAACCCTCGCCGGAGGCTCGCTGCGGACACCCGCCTGGTGATCGTCGAGCCGCCAATCATGCCAACCAGCGCAAACCCGAGAAACGCCGCGGTCAGCCCCCATTCGATCTCGGCGTAGCGGAGCTGCCCGGCGAGGCCGCCGGCGGCGTTGAACGCGATGATGGCCAGGGAGGTCGGCACGGCGCGCTTCATGTCGAGGCCCGCGGCGAGCACCAGCGCGGGCACGATCAGGAATCCGCCGCCGATGCCGAGAAACCCTGTCAGCACGCCCAGCGAAACGCCGATGCCCGCGCACCGGGGGATGCTGCACGCCCCCGAGACCTCCACCGCCTCTCCCCGCGCGAGCATCCGCCAGCCGGCCATCAGCATAAGCGCGGCGAAGATGGCCATCAACGTGTTTCCGGTCACAAGGTGGGTGAGCCTGGCGCCGACGTAGGCGCCGGCCATGCCGGTCGTTGCGAAGATCGCAGCAGCCTTCCTGTCCAAGCCCCCGCGGCGCGATTGGAGGTAGCTGCCCACCGCGGCCGTGGTGCCGACGATGACGAGGGACATGCCGACGGCGGCATGGGCGGGGATGCGCGCCACGTAGACCAGCACGGGCAGCGTGATGATGGACCCGCCGCTGCCGAGCGTGCCGAGCGACACACCGATCAGCACCGCCAGGAGCAGGGCCAGAACGAGGGCGGCGCTCATCGGGCGCTGCCGGACGCTCCGGCCTCTCGCCTGATGACGACGAGGGTGAAGTCGTCCTCGAAGCCCGCGCGCCCGGCGAAGGCGCGGGTGGCGTCGATCACGGCGTCGACGAGATCCCGCGAGGAACAGCCCGGGCACCGCCGAATGACGTCCTCGAGGCGATCGACGCCGAACATCTCGCCCGCACCATTCATGACCTCGATGACGCCGTCGGTATACAGCACGAGGATGTCGCCGGGCTGGACCGATGCGGCGCCCGGGACGAACGCGGCCGCATCCCACATGCCCAGGGCCGGGCCGCCGCTGGCGAGCACGTCGCGCGGACCGCCGGTACGGAGCAGCAGCGGCGGATTGTGCCCGCAGTTGGCGAAGGCGAGGGCCCCGGTGCGAGGCTCGAGGAGTCCATAGAAGGCGGTGACGAAGCGGGCCGCGTCCATCGAGTCGAGCAGGATGCGGTTGAGCCGGCCCGCGATTGCATCGAGCGCGGCGGCCTTGACGCGCTGGGCCCGGAGCGCCGCCCTGAACGTCGCCATGATGAGCGCCGCCGGCACGCCCTTTCCTGACACGTCGGCAATCGCCACGCCGAGTCGGCCGTCCGGCTGCGGCAGGAAGTCGAAGTAGTCGCCGCCGATTTCCCACGTCGGCACGTTGGTGCCGGCGATGTCGTAGCCGTCCAGCACGGGGTCGGCCGCCGGCAGGAGGGCCATCTGCACCTCCTTGGCGATGCTGAGCTGCTGCTCGATGCGGTGCTTCTCGAGCATTTCGCGGTGGAGCACCGCCTTCTCGATGGAGATGGCGGCCGCCACGGAGAAGAACTCCAGGTACTCGACATCCGCTTCCGAAAACGCGTCCAGCGTGTCGCTCTCGAGGTTCAGCGCCCCGATAACGTCGCCGCCGCTCACAATCGGCACGGCGATCTCGGCACGGGTGGAGGCCTTGCCCGTCACGTAGTAGGGGTTCAACCGCACGTCCGGCGCGATCACCGTCTGGCCGGTGGCAATCACGTGGCCGATGATGCCTTCGCCGCGGCGGAGCATCGGGTCCTCGTCGCGGGGCGTGTCGTCGAATCCCACCGCGGCCATGCCGGCAATCACGCGCCCGCCCGTGTCCTGGCCGAGCGGCACGTGCCGGTTGAGGACGAACACGCCCGCCGCGTCGAACTCGACGGCCGTGCGCACCGATTCGAGCAGGAATCCCAGCACTTCCTGCAAGTCGAGACTCCGGCCGATCTCCTGCGACAATTTCAGCAGGAGGCGGTACTTGGCCTCCGGGGAGAGGGTCGGGGCGGGTGGCATCATGGCGCGATCGTTCGTCCTCGGTGATTGTACATGGTGCCGTCTCGATCTAGAATCTAGCCCATGCGCCTGCCTGTTTTGACGATCCTGCTCACGGTTCTGGCTGGTTCGGCTGCCGCCGCCGACCGTCCGAACATCATTTTCATCATGTCGGACGATCACGCGGCCCACGCGATCAGCGCCTATGGCTCGCGGGTGAACACGACGCCGAACATCGACCGCCTGGCCCGCGAGGGCCTGCGGTTCGACAACGTGTTCGTCACCAACTCGATCTGCACGCCGAGCCGCGCGGCCATCCTGACGGGCCAGTACGCGCACAGGAACGGCGTCCCGGTGTTCAACCGGTTCGACAGTTCGAGGCAGACCGTCGCGCGCCTGCTCCAGGCCGGCGGCTATCACACCGGCATGATCGGCAAGTGGCACCTCGGCAGCGACCCGGCGGGCTTCGACCGCTGGGAGATCCTGCCCGGCCAGGGCGCCTACATGGACCCGGTGCTCTACACGGCGACTGGCGAGAAGACCTACCGCGGCCGCTACGTGACCGACGTCATCACGGACCTGGCCCTCGATTTCATCCGGACACGCCCGGCGGGGAAGCCGTTCTTCCTGATGATGCACCACAAGGCGCCGCACCGGCATTGGGTGCCGGAGGAGAAGTACCGCACGCAGTTCGAGAACCGCTGGATCCCGGAGCCGCCAACCTTGTGGGACGCGTACGCCACGCGGACCGACGCCCTGCGCGAGAACCGGCAGCGCGTCTCGGCCGATCTGACCCGCCGCGACCTCAAGCTCGAGCCGCCGGCCGGGCTGGCCGGACCGGAGCGCGAGCGGTGGCTGTCGACGAGGCCCGACGAGGTGACCGTCGCGATCGGCGGCAAGACGACAACGCTCACCGGCGAAGCCCTCACGCGCTGGAAGTACCAGCGCTACATGCAGGACTACCTGGCCACGGTTCAGTCGGTTGACGACAGCGTGGGCCGTGTGCTCGGCCTGCTCGACGCCACCGGCCTCGCGAAGAACACCATCCTCATCTACACCAGCGACCAGGGGTTCTTCCTCGGCGATCACGGGATGTACGACAAGCGGTTCATGTACGAGGAGTGCCTGCGGATGCCGTTCCTCGCGCGCTGGCCAGCCGGCATCAAGGCCGGAGCGGTGGCGCGGGCCATGGCGCTCAACGTGGACTTCGCGCCGACGTTTCTGGAGGCCGCCGGCCTTCCCGTGCCCGCCGACATGCAGGGCCGGAGCCTGGTGCCCGTGCTCCACGGACGCACGCCGGCCGACTGGCGGACGTCGATGTACTACCGCTACTACCACGATCCCGGCGATCACAACACGCGCGCGCACTACGGCGTCCGCACGGCAACGCACAAGCTCATCTCGTTCTGGAAGAGCGGCCAGTGGGAACTGTTCGACCTGGTCAACGACCCTGGCGAGTTGCACAACCTCTACGGCCAGCCGGGACACGAGACGATCACGGCGGACCTGAAGGCCGAGTTGCTGCGCCTGAAACAGGCGCTCGGCGATGAGGATCAGTTCGCGACTGAGCAGCCACCGGCGGGCGTGGATGGGCCGGTCGCGAAGCTCAGGGGCAGGTAAGAGCGGGGCGCGTTATCTGAAGAACACCGTCACCCCGGCGAACCAGACGTTGCTGACCGGGTTCTCGGCGTTACCGGCGGATGTCGGCAGGTCCCCGAGCGATGCCACGTAGTGGCCGCCGAACGGCGCGAACGAGACGCGGCGCCCGCGGCCGAACATCCAGCCGGCGCCGTAGTGCACGCCCAGCCCCTTCGGCTTCGACGTGGTTGTCTGGTCGTTGACCGTGATGTTGGCCCGGATGAAGGCCAGCCCGAGCCCGCCCTTGAGATAGAAGCCGCGGGTCTGCCACGGGCGGAATTGCACGATGCCGAGCAGGAACGAGGCCTGGTAGTCTCCGGCGTCAAACGCCGTGGACGCCCAGAAGATCTCGCCGCCGGCGTCGAGTTGGCCGTTGACGACCACGCCGCCGCCCGCCATCAGACCGCCGCCGTTCGAGTAGAGGTCGTCGCGCGCGCAGTTGTTGCAGTCCGTCCGGAACGCGCCATATCCCAGTCCGGCCCCAAGCCAGGCGCCGCGCGATGAGTGCGCGGCCTGCGTCGCTGGTGCGGCCGGCGTGTCCTGCGCCCAGGCCTGCGAGGCGGCGGCCGCCACAATCAGCGCGGACATGCCGAGCCCGCGTCGGAGAAGTCCGCTCATTTGTTCACCCACGCCAGGAAGACCCGCAACTGCGGATACCTGTCGTCCCGGTCCTCTTCGAGGTCATAGTAGACCTTTCGCCTGATGTAGTCGGCGGCCAGGCCGAGGCGGAGCTGCCTCCGAAGGGGGACAAGCCCCTCCAGGCGAAGCGACTGGGCGACGTGGTCGCCGCTTGTGCCGCTCACCACGTGGAGGTAGACGCCTTCGTAACGGACCCGCGCAATCGGGAACCCGTCGCGCCGCAGGGCCGCAGACATGGAATAGACGAGACCGGGGCCGTAATCGTAGTAGCGATCCTGCCCGAACACGTACGGTGAGTTGAAGGCGCCGAGGAGAAGGGGCCCGCCGCCCCCGCCCACCACCACATCGTTGCGTCCCGACGGCCTGAAGCGGCTGGACGCCGAGACGAACACGCTCTGGCCGCCGAATTCGTAGGCCGTGTTGGTCACGTAGTCGTAGGCCTGGAACACCAGGAATTGCGAGGAGCCGCCCTTGCCGAGCGGCCGGCTGTAGAGGCGGCCGCGGATGAGCCCTTCGGAGATGGCCGAGCCTCCGCCCAGGCGGAAACCGACGGTGAACGCGTCGTAAGGCTGGCGGTACGGGCTGCCGATGGCGTCGCCGTAGCTCAGGTTGATCTGGGCGTAGGGCTCCCCGGTGGAGTTGATGGCCTTCGTGTTGTCGCCGCGCCAGAGCACGCCGGCCTCCAGGTCGCCTGCGGTTCGTGACGGCACGAACTCCGCGGGCTTTTCCGTCACCTTGCCCGCGTCGCCGGAGATGAAGCGGTTCATCCCCGTGATCGGGTCGATGACGGTGGCAAAGATCTCGTTCCACAGCCGCGGCTTGCCGGTCTTCGTCGGGTCGCGGATGAGCCACCCCGTGCGGTGCAGCATCTCGCCAATCGCGATGCCGCCCACGGTGGTGTTGATGAGATCGTTCACCGACGGCTTGTGCGTTTCTCCGAAGTACTCCCAGGTCGCGCTGCCGAGCGCGGCGAGCGGGGCCGATTCCCAGAAGCTCAGGCCGTTCGACCTGCCGGCATTGAAGTAGTTGCTCCCCTGGTAGGGATGGCCGATCTGATTCACCGCAAACGCGTTGTCGTCCCACTCGAACCCGTAGCGGAGGTTGTCCCACCAGGAATTGAAGCCGACGCGGAAGTACCCCTTCTCTTCCGGCGGCTTCATCACCTGGTTCACCAGGTTGTAGAGGACGTTGATGCCGAGGACCTCCACGATCGCGAGGCCCGGCCGCCGCGCCGGGCAGCCCGGACAGGCGCGATTCGCCAACTGGTCGTCTGCGGGCTGCTGGAGCGCGCCGAGTTCGGCCGGAGCGACGGTGAACCTGTAAGGTCGAGTCGCGGCGTCCGGCGCGCCGAAGCGGACGGCCGGGATGGCCGCCACTGCCGCCGTCTGCCCGACCGAGTCGGACTCGGCCCGTGGAACCGGAGCCTGCGCGTGCGCCGCCACCGGCAGTACTCCCAGCAGGGCGACACTCAGGATCGGCAGCCGCAACCGACGGCCGGTACGGCCGGCGCGAACCTCTCGAGACGCTGTGCTCATCCCCTCCACCACTCGCCGCAGGGCGGCGCCGCCGATGAACCCGGTCTTTCAGGCTATCAGAGCCGTGCGGTCGTCCGGTAGCCTCTTGTCCGTTCGCGCCGGCGCGAACGCTGACGGCCGCCCACCGGACTGCGGGCCACGGACTCCTGAACAGGTGGAGGTAGAATCAGCAGCGCATGACCGTTCTTAAGATCGCCGGCGGCGCCGCCCTGTCCGCGTTCCGCCTCGAGAAGCTGAATGCGCGCATCCAGGCCGTTCAGCCTGGCGCGCGTGTCCTGTCGGCGCGGTTCTGGCATTTCGTCGAGGTGGATCGGGCGCTCGATGCTGCCGAGGCGGCGACGCTCGATCGGCTGCTGACCTACGGCGCGCCGGCGTCTGGGGCCGCCGGCCGCGAGGTCCTTGTCACGCCGCGGCCCGGCACGATCTCGCCCTGGTCGTCGAAGGCCACCGACATCGCGACGCACTGCGGCCTCGGCGCGGTCCGCCGCATCGAGCGCGGCACGGTTTATCACCTCGACGCCGCCGGAGACATCGGCGCGATCCTGCCGCTGCTGCACGATCGCATGACGGAAGCCGTGCTCGGGTCAGTGGACGCGGCCGACGCGTTGTTTCGTCACGTCGCGCCGAAGCCCCTCACGACGGTCGACGTGCTGGCGCGCGGCCGCGAGGCGATTGACGAGGCGAACCGGGCGTTCGGGCTGGCGCTGGCGCCAGACGAGATGGACTACCTCGTCGCATACTTCACGAGCCACCGCAGGAATCCCACCGACGTCGAGCTCACGATGTTCGCCCAGGCGAACTCGGAGCACTGCCGCCACAAGATCTTCAACGCGTCGTGGGTCGTCGACGGCGAACCCCAGCCGCACTCGCTCTTCGGCATGATCCGCACCACGCACGTGGCGAACCCCCAGGGCACGGTGAGCGCCTACTCGGACAACGCCGCGGTGATGGAAGGGGCGGTCGTGCGCCGCTTCTTCGCGGATCCCGCCACCGGTTGCTTCGGATATCGAGACGACGAGACGCACACGCTGATGAAGGTGGAGACGCACAACCACCCGACCGCGATCTCGCCGTTCCCGGGTGCCGCCACCGGTTCGGGCGGCGAGATCCGCGACGAGGGCGCGACCGGCCGGGGATCGAAGCCGAAGGCCGGCCTGTGCGGGTTCTCGGTGTCGAACCTGCGCATCCCCGG
>JALOKU010000016.1 GCA_025456345.1 Vicinamibacterales bacterium | reverse complement strand
CGACCCGCGCAGCGTGGCGAAGTTCATGAAGAAGATGGGCCAGGAGATGGGCGAGGACGTGGGCGACCTCGAGCAGGCGATGGAAGAGGAGATGGGCGGAGGGAGCGGGGGTGAAGATGGCGCGCCCGCGGGTGGAGGATTTGGCGCGGACGAGTTGTAGTTGCGGATTAGTAGCCAGTAGTCAGTAGGACTACCGGGTCGCGCTACAGGCAGTGCGTGCCGGCACAGGGTGGCGCCTCTACGGTGCCTCTCTACTGGCTACTGACTACTGGCTACTGTTGTCCATGCGCAAAGGCATCATCCTCGCCGGCGGCGCGGGTACGCGGCTCTATCCCGTCACCCAGGCCGTCTCGAAGCAGCTGCTGCCCGTCTATGACAAGCCGATGATCTACTACCCGCTCAGCACGCTGATGCTGGCGGGCATCCGCGACATGCTCGTCATCTCGACGCCGCAGGACACGCCGCGCTTCTCGCACCTGCTTGGCGACGGCTCGCAGTGGGGCCTGTCCATTCAGTACGCCGTCCAGCCCCAGCCAGGCGGACTGGCGCAGGCCTTCATCATCGGCCGCGCGTTCGTCGAGGGCGGCCCGTCGGCGCTCGTGCTGGGCGACAACATCTTCTACGGCGACAGCCTTCAAGGCCTGCTCGCGCGCGTCGACGCGCGCACCGCCGGCGCCACGGTGTTCGCCTACCACGTGGACGATCCGGAACGCTACGGCGTGGTCGGGTTCGACGCGGGCGGGCGCGCCACCTCGATTGAAGAGAAACCGACGGCGCCCAAATCGAACTACGCCGTCACCGGGCTGTATTTCTACGACAGCCGCGTGGCCGGCTTCGCGGCCGGGCTGAAACCCTCGGCGCGCGGCGAGCTCGAGATCACCGACCTGAACCGCGTCTACCTCGAGCGCGGCGAGCTGGCCGTCGAGAAGATGGGCCGCGGCTACGCCTGGCTCGACACCGGCACGCACGAGTCGATGCTCGAAGCGGGCCTGTTCATCCAGACCATCGAGCGCCGCCAGGGGCTGAAGATCGCGTGCCCCGAGGAAATCGCATTCAACCAGGGGCTGATCGACGCGGCGCAGATCGAGCGCCTCGCCGCCGCCCTCGGCAAGAGCGACTACAGCCGCTACCTCCGCCGGCTGCTCGACGAAGCAAAGGCGTGACCGTCTTCGCGCCGTGACATGAAAGACTGGTCCGCGGCGCGACAGCGTGACAGACTAACGCCTAGCCCCTAGTCCCCGGGAGGATCACCCCATGCCACCCCGCTTCGCCTACTGGACCATCATCCTGGACGGTGCGCCGACGTCGTTCCGGATGAAGGAGCGCGACGAGATCCTGCCGCTGTTCAACCAGCTCAAGGCCAAGAACCCCGGCGCGCTGCTGAAGTGGTTCTCCGGCGGCAGGCTGTGGGACTCGCCCGAGCAGGCGAAGGAAGTGCGCGACGTCGAGAAGGTGCGCCGGTTCCGCGAGGAGCGCGCGAAAGACACGCAGGAACAGCGCGAGATCGAAGAGCGCGAGATGGCCGCGTTTCGCGAGAAGCACGGGCGCCCTGCGGACGGCAGCGACCCTTCGACTCGCCTCGGCGACAACCGCTCGCTCAGGGCAGGTCAGCCGGCGCCTCCCGAGCGGGAGGCGCCGGGCAGCCCGGAAGGCGAGGACCGCCCCTGGAGCCGGGGCGCTTCGGCTCCGCGTGCGAGCCGGCCGCCTTCGGACCGCCGCGGCAAGGACTGGCGCCCTGGCGGCGAGCACAAAGATCCGCGCGACAAGTACAAACTGCCGCCAGGCGAGGCGCGCAAGCGCTGGAAGGACCGGAACCTTCCTTCGACTCGCCATGGCGACGACCGCTCGCTCAGGACAGGCGGTCCAAAGCCGTTCGGAGGGAAGCCAAGCGGCGATCGGCCGTATGGCGACCGGCCCAGGACTGACCGGCCGTATGGTGGCAAGCCCGGCGGGGACCGCCCGTTCAGCGACCGGCCGCGTGGACCGAAGCCGTTCGGTTCGAAGCCCGTTGGCGACAGACCGTATGGCGACCGTCCCAGGAGTGACCGGCCGTATGGCGGGAAACCCGGCGGAGACAGGCCGTACGGGGACAGACCGCCCGGGCCGAAACCGTTCGGTTCGAAGCCCGGAGGGGATCGACCGTATGGAGACCGGCCCAGGACTGACCGGCCGTATGGCAACCGTCCGAGTGGTGACCGGCCATTCGGCGGGAAACCCGGTGGTGACCGCCCGTTCGGGGACCGGCCGCGTGGGCCGAAGCCGTTCGGTTCGAAGCCCGGTGGGGATCGGCCGTATGGCGACCGGCCCCGGAGTGACCGGCCATTCGGCGGGAAACCCGGTGGTGACCGCCCATTCGGCGACCGGCCGCGTGGACCGAAGCCGTTCGGTTCGAAGCCCGCTGGGGATCGGCCGTATGGCGACCGGCCCAGGACTGACCGGCCGTATGGTGGCAAGCCAGGTGGGGACCGCCCGTTCGGCGGGAAGCCCCGGGGGCCCGGCGGCGGACGCCCGTTCGGCAGCAAGCCTGGCAGGCCCGGCGGGAAGCCCGGCGGCCCTCGCGGCAAGCGCTAGCCGTTCGACGTAGCCAACCCCGAACGACGCGGCGGATAGGGGGCGCCGGCCTGTCCGGGCGGAGCGCCCCTCTCGCCCCTCTGGCTTTTCCCCTTGTCCCTTGCCCCCGCCTTCGCCGCGGTGTGCGTCCGGGTCTCCTGCGGCTTCGGCGCGGCGAGCCTTGCCCCATGCCTCCCGTCCACGCCGCCTCCATTCTGCGCATAAGCAGGTAGAGGGCATCTTTCAGGCGGGCCACGCGAACGGCGCAGGCTTGCGCGCGCGGCGCCTCCGTACGCCGGCTGAACGCGTACCCGCGAAGGATGGGGATGTGAGCGGCAACAGACTTCTCGACCGCCGTCTTGCCGCGGTCACGGGGGCGAGCGGATTCCTCGGCGACGAGCTGGTGGCCCGCCTGATCACGCGGCGCCCGGTCCGGGCGCTGTACCGCGAGCCGTCCGCGCGCAGCGCCGAGCTGCACGGCCACGGCTGCGACGTGGTGCCCGGCGACCTCGACAATGAGCGCGCGCTCGCGGCGCTGGTCGCGGGCGCCGACGAGGTGTATCACTGCGCCGCGACCATGGCCAGGACGGATGCCGCGCTCAGCCATCGCGTGAACGTGGAGGGCACGGAACGCGCGGCGCGCGCCGCCGCAGCGGCTGGCGTGCGCCGGTTCGTGTACGTCAGTTCCGCGTCCGTGTACGCGGCCAGCCGGCGCGAGGACAACACCTACCCCGAGACGTTCGAGCCGGAGCACGTCGAGCGCCTCAACAACTACAGCCGCACGAAGTACGAAGGGGAGCAGGTCGTCCGCCGCCTGGCCGAGCGCGACGGGCTTCGCTTCACGATCATCCGTCCCACCAACATCTACGGCCTGCGCTCGCGGCCGTGGTTCAGGCAGTGGGAGCACCTGCTCAGGCGCCTGCCCGTAGCGCTCGGCGAGGTGCCTATCGACGTGGTCTACGTCAAAGACGTCGTCATGGCGATGGAGTGGGCCGCCGTGTCGGAGGCCGCCGGGAACGAGGTGTTCAACATCGGCCACGAGATGGTCAAGATGAACCGCTTCGTGGGCGCCATCGGAAACGTGATTGGCCGCTCCACGACCACCCTCCCGCCGGGGATCGATCGGGGGGTGTGCGCGGCGATCGACCGCGGGTTCACCGCGTTCACCCACACCAGGATGTCGCCGTCACTCGTGCGCCCGGCCGTGTACCCGCACGCCAAGGCCCGCGCCGCGTTCGGCTACTTCCCTCAGTACCGGCTCCTCGACGGCATGGCCGAAATGAAGCGGCTCTACCACGCGGCATAGCCTCTCCGGCACACCATCTCGGGCGCCTCGTGATCCTGGGAAGCGCCGCCTACGCGGATCACCCGCACCGCCTGGGTTCCGCCGTCCCGGAACAACATCGCCCGCCCCGAGGCCGTGTGCAAAGAAGGCCCGCGCGCCCAGGTATCGGCCCACAGGGCCGACAGGTCAAGATCGATGTCCGCGAACGGCTCGGCTCGGACAACCACGGGCCCAGAGTGCGCGGCCAGAATCGTCCAGCGGCCGTTTTCCAGCCGCATCACCTCGAGGGTCCCGGCCAGCGGGTCGACGATCCAGGCGTGGGCCACACCCTCGCGGGCGTAGATGGCGAGCTTCTTCGCGCGGTCGAGCAACGCCGTCGACGGCCGAGGGCTCGCGTGCAACTCGCCGTCGACAATCTCGGCGACCTGGATGTCGGGCACCTTCACCAGGTCGTCGTATGTCGCGGGACGATCGAACGGCGGAAGCCTCGGCATCGGCTGCATCATACATCGTCGAACCCGGAAGACTCAGGCGGGTTCGCCCTGAGCGAGCGGCGAAAGCCGCGAGTCGAAGGGCCGCACTGCTGATGCCGATCGGGCCGAGAAGAAACGAGCCCGGAAATCCTGGCCTTTCCGAGCCGGCTGATTCAGGCGATTGCAGATTCTGCGACGAGGGACGGCCGCGAGCGTGCCAGTTTCTGCGCACAACTCGACAGGCATTTCTACTGGCTACTGGCTACTGTCATTCCCTCTCCCCATGCCCCTCTCCCCATGTCCCATGCCCCTAGCCCCATGCCCCTCACCCCAGCAGCCGCTCGAGATCCTCGCGCGTCAGGCCGGCCAGCCCGCTGTTGTCGGCGTTGATGATGGCATCGGCGAGTTGCCGTTTGCGCGCCTGCAGTTCGATGATGCGTTCCTCGACCGTGTCGGCCGCGATCAGCCGGTACGCGAACACCGGCCGCTCCTGGCCGATCCGGTGCGCGCGATCGATGGCCTGCGCCTCGACGGCCGGGTTCCACCAGGGGTCGAGCAGGAACACGTAGTCGGCGGCGGTCAGGTTCAGGCCGAGGCCTCCAGCCTTCAGGCTCACGAGGAACAGCGGGCACGACGCATCCTGCTGGAACCGCGCCACCCGCTGCTCGCGGTCGCGCGTCTGGCCGTCGAGGTATTCGTAGGGCACGCCACGCTCGTCGAGTTCGCGGCGCACGAATGCGAGGAAGCTCGTGAACTGCGAGAAGACGAGCGCCTTGTGGCCCTCCGCCCGCGCCTCGTCGAGCCGTTCGAAGAGCGCGTCGAGTTTCGCGCTCGACCCGGCGTGCTTCCTGGGATCGATCAGCCCCGGATGGCACGCCGCCTGCCTGAGCCTGAGCAGCGCCTCCAGAATCTGGAACTGCGACCTCTTGAGCCCCTGACGGTCCACCAGGCCCAGCAGGACCTGGCGGTAGTGATCGCGCAGCTGGTTGTAGAGCTTCCGCTCGACAGGCTCGAGCTCGCAGACCATGGTGTCTTCGTTGCGTGCTGGCAGCTCCGGCGCCACCTGCGCCTTCGTGCGCCGCAGGATGAACGGCCGCAGCCCTCGCCGCAGCGTGTCGAGGGCCGCCGTGTCGCCTTTGCGCGCGCGGGCGAGCAGGCCGTGCTGGAGGGAGCCGAGCAGCCCCGGGTTCAGGAACTCGAACACGCTCCACAGGTCGCCCAGCTGGTTCTCGATCGGCGTGCCGCTCAGCGCGAGCCGGTGCCTGGCCCGCAGCAGGCGCGTGGCCTTTGCCGATGCCGTGGCCGCGTTCTTGATCGCCTGCGCCTCGTCGAGGACCACGTAGTCGAACTCCACGCCGCCAAGCGCCGCGACGTCGCGCCTCATGGTCCCGTACGTCGTGAGCACGAGGTCGAACCCGTCGAGCAGGGCGAGCACCTCGTCGCGGCCCGACCCGTGATACTCGGCCACGCGGAGCTCGGGCGCGAAACGCCCGGCCTCCCGCTTCCAGTTGAAGAGCAGCGAGCGCGGCGCCACCACCAGCGAGGCCCGTGGCGCGCCGTCCTTCTCGACACGCCGCGCTTCGAGCAGCGCCAGCACCGTCACCGTCTTGCCCAGGCCCATGTCGTCGGCCAGGCATCCGCCGAGATTCAGCTCCTGCAGGAAGCGCAGCCAGCCGAGGCCGAGCCGCTGGTATCCGCGCAGCGTGCCGGCGAACGACGCCGGTGCGTCGGCGGCCGCAATCCCCTCGAAGCCGCGCAGCCGGTTGCGCACCTCGAGGGCGCGGTCGGCCCACGCCACGCCCTCGCGCGAGGCAAGCAGGGCATCGACGAGCCCGAGCTGTGACGCGCCCACGCGGAGGCGGCCCTCGGCGGGGCCAGCGCCGGAAAACGCCGAGAGCCCGCCGTACTGCGCCACCCACGCGTCGGTGAGGACGCCGATGGACCTGTCCGGCAGCACGAGCGTCGACTCGCCGCGCCGCACCGCCGCCAGCAGCTCGGGCAGCGGCACCGGCACGCCGCCGAAGTCCACCAGGCCCCCGATGTCGAACCAGTCGATCTCCGACGTCACCTCGACGGCCGTCTCGCCCGACACGCGGAACGGCTTCCCCTCGACGTCGATGCGCCACCCAAGCGGGAGCAGGTCTCGCACGATGGCCGGCGCGGCCTTGAAGGAGACGGAGAGATGCGTGCGGCCCAACCCCATGTCGATGAACCGCACGCGGTGCGCTTTGAGCGATTCTTCCGCGGCCGTTTCCACCTCGCGCTTGCGGCGGATGAGTGACCTCGGTGAAGAGCGATAGATCGTGTCGGCCGCCGCGCCCCGCGGCACGCGCGCGCCGTCGTAGTCGAACTCGAGCGTGCCCGCGTAGGCGTCGGCGCGGGACCGATCGGGGCGCAGCGTCAGCACCGGCACCGGCGCCACGTCGGGCTCGTCGAATCGCAACTCCTCCGGCACGTCGAGGGGCGGCAGCGCGGGTTCCGACAGCACTTCGGCCAGCACCTCGTCGGCCTTCTCGCGGGGGATGCGCATCGGCCCGTGCCTGCGAAGATTCGCGGCCCACCAGAAACCGCCAGGCGTCTCGAGGGGCGATGCCGTCTGGGTGGTCACCAGGTATCCGCTGCCGAGAATCAGCGCCGGCTCGTTCAAGCCGGCGCGCGTCGTGTCGCGCACGAAGGCGCCCGTCAGCGTGTAGGCCGGGTAGGGCGCCTCCGGATCGGGCACGATCTCCAGGCGAAACGTCCACGGCCGCGGGTCCCAGCGGAGCTGGTGATAGGCGATTCCAGGTTCCGCCGTGTACAGGAAGGCGCGGCCCGAGTCGCACAGCGCCTGCAGCGCCGTTGCGTGGAACGCGCCGGGAATGGCCAGCGGCTGGTGCCGGTGTCCGAACGGCCCCGCGTCGTGTGGCGCGGCGTGGCCTCCGTAGCTGTAGCCCCCGCCGTATCCCGGCCCGGGCCCCGACTCGCCGTATCCGCCGTATCCCTGATACCCGCCGTAGTACGCGCTCTGCGCGGCGGAAGTGAGCAGCGCCACCAGGTCGCGGTCGGCCTTGTCGGCGATGCGCGCCACGTCGGGTGGCGAGAGCGTCAGCGGCTTTGCAACCGACCAGCCGCGATCGACGGTCACCGTCCCCCCGGGCGTCTCGATGGTCTCCGCCGGAGCTTCCTGCGGATGGCCATCAGCCGCCCGCTTTCTCGTGGCGGCGTGCACCATGAGCATCCCGGTGGCTTTCGTGGCGGCGGCGTCGAGGATGAAGATCAGCTGCGCGTCGGGCGGCGGGATGGGGCGCAACTGGCGCGCGCCGCCCGCGATGGCCGGACCCGCCATCAGTTGCTGCCGGAGTTCGGCGAGCCTGTTCACCGCCGCCTGCGCCGCTTCGGTGACCGGATCGGGCTTTGTCCGCGGCTTGCGCGCCGGAATGCGCGGCGGGAGGGAAGGCGGCAGGAACGCCGGCCCGCCAATAGCGTCGATCTCGTCCGCCTCGTAATACGGATCGTCAACGCCGACGTCGTAGTCGATCAGGGGACCGCCTTCGAGCCACGATCCGTCCCAGCGGGGATCCTGGTCGATGACAACCGCCGCCGCCCACACGTGCTTGCACGGGCCGCGATCCTCGAAGTACGGGCACGTGCAGCTGACGACTATCGCGTCTTCGTCGAGGGAGAAGCCGACGACATACACGTCGGACCCCAGCACGGTGCAGACAATCCGCGTTCCGGACCATTCGAGGCCGCCTACGCGCCCCGCGCGGACGTACTTGTCGCCCCGATCGCGGATGTAGGGCGGAATGTCGCGTGCGAGCGCCGCGGTGAGAGTTGTCGGCGTGCGGGCCACAGCCTCACATGATACCGCCCCATGCCCCATGCCCCATGCCCCATGTCCCATCTACAGTTCTTCCCATTCTGGCCGATACCCTCTCACGGAGGGTTAGTAGTGGAACGGAAAGCCATTTCGATCATGAAAGCCTGCGCGCTTGTGGGGGTCAGCCGACGCACCATCTACAACTGGATCACCGCCGGAAAGGTGGAATACGTCCGGACGGCCGGCGGATCGGTGCGGATCTTCGTCGATTCCCTGTGGCGCGACCCGAACGGGCAGGAGCCGGCGTTCGACGGCACGTTCGCGATGCCCTACGAGGCGAACAAATGAGTGTCGACTCAGCCGAGCTGCGACAGCTGTTTCATACGCTGAACAACCAGCTCGGCATCATCCTGTCGCACGCCGAACTCATCGAGGCGAAGGCGCAGGATGAACGTCAGAAGGCACGGGCCAGTCAGGTCGTGACCGCCACGGTGGAAGCACTGACAACCGCGCGCCAGATCAGGGAAACCTTGGAGAACGTGCGCGCGGGGCAGTAGGCGGTCAGTAGAAAGTAGCCAGTAGTCAGTAGAAACACCTGTCGAACTGGACGCCGTTCAGCCCTACTGGCTACTGACTACTGGCTACTGATCCCCCACCTCCAGTTTCGTCACCCCATTGACATCCTCAGCATCTGCCCTCGTCAACTGATTGACGAAATCGCACACTCCTGCATTCACGCCACTGCACATATCTTCCCACGCAATCCACACTAAACCTTTTTTTTGCATGGGCTTACACGATTGGGCTCGCGGAATCCCGCCCCGGCGCGCCAGCTACAAAAAGTGGCACCCACGTTGCTCTAGCTACCGGCACGCGGTAACGCAAGACACAGGCTGGAGAGACGCGATGAACGCCCAGACGCTGACAAGTGACAAACAGGACCGGGTCGTAAAGACCCTGCCGTTCGTGGAGGCCCTCGCGCGCCGCATGGCCGCCTCGATGCCTCACTCGATCGACATTGGCGACCTGGTGCAGGACGGCGTGATGGGCCTCATCGACGCCGCTCATCGCTTCGACGAGAGCCGGGGCATCAAGTTCGAGACCTTCGCCGAGCGCCGCGTCCGCGGGGCGATGATTGACGCCCTGCGCCGCGAAGCCTGGCCGCGTGGCGTCCGCCGCGTCCGCCGCGAGCTCGAGGCCGCGCGCGAGGAACTGCGCCGATCGAATGGCTGCGAGCCCTCGATGGCGGATCTTGCGGCGAAGGTCGGGACTGACGAGAAGCGTCTCAATCGCACCATCGTCCGCATCAACACCATCGAATCGACATCGCCGCACACGATTGGCGACAGCATAGACGAAGCCAACCTGCCGACGGCGCTCATCCCGTCCGAGCCGGAGTCGCCCGATCGGGCCTTCGTGCGCACCGAGACCGAGGAGCGCGTGCGCGCCGCCATCGCCTCGCTGCCGTGGCGCGAGCGCAAGGTGGTAGGCCTCTACTACTACAACGAAGCGACGATGAAGGATATCGGGACCGAGATTGGGGTAAACGAGTCGCGCGTGTCGCAGTTGCACGCACGCGCCATCCAGCGTCTGCGCGCAGCCCTGGGCAGCGAGACCGATCCCAAGTCGGCCGCGAAGATCATGACCGAGGCCCTTGCCGCGTTCCGCCAGAAGCCCAAGATGCTGAAGGCGCAGCTGGCCACCGCGCCCGTCGAGCCGCTGCGTGCGGTTGCCGGCGCGAAGGCCCCGGCGATGCCCGCGTGGACCCGCATGCCGCTGGCGATGGCCGCCGAGAAACCAGCCCGCAACCACGGCCGCCGGAAGTCCGGCTGAAGCGCTATCCGGCCCGTCCCGAGGGCCGCGCGAGTGCCGCCTCAATAGGGGTCAGACACCGAGTCTGGCCCCGCACGCTGCTGTATCAATTCGGTCACGCCCTGTTTCTCCATTGACACTGCGGCGGGGAGCGATAGAATCGCTGCTGGTTGTGTCCTGGTTGATACCAGGATCGCGGGCGCGCGCCTCCGTCCACTCATTGGCGGGGCGAAGTCTTCTCGAAACAATGATCCCAAACGACGTCCTCGCGCCCTTCAGCCTCGTGAGCGAGTCGCCGGCCATGCGCGAGGTCCTCACGCAGGTTGGCACGGCTGCCGCCTCTCCTGCCGGGGTGATGTTGACGGGCGAGCGCGGCACGGGCCGCGGGCTCATCGCGCGGGCCATCCACGCGTGCGCACACCCGGGCGAGGCGCCGTTTGTGGCAGTTGACTGCCGGGTCCTGCTGCCCGCGGAGTCCGAGCGGGCGCTGTTTGGCGTGCCGGCCAACGGCGGCCCCGGCACAGCGGTTGGCGCCCCGCGCACCGGCCCCGGCGTCGAGGTCGTCCATCCCGGGTCGCTCCTTCACGCCGCGCGCGGCGGCACGATGGTCTTCCGCAACCTCGACGAACTGCCCGTACGCGTTCAGGCGCGGCTCGCCACGCTGTTCCGCGACCGGGAGTTCAAGACCCGGTCGAACGGTGGCGTGCAGCTTTTTCCTGTGCGCCCGGTCGCCGTGGTCGAGCCACCGTTCCACGCACTCGTCGATGAAGGGCGTGTGCGGCCGGATCTCTACCGCCGGTTCGCCGAGTTCCGGATTCAGCTGCCCTCGCTGCGGGAGCGCCGCGAGGACATCCCAGCGCTGGCGCAGTTGTTCGTCTCGCGGGCATGCCGGGCCCTGAGCATCGAGGACAAGATCATGGACGTCGCGTCGCAGACCGTTCTGGCGGCGCTGCCCTGGCACGGAAACGTCCGCGAGATGAAGGACCTGCTCGAAAGCCTCGTGCAGGCGACGCCGGAGACCACCGTCTCGCTGCGCACGCTTCTCGAACACATCACGCTGGGCGGACCCGAGGGCGTGCATACGACCCTCGGCGTGACCCTGCGCGAGGCGCGGCTGCGTTTCGAGCGCGAGTACATCTCCGCCGTCGTCGCACAGCACCACGGCCGGATCCCCGACGCCGCGAAGGCGCTTGGCATCCAGCGCACGAATCTCTATAGAAAGCTCCGCGCCCTCAAGCTCTCGACGCCCGATCTTTACGACAACGGAGCCGGGGCCGCTGGATCCGGTACGCCATGAACGTCCTCCGCACCGCGATCCCGGACGTGTTGATCTTCGAGCCCGCCGTTCACGCGGATGCGCGCGGCTTCTTCATGGAGACGTTCCGCGACGAGGACTTCCGCCGCGCCGCCGGCTGCGCCAGGCCATTCGTGCAGGACAACCACTCGCGCTCTGCGCGCAACGTCCTCCGCGGCCTGCACTACCAGATCCGCCGGCCGCAGGGGAAGCTCGTGAGGGTTGTGGCTGGGGAGGTCTTCGACGTTGCCGTGGACCTGCGGCGCGGTTCGGCGACTTTCGGGAAGTGGGTGGGGGAGCGCCTCTCGGCCGAGAACAAGCGCCAGATGTGGATTCCCGAAGGCATCGCGCACGGGTTCCTGGTTCTTTCCGACTTCGCCGAGACGCTCTACAAGGCCACCGACTATTACGCGCCGGCCTACGAGCGGACGCTCCTGTGGAACGACGCGGCAATCGGCATTGCGTGGCCCCTGGCCGGAGCGCCAATCCTCACGCCGAAAGACACCGCTGGCGCGCCGCTCGCGGCGTGCGAGGTATTCTCCTGACCTCGGATGCACAATAGCCCTATGACGATCCTCGTGACCGGTGCGGCCGGCTTCATTGGCTACCACGTGGCCGAGCGCCTGCTCGCGCGTGGCGACAGGGTGGTGGGGCTCGACAACCTGAACACCTACTACGACGTGTCACTGAAGGAGGCGCGGCTCGCCCGCCTGGCGAGCCGACCGGGCTTCGGATTCGCGCGGCTCGACCTTGCGGACCGGGCCGGTGTGACCGGGTTGTTCGCCGGCGAGCGCCCGCACCGCGTCGTGCACCTGGCGGCGCAAGCGGGTGTGCGTTACTCGCTCGAGAATCCCCACGCGTACGTGGACAGCAACCTGGCGGGCTTCGTCAACATCCTGGAGAGCTGCCGCCACCACGGCGTCGAACACCTCGTCTACGCCAGTTCGTCGAGCGTGTACGGCGGCAACGTGACGATGCCGTTCTCGGAGCACGACAACGTCGACCATCCCGTCAGCCTCTACGCCGCCACGAAGAAGGCCAACGAACTGATGGCGCACACGTACAGCCACCTCTTCAGGCTTCCGACGACCGGGCTGAGGTTCTTCACGGTTTACGGACCATGGGGCCGGCCGGACATGGCGCTGTTTCTCTTCACGAAGGCCATCCTGGACGGCCGCCCCATCGACGTGTTCAACCACGGCAACATGGTTCGCGACTTCACCTTCATCGACGACATCGTCGAAGGCGTGATTCGCGTGACGGACCGGCCGGCCGAGGCGAACCCGGCGTTCGACCCGGCGCATCCGGATCCCGGTACCAGCAATGCGCCCTACCGCGTGTTCAACATCGGGAACAGCCAGCCGACGCCGCTTGCCGACTACATTGGAGCCCTGGAGGCCGCGCTCGGCCGCACCGCGCAGCGGAACTACCTGCCGATGCAACCCGGGGACGTGCCCGCAACCTCGGCCAACACCGAGGAACTCGACGCATGGGTCGGGTTCAAGCCGGCGACTCCGGTGCGCGAGGGCGTCCGCCGCTTCGTTGAGTGGTACCGCATGTTCTACAACGCGTGAGTCGGGCTCCCTCGTCGTCGGATCGCGGGATTCCGCCGAGGGAAGGCCCCGATGCCGTCAGGGCATGGCGGCGTTCCGGCCCGAGACGGAGCACGCCAGGCCCGGCCCCGATCGGGCCGGCCGTGCCGTTCCGACCCAACTACGCAGGCTGCGTGTCGTCGCGCCCGGCCCCGGCAGTCCGCCCCATCCGTTTCAGCTTCTCCACAAGCGTGGTCCGCTTGAGGTTCAGCAGCTTCGCGGCGGCGCCCTTGTTCCCCTCGGTCTTGTCGAGCGCGCGGGCAATGACGTCCCGCTCCAGCTTGTCGATGTAGCCGGGCAGATCGAAGCCCGCATCGGGGATGGCCACATCGAGCGGAGCGATCGACGCGCCCGCGGCCTGGATGGACGGAGGCAGGTCGCGCACGTCGATCTGCCGCCGCCCGCCGGTGAGCGCCACCGCGCGCTCGAGCGCGTTCTCGAGCTCGCGCACGTTGCCGGGCCAGTTGTGCGACATCAGGTGCCGCAGCGCCTCCTGCGCGATGCTGAGCGCGGGCGCGGGCGTGCCAGGCTCGCGATCACGCGCAAGATCAGCGCCGAACTTGTTCAGGAAATGCTGCACGAGCAGCGGCACGTCGTCCTTGCGGTCGCGCAGGGGCGGCATGGGCACGGGGATCACGGCGAGGCGATAGTACAGGTCTTCGCGGAACGTGCCCTCGGCCACCATCTTCGCCAGGTCGTGATTGGTGGCGGCGATGATGCGCACGTCGACCTTGACGACGCCCTGGTCGCCGAGGCGCTGCACCTCGCGGCCCTGGATGACGCGCAGGAGCTTCATCTGCAGCGAGGGCGGCATCGTGCTCACTTCGTCGAGGAAGAGCGTGCCGCGGTTCGCCTCCTCGAAGCGGCCAGGCCGCGTGGCCACGGCACCGGTGAACGCGCCGCGCACGTGGCCGAAGAGCTCGGCTTCGAGCAGCGTCTCGGGGATGGCGCCGCAATGGATGGCAACGAACCGCTGGGCCCGCCGCGGGCTGTTGTGGTGAATCGCGTGCGCGACCAGCTCCTTGCCGGTGCCGGTCTCGCCGGTGACGAGAATCGTGCTGCTCGTCTGCGCCACGGTCTCGAGCAGCGCGAAGAGCTCCTTCATGGCGGTGCTCTTGCCGATGATGCCTTCGAAGCGGTACCGCTCCTCGAGCTGCTTGCGCAAGTACGCGTTCTCGGCCCGCAGCCGGCGCTGCTCGAGCGCGGTGTTGATGATGTGCAGCAGCTCGTCAAACTGGAACGGCTTCTGGATGAAGTCGGTGGCGCCGCGCTTGATGGCCTCGACCGCGTCCTTTACGGTGCCATAGCCGGTGACAATGATGCCGATGATGTCGGGATAGACGGCGCGGGCCTCGTCGAGCACCGCCGTGCCGTCGGCGCCGGTCCCCAGGCGCAGGTCGGTGATGATAATGTCGAAGGCGAACGACGCGAGGCGGTCGATGGCGTCGTCGCCAGAGGCGGCCTGCTCCACGTGAAAGCCGCGGTCGGTGAGCTGCTCGGCCACCGCCTCACGCAGCGGGGCTTCGTCTTCAACCAGCAGGATGTGTCGTGTAGCCATGTCCGTCAGAAGTTTGACGCATGCGCGTCGCTACGTCAATCACAGAGAATCGCGGAAAAGGGCCCGTTGAGATCGACCCTGACCGCGACGGCCTGCCCGACCGCCGCCTCACGTACGGCTCGCGCGAGGTGAAAGCCGAGAAGCTGCGCTGACAACTCGGCCGCGCAACTTCCGCCGAGGTGGCACGATCTTCTCGATTGATTCCCCTCCCAGACGATGGCATCGTCGTCGTCCCCAGGCATCTGCCGCGCCGGGGAGAACGGGAGGGAGCCATGCTATGGGAGGTCATCAATGCACTTGAGGAGCGCGCCGAGTATTCGCAGCTTGGGCGCAACCGCTGGAGGGCGACCTACTGCGGATTTGTCACGCTGTCTGCGGAAGGAACGGACCCTCGCGACGCCCAGTACAATCTGGCTGAGGCTTTCGACGCACGCCTCGCAGGTTTCATTCGTGCCGCCAATCGTCGCATGGAGACGGAGCCGAACGTTGTCGTGCAGAAAGAAAGGCGGCAGATCGGAGGTCGGAAACGCGCCACGGCCGTAAAGCCAAGGACGTAGACCATCCTGAGCAAGTACGCGGATTTCGCTGCGCACGTGGCGACCGAGCGAGCAGTATTTGCTACCACGCGTCAGGACACCGATAGCGAGAATGGCTGGAAGTTCCGACGAGCGAGTCTCTTGCAAGCAACCAGTTGGCAATATCGATGTGGCACGCCATTGGCAGTCGGTGGTCATCATGAAGCAATCCGATACCAAGCGAATCCTGGAGATGCTGACGCAACTCACTGAGGCCGTCGGAGGACCACCGCCCGGACCACCGGCAGGTGTACCGAAGGCGTCCCTCTCCGACCGCCTCGACAAGCTCGACGCCCGCGTCAGCGAGGTGCAGCTTGGGCTAGCCACGCTGGCGGCCGACACAAAGGCGCAGTTTCAGAAGGTCGACGAGCGCTTCACCAAGGTCGACGAGCGCTTCACCAAGATCGACGAGCGCTTCACCAAGATCGACGAGCGCTTCACCAAGATCGACGAGCGCTTCGACTCGGTAGACGTGCAGTTTGCCGGCGTGCGCGGCGCCATCGAGTCGACTCGCGTTCAGCTCATGGATCTGGTTGGCCGCGTCCACAATGAACTGACGGGCCGCATCGTCGATCTGGAAGGGCCGGGGACAAAAGGTAGCGGAGGAGGCGTACCCCTCGCGTCCTAGCCCATCACTTCTTTGGCGATGCGCAGCAACTCGCTCAGGCGGAACGGCTTGGCGAGCCACCGGCAGCGGCTGTCGGCGAGGAACCGCTCGGCGTCGGTGCCAATCACGTCTCCGGTCACGAACATGATGTGCCCGGCCATCTCCGGGTGCTGGGCCCGGAGCGCTCCGAGGAGCTGGATGCCGTCCATGCGCGGCATCTTCAGGTCGCTGATGATGAGGTCGTATTGCCCGCCATCGAGGCGCGCCATCGCCTCTTCGCCATCCCCGGCGCGATCGACGAGGAACCCGGCGTCGGCGAATGCCTCGGCCATGGCGGATGCCAGGGCGGTCTCGTCTTCGACAATCAACACCGCCTGGCTGTCGAGGCGTGCGGCGCCGGCGATTTCCGGCGGCGGCACGATTTGCCTGCGCGGCGTCGGATTCCGGCTGCTGCCGAAGCCCTCCGCACCAGCGATACCGCTGCCGGTCCGGTGCGCGGGGGCAGGCTCCTCCATCGCCGCCAGGTCTGGCACCGCGACGCCGGCCGCGCCAACGTCCTCCAGTTCACCGGGCGCAATCGCCTTCAGCCTCCCGCCGGCCACGGGCAGCTCGACATAGAACGACGCGCCGGCGCCCGGCGTCGACACCAGCCACATCCGCCCGCCATGCTCCTCGACGATGGCGTAGGCCACGGTGAGGCCGAGCCCGGTGCCCTTGCCCACTTCTTTCGTCGTGAAGAACGGGTCGAAGATCTTCGTTCTCACGTCCTCCGCCACGCCCGGCCCGTCGTCGTTCACCTCGAGGACGATCGACTCGCGCTCGGGGTCCTGCCACGTGCGCACCATCATCGTGCCGCGCCCGTTGGAGGTGAGCATGGCCTGCTCGGCGTTGATGACCAGGTTGAGCAGCACCTGCTGGATCTGGTGCGGGTCCGCGAACACCGACGGGATCCCCGACGCGAGCGCGTCGATCACCGAGATATTCGTGACGCGCTGCTCGTAGGCGCGCAGCGAGAGCGTTTCGCGCACCACCTGGTTGATGTCGACCATCGTGCGCGTCGTGTGGCGCTTGCGCGCAAAGGTCAGCAGGTTGCGGACAATGCGCGCGGCGCGCTCCGCTTCGTGGAGGATGGTATCGACGCCACGGCGGGTGGAAGCGTCCAGATCGCGCTCGGCGAGGCGCTCCGACCAGGTGAGAATGGTCGCGAGCGGGTTGTTCAGCTCGTGCGCCACGCCCGAGATCGTGGTGCCGAGGGCGGCCATCTTCTCGGCCTGCAGCAACTGGTGATAGAGGTCGCGCGACTGGTCTTCGAGCTTCTTGCGATCGCTCACGTCGCGCATGAGCGCTTCGATCCGCACCTGTCCCGTTGCCTCGACGATCGCCGCGCTGGCCGTCACCTCGGCCCAGATCACCGCGTCGTCGGCGCGGCGCAGGCGGAGCAGATAGTCGGTGACGGCCCCGTCGCGCGCGAGGCGGTCGATGAAGACGGTGCGCGCGCCCTCGTCGGTGAAGCGGTCGGGCTCGAACGGACGCAGCGACGCCTCGGGCGTGTCGGCCGGGTAGCCCAGCATGATCCGGAGAAACGGGTTCGCGGCGATGGTGACGTTGTCGCGCGGGCCGAGCAGGCCGACGTAGACGCCTTCGTGCACCGCCTCGAAGAGCCGCGTGAACGACTCGGCTCGTGACAGTTGGGCGGGATCGGCAGGAGGCACGGGGGGATTATATCGGAGTAGGGGCCGGGGGCTAGGCGCCAGGCGCTAGTGGGACACGGCTCTCGCCGCGTGGGTGGCAGCTCAACAGCCAAACTGACTAGCCCCTAGCGCCTAGCCCCCAGTTCCTACCTGAACGCCCGCCGCAGGCGATCCAGCAGCGAGGGCCCTTCGGGCTGCGAGGAGGCCCGGTCGGCCTGCTCGATCCGGTCGAGGGCTTCGGCCACCGTGCGGACGACGGCGATTCCCAGGTTCCTGGCGCCGGCGCCGATGCGATCGAACGACTCGGCATCGCGCCAGACGAGAATCGGCCAGGCCTTCGATTCGGTGGCGACGTCCACGCAGTTCTGCAGCCGGTCGTCGATGTGGGCGTCGAGGGTGAGGGCGGCGGCGATCGCCCCGCGTGATCCAATCGTCGTGTAGACGGCGGGGTACTCGAAGCCGCGCCGCTTCAGCCAGTGCTGGGTCTGCAACTGCTGCGTGCGTCCGGCGGTGCCTGGCCGCTGGGTCACAAACAGGACGTCCCACCGGAGTTCGTGCGCCAGCCGCTGGATGCGGCGCACGGCTCCGGGCTCGCACTCCTCCAGGGTTTCCCAGAAGTTGCGCGTGTCGCGGACACGCTGCCAGAGGCGCGACTGCTGCCGCGCGCTGAGGGCGTTGAGGAGCGCCGTGTCGTAAGGCGGCGGCGCGTCTGTCGCTTCCTCGCCGGCTGCCCCGGCGGGATCGCGCTCGGTGCTCTGCGGCACCCCGGTTCTGGCCGTCACGCCGAACTCCTGCTCCGCCAACCGGGCCAGAGTGGCGTCCATGTCCGCCAGCACGCCGTCCATGTCGAAGGAAATGCGCACGGGGGAATTATACGTGCGGGATTAGAAGCAAGAAGCAAGAAGCAAGAAGCAAGAAGAAAGGCCTGTCCTGCTGGAATTTCGTCTTCTGGCTTCTGACAATCGTCAGTTGGCCCTTCTTGCTTCTTGCTTCTGACCAACCAGGCATCTGCCTCCGCCAGCCCCGCTACAATGGGACTATGGGCGACCCCAGGCAAACCACCTACGCGGCGGAGGCGGTCTCACTGCCCGTGACCGGCATGTCCTGCGCCGCGTGCGCGGCGAACATCGAGCGCGCCCTGAAGAAGCTGCCCGGCATCGGCGCGGCCGGCGTCAACTACGCCACCAACCGCGCCACGGTCACGTTCGACCCAGCCGTGATCACGGTTCCCTCCATCGTCGAGGCGATCAGGGATGTGGGGTACGACGTCATCGAGACTCGGGACTCGCCCTTCGACCCTTCGACAAGCTCAGGGTCGCCCCGAGCTACGTCGAGGGGCGACTCGCGTCCGGGCGACGCGCTCGCTCAGGATGCGCCGTTCCGGCGCAGGGCCGGAGACGACACCGCTCTGGACGACCTGGAGCAGCAGGCGCGCGACCGCGAATACCGCGCGCTGCGGTTCACGCTCATCCTCGGCACCGCATTGGCCACCCCGGTCGTCATCCTCGGGATGGCGCACGCGAGCTTCCCGGGCGCGAACTGGGTCCAACTCGCGCTCGCCGCGCCCGTCCTGTTCTTCTGCGGCTGGCCGTTCTACCGCGGCGCGTGGAAATCAGTGCGGTACCTCACGGCCGACATGAACACGCTCATCGCCGTCGGCACGGGCGCCGCCTTTCTATATTCGGCCGCCGCCACGGTCGCCCCCGCGGCCGTCTCCGCCAACCCGCACGTCGCCGCCGGGCACGCGCCCGCGCCGGTGTACTTCGAAACGGCGGTGGTCATCATCGTGCTCGTGCTGCTCGGCAAACTGCTCGAGGCCAGGGCGCGCGGCCGCTCATCGGAGGCCATCAGGCGGCTCATCGGCCTGCAGCCCCGCACGGCGCACATCGTTCGGGACGGCATCGAGCTCGAGCTGCCCGTGCGCGACGTCCTGCGCGGCGACATCGTCCTCATCCGCCCGGGCGAACGGCTGCCGGTAGACGGCGAGGTGATCGACGGCGCGTCGGCGGTTGACGAATCGATGCTGACCGGCGAGTCGATGCCCGTGGACAAAGCGGCGGGCTCGACGGTGTACGGCGGCACCATGAACACGACCGGCGCGTTCAGGCTGCGCGCGACACGGGTTGGCGCCGAGACGGCCTTGCAGCAGATCGTGCGCCTGGTGCGCGAGGCGCAGGGCCGCCGCGCTCCCATCGCGCGCATGGCCGACTCCATCTCGGCCTGGTTCACCCCCGCCGTGATTGCCGTCGCCATTGTGACCTTCTTCGCCTGGTTCACGTTCGGGCCCGCGGAGTCGCGGCTGGCCACGGCGATGGTGAGCGCGGTGGCGGTGCTCATCATCGCGTGCCCGTGCGCCATGGGGCTCGCCACGCCCACGGCCATCCTGGTCGGCACCGGGAAGGGCGCGGAAAATGGCATCCTGATCCGCGGCGGCGACATCCTCGAGCGCGCGGCGTCGGTGACCACGGTGGTGCTGGACAAGACGGGGACGATTACGCGCGGAACGCCGGAACTGACGGAGTGCGTTCCGCTAGGCGCTAGGGACCTGGCGCTAGGCGCTAGTCCTGACACGGGCAGTCTCGCTGAACAACTGCTTGCGCTGGCCGCCGCCGCCGAGGCGAACTCGGAGCACCCGCTGGCGCAGGCGATCGTCAGGGCCGCCGGCGCGGCCCTTCCGGCGGCCGCCGCATTCGAGGCCGCGCCTGGCCGCGGCGTGCGCGCAACGGTTGGCGGCCGCCAGGTCGTGGTGGGCAGTGAGGCGCTGATGCGGGAGTCGGGCGTGGACATGGCGCCGCTGGCCGCCGAGCAGGCGCGGCTGACGGCGCTCGGGCGCACGGTCATGTTCGTGGCGTCCGCCGCCGAGGGCAGCATCGCACCGGCGCCAGCCCCGGCCGGCGATGGCGCGGCCATCCGATTCGTGCTGCGGGGCGTCATCGCCCTCGCCGACACGCCTCGCCCCGAGGCGCGGGCGGCCATCGCCCGGCTTCACGCGATGGGCAGACAGGTGGTGATGCTCACCGGCGACAACCCGGCCACCGCGCAAGCGATTGCGAACGAGGTGGCTCCGAACGGCGAAATCGCGCGCGTAGTGGCCGGCGTGCTGCCGGGCCGCAAGGCAGACGAGGTGAAGGCGCTTCAGGCAGGGGGGCGCGTTGTCGCCATGGTCGGCGACGGCATCAACGACGCGCCGGCGCTGGTGCAGGCCGACATCGGCATGGCCATGGGGACGGGCACCGACGTGGCCCTCGAGGCGGCCGACATCGCCCTGATGCGCGCCGACCTCAACGGCGTGGCCGACGCCATCGAGCTTTCTGGCCGGACCCTTCGCATCATCCGGCAGAATCTCTTCTGGGCGTTCTTCTACAACGTGCTCGGGATCCCGCTCGCCGCCGGTGCCTTCTACCCGTGGACCGGCTGGCAACTCAGCCCGATGATCGCCGCGGCCGCGATGTCGTTCTCGTCGGTGTCGGTGCTCGCGAATAGCCTGAGGTTGCGGCGATAGCCGGAAGGAAGAAGCAAGAATCCAGAAACAAGAAGGACGGCCCCTTCAGCGGGCTTTCCGTCTTCTGGCTTCTGACAATCGTCAGTTGGCCCTTCTGGCTTCTGGCTTCTTTTTTCGACCTACCGCCCCGCCTTCTTCGAGCTGTCTTCGAGCACCGCGTCTTGGGCGACCAATTCGGGCGGAACGTCAGACGCGTCGCCGAGCGGCGTCACCTGACCGGCTTCATCCACCCATCCCCGCCACTTGCAGTTGAAGCAGCGGTACGGCCGCCTGGTGGTGAGCCTCCGCCGGACGCTCTCGAGGCCGAGACGGGTCCTCGACCGGACCACCCTTCGGGATCCGCAAACAGGACAAACATTCATGGGAGCCACTCCATCTGATTATAGCTCCCTCGGGGCCGAGGTCCCGTCCCCGCCAGTTTTCGCCTTTTATTCGGGTTCCGGGCCGATGGCGGCCAGGCCTGATGGGGCTGCAGGTGAGTCGAACAGGCCGACCGGCGCGCCCGCTAATCGGTGAATGAGACCTTCTGGTCCTCGCGCGGTCCGAGGGCGAAGGTCATCGTCCCCTCGGCGCACACCTCGCCGTTGACGCGCGCCACGCCCTGCAGCCAGCCCATCTTCGAGCGCAACCGCTTCACGGTGGCGGTGATCACCATCTGGTCACCGGCGTAAACCGGCCTGCGGAAGCGCACCCGCTCGATGCCCATGAAGAAGATGAGCTTGTCGCGGTTCTCCGGCTTGGCGAGGATCATGATGGCACCCACCTGGGCGACCGCTTCCGTCAGGATGGTCGGCGGCAGCGTGGGCGTCTGCCCAGGCTCGCGCGCGAGGCACTGCTCGTTCAGCGACACGTTCTTGATGCCGACAATCCGCTTGTCGGCCTCGAACTCGGTGATCCGGTCCACGAGCAGGAACGGATAGCGGTGCGGCAGGATGCGCTGAATCAGCGTCTGGTCGAAGGGGAGTTGGTCCATTGGGCGGTTCTCAATAGGGGCTAGGGGCTAGGCGCTAGGGGATAGTGGGATGCGGCTCTCGCCGCGCGGGCGGCAGTTCAGCAGCGTGAGTGACTAGCGCCTAGCGCCGAGCCCCTAGCGCCTAACAGTATAATCTCCCCGTGACCCAGCCGATTGATTTCGACGTGATGACCCCCGGCGAGGGCAACGTGTCCGGCGTCTCCAAGAGCGACCGGCAGCTGCTCACGACCCTCTTCGCCCTGGGCCGCGAAGTCGCCTCGGTGCTCGATCTGGACGAACTCTACCGGAAGCTGCCCGCCCTGATCGCCCGCATCACCGATTTCCACGCGATGGCGGTCTACCTGGTCGACGAGCGGCAGGGCGACCTCCGCATCGCGTACGCCGAAGGCTATCCGCACGGGTCGACGTCGATGCGGCTGAAGCTCGGCGAGGGCCTCGTGGGCCGCGCGGTCGAGGCCGGCCGGCCGCTGCTGGCCAACGACGTGGCTGACGAGGCGTCCTACATCGACGTGGTCGCGGGCACCCGATCGGAGCTGGTCGTGCCGCTCAGGCGCAAAGGCCGCACCATCGGCGCGCTCAACCTCCTGAGCCGCAACGTCGGCGAGTTCGCGCCGGCAGAAGTGGAGACGCTGCGGAACTTCACCGCCGCGGTCGCCATTGCCATCGAGAACGCCCGGCTCTTCGAATCGGAACGGCGCTACTCGGACACCATCGAGACGCTGGCCGAAATCAGCCGGGAGTTCGCCGGCATCCTGAACCTCAACGAGCTGCTCGAGCGCATCGCACACCGCCTCAAACGCCTCATCGACTACCGCACCTTCGGGATCCTCCTGGTCGACGACGAGTCGGACATGGTGCGGATGCAGTATGCGGTGCGCTACGACGACCGCCTGCCGCCCAAGGCCGTGAAGATCGGCGAAGGCCTGGTGGGCTACGCCGCCCTCCACAAGGTGCCGGTCCTCGTCGACGACGTGTCGAAGGACCCGCGGTACATCAAGGTGGTCGCCGACGCGCGATCAGAGATGGTGGTGCCGCTGCTCGTCAAGGACCGCTGCGTGGGCGTGTTCGACCTCGAGAGCCCGGAGTTGGCTGCCTTCACGAAGGAGCACCTCGAGATGCTGACGCCGCTCGCGGCCAGCGCGGCGGTGGCCATCGACAACGCGCGCCTGTACGAGGAGCTGCGGCGCAACAAGGAGCGCCTCGCGAAGGAGGTGGCCTTCGCGGAGACCATCCAGCGCGCGCTGCTGCCGACCGTGCTGCCGAAGCGGATCAAGGGCCTCGACGCCGCCATGCGCCTCGAGCCGGCCCGCGAGCTGGGCGGCGACTTCTACGACTTCCTGGCGCTGGAGCCGCACACGCTGACAGTGGCCGTGGGCGACGTGTCGGGCAAGGGCGTGCCGGCGGCGCTCTACAGCGCGTTCGCGGGCGAGTTGGTGCGGTCGCGCACCTACCGTCGCCGTTACACGAAGGTGCGCACGAGCCCGGCGGCCATCCTCCAGTCGATGAACACCATCCTGCACGCACGGCAGCTCGAGTCGTACTACTGCACGCTCTGCTACGCGCACTTCGACTTCAAACGCCGCACCGTCACCATGGCCAACAGCGGGCTGCCGTACCCCATCCATGCCTCCCTGGAAGGGTGCGGGCAGGTGCACTCGCCCGGCGTGCCCCTTGGCTCGCTGCCGGGCATCACCTACGACGACGTGACGATCGACCTGAAGGCTGGGGATGCGTTCGTCTTCTACTCGGACGGCATTTCGGAAGCAATGAACGCCGCGGGAGAGGAGTTCGGCACCGGCCGGCTGGTCGGCGTCATCGAGCAGCACCGGGAGAAGCCGGCCAGGGACGTCGCCGACGCCATTTTCACGGCGGTCTACGACTTCTGTGGGAACGCGGAGCAGAATGACGATAGGACCGCGGTGGTGCTCAAGATCACCGCATGATAGAAGCGAGAATCAAGAATCAAGAAGCAAGGCCAGTTCAGCTGGATGTCCGTCTTCTTGCTGCTGACAATCGTCAGTGAGCCCTTCTGGCTTCTTGTTCTTTCCGAGTACAGCCGGAGAGCTGACCAAGCCTGCCTGCACTGGCCAGCTCCCCGGGTTCGAGGAAGGAAGAATGAGCCGCGCCGAATCGCCCTGCCGGACCGGGGTAGTGATGCCAGCGCCTGCCTGTAGTTGACCCACCCCGTTGACTCGACGCGGCCTGCCTCCTCCTAATTCAAGAGGCGTGCCGCCGGAAAACCCTCAGTTTTTCCCCCGCCCGTGCCGATACACCTCCCGGGCGTCCTGTCGTTCGGACGCCCGGGTGACCTCTACGGGTGGCACTGGCGGCAACCATGTCCAAACAGCTCGAGGCGATGTTGCGTGATTCCGGGCTTGCGTCCGACATCCAGCTCCGCCGCGTCCAGGACCGCGCGGATCAGGGGGCCGGGTCGTTCGTCGAACTCCTCGTGAAGGAGGAACGCGTTCCCGAAGAAGCCATTGCCGACACTTTCACCGGGCGCCTCAAGGTGCCGCGCGCCCGCGTTGTGGCCTTTCTGGCCGACCAAGAGGCGCTCCGCAAGCTGCCCGAGCGGCTGGCCCGCAAGTACCAGGCGCTGCCGCTCGCCGTCGAGGGGCGGGCGCTGGTGATGGCCATGGCGGACCCGAGCGACTACCGCGCGATCCAGGACATCGAGTTCGCCGCCAACATGGCGGTGAAGCCCATGGCCGCCACGCTGTCCGAGGTGCTGGAGGGCATCGACGAGCGGTACGGTGCCGAGGACCGTATCGGCTCCTTCCTCGCCAACGTGCCGGATGCGCCAGACCTCCAGATTGTCTCAGAAGAACAGCCCGGCCTGTCGATGGACATCGCCGCCTCGGCGGCGGCCACCGAAGTGGCGCCGGTCGTCAAGATGTGCAACCTCGTCATCTACGATGCGCTCAGGAGCGCCGCAAGCGACGTGCACATCGAGCCGGCGCTGCACGATCTGCAGGTGCGCATGCGCGTGGACGGCGTGCTGCGCGACTACACCCGCGTGCCGAAGTGGCTGCACGGCCCGGTGGTGTCACGCCTGAAGATCCTCGCGAAGCTCGACATCGCGGAACGGCGGCTGCCGCAGGACGGCCGCGTCAACGTGCACTACCAGGGCCGTTCGGTCGACCTGCGCGTCTCGACGCTGCCCACCCACTTCGGCGAGAAAATGGTGCTGCGCGTCCTGGGGGGCGCCACCGCGCCGGCCATCGACAGCCTCGGCCTCCCGCCCAGCCAGCAGCGGCTGCTCGAGGCCGCGATTCAGCAGCCGCAAGGGATGATCCTCGTCACCGGGCCCACGGGCTCCGGCAAGACGACCACCCTCTATGCGCTGCTCGCCTGGCACCACAAGCCCGAGGTCAACATCGTCACCGTCGAAGACCCGATCGAGTTCCAGCTGGCCGGCATCAACCAGGTGCAGGTGAACCCGAAGGCCGGGCTGACATTCGCCAGCGCCCTGCGGTCGATTCTGCGCCAGGACCCCGACGTGATCCTCGTCGGCGAGATGCGCGACCGCGAGACGGTGGAAATCGCCTGCCAGGCCGCCATGACGGGGCACATGGTGCTCAGCACGCTACACACCAACAGCGCCGTCGGCGCGGTCACCCGCATGCTCGACCTGGGCGTGGACCCGGCCGTTCTGGCCACCTCGCTCTCCATGGTGATCGCCCAGCGGCTGGTCAGGCGTATCTGCACCGAGTGCCGTGAAGAGTACGAGCCGGGCGAGGCGGTCAGGAACCGGGCCGGGATGATTGGCGACCGGTCGCCGGTCTACCGCGGCCGCGGGTGCCCCGCGTGCAGCGGGACGGGTTTCAGCGGGCGCATCGGCATCTACGAGTTCTTCCGGCCGACCAACGCCATCAAGAAGCTGATCAACGACCGCGCCAGCGAGGCGGACATGCGCATGGCCGCGAGGCAGTCCGGGATGGTGCCGCTGCGTGAGGACTCCATCGCAAAGATCAAGGCCGGGATCACGTCGCCCGACGAGGTGTTGCGCGTCGTCCAGGTGGACGACAACGAAATACCGTGCCCGGAGTGCAAGGCGCTCATCGAGGCCGACTTCGCCACGTGCCCCTACTGCCGCAAGAACCTCAAGACGAACTGCAGGAGCTGCGGGCAGGCGCTCCGCCTCGAATGGGCGCTGTGCCCCTACTGCAACACGCCGGCAGGGCGCGAATCACAGACCGGAACACCGCAGCCGGTGAAAGTGGAGGTAGCCGTTTCGATGCCGCAGCCCATCATGACCTCCGCGCCCGCTGCGCCGGCCGCGGAAGCCGTGGCTGGCCCCTCCGCGGCGGCAGTGCCACCAGCCGTTCCAGTGGCCGCAGAATCGGACGGCGCAGCCGATGGGCCGCCCGTTCCCGAACCGGAGCCCGCACCCCAGGCGGGCGTCGACCTTGTCATCGAGCGGACGTCACTCTCCGAGCGCGCTGTCGTCTTCGACTCGAGTGGCCCGGTCGAACCCCCGGCCCCCGAACCGGAACAGGCACCCGTTCCGGCGCCCGCGCCGGATGTCACGCCCGCGCCGGCTGCGAGGCTGGAGCCGATGGTTGACGGCACGCCCGGTGTCGACCCCGAGGCCGGCCGGCGGCCGCTCCGCGTGCTGGTCGTCGACGACGATCCGGACATCAGGACGATTGTGGCGGCCACGCTGCGCATGATGGCCATTCCGCTCGAAATCGTGGAGGCTCAGGATGGCGTCGAAGCCCTCGAGAGGGCCCGGGAATCCACGCCGGACCTGGCCATCCTCGACGTGATGATGCCGCGCATGGACGGTTTCGACACGTGCCGCGCACTCCGCGAAAACGTGCGGACCGCGTTCGTGCCCATCCTGATGCTGACGGCGAGCGCCGACCAGGACAGCCGTACCAAGGGCTATCTCATCGGCACCGACGACTACATGGCGAAGCCGTTTCTACCGGTGGACCTGAATCTCAGGGTCGGGAGGCTGCTGCGAAGGACCTATGGAATATAGGGGCTAGGGGCTAGGCGCTAGTCGGTCGCGCTTCGCGCGGCGATATACTGTACAGCTGAACACGCCACCTACGCGGCGAGAGCCGCGTCCCACTAGCGCCTAGCCCCTGGCGCCTGGCACCGTCACCGTAAACGTCGATCCGTGACCGACGGTGCTTTCCACCGACACCCGCCCCCCCTGCATTTCCACGAGCGCCTTGACGATGGCGAGGCCGAGGCCGGTGCCGTGAGCCTTGCGCGTGTTGGCGCCGTCCAGTTGCTGGAACTTCTGGAACAGCAGGCCGATCTTGTCGGGCGCGATGCCCCTGCCGCGGTCCGTGACGGAGAAGGCCACGAAGCCGTCGTCGGCGCGCCGGGCGGAGAGCGTCACTTCGGACCGTGGCGGCGCCGCCTTCAGCGCGTTCGAGAGCAGGTTCACGACCACCTGGATGACGCGATCGAGATCGACGTGCACGGCCGGCACGCCGGGCTCGACGTCGGCCCGAAGCGCGACGAGGGCGCCGCGGGCGATGGGCTCCACGTTCTGGAGCGACTGTCTCACCACCTCGTCGACCGCGTTCGGCCTGGCGTTCAGCTCGAGCTTGCCCGCTTCAATCTTCGAGATGTCGAGGATGTCGTTGATGATCCGGACGAGGCGCTCGGTGTTCGACAGCGCCACGTTGAGCAGCATCGCGTGATCGGGGTCCGATGCGCGCCGTTCGTCGATGAGCAGCTGCAGCGCGCCCTTGATTGACGTGAGCGGCGTGCGCAGCTCGTGCGACACGATCGACACGAACTCGCTCTTGAGGCGGTCCACCTCGTAGAGGCTCGTGATGTCCTGGAACGCCGCCACAGCGCCCGAGATCCGCCCGTTGTCCTCGCGCAACGGCGCGGCGCTCACCAGGATGGGAATCTCGCGCCCGTCGGGATGCTGCACGACGAGCTCTTCGCCGACGATGGTCTGGCCCTGCAGCACCCGTTCGGCGCCCCAGACGCGCACGTCCACGGGCGTGCCGTCGCGCGTCGTCACGCCGAAGGCCCGCCAGTACGCCTCCCGCGCCGCGCCGCCGGGTTCCTCGCCGATCAGCGCGCCGGCCGTGCGGTTCTGCAGGACAATCCGGCCGGTTTCCGCGTCCACGATCACCAGCGCCACGGGCACGGTCTCGATCGTCGCCTGAAGGCGCTGGTGCTCGCGCTCGGCCTTGATTCTCGCCTCGGTCACCTCGCGCTCGCGGCGCTGCACGGCCGTGATCATTTCCCGGAACGCTCGCACGAGATCGCCGATCTCGTCCCTGGATTCCCGGGGGAGCGACACGTCGAAGTTGCCGCCCGAAATCGTCTGCGCCGAAGTGGCAATCGCCTTGAGCGGATCGAGGAGGATGCGCGCCACAAACGCCACGAGCAGGAGGAGCATGACGATGGCGACCGCGGGGATGCCGAGCGTCAGGATCGTGGCCTGCAGCGACTGACTATTCGCCTTGACGCGCTCGTCGGCGAGGCGGCTGCGTTCGCGGGTGTCGAAGCGGTCGAAGCCGGCGCGGATCCGGCCCATGAGGGCCGCGCGATCGGCTCCGGGCGGCGTCCGGCGCCAGTCGCGCATGAGGGCGTCGATGGCGGCCAGTTCGCGCGTCGACTCGGGGGAATCCAGGTACCCCGGCAGCAGCGCCGCGCCCCGCTCGTACATGCCCCAAAGGCGGTCGCGCTCGGCGGCCGCGGCCGGCGGGCCGCCCGGATCGACGGCCCGCTCGGCGGCGTCGAGCTCGACAATGAGCCGCCCGAGGTCCGCCTGGTTCTCGAGCCGCCAGATAGACCGGTCCAGCGAGGCGGCGGTGGCGGCACGCCGGCCCTCGACCTGCAGCACGATCAGCGTCTGCAGAAAAGCCGCGGCAATCACTACGCCGACCACGGCGAAGATGCGGTTGCGGATGGTCACACGCGTTCCAGCAGATCCAGCACCTGTCTGCCCAGCGCGAGGGCGTCGAATGGCTTGCCGATGCACCCGACGGCGCCAAGCGCCATCGCGCGGGCCACTTCGGCCTCCTGCACGCGCGCGGTGAGAAAGATCACCGGGATGGATGCCGTGGCGGGATCGGCCTTCAGCCGCTTGCACGTCTCGTAACCGTCCATGTCGGGCATCATCCAGTCGAGGAGAATGGCATCGGGCCGCTCCTCGGTGACGCGCTCGAGCACCTCGATGCCGCTACTGACGGTCACCACGTTGAACCCGGCCTTCTTCAGCGACAGGCGGGCAATCAGCTGGACGTCCGGCTCGTCTTCAGCGAGGAGCACTTTCATCATGTTTCCCTCAGCGCCCGACTTCGCCTCGGTCCGGCCCGGCGCCGTCCTCCCTCGGCTTCGTCGCGGCAAGCCTGGCGAGGAGCACCTGGATGCGCAGCATCAGTTCGGACATGTCGACCGGCTTCACCAGGTAGTCGTCGGCGCCGAGCGTGAGGCCGACGGCGCGGTCGTCGAGGCTCGAGCGCGTGGTGATGAAGAGCACCGGCGTCGGTGCCAGCCTGGCATCGCTCTTGAGCAGCCGGCACACCGAATAACCGTCCACGCCCGGCAGGTTCGCGTCGAGCAGGATGAGGTCGGGCCGCTCCGCCCGGGCGGTCTCAATCGCAAGGTCTCCGTCCGCCACCTGTACCGGATCGTACCCCGCCGCGGCGAGGTTGATGCACATCACCTCGCGCTGATCCTCGTCGTCCTCGACCACCATGATGCGCCCGCTGCCGCGGGCGAGGGACCCGGCGCCCGCCCACGCCGGCGGGTTGGCCAGGTCGTCGGTGAAGGCCAGTTCGAGGGCTTCGAACACCAGGTTCGCGCGGCTGGCGTCGAACGTCCCGCTCTCCAGGCCGTCAAGGAGTTCTTCGAGGTCGCGGGCGCGGGCCGACACGGTCGGGAACCCCAGCATGCCAGCCAGTCCGCACAACCGGTGGATGGTGTGGCGCAGCGGCGCCACCGGGCCCCTGGAGCCGATGGTGGCCACGGTGGACAGCAGGAGGCCAATCGAGTCGGACCGCTTCGGAAACGACGCCAGGAACCGCTGGCGCGCATCACGGATGGCCGCCTCGGGGTCGTCGAGGTCGGGGAGGGCTGGCCTGCGGGTCGGGTCTGTAGGCACCATACCTTGGAGGTATCGGCGGAATAGGGGCTGGGGGCTAGGGGCTAGTCAACTCAGGCGCCAGGGGCTAGGCGCTGGGCGCTAGTCGGTTTAGCTGTTGAGCTGCCACTCACGCGGCTAGAGCCGCGTCCCACTAGCGCCTAGCGCCGCCCGGCCAATCTGCCGAGCCGGGCGTCTGAGTAGGTGTAATGCGCCCCATCCCGATTCGGAGGTAATTATGCGTCCAGCGAAGACGATTGGCATGGCGATGGTGCTGCTGGTGGCCGGGGCGCTGGCCACACTCTGGCAGGCCCCGCTCGTGGCGGCGGCGGGCCAGCAGACAGCCAGCCAGAACCAGCAGGCGGAGAAGCCGAAGGTCGAGAAGCAGACCATCACGGTGCGCAAGTCGACCGGCGGCAAACCGATGGTGGTGACGGTCGAGGGAGAGCCCGGGCAGGACCCGAAGGTCATGACGCACATGATCCAGGGCGAGCCCATGATCGCGGCGCTTGGCGGCGGGCCGCGCCTCGGCATCGAGATCCGCGACCTGGGCAAGGAGGACCTCGCCAAGTTCAAGCTGTCGTCCCAGCAGGGCGTGGCCGTCGAACAGGTGACGAAAGACTCGGCCGCCGAGAAGGCCGGCGTGAAAGCCGGCGACGTGGTGGTGCAGTTCGACGGCGAGAACGTGCGGAGCGCGGCGCAGTTGACGCGGCTCGTGCGCGAGACAGTGGCCGGCCGGACGGTGAAGATGGCCGTGATGCGCGACGGCAAGCGCATGGACCTCGACGTGGCGCCGGCCGAGGCCGAGAACGAATTTGCCCAGCAACTCCTCGGCGAGCGCCGGACGCCAGCCCCCGGCGGCACGTTCACCTGGGAGGAGCGGGTGCCCGCGCCCGGACAGCCGATCCCGCCGATGCAACCGATTCCGCCGGGTGGCGCGCCGCGGTGGCAGCAGAGAACGCCGATACCGGTCCCGGAAGGCGACATCCTCCAGTGGCACGGCGAAGGCAATTGGCCCGGCGCTTTCTCGTTCACGGTTGGCCGGAGCCGCCTCGGCGTGAACGTGCAGGAGCTGACACCGGAGCTGGCGGCCTACTTCGGCGTGAAGGACGGCCTCCTGGTGAACAGCGTCAAGGCCGACTCGCCCGCCGCCAAGGCCGGTTTCAGAGCCGGCGACGTGATTGGCGCCGTCAACGGCAAGGCCGTCACGATGCCCGACGAGCTGATCAAGGAGCTGGCCGACAAGGAAGGCGACGTGACCATCGGCGTGACGCGCGACAAGAAGGCGCTCTCGCTCAAGGCCACCCTCGAGCCGCGGAAGGCCCCGGCCCGTCGCACCGTCGTCGTCGGCCGGCCGGCGTAGGGGCTGGGGACTGGGCGCTAGGCGCTGGTTCGATCGTAGCCCGGGGGCTTGAGCCCCCGGGATCTCTCCATCAGTTCATTCCAACGTCGAGAGCGCGTGGAGCACACCGGGCACGTCCCGCTCGACGTCCCGGAACGCCGCGGCGGCGGCCGCGAGATCGGCTCTCGCTGCCGCGCCTTCCATCAGGGCGCAGGCGCCGGCCATCCGCGTGGCGCCCAGCATGCCGCAGTTGCTCTTCAGCGCATGGGCCAGCTCTCGGATGGCCGCGGCGTCTCCGGCCGTGAAGGCCTGGCGGATCCTGTCCATCTTTCCGGGCGCGCTGGCCAGAAACAGACCAGCCAACTGGCGGACGAATTCGGGCTTGCCGAACGCGTCTTGCGCGCGGCGCAACTCGGCGACTACGGCCGGGTCGAGGACCTCGTCGCTCGGCACGTCGATCCGCTACGGCCTGCCGGCAGTCGCGTCTTCGACGGCCGTGCGGCCTGCCGCCGCCTGGGACACCGACGTGACCGATCCGGGAGTGAACATCGTCGCCAGCTGAGCGGCGACAATCGTGGCCACGGCGCGCAGTTGAGGCGTGGCCTCCACGCCGTCGCGCAGCTCCACCGCCATTGCGCCCGAACACCCATCCGAGCTGATGAGCGGCGCCACGACGGCGCCGCTTGCCAGCACCTCGGCCGGCACCACGACGACGCGCTTTGTGCGATAGGCGGTGGCCGTGGCGTTGTCGGCGGCGGGGTGGATGATGCCCATGCGCGAAAGCGCGATCGGCGCGTACCCGTGGGCGAGCACCGGGCGCAGGTTGCCCAGCGGGCCGTCCGGCATCCAGACGATGACGCCGGTGGCGTCGAGCGCCTTGGCCGTGCGCTCCAGGAGCCCCTGCAGTTCGCGCGTATCCTGCACGCGGGCCAGCGAGGAACACAGGTCGGCAACCGCATCGAGATCGGGCCCCTTCGACGAGCCGAGGCCGTCCAGGGAGAAGTCGATGGATCCGAGCGTGTCGTGTTTCAAGGTGCCAGCGGCCAGGGCAGCCCCGCGCGCGCCGGCCACGCGGCCGGCGGCGGGCGCCGGCGGGTCGTCAGCAACGGGCTGCGCGCGCCTCACGATGCCATCGTCGAGGTCGGGCGACAGGTGGAGGCCGCCGCCCTTCGGGAGGACCACCGCCTCCTCAGCGCCCTCAGCCGCTGGCTCGCCGGCGCGCGGGATCGGCACGAGCAGCAGCACAATCAGCAGCAGCAGGCCCGCCGCCGAGCCGAGCGTCATGAGTTCCCAGCGCCGCAGTTTCTCGAAGGCGATGGCCTGCGCCACGCGCTCCTGCCCGCGCGCCGTGTCGACGGCGGCGACGGCCTTGTCCAGCGTCGGCGCGGATTCGACGAAGATGACGTCCGAGGCCGAGAGGCGCTGCCCGGCGTTCACGTACTCGCGCGCCCTCGTGTCGCTATGCGTGAGCGCGGTGAACGCCTCGACGGCCGACTCGAGCGCGCCCTGCGCCTCGGCAGTCCCGGCCGCCACGCGCAGTGCCGAGAGTTTCGGCCCGATGGCCTCGCTGAGGCCGGCGGCCTTGGTCAACCACACCGCGGATGGCTGACCCTCGGCCACGTAGGCCTGCTGGGCGGCGCGCCAGTCGCCGAGGCTCACCACGGCCTGCCGCGCGTCTCGTTCGAAGTTGTCGGCCGCCGACTGGGCCGCTGCGATGCGCTGTTCCATCTGCCACACGGCGGCGGCGGCGGCGGCCATGACCGCAAGGGCCAGAATCACGAGCAGCGCGCGCACGCCTCGACTCTTCATGAGGTCCTCTTCGACGGGCTCCGGGGCCCGCGCTGCAACGCGTATACGACGCCGCCAGGCAGGCTGGCGGCCAGCGTCACGGCGAAGTACAGCAACGCCATGGAAACGGCCGCGTCAGGCGGCACGCCGATCTGCCCGAACAGCAGGAGATACAGCGCTTCGCGGATGCCCAGGCCGTTCACGCTGACAGGCAGCATGCCCGCGAGCGAAACGAGCGGCACGAACACGGCCAGGGCAGACACGGGCACGCGCAAGCCCAGCGCGTTGGCGTTCAAGAATACCACGAGGATCACGACCGCCTGGAACAGGAACGACTGCGCGACGGCGGCCCCGATGAGGCCTCTCCAACGCGCCTCGCGGTAGGGCACCAGCGCCTCGTAGAGCGACGCGGCGCGCGACCTGATCCGCGCGAGAGGCGTCAGCGCCACGAGATAGTCCACCAGCCGGTACGCGGGCCTGTTCGCCAGCACGAGGTTCGCCGCGACGAACCCGGCGAACACGAGCAGCGTCAACTGCAGGAGGTTGAAGCCCTTCACGTCCACCGGCGGGGCCACGAACGCCGCCGCGGTGGCGATGGCCAGCAGCGCGAACAACCCGACGTTGCGTTCCATGAACACGCTCATCGTCGAGCGCGCGGGCGCGCCGGTCTCGCGCACGAGCAGCAGGGCCTTCACCGCATCGCCCCCGACGATGGTCGGGAGGAAGATGTTGAAGAACATGCCGATGAAGTAGAACCCGACCATGCGCAGGTAGGGCACCTCGAGGCGGACGGGCCGCAGCAGCAGCCACCACCGCCACGCGCTGAGCCACTGGCCGCCCGCGTACACCAGGACGCCGAGGGCCACCCAGGCCACGCGCACGGTCTGCAGCCGCTCCCAGAGCTTCCCGACATCGATCGTGTAGAACACCGCGAGGTAGAGAGCCGCCGTGACGGCCACCTTGATCAGGGTGGACACAGCACGGCGGCTGCCAGCCGGGCCTGAGGGCCCGGCCCGCCCGCCGGGGCTGAAGCCCCGACCTCCATCTGGCGACAGGAGACCGGGGTCTTCCCTTCGGCTACGCTCAGGGCTGGCAGACCCCGGGATTCGGGTGTCGATGGTCACGGGTTCGGCCGCAGGATGACGTAGGTCGGCAGGCCGACGGCGTCGAACTTCTGCATCAGCGCCTTGGCAGGCTGCGCGTCGAGGTCTTCGGCCTGGAACTTCACCTTCACGAAGCCCGAGAGCGCAGCCTTCACCTTCTCGTCCTCGAACGTGGTCGTGTCCATCGTCAGGCAGTTCTTGCACCAGGTGGCCCAGAAGTCGATGAGCAGCGGTTTCTGCTCGGCGCGGGCGGCGGCGATGCCCTGGGCGAGCGAGTTGTGCCAGCCGGACTTCAGTTGCGCCTCGACGCTGGCCTGCACGGCCGACGGATCGACCCATCGGTTGGCGAACAGCGTGTACGCCTGGTAGCCGTAGTAGATGGCGGTGGCGAGGATGAACACGCCAAAGGCCTGCTTCACGCGAACCATCCACATGCCGGGTTTCGGCAGCGCCGCAAGGCCGGCGCCGATGAAGGGCCAGGGCAGCGCCATGCCGAGGCCGAGGCAGAAGGGCAGCGCCAAGGCGAGCGTCGTGCCCGCCGCGTACATGTTGCTGGAGAAGAGGACGACCTGGATGACCACGGGCGCGACGCAGGCGCCGGCGAGCAACGCCGCCACGGCGCCCATCGTGAACGCCAGCGCGATCGACCCGCGGCTGGCGCCCGGTTTGAAGCTGCTGCCGAGGCGCGAGAAGTCGATCACGAGGACGTCGAACATCGCGAGGGCCAGGACGACGAACAGGACCGCGATGCCGAGGTTGAACCACGGCGACGAGTTGATGGTGCCGAAGGTGCCGGCGGTGAGGATCACCACGAGGCCGATGAGGCCGTAGACCAGTGCCATGGCGGCGCCGTAGGCGGAACCGAGCAGGAAGCCGCGTGCGCGGGAACCAGCCTGGGCGCCGGCGCCGATGATGGCGATGTTGATCGGGATCATCGGCAGGACGCAGGGCGTGAGGTTCAGCGCGAGGCCGCCGAGGAGCACGATCAGCAGGATGGCGAGCGGCCCCCGGCCCTCGAACATGCCCCGCTCCTTGACGCCCGTCTCGGCGTTGCGGATGAAGGTGAGGAACTCGTCGACGCCGAGATAGCCGCCGGTGGTGCCGAGCACGGTAAAGCCGTCGAGCGCCTTCACCACGTCCATGTTGCCGGCGGCCGCCGGCGTTGCGGCTCCCGGCGCCGGGCCAGGCTGGGCGTCCGGCCGGCTGACGGGTTGCTCGCCGCGGCCGAATGCGATTGACGCGAACGCGGGGTCGGCGGCGCCGTCCACGCGGCTGCCGGCCGGCACGACGCGGAGGCTCCACGCGAACTCCGTCGTGACGGGCGCGAAGCACATCATGTCGTTGCACGCCTGGTAGCGCAGCCGGCCCGGCAGCGTCAGCTCGCCGCCGGGGACGTTCGAGCTGAGCGTCACCTGCGCGCCCACGAGGAACTCGTGCTCGAAAACCGCGAGCGGCTGCTCCAGCCCCTCCTGCTTCAGAGCGATCGCGGCCGGATAGACAATCTCGTCCACCGTCACGCCGGCCGGCGCGTCGATGGTCAGCACCGTCGGAATAAGCGTCGGGTCGAGCGGCTTGTTCGACTGCGTGTGCAGGTTCTCGGGGAGCGACACTTTCAGCGCGAGGCGCACGGCGCTGCCGGCGGCCGCGGCCTGGCGCTCGACAAGCGGCGTGACGGTGGCTTGGGGACGCTTGATTTGCGCGGACACGGTGACGGCGGCGGCGACGCCGACGATACACAGAACGAGCGCGAGCTTTCTCATTATGGCCTTCGTGCCAATCTGCACTCGGCCGCGGGTCCTGTCCGGGCCGTTCCCATCTGTGCTCGGGTGACCTTCGCCTGTCCTCCCTGCGCGCAGATGGGAAGCGCCCCGGCCACCCACGGCCTTCGCCGTGTCTTGCTTCTTACTTCTTACTTCTCACTTCTTGCTTCTTGCTTCTGACTACTCCCGCTCTCTAAGCAGGAGCGGGAACCCCTTCACGGGCGGGAGATCCTGAAACATGTGATCCCACTTCCAGCGCTCCGAGGGGTTCGACGCCTGCAGCCAGGTCTTCGCGGCCTGCGGCTTCGGGAACGCGACGCCGGCGATGCCCGCGAACGCCGGCTCGCCGCCCATGGCCGCGGCGATGGCGGCGCGCACAGCCTGCGCGTCGGCGTAACTGGTGGTGATGCCGGCCGCGGTAGCCACATCGGCGATGACGCGCCAGTCCTCGTGGGCGTCGCCGGGAGGCGCCATCACCCGGGCCGTCGCCTGCAGCAATCCGAGGTCGTTCGTGTAGGTTGCTTCCTTTTCCACCCACGCGGAACCCGGCAGCACGATGTCGGCGGCTGCCGCGAGCGGCGTCATCTGGACGCCCTGGACGATGAGCAGCGGCAGCGTGCCGTTGGCGCGCGCGTCTATCACCCACTGCACGTCGCCGATGCTGCCCTCGGGCCCGGGGTCGATCACGTAGAGGGCCTTCACCGCGCCAGATGCGACCTCCTTCCGGAGCGCGCCGATGTCGCACGCGGCATCGGCGCCTTCCGGCACGCGGAAGCCCATCGCCCGCGCGCCCGCCACGTTCGGCGCGTCGGCCGGCGGCACCGTGAACTTCGTTCCCTTGGGTTGCACCTTCGCGGACAATCGCCACGACACGGCCACCGCCGACTCGACATTCGAGCCGGGCATCTGGCCGACCAACTGGCGGACCAGGTACAGCTCCTCGTGCGACGCATGGGCCGAGACCAGCATCCGGAACCCGGCCGCCTGCTCCTTCGCAACCGGCAGCAGCCGTTCGCGCACGGTGGCGAGAGCGCCGCCCCAGGTGGACTTCGCCTGCGCGCCCGAGCCCTGCCGGAGCAGCGGGGTTGTGAGCCGCGCGTCGCCTTCGACCCAGTGGTACTGGAACCGGCCGATGTCGCACATCCAGTAGCCGTTGATATCGGGGTTGTACCGCGGCGTGAAGCGGATGAGGCGCGCGCCTTTCGCCCACTCGGGCATCGCCTTCAGCCAGGCCGTCGTGCTGCATCCCTTCGAGCACAGCGTGCACGTGGTGTCGACCGCGAGCGGGTTGTCCCAGGGGCGCGACTTGAAGCGGTAGTCGCGCGTCGTGATGGCGCCCACCGGGCACACGTCCATCAGGTTGCCCGAGATGAGCGAGTGCACGCCGCGCTCCCCGAAGGTGGCGATCTGGCTGTGGCCGCCGCGATCGACGATGCCGATCTGCGCGTCGGCATCGATCTCCTTCATGAACCGGACGCACCGCGTGCACATGATGCAGCGGTTGCGGTTCAGCATGAGCGTCGGCCCGAAGTCCACGTCCGCGCTGACACCTTCGCCGTCGAACGTGCGGCGCGGGAACTCCATCCGGCTGCCTGCCGGCCCGAAGGCGTAGGAGTAGTCCTGCAGCGGGCACTCGCCGCCCTTGTCGCACACCGGGCAGTCGAGCGGGTGGTTGATCAGCAGGAACTCGAAGACGCTGGCCCTGGCCTGCACCACTTCCGGGGTGCTGGTCGCGACCACCATGCCGTCGGTGCACACCGTCGAGCACGACGTCTGCAGCTTGGGCATCTTCTCGACTTTCACGATGCACACGCGGCAGGAGCCCTCGACCCCGATACCCGGGTGATAGCAGTAGAAGGGGATGGAGATGCCGTTGTCGAGCGCGGCTTCGAGAATGGTCTTGCCCTTGGCCACGGTGATGTCGCGCCCGTCGATCTTCAGGGAGACGGTTTCCATGGGGGAATGATACTAGGGGCTAGGGACTAGGCGCTAGGCGCTAGTGTGAAGAACAGGGGCTAAGGGCTAGGCGCTAGGGGCTAGTGGGCGTGTTCAGCTGTACAGTGTATCCCCGCGCGAAGCGCGACCGACTAGCGCCCAGCGCCTAGCCCCTAGCCCCTACCGTCCCACTATCTCCAGCGGCGTCAACCCGTCCCGGTTGAGCGTGATGTTCCGCAGTTCGCCTTTGAGCGGCAGGCGGTACTCGGCCGCCCGCTCGCGCACGACGACCTGCCTGTCCTCGGCCGCGCCGTTGGCGTAGTGCAGCGTCACGGTGACGGGAAACTCGCTCTCCCTGCCGCGCTGCTCGATGCGCAGCGCCACCTCGGGCGCCGCGCCGCCGGCCGCGCGGTCCCACGAAAACGCTACCGCCGGCGTGCCCGAGCCGCCAATCCACATGTCGAAGAACCGCGCGAGATCCTGTCCGCTCTCCTTCTCGAACGCCGCCCGCACGTCGTCGGTGCCCACCTTGGCGAAACGCGCCCCGAAGTAGAGCCGGCGGATGCCGCGGAAGAACGCGTCGTCGCCGATCACGCGCCGGAGCATGTGCAGCACGACCGCCGACTTGTTGTAGACAATGGCGCGGAAGATGCGCGTGTCGCCCTGGATGTGGCCGAGGCGGTAGCCGAGAGAGATCGGGCCCGACTTGCCCTGATCGCGCGCCCACTTCGCCATCCGCCGGAGCATGTCGCCGAAGAGCACGTCGCCGCGGCGCTTGCGGGCGTAGAGCGCGGAGAAGTACTGCGCGAAGCCCTCGCTGATCCACTGGTCGTGATACGTGCGCCAGCCCACCGCCTGGCCCCACCACTGGTGCGCCAGTTCGTGGGCGATGAAGTACTCGGGGAACGAGGCGAACGCGGCCGGGTCGTTCGCCCAGCTCGTCGTGGTGGTCGGCAGCGGCTGGTACAGCACCGCCAGATACGCCGGGCCGTGCCCGCCGGGGAGCTCCTTCTCGACCAGCGCGAGGGTGATCGTGGGGTAGGGCGAGTCGCCGATGATCGACGTGTAGTACGACATGACGTCGGCCGCCACCGGCGCGGCCTGGCGGCCCCGGACCACCTGCCTCGGATTGGCCTCGACGGTGAGATCGAGCTCGCTGTTGAACGAACCAGCCGGCAGCGGATCGGCGGGCAGCGCGCCCGCACCGCCCGCCGCGAGGCTCGCCAGTGGCTCCACCAGCGACACCGTGCGCGCGTCGATGCGGACCAGCCGGCTGATCAGGCAGGCGAGATACCGGACCGGCTGCCTGGCGTCGAACGTGTAGCGGCGGCCCGAGGGCTGACGTTCGAGCCCCGGCACCACCACCGGCGAGCCTGGCGCCAGTTCGCCGCTCGCCGCCATCTGGAACGTCTCGGGCACGGTGAGGTGCATCACGGCCGTGGCGTAGTCGCCAGACGACCCCTGCGGATACCAGTACGTGCGGGTGGAGTAGAGCAGGCTCGTCTCCCTCGGAAACGACAGCCCCTCGCTGACCTCGGGCCGATCCTGCGGGAACTGCGGCCAAAGCGCCTCGCGATCGGGCTCCGCGGGTTCCAGGCGGCCGGAGTACGCGACGTCCAGCACGATCTCGGTGCCGCGCGTCGCGTATCCGTTGAGATTGACGATGATGTTGTTCTGGCCGCGGACCCGCAGCGACAGCAGGCGGCCGAACTCCTTGCTGTAGATCGAACGGACCGTGAGGTTCTCGGCGAGGCGCAGCGTCAAGTTGTTGACGGCGCCGGCACGGACGCGCAGGTGCAGCAGGGCGCGGCCGTCCAGCCACTGCCGGGCGGGATCGAATGCCACGTCAAGCTCATAGTGGGTGATGTTGAATGCCGCCCGCTCGTCCTCGTCGACGCCGCCGGCCGCCAGGCGCGCCGCCGACGAGTACACGGAGATGTTGCGCCGCCGCCGCCGGTCGAACACCGAGATGTCCTCCGGGTCGTTGGCGGACTTGGAATAGGTCAGCGTCTGGAAGCGGCGCGTGCGGATCTCGGCGAGAAAATCTCCCGCGGCCGGCGGGAGCGACCAGGTGTCCCGGCTGAGATCCGCGAGGTCAAGGCCGTAGGACATGGTGACGTGCTCCCTGAACGTCGCGTCGGCGCGCCGGAACAGGGCCGGGTCCGCCGCCTCCTCGGTCAGGCTTTCGGCAGGAAGGCGCGCGGCGAACTCCGAAGGGCTGAAGCGGAGGAACGCCTCGTCGGCGCCCGTCTTGATGGCATCGCTCCCGGCGTAGATGCGCACCTGCTCGCGTTCCGCCTCGGGAGCGGGCCGGAACGACATCGTGCCGCCGTCGCCGGCCAGGATCACGGCGGCGGTGGGGCCCTCGGCGGTGTCGGCGATGAACACATGCCCGTCGGGAACGCGGATCTCGAGGTCGTCGGACCGGACCACGAGATTGCGTGCGCGGTAGGCCTTCGAGGGGTCGAGCGCCAGGCGGTGAAGGCCGTCGACCGAGGAGAGCGCCTGCTGGCCCGCCACGCGCCATTCGTCCTCGCTCGTCCTGGTGGGAACGCGCCGGATGTCGAGGCGCCAGGTGTCGATGCGCGCCCGCGCGCCGCGTTCGGTGAGAATCTCGACCATGAGGCGGTAGCCGTCGCCGGGCAGCGTGCCGTCAAGCGGCGCGCGATCCCGTTCGCGCATCACCGCCCGCGTGATGCCGGGACCGATGAGCGCGCGCGACGCCTCCTTCGCGAACCGGCGGTCGGCCACGGCCGAAAGCTGGTCCATGTAGGCGTCTGGGTCGCCGGCCTGCATCGCCTGCTCGAGCCGCAGCAGCAGGCGGACAATGCCGTCAACCGGCGGGGGCTGCTGGGCGTAAGTTCCTGCCGCCTGGCCCAGCGCCAGCACGAGAAGGACGAGCGCGCCTGCGGATCGCCTCATGACAGTTAGACGCCGGGCGCTGCCGGCGGGGTCTGGGGCTCGGGATCAGGCGCTGGGGGCTGGGCGCTAGGCGCGAGGTCGGAGGCCGTATCAGGAATCGGGCGGCCCTCCGCCGCAAGAGGCCGGCGCGCCAGCAGCACGGTGAGGTCGTCCGCGAAGCGCACGTCCTGCGCGTGGCGCTCGACGGCCCTGATGATCGCCGTGCCGACGTCGGGCAGGCTCGGATTGTCGCCGTGGGCCCGGATGAGGGCGACGAGGCCCTCCTCGTCGAAGGGCGCGCCCGAGGGGCTTTCGGCCTCGGTGATGCCGTCGCTGTAGAGCACGAGCAGGTCGCCGGGCTCGAGCCGTGCCTGCTGGGCGACGTACTCCGAGCTGTCGAACAGGCCGAGGGCGATGCCCCCGGCGGTCAGGCGCTCGAAGTCGCCGCTGCGCCGGCGGATGAGCCCCGGCAGGTGCCCGGCGTTGACCGCCACCAGGTCGCCCGTTGCCGGGTCGATGCTGACGAACTGCAGCGTGATGAAGCGCGACGAGGGCGCGTGGCGCAGGATCTGGACGTTGAGGCGGCTGATGAGCGGCACCGCGTCGAGGCCTTCGTCGAGCAGCGTGCGCAGCATGGCGAGGAGAATTGCCATGAGCAGCGCCGCCGGGCTGCCCTTGCCAGCCACGTCGCCGAGGGCGATGACGACCCGGCCGTCGGGGCGCGGCAGGATGTCGTAGAAATCGCCGCCCACGGTGTTGGCCGCGCGCGTGGCGCCGAACGCCTCGAGGCCGCCGCTCGAGTAGAGGCCCCTCGGCAGCATCGCCTGCTGAATGTCGCGGGCGATCTCGAGGTCGTTCTTGAGCGACAGCCGCTCGAAGACCTCGAGGAGGATGAGAAACGTGAGGCCGAGGATCGACAGGATGAGCCACGCCGTGCCCGCGGGCCATTCAGGGGCCGGCAGCGGGAAGCGGAGGACGATCGGGTCGATCGGGATCCACACGGCGTGAATCCCGCGGAGCATCACCACGAGGCCGATGACCGCCGCCGCGAGCGCCAGCGCGAACAGCACGCGCCGGGCTGGCGACATCTTCATGGTGACGGCCAGGAAGAACCCGCGCGCGAACACGGCGGGCCGCTTCCACCAGGGCAGCGCGGCCAACGCTTCCCGATCGACCGCGTTCGAGAAGTAGCGGTACGCGTCGCGGGTGTCGCGGGTGAAGAGGCGCTGGAAAGCCTCGGCCGAGAACCCGCGGGTGTAGACGTTGTAGAAGTCGCGGACGCGGGACGTTTGCTCGCGCGCCCAGTCGGTGCTGTTTGCCATACGCGCTCGCTCGTCAGAATCAAGAAGCCAGAAGCCAGAAGCCAGAAGAAAGGCCTGTTCAGCTGGATCCGGCTCTTCTTGCTTCGGACAATCGTCAGTTGACCCTTCTGGCTTCTGACAATCGTCAGCGGGCCCTTCTTGCTTCTGTCCCTCGCCCCTGTATTATCCGCCGTCTGTGCTACACTCGGCGCGCCTTTCAGCGGGTCATCCTGCTCGTGCACGCCCCCACTTACGCAATACGTCGCCATGGTGCGGCGGAGTTCCCGTGATTCTGGGTTGCGGTGTCGACCTGATGGAGGTGGCCCGGTTCGAACGGGAGGTGGCCCGTCGCCGCGACGGCCTGACGCAGGAGCTCTTCAGCGCCTCCGAACTGGCGTGGTGCCGGCGCCGCCGGCGAGCGGCCGAAGGCTACGCCATGGTCTATGCGGCGAAGGAGGCCCTGTTCAAGGCGCTCGGCACAGGCAAGGTGGGCCGCATGGCCTGGGGCGACATCGAGATCGCGTGGCCGGCGGCGGGCGGGCGGCCCACGGTGACGCTTTCGGGAGAGACGGCGGCGGTGGCGGAGGACATGGGCGTGGCGGCACTCCACGTCTCGCTGGCGTGCACGCGAACGCTCGCGGTGGCGTGGGTGGTGGTGGGCAGGAATAGGGACTAGGCGCTAGTGGGACGCGGCTATCGCCGCGTGGGTGCCAGCTTGGCAGGCAGACTGACTAGCCCCTAGCGCCCAGCCCCTGGCGCCTGGCCCCAGCGAGCGGGAGGGAGAGCGCCGATGGCGACAGATTACGAGCAGTTACGGCGCGAGATCACGTGGGAGCGAGCTGAGCGTGAGCTGGGCTACCGCGAGGGCGAGCCGCTCAACATCGCCGAGATCTGCGTGGACCGCCATGTTGAGGCGGGGCTGGGCGATCGCCTGGCCCTCGTCCACGAGGGCCACGGGGGCGAGATCCGGCAGTTCACCTTCCGCGACCTGCAGCAGTTGACCAACGGCTGGGCGCACTTCCTGCGCGGCGACGTGTGCATCCGCCCGCTCGATCGCGTGTGCCTGTTCCTCGACAAGGTGCCGGAGCTCTACATCGGGTTCCTGGGCGTCCTGAAGACCGGGGCCGTCGTCGAGCCGCTGTTTTCGGCGTTCGGCGACGACGCGCTCGTGGCGCGCATGGCCGACAGCCGGGCGGCGGCGATCATCACGCAGCGCCGCCATCTGGGCAAGGTGCGCAAGGCCCGGGAGCGGCTGCCCGACCTCAAGACGATCATTGTCGTCGACCACGACGAGGACGGGAAGAAACTGCGCGAGGGCGAGGCGGACTACCACATGATGGACCACCGCGAGGACCACTTCCCCGTGGCGGCGACGTACGCCGAGAGCCCGAGCGTGCTCCACTACACAAGCGGCACCACTGGCGCGCCGAAGGGCGCCATGCACGTGCACGGCAGCATCGTCGCGCAGTACCTCACGTCGAAAGTGGTGCTCGACATCAGGGAACACGACGTCTACTGGTGCACCGCCGACCCGGGGTGGGTGACGGGCACCAGCTACGGCATCATCGGGCCGTGGTCGCTCGGCGCGACGCAGGTGGTGCTCGATGCGGGGTTCTCGAGCGACCGCTGGTACGAGACGATCGAGAAGCACGCCGTCACCGTCTGGTACACCGCGCCGACGGCCATCCGCATGCTGATGAAGGACGGCGTCGAGCCGGTGAAGCGGCGCAACCTGACCAGCCTGCGCCACATGTGCAGCGTGGGCGAGCCGCTCAATCCCGAGGCCGTGCGCTGGGGCCACGAGGCGTTCGGCCTCTGGTTCCACGACACGTTCTGGCAGACCGAGACCGGGTCGATCGTCGTGACCAACCTGCCGGGCATGCCCGTCAAACCCGGCAGCATGGGCCGGCCGTTCCCCGCGCTGAGCGCGACGGTGGTCGAGCCGAAGACGGGCATCCCCATCACCGACGTGGGGCGCGTCGGCCTGATCGCGGTGAAGCCGCCGTGGCCGAGCCTCATGCGCACCTACTGGAACAACACGGCCACCTTTTACGGCAAGTTCCTGAACGGCTGGTACATCTGCGGCGATCAGGCCAGCCTCGATGCGGAAGGCTACTTCTGGTTCTGCGGGCGCGACGACGATGTGATCAACACCGCGGGGCACCTGGTGGGGCCTTTCGAGATCGAGAGCGCGCTGCTGGAGCACCCGGCGGTGGCCGAGTCGGCGGCCATCGGCAAGCCCGATCCGCTGAACATGGAGGTGGTGAAGGCGTTTGTCGCGCTCAGGCCCGGATTCACCGCGAGCGAGGACCTCGAGCTCGACATCATGAACTTCGTGCGCAAGAAGCTGTCGCCGCTGGCGATGCCGCAGGAGATCGAGTTCGTCGAAAAAGTGCCGAAAACGCGCAGCGGCAAGATCCTCCGCCGGGTGCTGAAGGCCAGGGAGCTGGGGCAGCCGATTGGGGACGTCAGTACAATGGAGGATGACTAGGGGCTAGGGACTAGGCGCTGGGCGCTAGTCAGAACGGCTGAGCAGCTGATTCATGTTGGCGCGCGGCGTCAGCCGCGTCAGACTAGCCCCTAGCGCCTAGCCCCTAGCGCCTGACCAAGGGAGTATTCAATGAAAGAAGCGATCCTGAGCTACATCAAGAAGGAATACCTCGACGAAGACGAGGCCGACGACATGGCCCTCGACGAGAACACGCCGCTCATCTCGAGCGGCATCGTCGACAGCTTCAGCATGGTGAGCCTGAAGCGGTTCCTCGAGAAGAAGTACGACGTCAAGCTGCCCGACGAAGAAGCCACGCCCCAGGCATTCGATACGGTGACGAGCATCATCGCGCTGGTCAACAAGCACCTGGCGAAGAAAGGGGCGTAGTCATGGCCTATCCGGCGGCCGTGCGCGAAGCCTGGCAGGCCGAACTGGCGGGCATCCGCGAGAAGGGCATCTACAAGGAAGAGCGGTTCATCCACTCGCCGCAGGCGGCGCACATCAGCGTGGAATTCCCGAGCGGGGCCGCGCTGAAAGAAGTGGTCAACCTCTGTGCGAACAACTACCTCGGGCTCTCGAGCCACCCGGAGGTCATTGCCGCCGCGCACAAGGCGCTCGACGAGCGCGGCTACGGCATGTCGAGCGTGCGGTTCATCTGCGGCACGCAGGACGTGCACCGGACGCTGGAGCAGAAGCTGACCGAGTTCCTCGGGACGGAGGACACGATCCTCTTCCCGAGCTGTCTCGACGCGAACGCGGGCGTGTTCGAGGCCGTCCTCGGGCCCGAGGACGTGATGATCTCGGATCGGCTCGTGCACGCGTCCATCGTCGACGGCATCCGCCTGGCCAAGGCGATGCACGACACCTACAAGCACTGCGACATGGCGCACCTGGAGGAAAAGCTGCAGGAGCACCAGGACAAGCGCATCCGGCTCGTCATCACGGACGGCGTCTTCTCGATGGACGGCGATTTCGCGCCGCTCGACCAGATCGTGGCGCTGGCCGAGAAGTACAACGCGCTCGTGTTCCTCGACGACAGCCACGCGTCGGGCTTCATCGGCAGGACCGGGCGCGGCGTTCACGAGCACTTCGGCGTGATGGGCAAGATGGACATCATCACGACGACGCTCGGCAAGGCGCTGGGCGGGGCGAGCGGCGGCTGCGTGTCGGGGCGGAAGGAAATCGTCGAGCTGTGCCGGCAGAAGGCGCGGCCGTACCTGTTCAGCAACGCGGTGCCGCCGCCGATTGCCGCATCGGCCATCAAGGTGCTCGAGATCCTGAGCGCCACCACCGAGCGGCGCGACAAGCTCGAGGTGAACGCGAAGTTCTGGCGGCAGGGCCTCATCGACGCCGGGTTCGTCATCAAGGACGGCGAGAGCCCGATCGTGCCGGTGATGCTCTTCAACGCGAAGCTCGCGCAGGACGTGGCCCGCGACCTCTACTACGAAGGCATCTACGTTGTCGGCTTCTTTTTCCCGGTGGTGGCGGCGGGGCAGGCGCGCATCCGGACGCAGCTTTCGGCCGACCACGACATCCCGATGCTGGCGCGCGCGCTCGAGGCCTTCAAGAAGGTCGGCGCGAAGCACGGCATCCTGGGGCTGGACAAGAAGGGGATTATTGCGAAATACGGACAGTGACAGAAGACAGAAGGGCCAACTGACGATCGTCAGAAGCCAGAAGCCAGAAGCAAGAATGGAAAGGGCCGGGGGAGACGGACATCCCCCCGGCTCTCGCTTTTCTCGCCCGAACCCCGAACCCCGAATCCCGAATCCCGGTTGGGCCCTTGACAGAACGTAACATCGACCATAACATTAACGATGTTACGATATGAGCACCACTGATCGCCGCCAGCGTCACCGCGCGTCTTTGAGGCGCGAGATCCTCGATGCAGCCAGCCAGCTGTTCGTCGAGGAGGGGTACCACCGCCTCACGATGAGGCGGCTCGCTGAGCGGATCGAGTACTCGCCGACCACAATCTACCTGTACTTCAAGGACAAGAACGAACTGCTCGGGGCCGTCTGCGAAGAAACGTTCTCACGGCTGGCGGGAAAGCTCGAGCGCCTGCAGAAGACGGCCGGCACGCCCATGGGCCACCTGCGCGAGGGCCTGCGGACCTACATCGAATTCGGCCTGGCGCACCCGAACCAGTACCTCGTGACCTTCATGAGTCCCAGTCCTGCCATGGATGGGGCCTCGTTCGAGGGTTCCGCCGGCAGCCGTGCGTTCGATACGCTGCGGCGGAGCGTGCGGGCCTGCGCGGAGCACGGCGACATCCACACGCCAGACGTCGAGATGACCGCGCAGGCGCTCTGGGCAGGCGTTCACGGTGTAACCTCGTTGTTCATCACGATGAATGGCTTTCCCTTTGTCGACAAGGCCGCCCTGGTTGAACACACCATCGACACCCTGACCGGCGGCCTCAAGACGCCCGCAGCGACACCTCGCACCGCGGCACAAGCCCGCTCGAAGAAGTGGGATTTCTTCGACTAGAGCCGACCATGGACCTCCGTTGGAACCAGTCGGCCGTGCCGCGCGTCGAACTTAACAATGTTATGTTTATAACCGCTGATACGCCAACCCGGCGTCGCCTGACACAGGGGTCCTGACATGCTGGCTCTCCGCAATCTCCTCCACGACCGGGTCCGCTTCATCGTCACCCTCGTGGGCATTGTCTTCTCGGTGGTGCTGTCGGCCGTTCAGCTCGGCCTGTTTCTCGGGTTCACCAGGGCGACGGCGGACGTCATCGAACAGTCAGAGGCCGACCTGTGGGTCGTGTCCAGGGGTGTGACCCATCTCGAGTCCGGCGTCCCGTTCTCAGAATCGCTGCGACACCTCGCCCTGGGGGTGGAAGGCGTCGCCGACGCGCAGGCGCACATCGTGTCGTTCGGCACCTGGACGCGGCCCGACGGCGCGCGCGAAGGCGTGATGGTGGTGGGCGTCGAGCGCGACGGGGCGATGGGACAGCCGTGGAACCTCGTGGCCGGCACGGCTCGCGATCTCGGCAGGCCGGACGCGGTCATCATCGACGAACTCTACAAGGACAAACTCGGGGTCACGCACCTGGGCCAACCGGTGGAACTGCGCGACCGCCGTGCCCGGGTCGTCGGGTTCACGCGCGGCATCAGGACGTTCACAACCGCTCCGGCCGTATTCACCTCGCTGGCCAACGCGCGCACCTTCACCGGCCTGCGCACCGACCAGGCGCTCTACCTCCTGATCACGGCGAAGCCCGGCGCCGATCTCGCGCGGCTGAGTGAAGCGCTGACGCACAGGCTGCCCGACGTCGAGGTCAGAACCACCGCAGACTGGTCGGCCACGCAACGCAACTACTGGATGTTCGGAACGGGCGCGGGCATCTCGGTCCTCATCGCCGCGGCGCTGGGCCTGCTCGTCGGCGTGGTGGTGGTGGCGCAAACGATTTACGCGGCCACGGTCGACCACATCCGCGAGTACGGCACGCTCAAGGCGATGGGCGCCACCAACGGCTACATCTACCGCGTCATCATCCGGCAGTCGGCCATCTCGGGCGTCATCGGCTATGGCTTCGCGATGGTGATTGCCGCGTTCGTGTCTAGGGCCAGCCAAGCCGGCACCACGGCCATCCTGCTGCCCTGGACGCTGGCCGCGTCGCTGTTCGTGCTGACGATCGCAATGTGCATTTCGGCGTCGGTCGTTTCCATCAACAAGGTCACCAGGCTGGACCCGGCCATGGTGTTCAAGGGCTGAGAGGTGGCGCATATGGCCGCGGCGATCACGGTTCGGCAGGTCACGAAGTCATACGGTGGAGGTACCGCGGCGGTGCAGGCGCTCGGACAGGTGTCGCTCGAGGTGGCGGCGGGTGAAATCCTCGTGATGATGGGCCCGTCGGGCAGCGGCAAGACGACGCTGCTGTCGATTATGGGGGTGATTCTGCGTCCCTCCTCCGGAACCGTGCTGGTGGCGGGCCACGACGTGACGGCGCTGCCTGAGCGCGAACTCCCTGGCGTGCGGCTGCGTCACATCGGATTCGTCTTCCAGGGTTTCAACCTCTTCCCCGCGCTCACGGCCGCCGAGAACGTTGCCATCGCCCTCGATCTGCGCGGCGAACGAAGGCCGGCCGCGCTCACGCGCGCGAAGGACGCGCTCGCGTCGGTCGGGCTCGGGGACAAAGCCGACGCGCTCCCCGCGAACCTGAGCGGCGGCCAGAAGCAGCGCGTTGCGATCGCCCGGGCGCTTGTCGGCGACCCGACAATCATCCTCGCGGACGAACCGACGGCGGCCCTCGATTCGCACTCGGGGAAGCTCGTGATGGACCTGATCACGCGTCTCGCGCGCGAACAGCAGCGCGCCGTCGTCATCGTGACCCACGACAACCGGACGCTCGGCTATGCCGACCGCATCGTACACATCGAAGACGGAAGGCTCAGAGAAGACGACGCGCGGGCGCGCGGGCGCGCCGAAGCGGGACCTGGTCCCATTTCTGGAAGGCCGACGAGGGAATGGGACCTGGTCCCGTTTCCCGCATGAGGTGGAACATGAAACGCACAGCGATTGCCGGGATCACGGTGTTTGCCACCGGGTTGGTGGCGGGGATCACGCTCTCTGACACATTCCGGCCGGCGGCCGCCGCGGCGGCGCCGGAAGCGGCGGCACCATCGCACCTGCACGCAGCGGCACTTGTCGCGGGCCCGGGCCGTGTGGAGCCGATCTCGGAGGAGATCGAGGTGGGCGGCGAGATCGCGGGGCGCCTGACGGCGATGCTGGTCGACGAAGGCGCCATCGTGACCCGGGGCCAGGTGCTGGCGCGGCTGGATTCGGAGGATGAGGCCGCGCGG
>JALOKU010000171.1 GCA_025456345.1 Vicinamibacterales bacterium | reverse complement strand
CGAGTGGTCGGCTGGGAAGAGTGGGATCTCGATGCCGACTCGCAGGTCGTAGCATCGCGGGGTTGGTACGACGCCGCCGACTACGGGCGCCAGACCGAGGCCGGATAGCCGCACGGCGTTCCTGGCCTGGTTGGCCTCAGTTCCTGCGAGGAGCGGCGTCAATCCCACCGGGGCCCACGTTGACAGAGCAGCGCTGACAGCGTACGTTATAACGTACCTGTGGGGGAACCCCCGATGACGACGATCACCGCGACCGAAGCGAGACGGCGGCTGTACAACCTCCTGGAGGACGTCGCTGACTCCCACGAGCCGATTCAGATTGCCGGAAAGCGGCACTCAGCAGTCCTGGTGTCGGAGAGCGACTGGAGAGCCATTCAGGAGACGCTCTTCCTGGAGTCCATTCCCGGGATGAGGGCCTCGATCACCAAGGGGCTGAAGACGCCCGTCACCAAGTGCGCCAAGGACCTCACCTGGTGAAATGGACACTGGTGTACACCGCGCAGGCGAGGAAGGACGCCAGGAAACTGGCTTCTTCGGGCCTCAAGCCGAAGGCCGAGCGGTTGCTGGCCCTGCTGGCGAAGAACCCCCACCAGACACCGCCGCCCTTCGAGAAACTCGTGGGAGATCTCGCGGGCGCGTGTTCCCGCCGCATCAACATCCAGCACCGGCTGGTGTATCAGGTGCTTGACGCAATCAAGACCCTCAAGGTCATTCGGATGTGGACGCACTACGAGTAGCATGGCGGACCACGCCATGCTCAGAAGTCTCAGGCGCCCGTTCGCAGGTGTTGCCCGGCACATGGCGCCAGTTGCCTATTGAAAGTCCGGCCGATTTACCGACGCCCGAACGACGAGAGCACCAATGAAGGCAATCGTCCACGAGACCTACGGCCCACCCGACGTACTGGAGCTGAGGGACATCGCGAAGCCCCTGGTCGGGGATGACGACGTCCTCATCCGCGTCCACGCCGCTGGCCTGGATCCGAGCGTGTGGCATCTCATGACCGGCCTGCCGTACCTGGTGCGCGTCATGGGGTACGGGCTGCGCAAGCCCAAGAACCCTGTCCGTGGCTCGGATGTCGCAGGGGTCGTGGAGGAGGTCGGCAAGAACGTGACCCAGCTCCAGCCCGGCGACGAAGTGTTCGGCACGTGCAGAGGCGCGTTTGCCGAGTACGCCCCCGCTCGCGCAGACACGCTTCTGCCGAAGCCGGCCAATCTCACCTTCGAGCAGGCGGCGGCCGTCCCCGTCTCCGCCTGCACCGCCCTGCAGGCTCTGCGCGACGCCGGCAACCTGCAGCCGGGGCAGCATGCGCTGATCATCGGTGCGGCCGGCGGCGTGGGGACCTTCGCGGTGCAGATCGCCAACGCGTTCGGTGCGACGGTCACCGGCGTCTGCAGCACGACGAAGACCGACCTGGTCCGATCGATCGGCGCAGACCATGCCATTGACTACACCCGGGAGGACTTTGCCGCTGGCCGAGAGCGGTACGACCTCATCCTCGACCTGGCGGGCAATCGCCGAGTGTCACACCTCAGGCGCGTCCTCACCCCGCTGGGGCAGGTCGTGCTGGTCGGCGGAGAAGGGGGCGGGCAGTGGACCGGCGGCGTGGGGGCGTCACTGATGTGGCTCGCGCTGTCACCGCTCGCGCGCCAGAAGGTCCGCTTGCTGATGGCGGCGATACGCAAGGAGGATCTGCAGACACTAAAAGCGCTCATCGAAGCCGGGAAGGTCACGCCGGTCATCGACAGGACGTATCCGCTGAGAGACGTCCCCGAAGCGATCCAATCCTGGGAACGCAGCCACGCCCGGGGCAAAGTGGTCATCACGGTCTGACACTCGAAGGCGATCATGCGGTTTCCGGCTCCACAGGAAGGCGTCCTGTATCTGTCCGAAGGCGGACAGGAGACCGAGATCATGTACAGGTTCGGGCACGACCTGCCCGAATTCGCCCTGCTCACCCTTCTGGACAAGCCATCTGCCATGGCGGAGCTTCGGGCGATCTACCGGCGTTACCTGGACGTGGCCGCACGCCACGGGTTCGTGGCCCTCATGGGCGGCCTGGACTACCGGGCGAGTCCTGACTGGGCCGGCAAGCTCGGATACTCCGCCGGCGCGCTCAGCGACGCCCAGTTGGAGGCCATCGAATTCCTGCGTGACGTCGCCCGTCCGTACCGCTCGCAACTTCCCGGCGTTCTCTACGTGGGCATCGTCGGGCCGCGCGGCGACGCCTATGCGTTGAACCGCACGATCACGGCAGCGGAAGCCGAGGATTATCACAGCGTGCAGCTTGCGACGCTCAGCCAGGCGAAGGTCGACCTGGTGAGCGCCCTGACCCTCAACAGCGTCGAGGAAGCCATTGGCATCTCCCGCGCCGCGCATACGGCCGGCTTGCCGTTGTCGCTGTCATTCACGCTCGACAGCACGAGCCGGCTGCAGTCAGGCCCGAGCCTGCGTGAAGCCATCGAAGCGGTGGATGATCGAACGGGAAGCGCTCGACCGGACTTCTACGGCATCAACTGCTCCCATCCGGCCGAGTTCGAACCGGCCCTCGAACCGGGGGATTGGATACGTCGCGTCCGCAGCCTGCGCCCGAACGCGGCGAAGATGGACAAGATTGCGCTATGCACGCTCGGCCATCTCGAGTCGGGCGACCCGTGCGAGCTGGGCCGCGAGATGGGAGCCCTGGCGCGGCGATACCCGCACCTGGACGTGTGGGGCGGGTGCTGCGGAACGTGGGACACGCATCTTGACGAGATCGCCCGGCACGTCAGGCTTGCGCGAGCCTAGCAGCTGAGATCAAACGTTGAGTCAGCCGGAAGCGGGGGGACGTATCCGATGAAAGTGTGCATCGTCGGGGCCTCAGGGAAGCTCGGCAATTACATGGTGCAGCACGCGCTCGAGCGGGGCTACGAAGTGATTGGCGTGTGCCGGGAGCGGAGCGTCGGCAAGCTCGACGCGTTCAAAGGGCGCATTACCGCCATGCCCGGCGCGACGAACGACCCCGCGGTCATCAGGAAGGCCGTCGAAGGATGTGACGGAGTGCTCACGGTGCTCGTCCCCTGGGGGGTTCACCAGTACTCATCGGGAACGGCCCAGGCCGTACTCGACTTCGCGCGCCCGGGCGCGCGCCTCATCTTCTCGTGCGGCTGGCACATCACGCGGGACGGCCAGGACGTGTACTCGCGGAAATTCAAGGCGCTCGTGAAGGCTGTGAGCTGGCTCGGCCGGCTTGTTCGCGCCGTGGACGTCGACGACCAGGTGGAAGCGTGCCGGCGGGTGTTTGCCAGCGGCACGCGGTGGACGGTCGTGCGCGGGAGCGACCTCGAGGAGGGCGAGAGCCAGGGCCTGCCCGTGTGGAGCCGGCACGTGGGTGATCCCATCCTCGAGAGCAATCTGACGCGCCGCGTGGACTTCGCCCTATTCATGGTCGCGGCCCTCGAAAACGACGCGTTGATCCACGAAGCCCCGGCAATCGTCGGCTGCCGCACGCCCTCGGCGCTCGCATGCGCCGCCCGCCCCTGCGCTCCTGCTACCTGACCCCCACGAACTTCACGTCGGTTTCGAACCGGCGGAAGTTCGTGTACGTGGCCTCGCCCGTGATCGTGCGCGACTCTATCTCGTAGCGCTCGGTCATCCTGGCCGGCACCCACATCTGGAGCCGCTCGTCCGGCGCGTAGGCCGTGGTGATGCGCGCCCTGAGCCCGCGCTGGAGCTGCGCATCGAGCTCGGACTTCAGAATCCGGCCCGTGCCGGGATCGATCCACACGAGCCCCTTCGTTCTGACGTCCTGCGCCCCGGTTGTCCTGATGCGCGTCGGCCGCGCCCGCTCCTCGAAGCTCACCACCCACGCGCGGACGCCGTCGACGGTCTCCTCCGCCGCCTTCCTGAAGCGCGATCGTGTCTGGGCCGCCGGCTCGAGGAACTCGAGCGCCAGCGTGGGCACGTTCACTGTGCGCACCACGTCGCCGATGTTGTACCGGGCGCTCGCGAACGCGATCGCCTGGGCCTGCGCCAGGGCGTTGGCGGGCGGCGTCCGGAACAGGCGCTGCAGGCGTTCCTCCCGATCGCGCACCGGGCGGCCGTCCACCTCGGCGACGTCGCGGAAGGCGAGCCACAGGGTGCGATCCGCGTCCTCCACGCGCACCAGCGCGAACTCGGACACGAGCACGCGGGTTTCAGTGGCGGCGCCTCCGCCCCCGGGTTCCCGCCTCGCATCGCCGTCGGGGGCCTTTGCCGCGCTCGCCACCTCCTGGAGGTAGCGTTCGTCGGCAAGAAGGAGTGAGAAGTCCTGCTGGTACTTCGCGACGTACGCGCCCGCGCGGGCCATCACCGCCCGGAGATCGGGCGGCTCCGCGGGGAGGCAGGTCAGCGCGGCAATGAGGAGCGCGAACGCCATGAAGTTCCCCTCCCCGAGTGGCAGCGCGCGGGAGTTCCACCGGGACCCACCGCCCTCACCACCACGTCCTCGCGCGGTACTGCCGGTACGCGTCGCCGAAGGCGCGCTCGAGCACCCGCGCTTCCCGCCGCGCCGCCCAGGCATGGATCGCGACGAGCGCCAGCCACGGGGCCACGAGCCACGGCCGCCGCAGCGCGATCACGGCCCCAAGCAGGGCGACGTCGAGGAAGACGTACAACGGGTGAGGGATCTTCGCATAGAGTCCGTGGGTGACCAATGCCTTTGCCTTCGGCGCCACGGCGAAGGCGCTGCCAATCTGGACCCGAGCCAGCCCCATCAGAGGGACGCCGGCCAGCACGAGCGCGCCGCCGATCCACATGGCGGCCACCCGCCCGAGGCCCAGGATGACGATGAGCGCGCCCGCGGCGAGGAGAGCGACGACGCAGACGAGGAGCGCCTTGCGCATGGAAGCCTCCGCGCCCGATCTTAGCGCGGGAGGCGCCGGCCGCTACCGCGGCACGAGCAGGTTGAAGAGCGGATCGACGGTGTGCCTGAGGTAGGCGCCGATCGGGTCGATCTGGAAGAGGGCCGGCAATCCCCACAGCAGCGCGATGAGCAGCGGGAACGCGTAGCGCTGCAACCGGTAGTAGGTGTAAAGGCCGCGGTTCGAGAGGAAGAGCGGCAGCACGCTCGAGCCGTCGAGGGGCGGGATCGGGATGAGGTTGAAGAACATCAGCACCAGGTTCACCTGGGTGAACGCGGCGCCGACAAGCCACAGCCAGCCCATCGCGCTGCCGTCGGCTGCGCCCAGCAGTAACGCCGCCCACGCCACGCCGGCGCCCAGCAGGGCCAACACCAGGTTGGCGGCCGGCCCGGCCAGTCCCGTGGCCAGCTGCCCGTGGCGCAGGTCGGCGTAGTGCGCCGGGTTGACGGGCACCGGCTTCGCGTAGCCGAACACGGGCGCGCCGGCGCTCCACAGCAGCAGCGGCAGCAGGACCGTCCCGAACGGATCGACGTGCCGCAGCGGGTTGAGCGACAGCCGGCCCGCGTC
>JALOKU010000170.1 GCA_025456345.1 Vicinamibacterales bacterium | reverse complement strand
GGTGCCGCGCACTTCGCGCACAAAGGGGCCGCGCTTCACCGTGTCAATCCACACCGACGCGCGCTCCACCACCGGCGCGGCCGGCTGCAGGCGCGAGACGCCGAACGACACGGCGGCGAGCGCGACGAGGACGACGCCGCCGATCAGCAGGCGCCGGCGGCGGCGGGCGACGGGCAGGTCCGGCCGCGCGATGTCAACCATGCCAAGGGTTTCCAGGGGCGCGTGCCGGGATCATACGTCACCTTCGTCGGCGCCACGCCGTGTCTTGCGCAGCCGCAGACCGCGCGCCCCGGCCGACGTGCCCCCCCCGCAAGAGGCGTGCCGGGCTGTCTGTCGCGAGGCGCCAGCGGTGACGCGCCGGCCGCTTCACCCACCGCGCGAACGATCGGGGTGTCGCGAATCCCAGCCCGTCGCTGACCTCCTTGATCGTCTTCGGTGGAACCGCCGTCATGAGGACGTCTATGCGCTCGTGCATCAGGCGATCTCGCACCTCCGCGACTGATGCCAACCCGCAGCGTCGGAAGGCACGAAGCAGCGTGTGCCGGCTCACGCCGCACTCGGCCGCCACTGCCGTCACGGAGCACGCGGGTGCCGCCCGCAGCCGTGTTGTCGCCGCGTGTACGAGCAGTCTGACGTCGTACGTCATGCGGCACCTCCCAGTCACGGCGTGGGACTGCCCCTCATGGGACCACATTCCTTTTCGAAGTCAAGCGATCTTGCACACTTTATTTTCGTGGCGTGGACGGGGCAGCCAAGCCAAGGGGTTTGCTCCACATAGAGACCATTTGCGACAAATGGAGACGGTTTGTCCCTTCCACGCAATACCGGGCGTCGATATGGTTGGTCGTGTGCATTTCCTCTGCCGCTATCTCAGCATCGGTCAAGGCGCCATGCCGGTCGCCGCCGGCGCCTCCTGACACAAACCGGTCGGTGGGGGTGAAGTTGAACGCCGACACAAGATAGAGAGAAGGAGGTGCGGTGATGAAGAGAGGGATGGCGCTGCTCCTTGGGACAGTGCTCGCGATCTGTTTGGGGATGACTGAAATCAGGCTCTCCGCAGAGGACCCCAACTGCCGCAAATTGTGCGGGGTTGGCGGCACAGTCGACTTCGGAACGAGAAGCGCCTGTGAAGGCGACTGCAATTGGGTCGAATGCACTGCACACACCAGCGACTGCGGGTACAGCGACAACTTCAACGACTTCTGTGGATTCTGGATCCCCTGCGACGGCCCGAATGCGCAGTGATGAACATCGGTCTACACCCTGAAATGGCCAATCGGCGCCGCGGAAGGCGCCGATTGGCGTGGGTCTCGACGGGGACGCCAAACCGCGGGCGCTACGCCATCGCTAGCGCGACTACTGGGCGGTCGTCGGTTGGTTGAGGCCCTGTATGAAGTCCACGACGCTCGTTTCGACCGGCGACGCCGGGCTGTCGCCATGGGGACCCCCGTGACTCGCGGATGGTCTCGGGCGCTCACACTAGCGACCCTGGCGGTCTGGCTCTTCATTGCCGTGTTCTCTGCCCGTCACTTCTTGCGTTCGGAGCATGCCGGAGGCGGCTCCAGCGACTCAGTGGGGAGCGCCATTGCGCGTACCGTCGGACTGCGAGAGACGGTCTTCTCAAACGACGGGCGCGTCAGGCGCGGTCTCGATTCGGTTCTAGCAGTCCGTTCAGATGGATCGTACGCGTACTCTCTAGACACGACGCTCGCCGATGGAGATCGGCGCCCGAGCGCGCAACGCTTGATCGTTTTCGCGTCCGGCCTGAGAGTGGAGACAGACGAAATCCTGGAGCGGAAGTCCACCACGACCATCTCTCCGGACGCTCTCTGGGCTGCCCACCGAGACCCTCGGAAGGACTGCCTCGATTCACTGGGGGGGCAGCGCTTCGCCGCAGGAGAAACGCTCGTCGGAGAGGACAAGATCCAGGAGTTCCGTGTGGTGAGAATCCGGACTCGCGGCGGAACGAATCTCTGGCTCTCGCCCGACCTTGGCTGCGCTCTACTCAAGAGCCGCCGCGGTGATCCTGGTGGCGGGTATTCGGAGAAGATCGTGGTATCAGTCGAGCGAGGAGAACCCAGTGAATGGCTGTTCACGGTGCCCGACCGCTTCAAGGAGGTAAGACCGTCAGTGCTGTACGGGCTATCCGGCGAGGCGGGGCGCGCCCGCGACGAACGGTACGAAAGCCGCAGGCCCCGCGGTCCGAAGCCGTGAACAACGTGTACGCGCGTCATGGGACCTAGCCTCCGAGCACGGCGTGAGGGATTCGATGAGACACCATCGCAGCCGGCGTGCCTTGGCTACTCGCGTGGCTGTCTTCGGAGTGATCGGGGTTGCGCTGCTGGCGATTCGCGTGGGAGTGCCTCAAGCGGAAGTTGATGGTTCGATCCGGGACTTCGGCGCTTCGCCGCAAGGCAAGGTCCTGGTCCATCGGTTTCTCATCTCGAACCGCGGCAGGGGTGTACTACGCCTCACGCAAGGCCAGCTCGGATGTCAGTGCATGGCCGTCATACGGAGTCCGGCGGGCATCCACGCTGGTCTGACTGGCGAGGTTGAAGTAGCGTGTGGCACTAGTGGTTTGCGTGGCGTCGTCACCCGAAAGGTCGCCCTGACCTCCAACGACCCAGCCCGGCGCGACATCGTGCTGCAGATGCGCGCTTCCGTCGTGCCGGAGTTCCGGGTATCCACGCGGGTTGTGGACTTCGGGCAGTGGCCCGCTGGCGAAGAGGCTCACGCGTCATTCACGGTTTCAACCGGTGAAGCAACCGCGGCAACAGTGGTAAGCGCAGAATCAACCGACCCCCTTGTCAGTGTCCGGTTGGTGCCTGCAGGGGCGGGCCTGGGAATCACCGAGGTCAGCATCATCGTGACCCGAAAGCGTGACGTCCGGAGAGGGCCGCACGCTGGCAATATCATCGTGAGGACGTCGAGCCGCTACACGACGGAGATCCGCATCCCTGTCCGGGGCATCGTGGGTGAGTACGACAGGCTGCGCATGCGCTGACTGCTCGACGCGGCGGCGGTCCCGACGTCGTCACACGGGTTGTTCCGGGCCACTATCGCGCGAGCGGATCTCGGGCGCGGTTTCCGGGCGACCGCAGTAACGCTCGCTGCCGTCCGTGGTATGGTGCAATCGCTGGGAACGAATCACCCGTGCTAGTTGCAGTCCTCCGTGAAGCTACGGCGTTCACGCCACGGCGTCTAGCAAGACACGCCGGGTCGACGACCGTTACTATCATCGTGTTCGCCCTCGGCATAGGCGTCAACACTTCGATCTTCAGCATCGTGTACGGACTCATCCTGCGTCCGCTGCCAGTCCGGTCGCCTCAGGAACTGCGATACGTCTATGCAGATTTCCTAGATCGTCCCCAGCCTTTGTCGGGCGTGACGTACCGAGAGTACACGTACCTTCGCGACACCGCTGGTATCTTCCGGGAGGTACTGGCCCGCCAGTCTGACAGAGCGACTTGGGTGCTGCAGGACGCCGCGGTTCCGCTGACGGGCGAGATGGTCACGGCGAACTACTTCGATGTGCTAGGCGTACCGATGGCGCTCGGGAGGTCGCTGCGCGCTGGAGACGAAGCTCCGGGGGCTGAGCCGGTCGTCGTGATCAGTGATCATCTGTGGGCGACGCGATTTGACAAGGATCCATCGGCCCTTGGGAGCTTCATCAGGCTGGATACCAATGTGACGGACGTGGGGGGCCACGTGCCGAGCGAACTCCTGGCCTACCGAGTCATCGGCGTCACGCCCATCGGGTTCAACGGCACCATAAGCGCCTGGGAAGCTGCGGATTTCTGGCTTCCTGTCGTGCAGCGCGCGGCGGACTACGAACTCAGCATCGCTAGTGATTTCCTAGGGAGGACCACATCCCTGACAATGATCGGCCGGCTGACAGCGGGCGTCGACGACGCCGGCGCGCGGACGGTTCTCCAGGCCAGCCATGCCTCGTGGAGAAGCGCCGTCTATCCTGGTAGCCGCGAGCGATGGACGCTCGTCGTGCGCCGAGAGGCAGCGAGCCGGCTGCCGCTCGATGCAGTCCGCACTCTCGACCCCAGATCGCTGGGGGCCGCGGCGCTGCTCGTAGCTGCCGCAGTGCTGCTGATCGCGGCGACGAACGTCGCCGGACTCCAGATGGCAAGGACCATCGCCGCTGGCGCGGAAAGAGGCGTGCGGATTGCGCTCGGAGCCGGGAGGTGGCACCTGGCTCTCCTGCCCCTGGCGGAAGCCTCGGTGACCGCCCTGATCGGGGCCGCGTTAAGTGTCCCCCTCACCTGGTCCATGGTCGGTGGGTTCCTGGTAACCGCGCCGCGGTTTCTGGGGCACCTCTCAGGAGCGGCGGGCCTGAGGTTCGCAGTCTCTTTCGATGGCACCGTGCTGGGCTACGGGCTGATCATCAGCTTGGCCGTGGGACTTCTGTCGGGTGTAGCTCCCGCGTGGGTGGCCGCGAGAGCTGATTGGGCCGACTCATTGACCTTGCGCCGGCCGGGCCGGATCAGCTCCACCCGGCTGGGCCTTCGGGGGTGGCTTATCATCCCACAACTCGGCCTGACAGTCGCGTTACTGCTGCTCGCGGCCGGGTACTCCCGGTTCCTGATTCGCTTGGCCTCGACCGGCCATGGGTATGACTCTCGTGATGTCGTCGTGGCCGAACTGCGTCTGCCGATCTGGGGCACTGCGGCGAGGCCCGGCAGTCCGGCATCCAAGAAGGCCATCACCGATCTCGCGGCGAGACGACGAGCGTTTGAAAGGTCGTTGATTCAGAGGCTCGAATCGAACGCGGCGATCATCTCTGCGACCCTTGGAAACAGCCTCCCTTGGGACAACCGGATGCGGGTGTCGGTCGTGCCGCGAATCGCCGCTGGAGGCACGCTGGCAAGTCCCCGCTGGGTCTATCGCGTAGACGCGACGCCGGGCTACTTCCGTACTTTCGGCATCCACTCGACTCGGGGACGCCTCTTCACACCCGCAGATCTCGGGTCGAGACATCCCGTGGTCGTGGTCTCTGACTCCCTGGCTCGACTCCTATGGCCCGGCAGGAACCCGCTGGGCGAACAGTTGGCACTCAGGGACCTCGTTGAAGGTGTTCAGCCGCGCTGGCGAGAGGTGGTGGGCGTCGTCGGAACCGTAAGGCGTGCGGGTGCCAATGACAGTGGGGATTTGACGGTCTACCTGCCTCACGACTTCGCGAAGATGCGCTCAAGCTTCGTTGCCGTCCGCACAAGACCAGGGGCCGGGGACGTCACGGGCATGCTGGCCCGGGAAGCTGCCATGGCCGACGCCGCTGCCGGTCTGCGAGTAGTCCGCACTGCAGACGACACGATCGCGCAGTTGTTCTATCCGAGGAGGCTGGCGTCTGTGACGCTCGGCATTGCCGGCCTCGCGGGCCTGCTCATCGCGTCGGTCGGCCTCTACGGCCTCGTCTCGACGTCCGTTGCCGGAAGACGGCGCGAGTTCGGGATCCGGAGGGCGCTCGGGGCGGGTGGCTGCCGCATCCTGGCGCTCGCCCTGCGTGAGGCAACGGGCATCCTGATTGTCGGCTGTCTGCTTGGCTTCGCCATCACCGTCTTCGGAGCGCGGACCGCCTCGCTGTTGGGATTGCGGGTGCTCTTGCTCCGCGAGGACTGATGTCCGGAGCCTACGCATCAACCGGCGTGCGGCCGCACAGTTTCACCCACGACCTGACTGCGGTGGTGTGCGCCTATTGCGCACCGCCCAAGGGACCGCTGATCCCGGCCGTGAACGGCGGCGGAGGCGGCTCCGGCGCGACTTTCTTCTTGAAGAAGAACGCGCCGAGCAGCCCGCCGAGGCTCGAGAAGATGGCGCCCAGGATGAGCATCATGAAGAACGCCATGATGGTGCCGACCACGGAGACGGCGCCGACACCCATGTTGTCGACCATCTGGCGCAGGTTGTCGGGCAGGTCCGGCTGCGAATCCGCGAAGCGCTGGATGAGCTGCTGCTGGAACGGGCCGGTGAGCATGTTCATCGGCACCGAGATGATCATGTTTACGACGGCGCCGAAGAGGCCGGCCAGCAGGCCGACCAGCGCGCCGTCACCCATCGTGATGGGCTGGGGCGTGCCCGACTGCAGCACGTAGGCGGCGACCAGGCCGCCGGTGACGAGCCAGGCGCAACAGCAGCAGTTGCCGAGGGACACTCCGGGGAGGGCCGACAGCACGCCCATCACCAGCGCGCCCATCAGAGCCGGCTTCAGCATCATGTTGCCATTCATGCTCGCTCCCAGTCCCTGGCTAGCGCCCAGCGCCTAGCCCCTAGCGCCTAGTCGTAATACTCCGCCCCCAGGTGCGTGATGAGATCCTCGCCCATCAGGTAGCGGAGCGTGTTCTTCAGCTTCATCGACTGGATGAAGAGGTCGTGCTCGGGGTACAGGTTCTTCGCGTGCATCGGGCTCTTGAAGAAGAACGAGAGCCACTCCTGGATGCCGCTCCACCCGGCCCGCTTCGCGAGGTCGAGGAAGATCACCAGGTCGAGCACGATCGGCGCCGCCAGGATGCTGTCGCGGCACAGGAAGTTGATCTTCAGCTGCATCGGATAACCGAGCCAGCCGACGATGTCGATGTTGTCCCAGCCTTCTTTGTGAGGTCGGGCTGCAGGATGTAGTCGAGCACCGACTTCTTGCTCTCTTCCTTCGTCTTGAACGACTCGGGATCGTCGAGCACCTCGCCGTCGCGGTTGCCCAGGATGTTCGTCGAGTACCACCCCTGCACGCCGAGCAGCCGGGCCTTGAGGCCGGGCGCGATGACGGTCTTGATGAGCGTCTGGCCCGTCTTGAAGTCCTTGCCCGTGATCGGCACCTGGTTCTTGTGCGCCAGGTCCATCATCGCCGGCACGTCCACCGACAGGTTCGGCGCCCCGTTCGCGTACGGCACGCCTTCCATCAGCGCGGCGTAGGTGTAGATCATCGACGAGGGGATGGACGGGTCGTTCTCTTCCATGCCCTTTTCGAACGCCTCGATCGACTGGTGCGCGGGCGTTTCGGTGAGGAAGATCTCTGTGCTGCCGCACCAGATCATCACCAGGCGGCTGAGGTTGTGCTCTTTCTTGAAGGTGCGGATGTCTTCACGGAGCTGCTCGGCCAGGTCGCGCTTGTTCTTGCCCTTCTTCACGTTCGGGCCGTCGAGGCGCTTGACGTACTGGCGATCGAAGACGGCCTTCCAGGGCTTGATGGCTTCGAGTTCCGGCCGGATCTGTTCGAGCAGGTCCTTCTCGAGGACGCCCGCGTGCTTCGCCGACTCGTAGCAGTTGTCCTCGAAGATGTCCCAGCCGCCGAACACGATGTCGTTGAGTCCGGCGAGGGGCACGAAGTCCTTGACCAGGGGGGAGCGCCCTTCGGTCCGCTTGCCCAGCCGGATCGTGCCCATCTGGGTGACCGATCCGATCGGGCTGGAGATGCCCTTGCGGACAGCCAGAACGCCTGCAATGAACGTGGTGGCGACGGCCCCAAGGCCGACGCACATCACGCCGAGTTTGCCTGTTGCGGGTGCGATTTCAAGGGGTTTTTTCACGGGACGAAACTATATCACGGGGGGCGGTGACGACAGGAGATAGGCGGGCGGCGAGAGGCGAGAGGGAAAGGCGGGCCGGTCAGCCAGCAGGCCTGAAACCTTCCACAAATGTCATGCCCTCCCGCTCCGCCAGGATGCGCGCGGGCTGGAAGCCGGCGCCCTCGAGCGCCTGCAGGAACGCCGACGCCTCGGGGCCGGGCCCGGCGTGCGAGGAACTGAACCCGAGGCGGCCGGCAAGGCCGGGAGAAACGCTGCGCACAATCAGGACGCGGCCGCCCGGCCGCACCACGCGCCGCACCTCGGCCAGCCGGCCGGCCCGCTCGGCCGCGTTTCCGCGGAGCAGGGCGTTCCCATCCACGATGCCGACGTCGAAGGCGGCGTCCTCCAGCGGCCAGAGCGGACCATGGGCGACGGTGACCTCGACCAGGACGCCCTCGGCCGCGGCAGCCGCTTCGAGGGGCCCCGCTGCCTCCACGCTGTCCACAACCGCGCACGCCCGGCCGGAAAGGCCGGCCTTCCTGGCGAGCTTCGCGAACAGCGTCGGGTTCCCCGCGCCGGCCTGAAGAACCCTCTCCCCAAGGCGGACGCCGACCATGTCCATCGCGAGGTCGATGGGGCCTCGCGACCGCCTGAATCTGAACAAACCTGCCATCGCTCTCGCCTCCCGCCCCTTGCCCCTTGCCCCTTGCCCCTTGCCCCTTGCCCCTTGCCCCTTGCCCCTTGCCCCTTGCATTAGACACCCCCAGTCCCCTGCAGGTATCACCGGGTGTCTCTGCCGCGTACACCAGTGCCCCCGGCCTGGCGCCGACGCTGCGCCCGAGGGCCAAACGCCGCCGAAAGTGACGATATCGGACAGCCCGCCCTTCGGCAAGGAGTTTGCGTTAAAGTTGGTCGTGATGGACGCCTGTGGTGTGCGGTCGGCGCATCCGGCGGCCCGCGGCCTGGCGGGTGCCGCCATCGCCGCGCTCGTCCTCATCATCCCGCCCGTCCTGCTGGGACAGCAGGACCAGCAGCCCCGCTTCAAGACCGGCGTCGACGTGGTCAGCGTCTCGGCGACGGTCACCGACGCGAGCGGGCGTTTCGTCCGCAACCTCACCCGCGACGACTTCGTGCTCTACGAAGACGGGGTGGCGCAACCCATCCTCTATTTCAACAATGAGCGGGTGCCGGTCAGCCTCGGCCTCGCCCTGGATACGTCCGGGTCGATGGCCGGCGAGAAGATCCGGGCCGCGCAGGGCGCACTGAGCCGCTTCCTGGTGGATCTGCTCGGCCCGGAGGACGAAGTCTTCGTGTACCGCTTCAGCGACGAGGCGGTGCTCGTCCAGGGATGGACCACCGACCGGCGGCGGCTGCCGGCGTTGCTTGGCGGGATCCAGCCCAGCGGCGAAACCGTGCTCTACGACACGGTGTCCGAGTCGCTCCCGCTCGCGAAGAGCGGTCACCACCGCAAGAAGGCCCTCGTTGTCATCTCCGACGGCAACGACACCGGCAGCATGATTTCCGTGTCCGAGGTCCAGCGGCAGATCCGGGAGTCCGAGATCCTCGTCTATGCGGTCGGCATCGACGGCCATTCCGAGCTCGGCCGGGTGGCGCCTTCGCCGGTACGCCCGCGCTTTCCTCCGATTCAGCTCGGCTTCCCGTGGGGAGGCGGGCGCCGAGGGCCCGGCGGGCGCGTGCCGCCCCGCCCGCCAATGCCGCCGGTTCCGCC
>JALOKU010000004.1 GCA_025456345.1 Vicinamibacterales bacterium | reverse complement strand
ACGCTCCTCAACTACGTGCGCGTGACCGGTTTCACACGGGAACCGGACGGGTTCCTGGACGGTGTCATCGCCGTCGACGAGGAAACCGGTCAGGAGATTCGGGTGAGCACGCGGGCCGTCATCAACGCGACGGGCCCCTTCGCGGACGGCGTGCGCCGGCTGATCGTTCCGGATGCCGCGCCGATGATCGCGCCGAGCCAGGGCGTCCACCTCGTGTTCGACCGGTCGTTCCTGCCGGGCCGGAGCGCGATCATGGTGCCGCACACGCGCGACGGCCGCGTGATGTTCGCCATCCCCTGGCACGGCCACACGCTGGTCGGCACCACCGACACGCCGATCGCCGAACCGACGCTGGAACCGCGGGCGCTCGACGAGGAAGTGGCGTTCATCCTCGAGACCGCCGGCCAGTACCTCCACCGGGCGCCGACGCGCGACGACGTGCTGAGCGTGTCGGTCGGGATCAGGCCGCTTGTCCGCGCCGACGGCGCTGCGTCCACCGCGGCCCTCTCCCGAGACCATACGATTCACATCGAGCGGTCGGGCCTGCTCACCGTGGCCGGCGGCAAGTGGACCACCTACCGCCACATGGCCGAGGACGCCGTGAACCAGGCCGCGATGCTGGCCCGTCTGCCCGAGAAGACCTGCGTGACACGGACGCTGAACATCCACGGGTTCCATCCGCACGCGGAGAAGTTCGGCGCCCTCAGCGTGTACGGTTCCGACGCCCTCGCCATCCAGGACCTGATGCGCGCCCACCCGCCGTTGGGTGAACGCCTCCATCCGGCACTGCCCTACACGAAGGCCGAGGTGATTTGGGGCGTGAGGGTGGAGATGGCGCGCTCGGTTGAGGATGTGCTGGCCCGGCGCTGCCGCGCCCTGTTCCTCAACTCGAAGGCCGCCGTCGCGATGGCGCCTGAGGTGGCCCGCCTGATGGCGGCCGAACTCGGCGAAGGCGACGCCTGGCAGCGCCGCCAGTTGGCGGCGTTCGAGGATACCGCCGCCTGTTTCCGCCTGTCCTAGCGTAACGGCGGGGTCAGACCCGGGTCTGGGTGTGGCCGAGGGTCATCGCGCTGAACACGATCGTCAGGACGCAGCACACCACCATCGTGATGAAGACGCCGTTCCAGCCCCAGTGGTCGGCGATCCATCCCACACCCGTCCCGGCGATGGCGGAGCCGAACACATACCCGAAGAAACCGGTGAACCCGGCGGCTGTCCCGGCGGCTTTCTTGGGAACCAGGTCCAGGGCGTGGAGTCCGATGAGCATGATCGGCCCGTAGATCAGGAAGCCGATCGAGATGAGCGCCACATAGTCGATCCACAGCGGCCCGTTGATATTCAGCCAGTACACGACGACGGCCACCAGGGTCAGGCCCATGAACAGAATCGTCGCCGGCGCCCGGCGGCTCTTGAAGACCTTGTCCGACACCCACCCGCAGGCGATGGTCCCGGGGATCGCGGCGAACTCGTACAGGGTCCAGCCCACGTTCGACTGCTGGAACGAGAATCCCTTGTGCATCTGCAGGTACGTCGGAATCCAGTTCACGACGCCGTAGCGCACGAAGTACATGAAGGCGTTCGCCACGGCGATCGCCCAGAGGTACTTGTTGTTCAGGACGTGCTCCAGGAAGATCTGGCGGAACGTAAAGTTGCGCTCGTGGGCCTCGCTGTAGGCGGGCGGGTAGTCGTTGCGATGCTCCTCGATCGGCGGCAGCCCGCACGATTGCGGCGTATCACGCAACAGGACCAGCGCGAGCAGCGCTACGCCGGCGGCCACAATCGCGTTGAAGTAGAACGTCGCTCCCCAGTCCGCGAAGATCAGGACGCCAAGGCCCGCGAACATCGAGACAAGCCCGCCGCCGACGTTGTGCGCGGTGTTCCACACCGACACGACCGTCCCGCGCTCATTCGTGCTGAACCAGTGCACCATGGTCTTGCCGCACGCGGGCCAGCCCATGCCCTGCACCCACCCGTTGAGGGTCTGAAGCACCAGGAGCAGCGTGAGCGAGGCGAAGATGCCCTTGAACAGCCCGGTCGCCGCGATGATCGACGCGGACAGCAGGAGGCCGAGGGGGAGGAAGTACCGCGGATTGCTCCGGTCCGAGATCGATCCCATCAGGAATTTTGAGACGCCGTACGCGAGCGACGAACCCGTGAGCGCCGTACCGAGCGCCGCCTTCGAGTACTCCGGGTGGACCTTCAGGATGTCGGGGATGGCGATCGCCAGGTTGTTGCGAACGAGGTAGTACGCGGCGTAGCCGAGGAAGATGCCCGCGAACACCTGACGGCGGAGGCGTTTGTACTCGGGATCGATCTCGTGAACAGGCAGCCGCTCGATTGCCGGGGCGGACTTGAGGAATCCGATCATGGGAGCGGAGTCTAACACGGTCGCGGGCTTCCCCGGCGGCACACCTGCGCCCGAGAAGCCTCGCCCGCACCCGCCTTACCTCGGCGGGCCGCCCATGCCGCCGGAGGGAGGTGGCGGAGGCGACGAGCCCAGGAGGGGGCTGCGCGACGTCGACGGGGAGGAGGCCGCCGAGGTCACGGTTGTCGAGGATGCCGCCGGCAGCGTGACCGCGCTCACCGCGGCCGCGCCCTCCTCCACCGCCGTGCCGAGGATCTCAACGGCGGTGCCGTTCGTAATGCCGGTCTGTACGGCCACGCCGCGGATGCCCGTCCCGTCATAGATCCACAGGGTGCCGCAGTTGGCCACGCCGGCGCAGGACGGCGCGGGCCCGCCGGAGGCGCCGCCCAGGCTGGCGAGCAGGGCCGCCGTCGGTCTGAACCGCAGGGCCGCCGCCGGCACCGTCAGCGCATCGTCGCGGCGGGCCACCTCGACGGTGACCGTCGCCGTCATGCCGGGCTTCAGCTTCAGCTCCGGGTTCTCGACGTCGATGACGGCCGCGTAGGTGACCACGTTCTGCGACACCACCGCCTGCAGCCGCACCTGGGCGACGCGTCCCGCAAAGCTCTCGTTCGGGTACGCCTCGACCCGGAACGTGACGGGCTGCCCGGCCTCGATCTGGCCGACATCCGACTCGTCGATGCTCGCGTTCAGGTGCATCTTGGTCAGGTCCGCGGCCAGGATGAACAGCGTCGGCGCCTGCATGCTCGCGGCCACCGTCTGACCCGTATCCACCGCGCGCGAAATGACGATGCCGTCGATCGGCGATGTGATGATGGTGTGCTCGAGGTTCACCCTGGCCTGGTTCACGCTCGCGCTCGCCTGCGCAACCGAGGCCTGGGCCGACTTGACCTGCGCCTCGGCAGAAGCCACTGCCACCTGCGCCGTTTCGAGATCCGCCGCCGCGACCAGCTGCTTCCCGGCCAGCCGGGTCGTCCGGTCCAGCGCGAGCCTGGCCGCATCCCGCGCCACCTTCAGGCGATCGACGTCGGCCTCGGCCCGGACGAGGTTCGCCTCGGCCTGTTCAACCTGCGTCCGAAACAGCGAGGGATCGAGACGGGCCAGCGTCTGGCCCTTGCGGACGATGTCGTTGTAGTCGGCGAACAGCGTCTGCACGACGCCGGAGACCTGGCTGCCGACGTTGACGGTCGTCACCGCCTCGAGCGATCCCGCCGCGCTGATCGCCTGCACGAGGTCTCCCCTGGTCACCTCGACGGTGGTCACCTTCGGCTTCGCCGCCGTCGAGGCCCTGGTCGCAACACCCGCGCCCGCTGTCGCGATGAGACCAACCGAGGCGAACATCCACATCATCGTCCGTTTGCGTGTCATGGCCGCACCCTCCCGCCCCGCGCGCGCGGGGCCCGGCGGCCGGATCGCCCGTCGCGGTCCAACTGCAACGGGAGGCCAGGCGTCCGGTGCCTTCTGTCTGTATAGACGACGGCACCGTCGACACCCTCGGAGCAGGAGTGTGAAAGATTCGTGACGAATGGACCGGGCTGACGCTACTTCGCCGGGGTGTATGCGAAACGGTACAGCCCGGATCCCGCCTCGACTACCACGTCGGCGCCATCCTGGCGCGGAGACGAGAGGCCCGCCGCCGCCGAGAGCGCCAGTCCGCCCTCCCTCACGTCGGCGAGGCGTGCTCCCGGCAGACGGATCGTGGCGGTGGTGTTCGACGGAATCTCGACGGCGAGTTCGAACGCGCTCCCGTCCATCTTCCAGGCGGAACTCACGCGGCCGTAGGGCGTGGCGTGCGACGCGCTGACGCTGGTGAATCCACCGCCGGGCCGAGGCTGGATCAGCGCGTGCTTGTAGCCGGGGGCCGCCGGGTCGATCTCGATCCCCGCCATGACGCGGTACATCCACTCGCCGATGGCACCGTAGGCGTAGTGGTTGAAGGAGTTCATGCCCTTGTCCTGGAAGGTGCCGTCCGGCTTCAGGCCGTCCCAACGCTCCCAGATCGTCGTGGCGCCCTGCTTGACCGGATACAGCCACGACGGGTACTGCTCGCGATTGAGGAGGAGGTACGCGTCATCGAGATAGCCGTAGCGGCTCAGCACGTGGCACAGGTACGGCGTGCCGACAAACCCGGTCGTGAGGTGCTTGCGCTGCCGGATGTCCCGCGCCAGCCGGCCGGCGGCCGCCGCGCGCATCGGCTCGGGCAGCAGATCGAACTGCAACGCCACCGCGTACGCCGTTTGCGTGTTCTCTCCCACGCGGCCCGTCGCCGTGACGAACTCGCGCTGAAACGCCGCCTTGATCCGGTCGAGCAGCGCGCCATACTTCGCCGCATCCTCTGCCTTTTCCAGCACGCGCGCGGTCCGCTGCAGGAGATCGGTCGAATGGGCGTACATCGCCGTCGCGATGAGATCCTTGCCCGTCGTGGCACCCGGATAATCGGACGCCGTGCTGGCGAACGCGAGCCAGTCGCCGAACGTGAAGTCCTCGCTCCAGAGGAAATCGTCTCCGGCGCGCCGCCTCATGTACTCGACCCAGGCCACCATGCTCGGATATTGCGTCTCGAGGATGCGACGATCTCCGTAGCTGAGGTACATCGTCCACGGAATGATCACGGCCGCGTCGGCCCACGCGGCGGAGCCGGCCTGCGGTTTGCCCGGCTCGCTGAGCACGTCGGGGATGACGTGCGGCACGCTGCCGGTCTCCAGCTGGTCGGCCGCCACGTCGCGCAGCCACTTGGTGAAGAAGCCCGCGACGTCCATGTTGAACGCGGCCGTCGGCGCGAACACCTGCGCATCGCCCATCCACCCCAGCCGCTCATCCCGCTGCGGGCAATCGGTCGGCACGTCGACGAAGTTGCCCTTCTGCCCCCAGACGATGTTGTGCTGGAGCTGGTTGACGAGCGGCTTCGACGTCTCGAACGTGCTCGCGGGCGTCATGTCCGAGTGCACGACGATGCCGGTCAGGCTGTCGAGCGTGAGCGGCCCCGGGTATCCCTCCACGGCGACGTAGCGAAAGCCCTGGAACGTGAAGTGCGGCTCGTAGGTCTCCGGCCCGCCGCCCTTGAGAACGTAGCGCACGGTCTGTTTCGCGGCCCGGAGGTTCTCGATGTAGAAGTTGCCCTGCTTGTCGAGCACTTCGGCATGCCGAAGCGTGATGGTCGTTCCCGCCGGCCCCTCGGTCTTGATGCGCACCCAGCCGACCATGTTCTGTCCCATGTCGACGACGGTGTCGCCCGCAGGCGTCTTGAGGATCGTGACTGGCCTGATCTCGCCCGTCCGGCGTACGGGCGGACCGGCCGGCGCCACGAGATGGTCCTTGCGGTGCTCCACCACGCTCACCGCCGTCCAGTCGCGGTCGGCGTAGCCCGGCGACGACCACCCCGCCCGCTCCAGCCGGGCATCGTACGTTTCGCCGTGATAGATCTCGGACATCAGGATCGGTCCGGTCGACGCTCTCCACGTCGCGTCAGTCCCCAGCACTTCCTGCTGCCCACCCCTGTAGGTGATGACAATCTGCGCCAGCAGGCCGAGGCGCCCGCCGTAGATGTTCCGCTTGTCGCCCCAGGCGAGGTACCCGCGGTACCAGCCGTTGCCCAGCGTGACACCGATCGCGTTTGCGCCCTTCTTCAGCAGCGCGGTGACGTCATACGTCTGATACTGCAGGCGCTTGTTGTAGCTGGTCCACCCCGGGGTGAGGACGGCATCACCGACGCGCTGGCCGTTGATGGCCATCTCGTAGAGGCCGTGGCTCGTCACGTAGGCGCGGGCGCGTTCGACGTCGCCCTTCACCGCGAAGTCGCGTCGCAGCATCGGCGAGGGGCCAGAAGTCCTGGGGTCCTCCGGAAGACCCGGCTCGATCCAGCTCGCTTTCCACTCAGAAGGCTGCAGCAGGCCCATCTCCCAGGACGCCGGTTCGCTCCAGCCTGACGGCGTCCCGGCGCCGTCCCACACGCGGACGCGCCAGAGGTACCGCTGGCCTGAACGCAGCGCAGCGCCCGCGTAGGGGACGCCGGCCGACTCCCCCGACTTCACGGCGCCCGAGTCCCAGGCGAGGCCCTTGCCGCGACGAAGCGCGGCCTCGCTGGCGGCAACCTGAAGCTGGTAGGCGGTCTGCACCACGCCTCGCGCGGCCGAACGGATCTGCCAGCTGAGGCGCGGCTCGCCAACGTCGATGCCGAGCGGATTCGCCGCGTATTCCGTCCGCAGTTCCACGACCGCGATCGGGGCCGCGGCCGGCGGCGGCGCCGGCTGGGCGGGCGACGCCGCGGCCGGCCCGCACAGGAGCAGAGTCATCGCGAACCCGATCCGATGCAGGGTGGTCATGACGTCCTCAAATCTGTGAATACGCCGCCGGTCGCAGGAACATCACCGTCGTCGCCGACACGGTATTCGCGTAGACAGGATTCGAGCTCAGCGCCTTCCAGTCGGGCGAGTTGCGGAAGTCGTCCCAGGTTTTCTCGCGCGCCACCATGTCCTGGTGGACGGTCATGTAGACGAGGTTGGGCTGGCGCTGGCCGATGAGCGTCTGACCGAAGAAGACCGATCGCAAGCCGACTTTGTCGAAGATGGCGATCTCGCCGCCTTCGTTGAACATCTCGATCTTCTTGAGGGCGGTCGGTTCGTTGTGGCTCTCGTAGATGCGCAGCTCGAAGATGCGAGGCTTGTTGCCCGCCGTCTCGGCGGGCACCCGGACCCTCGGCAGGTTCTTGAATGCCCACAGCAGCGTCGACTCATATCGCGTGTAGGCCGGGTTGTCGATGGTCGTGGACAGATACGCGGCGGCGGCCTTCAGATACTCGGCGTTGGCGGCGAGCTTGCCAGGGACCGCGAGGAAGCTCTCGAGGCTGGCATGCGGCACGAGCACGAACAGGTTGAGCGCGTTGCTGCCCGACAGGACCGAGAACACACCCACCGGCCTGCTGCCAAGGCGGTTCAGCGCCGGAATGAAGGCCTTCTCGAGATACTCGTTCAGCACCGCCTTCCGGTTGCCCGTCGGCATCTCGTACGTCCGCAGCTCGTAGAACTCGCGCGTCGAGGCCTCCTGGGCCAGCGCTTCGCCCCCGGCCCACGACGACAGCACGGCTCCACCGGCGAGCGACGAGGTTCTCAGGAATGCACGGCGTTTCATCGGAATACCTCCGGGTGGTGGCGGGCGGACAACTCCAACCCTAGTTCCCTGCGACGACGCGGCCGATTATCCCACAAAGAGACCTGAAGTGCGCCCGCAGCTGGAACGCCGATGAACCCTCGACTTCTCGCCGCTCGCGGTGATCACGCCGGGCTCTGGGAGTGGAACCTCGCCACCAACCGCATCCACTTCTCGCCCCGCTGGATCTCCATGGTCGGCAGCCATGAGCACCTCGTTGGAAACTCGCCTGAAGACTGGCTCGCGCGTGTCCACCCCGACGACGCCGCCGAAGTCCGGCGCCAGATCGACGCGCATCTCGAGGGAGGCACCTCGGAGTTCGACGTCCCCCACCGGCTGCTGCACCGCGACGGGACCTACCGCTGGACGTCGTGCCACGGCGTGGTCGTCCGGAACGAAAGCGGTCGTGCCGTCCGGGTCATGGGTTGCCATTCCGACGTCACCGCGGAGAAGGTGGCCGACGCGCTGACCGGCCTTCCCAACCGGGTGCTCCTCATGGATCACCTGGCGCGCGCGATCGATCGTGCCAGACGGTTCCCGGCGCACCACTTCGCGGTGCTCCTCGTCGACCTCGGCCGGACCGAGCCGCACAAGGACGATGGGGGCGCGGGCACGTCCGACCCGCTGCTGACCGCGGCCGCCCGGCGGCTGGAGACCTGCCTGCGTGCCGGCGAGGGCGGCGCCGGCCTCTGCCGCGACCACCTCGTCGCGCGCCTGGGTGGAGACGAGTTCGCCGTTCTGCTCGACGGCCTCGCGGAGGTCGGCCACGCGAGGGTGGTGGCTGATCGTGTGCTCGGCGAGGTGTTGTCGCCGTTCAGGGTCGGCGGCAGCGAAGTCCTGCTCTCAGCCAGCGTCGGCATTGCCGTCAGCGCCACCGGCTACTCGCAGGCCGAGGACGTCATGCGCGATGCCGGCACGGCCCTCCACAGAGCCAGGATGCTCGGCCGGGCCCGATGCGAGGTCTTCGACACCGCCATTCTGCAATCGGCGCAGACCGGACTCCAGATGGACACCGACTTCACGGACGCGCTCGACAGGGGCGAGTTCGTGCTCCACTTCCAGCCGGTGGTCTCCCTCGCCACAAATCGCGTGGCTGGATTCGAGGCGCTGGTCCGGTGGCGGCACCCGAGCCGGGGTCTCATCTGCCCAGCCGAGTTCATCCCGCTTGCCGAGAACACCGGCTTCATCGTCCCGCTGGGCCGGTGGATCCTCCGCGAGGCGTGCCTCCAGCTGAAGGCGTGGAGATCGAGCCTCCCGGACGCCGGGGACGCCTGGGTGTCGGTGAATCTGTCCGCCCCGCAGTTCAACCACCCCTCGCTCATTGAGGATGTCGCTGACGCCCTGAGAGACGCGGGCGTCCCGGCCCGATGTCTCGTGGTGGAGTTGACCGAGGGCGTGGCGATGGAAAATCCCGCCGCCGTCAGGGGACAGCTGATGCAGTTGCGCGCCATGGGCGCGAGCGTCGCCCTCGACGACTTCGGCACGGGCCAGTCATCGCTCGCTTACCTGCACCAGTTTCCCGCGGACAAGCTCAAGCTCGATGCGTCTTTTGTCCGTGCGATGGAAACGAGGAACGACGTCCGGGACATTGTCGGCGCCGTCACCACCCTCGCCCACCAGCTCGGTCTCGTCGTGATCGTGGAGGGCGTCGAAACCGAGGGCCAGCTGGCCCGGGTTCGTGCACTCGGGGCCGAGTACGTGCAGGGCTACTTCTTCTCCAAACCCGTCGACGGCGGGCGCGCGGCGGAGATACTGGCGACCGGTTTCGCGCCTGCCCCGGGCATGGAGGGCGTGGCAGAACCGGCACCGGGCGCAGCTCCCGACGCGCGCGGGCTGATCTTCGAACCCGCCAGCAGGCGGCCGCGCATGTCCTGGGCACTCTACGTGTCCGCAGCGGCCGTGATCACGGTGGCACTCTCTGGCGTCGTGAACCGCTTCGCCAGCCAGCCTCCGCCTCAGCGCGGACCCTCGTCGCGCCCGCCTGTCGAGCAGGCGGACCCGGCACCGCCGGCCGCCAGCACTCCGCGGCCCGCGATCTCCGCGCCAGGCGTGACCTCAGGCTCCGAACGCACACGGGCAGCGGCACCTGCGGCGAAGGCCGTCCGATCGGCCGCGAAGCCGGTCGAGTACTCCTTCCCCATCGTTCACAGGCACGCGCTGGGGGGGTGCCGCGGGCAGTTGACGGTGTCATCCGTCGGTGTCGCGTTCGTTCCCGACAAGGAAGACGACAAGGCCAAGGACGCGTTCTTCTTCAGGTACGGCGAGTTTCTCTCTGCCGTCTCCGGTGACGAACTGACCGTGAAGTCCCAGGCCAGAACGTACCGCTTCAAGGCGGCCGACGCGGGCGACGGCGACGAGGGCCCGGCAAGCCTCCAGCAAATCGCAGACCGCATTGCCCGCCTGCGGCCCGCAGCTCCAGCCAGGTAGGGCCGGCCTCATCTTCCAGACCCTGAAACCGCTTCAGTTGTGTGGGGTGACGCGAACACGCCCATCCTCGGCCCGCGCAGACCGGATGTCAAGCGCCTCCTGAAGATTGTGTATCGAATGCGTCACAGGCGGGCCGCCCAGGCTGCCCGACGAGCCTGCGGCCCCCCGCACTGGCCAGCCCACCGATCGCTCAGCGCGAGGTAGCCGGCGACGCAGCCTCATAGCGCCTCGATGACGAGCATCCGTCTGCCGAACTGCAGCGCCTCCTGCTTGGAGGGCTTCCAGATGTCGAACCGGTGGTCGTACCGCTCGTGCAGGCGATCCCAGCAGGCGTAGATGCGCGGACCGATCCGGAATCGCGTGCCGAACGGGAACCTGCGGGGGCAGGCAACCAGGCCGTCGAAGACCTCCCGGCCGCTGGCGGTGATGAACGGATCGCCCCAGGTCTCGTCGGGCGATGACGAATAGGCCGTCACTTCAGCCGTGAAGCGCTTCGCGGGGTCGACCGCAGGCAGTGCGATGTCTCGTCCGCCTGGCGCGCTCGTGAGCACGATGGTGCTGGCGAACACGCTGCACGCCAGCAAGGCGACGAATTGGGCCGGTTGGTAGAGTCGCATTCGACGTGTTCGACCTCCATGCGAACATCGCCTGTCGCGTGCGGGCCCGCGCAATCCGTCTGTTCTCAGGGAACAGGCGCCCGCCCGTCCAGGGTCGTTCAGACCGGATTGTCAGGGGGATGCCACGCGGGATGGACGCAGGCGTTACCCGGCGTCACAACGCTGGACAGTACGATGAGGTATTAATCGATAACCTGAGTATATCATCGGCGGCCGCGCCGTTGCCAGGAAGCCGCAAGCTATTGCAGGACTGGAGGTTACTCGCTGCACCGCAGTCTGGTGCCCGAGGAGCCGGGGCAGGCCGGCACGTTCCTTCGCTCAGGGTTCAAAGTGGAATTGGAGGCGCCGTCCGGATTTGAACCGGAGATGGAGGTTTTGCAGACCTCTGCCTTACCACTTGGCTACGGCGCCCTGTCGGGAAGCACCATCACACTGCGCGTCGCTGGAAGGGAGAAAGTGGAGCGGGAAACGGGATTCGAACCCGCGACTTCGACCTTGGCAAGGTCGCACTCTACCACTGAGTTATTCCCGCTCGCCAACCGTTCTCCTACGTTAGCACAGCCTCGCGCGGAGACTCAAGACAACCGGACGCGTCCTCTCAGGAGGCCGTGAACGCGTTCTTCACCACCTCGACCACAGGCACCAGACCGGGCCGGCACAGCACCGTCACCACGTCGAAGCGGCAGAGGCACCCGTGCAGCCGCTTCTCGCTGAGGTACCACTTCGCCATCGTCACAATCCGGCGCTGCTTCCGCCACGTGACCGCCTCGGCGGGGACGCCGAAGTCGTCGGTGCTCCTGGTCTTCACCTCCACGAACACCAGCGTCTCGCCGTCCCTGGCGATGATGTCAATTTCTCCAACGCGCGTGCGGTAGCGCGTGGCGAGAATTGCGTACCCCTGCCGCGTCAGCTCGTGGCACGCGAGGTTTTCCCCGGAAATCCCGAGGGCGACGGTGGCGTGTGAACCCATGGCTGCGGAGGGTGCAAGACGCGATCCGGCGTGCCCGCCGCCCTCGGCTATAATGGTGGCGTTTGCCTGACAGCCGCCCAGGTGTGGCGGCCCGACCCCGGTCAGTCATCCCCATTTATCACTGGAGAGACGCAGTCATTCCGCGCCGATGCGCGGGCCAGGGAGCTTCGAATGAAGGTGCTGGTGTTCGGCGGCGGCGGAAAGATGGGTTCAACGGTCGCGTTCGATCTGCTGCGGGACGATGCCGTGACGGCCGTCGGCCTCGCGGATCGCAGCCACGGGGCGCTCGAGAACGCCAAGGCGTGGCTGAAGAGCCCCAAGGTGGTCACCCACCAGGTTGATGTCGGCCGCAAGGACGAACTGACGGCCCTCATGAAGCAGTACGACGTGGGCATCAACACGCTCCCCGACCGCCGCACGAGCTACCTGGTTGTCGATGCGGCCGTGCGATGCGGGTTCAACTTCGTCGACATCCTCGAGGAGTACCACCGCCGCCCCGACGCGTACGAAATCGAAGGACTGGCGCTGCCGGCCGGCATGTCGCTGAACGAATATGGCGACTGGATTCACGAGACCGCCCTCAAGAACCACGTCACCTTCATGGACGGCATCGGCTTCGCGCCCGGCATGAGCAACGTGACGTGCGGCGAGGGCATCCGCAAGCTCGACGTGGCCGAGTCGTGCGTCGCCCGCGTCGGCGGCATCCCGGTGAAGGAAGCCGCCGCGCGCCACCCCCTCCGCTACATGATCACGTGGGCGTTCTCGCACGTGCTGCGCGAGTACGTCATCAAGGTGTGCATCCTCCGGGACGGCAAGATCGTCGAAGTGGACGCGTCGACGGGGCGCGAGCAGTTCGTCTTCGACAAGCTCGGCAAGGCCGAAGCGCTGGAATGCGCGATCACGCCCGGCATGCCCAGCTTCATCTTCACGCGCCCGCAGCTCAAGGAGTTCGCGGAGAAGACCGTCAGGTGGCCCGGCCACTGGGACGGCGTGCAAACCCTCAAGGAGTGCGGCATGCTCGACCTTGACCAGGTCGACGTGGGCGGCGTCAAAGTCGTCCCGCGCGAGGTCCTCCTCGCGCGGATCGAGCCGCGCCTCCGCGCCCAGCCCGGCGAGACGGACGTGTGCGTGATGTACAACACGGTGGAGGGGATGAAGGACGGCAAGCGGACCCGCATCTCCTACCATCTCTGGGACGAAGCGGACACGGCGAACAGTGTGTCGTCGATGGGCCGGGTCACGGGTTACAGCGCCGCGATCGGCGCCCTGATGGTGGGCAAAGGCCTGGTCACCGACAGGGGCATCGTCGCGCCCGAAGACTGCATCTACGGCGCGAACTACGACTACTTCATCAAGGAACTCGAGCAGCGGAAGATCAGGATTCTCGAGACGGTGGAGACGCTGGGCTAGGCGCTAGGGGCTGGGCGCGAGGGACTAGTCTGACGCGGCTCTCGCCGCGTGAGTGGCCTGCAAGCACGTACGGCCGGCACTGACTAGCGCCAAGCGCCTAGTCCCCAGCCCCTGACTCTACTGCGCCTTCCCCACGACCTTCCACCGCGTCCCGGCCGCGGAATCCTCCAGGACGATGCCGCGATCGGCGAGGTCCTGCCTGATCCGATCGGCCTCGGCAAAGTCGCGCCTGCTGCGGGCGGCCTTGCGCTCGCCAATCAGCCGCTCGACTTCTCCAGCGGGGATCGCGGCCGCCTCGTCCTCGCTCCGCCTGAGTGCCAGCACGCCAAGGACGCGGTCGATGTCCTCGAACGCCGAGCGGATGACCGCCACATCCGGCAGCCCGACGTCGCCCCCGTCAATCGCGGTGTTGAGCGCCCGGACCAGGTCGAACACGATGCCCAGCGCGCCGGCGGTGTTGAGGTCCTGCTCCAGCGTGGCTCCAAACTCTTCCCGGGCCTTCACGACACGCGCCTGGGTGTCGGGATGCGCGGCGGCGGCGCGGATGCTCTCGAGGCGCGCGAGGAAATCCACGAGCCGCTGAACGGCCTCCTCGGCCTGCTGCAGGCTCGCCCACGAGAACTTCAGCTGCTTGCGGTAGTGGGTCGAGATGCACAGATAGCGCAGCGCCGAGGGGCGGAAGCCCTGCGTGACCAGGTCGGGCACGGTGAACACGTTGCCCAGCGACTTCGACATCTTCTCTTCGTCGATCAGCAGGTGCTCGACGTGCACCCAGAACCGCGAAAACAGCTGCCTGGTGGCGCCCTCGCTCTGGGCGATCTCGTTTTCGTGGTGCGGGAAGATCAGGTCCACCCCGCCGGCGTGCAGGTCGATGGGCGGCTCGCCGAGCAGCCGCAGCGCCATGGCGGAGCACTCGAGGTGCCACCCCGGCCGCCCGGGGCCCTGGCCGTAGTCCCAGGTCGGCTCGTCGGGACGCGTCGCCTTCCACAGCACGAAATCGCGTGCGTCGTCCTTGGCGTACGAATCAGAGTCGATCCGCGCGCCCGGCTGGATGCCGGCGTGATCCAGCTTCGCCAGCTTGCCGTATCCCTCGAACGTCGAGATCTTGAAGTAAATCGACCCGTCGCTGCGGTAGGTGTGCCCGTTGCGCTCGAGCGCGGTGATGACGTCGGTCATCGCGCGCAGATTGGCTTCGTCGGTGGCCCGCGGGGATTCCTCGGCCTGCTCGAGCCCGAGCGTCCGGGCGTCCTCGCGAAACGCCTCGATGAACTGGTCCGTGTACTCGCGCAGCGGCAGGCCGGCCTTCTGGGCGCCGGCGATCGTCCGGTCGTCGACGTCGGTGAAGTTCATGACCTGCCGCACGGCGTACCCGCACTGGTACTTCAGCGCGCGGCGCAGCACGTCGAGGCAGACGAAGGTCCGGAAGTTGCCGATGTGGCCGCGGTTGTAGACCGTGAGGCCGCAGGTGTACATGCGGACGGTGTTGTCGCGAAGCGGCGCGAAGTCCTCCTCCCGACGCGACAGGGTGTTGTACAGGCGCATCATGGTTCAGGTGCCGTCGTGGTGGCGTCAGGCCGATCGGGTTTCCGAGCAGTGCAGGAGGGTCCGGCCGCCGCAGGCGACGTCGGCCTCAAACGCGCCATTGTCGGTCCGCAGCGTGACGTCGATGAGCTGCCCGCCGGCGGTCGCCGACGCGATGGCTTCTCCGAACGCCCCGTTGACGGCGCCACGGAGCTGCTCGGCGGCCTCAGGCGCGCACCCGCACGCCGCGGCGAGCCTGGCGGCCAGCTCTCCCGCGGTAACGGCATACCGCACTTCGGGCGGGAAGCGGGCGGCGAAGGCCACGGGGCCGGTCGTCTCGGCGGTCTCAGTCATGCAGGATCTGATTCTAAACCGAAAGCTGCCCGAACAGCGCCCTGGCCTCGCGGCAATCCTCATCGATCCGGGCCTTCAGGGCGTCGGCCGACACGAAGGCCTGCTCGTCGCGAAGCCGCTGCACGAAGTAGAGACGTAAGTGAGCGCCGTAAAGGTCCCGCCCTCCCCGCAGGAGGTGCGTTTCGATGCTGGCCGCTCCCCCGCCGTCGAATGTCGGCCGCACCCCGATGTTCGTCACGGCGGGCTGAAACCCGTCCGCCGTCCTCGCAATGGTCGCGTAGACGCCGTTGGCCGGCACCATCTCGTTGCCGGTCCTGAGGTTCGCCGTCGGGAACCCGAGGGCGCGGCCCCGCGCGTCCCCCGCCACCACCTCTCCGTCGATGTAGAAGTGGCGGCCCAGCAGCACGCCAGCCTCGTCGACGCTGCCGCCGGCCAGGAGGCGCCGGATCCGCGTGCTCGAGACGACGTCATCGCGGACAGAGACAGGGTCGATCTTGTCGGCCCTGAACCCGTGCCGTTCGCCCAGGCTCCGAAGCACGGCGAACGTGCCCGACCGGTCGCGGCCGAACAGGAAGTTCCCGCCAACCCACACCTCCGAGACGCCAAGCCATTCCACCAGGACGAGGCGGACGAACCGCTCCGGCTCCCAGCGCGACATCTCGGCGGTGAACCGGACAATCGCCACGCCGCGCACGCCTGCGGAGGCCAGCACCTCGACTTTCTGGGCTTCGCTCATCAGGACGCGCAGCGCCCTGTCGGGCCGCACGACCCGCGTCGGATGGGGATCGAACGTCAGGACCACCGGCGTCGCGCCCCGCTCCTCGGCCGTGCGCCGCACCCGCTCGATGATCTTCATGTGCCCGCGATGCAGGCCGTCGAAGTTCCCGAGCGCGAGCACGGGCGTCTTCCAGCTGGCCGGTCGCGCATCGTCCGGGTAGCGGATGAGGTCCACGGGGCAATGATATCTGACTCGGGACTCGGGATTCGGGAACGAACGCCTGGAAGAAGCAAGAAGCCAGAAGGGCCTACTGACGACTGTCAGAATCCAGAAGAAATCACCGCGAACCCACGGATACAGTGGAGCAGGCCTTCCTTCTTGCTTCTGGATTCTTGCTTCTTACTTCTGTCAGATGTCAATCCTCAACCCGTCATACGCCAGTGCCACCCCGGCGGGCAGCGCCGCGTTTGTCGCGTCGTGGGGCAGGTCGTGGCAGATGTGGGTGAGCCAGGTCCGCCGCGGGCCGAGGCGCGAGGATACGGCGAGGGCCTGCTCCACGGTGAAGTGAGTCGGATGCGGCCGGTGCCGCAACGCATCGACCACGAGCGTGTCGATGCCCGCGAGCAGCGGCCAGGAGGCGTCCGGGATGCCGCTGCAGTCTGTCAGGTAGGCGAAATCGCGCACGCGAAACCCGAGGATCCCGCGCTGCCCGTGCCACACCGGCACCGGGGTGAAGGTCTCGCCGCCGATCGAGAACGGCCCGCCGACCGGACAGAGGTGAAGCCGCGGGATCCCGCCGCCCTCGTCAGCGCCGTCGAAGATGTACGCGAACGTGCGGCGCAACTCCTGCAGCGTGCGGGGATCGCCATAGCAGGGAATCGACGCCTGCTGCAGCACATTGAAGCGGCGCACGTCGTCGAGCCCCATCACGTGGTCGGCATGGCAATGGGTGACGAGGATCGCATCGACGCGATCGAGGCCGTACGCGAGGGCCTGGGAGCGGAGGTCCGGGGTGGTGTCGACCAGCACCCGGACGCCGCTGCCCATTTCGAACAGGATTGACGGGCGGCTCCGGCGGTCGCGCGGATCCGACGAGCGGCACGTCGCGCAACGGCAGCCGATCATCGGCACGCCGTGGGACGTGCCGGTGCCGAGGAACCTGACCGCGCAGCCGCCGCTCACGGCAGGATGATGGGTGACCCGGACGGGGCCTGTTGCTGGGCGGCGACGTACCGCATCCGGAGGTCGTAGAGCACCTGGTCGAGCAACGACCGCTCCTGCGCGGTGAGATTGCCCCGCGTCTTGGCTTCCAGCATCGCGAGGATGTCGATCATCTGCGACGCCGCCTCGAGGTTCGGCGCCTTGGTCTCCCCCGTCACCGGATCCGGGTAGTCGCCGAAATGCACCGCCGCCGTCGTCGTCAGCGAGATCACGAAGCCGCTGAAGCTCACCGCCAGATCGTGTTCGTCCGCCACCGTAGCGCCTCCGACCCGCATGGTAGCATACGGCCGATGACGCCATCGACCGACGCCGCCGCCGCCTTCGCCCGGCTCGTGGACCTTGTCCGCGTGCTCCGCGCCCCGGGAGGGTGCCCGTGGGACCGCGAGCAGACCCTGCAGTCGCTCCGCCCGTTCGTGCTCGAGGAAACCTACGAGGTGCTCGAAGCGCTCGACCACGACGATCGGCACGCCCTGCGCGAGGAGATCGGCGACTTCCTCTTCGAAGGGGTCCTGCTCGCCCAGCTCTGCGCCGAGTCGGGCGACTTCACCGTGGCCGACTCGCTCCACGCGATCTCGGACAAGCTCGTCCGCCGGCATCCGCACGTCTTCGGGTCCGACACTGACCCCGATGGCAACAGCGGCCGGCCGCGCCCAACCACGCCCGACGAAGTGGTCGAGCGATGGGAAGACTTGAAGGCCCGCGAGCACAGCAGCACGGGTGAACCGCGCACGGCCCTGGGCGGCGTGCCCAAGGTCCTGCCGGCGCTCCTGCGCACGCACGAAATCGGCATCCGGGCGTCGGCGGTCGGATTCGACTGGGAGCGTGCGGCCGACGTGGTGACGAAGATCGAAGAGGAAGTCGCCGAGCTGCGCGACGAACTCGGCAGCGGCGCCGGCGGAAACGCCGGGCGCGCCGAAGAAGAAATGGGCGACCTGCTCTTCGCCATCGCGAACCTCTCGAGGAAGCTCGGCATCGAGCCCGAGTCGGCGCTGCGGAAGGCCAACGACAAGTTCTCGCGGCGCTTCTCCGCCATGGAGTCCCGCCTCCGCGCCACCGGGCGTGCGCTCTCCGAGTGCTCGCTGCCGGAGATGGAAGACGAGTGGGGCCGGGTCAAGGAGGCGGAACGCGAGGCGTCCGCCGGCCCGGCCGCAGGGTCAGGCTCCGCCCGGTAAAGGTCTTCACCTCCACCACGCACCCGTCCGTGCGCAGCGTGACCGCGCCATCGAGGTCCGTCCTGAGGATGCGCGCGCCGACGGCGCGGTAGCGATCGAGAACCGCCGCGTGCGGGTGCCCGTACCTGTTGCCCCGCCCGGCGCTGATGACGGCCAGATCCGGGGCCGCCGCTTCGAGGAACGCCCGGGTGCTCGACGTCGCGCTCCCGTGGTGCGGAGCCAGCATCACGCGCACGCCGGCGGGCCCGATGAGCCGCGCGATTCCGGCCTCGGCCGGCGTCTCCACGTCGCCGGTCAGGAGGATCGACACGTCGCCGAACCGCACCTCGACAACCGCCGAGTCGTCGTTCCTCACCCGCTGGCGCTCCCACTCGGGAGGCTCGGGGTTCCAGGCGATGACGTCCGCTTTCCCGAAGCGGATGCGATCGCCGCGCTGAATCGTCCGCCATGCCGCACCCGTCCGCGCCGCCGACCCGATCAGCTCCTGCAGCAACGGTTCGGGCGGCACCGGCACGCCCTCCCACACTTCGAGCGGACGCAAGTCGGCGACGATCGACGGCGCGCCGCCGATGTGATCCGCATCGCCGTGCGTGGCGACGACGTGCGTCAGCCGATGAACGCCCGCGGCCCACACGGCCGGCTCCACCACGCGCCGGCCGACGTCGAAGCGCCCCGCGCCGGCGCCGCCGGCGTCGACGAGCAGCGCGTGGCCGGACGGGAACCGCACCAGCGTGGCCGCTCCCTGTCCCACGTCGATGAAGGTGGCCTCGAGGAATGCCGTCCGGCCGAAGCGCAGGTTCGGCGTGAAGACGATCCACGCGCCCGACACGACGAGCGCCGCCGCCGCGGCTCTGCGTGCACACGCGAGTACGGCTCGTCCCGCAGGCCGCTCCGGCGATGCACGCCGGGCCGCAAACCACACGGCCCATCCGGCGTAGTAGCCTGCCAGCACACCTGGTGCGGGCGCCGGCACGCGCGCAACCGTCCACGGCATCACGTCCACGAGCCGGGCGCTCTCGACAAGCGCCCACGCGGCCAGATGGGTCAACCATCCCACGGCCGGCGCGGCGGCGGGCACCAGCGCCGCGGCACCCACCAACACCATCCCTCCGGCTTGAACAGCGGACATCAGCGGGATGGCCGCGAAGTTCAGCAGCAGGCCCGCAGCGGTCACCCGCGAGAACACGAGGGCGCTCACCGGGAACAGGGCCAGTTCTGCCGACACGGACGCAGCGAACAGGCCCGCGGGCGCTCGGATCGCCAACGACGCCGCCCGCAGGCGCGCCAGCAGGAACGGCGTCCCGGCCAGGATCGCCACGGTGGCGCCATAGGTCAGCCAGGCACCGGCGTCCCGCACCGCGAGCGGGTCCAGCGCCGAGGTCACCCCCGCCGAGGCGCCAATCGCGTTGTACGGCTTCGCCCGGTGATCGACGGCGTGCGCCACCAGGTAGAGTACGGCCATTTGCGTGGCGCGCATCACCGAGGCACCGCCGCCAACCAGGAAGGCGTAGCCCGCGAGGGTGACGGCGACGGCAAGGTGCGCGACGCCGGGCCGCAAGCCCACGAGCACTGCGATGGCCATCAGCACGGCCGCGAGCACCGCGATGTTGCCTCCCGAAATCGCGATGACGTGATACGTGCCGGCCTCCTGCAACCGCTCCTCGGTCGCGTCGTCGAGGCCGGCCCGGTCGCCGAGCAGGATGGCGCGCACGATGGCCGCGGAACGGACACTGTGCACGCCAACCCGGCTGTCCACGACCTGCCGGATCCGCCACCGCAGTTCTGCGGCGGCTTCGGCGAGAGCGCCGCCCAGCTCGACCACCTGCACGAGCATGGCGCTCTTGACGCTGCCGACAAGCGTCGTGCCCCGCAGCGCGAGCGCGGCTTCGTCGTCTCGGGCGCCGGGATTCAGATAGCGCGACGGGCGCCGGAGCTGCGCAGGGAGCCTGACGGTTCGCCCCCGCCGCCATGCCTCGACGTGCGACACCTGCGCGTCGCCGGCGACGGTCAACAGCACGCCGCCCGCGGCCCGGTACTCACGGCCGTCACCGATCACCCGCGCGACGTCGATCGAGAGCCGGACGCCGGATTCGGAGGGCGATGCGTCGGCGGCGAGCGTTCCGATGAGCGTGACCGGATCGCCGGGCGCGTCCGAGACGGCGCGCGGCCCGCCGACCGCAACGAGGGCGGACCGCAGCGGCGCGTGGGTGGCGCGGTACCACGCCACCGACGCCAGCGCGTAGCCGCTCGAGGCCACGGTGAACAGCGCCGAGGCTGCGAACGCCGCGGCCACGCGCGCCCGCCATCCCACCACGCTCAGCGCCGTACCGAGGACCAGCGCGGCGGCCACGCCGGCAGGCGCCGCGTGGAACGACGTCCCGAGCGCCGCACCGCAAACAAGGGCCACCGCCGGAGGTACAGCCGGATAGCGCACGTGGCCCGTGCCGCAACGTCCGTGCCACGGGAGGCACGACCGCTGAAGCGGCTATCTCGATGCACGGACGCCAGTTCGGAGGACGTGCGCGGGAGGCGTCGCAGAAATTGCGACGTCAGGGCGCCGGAGACGTGGCAGAAACTGCGTGGTAGTCCTGCAGCGCACGCACCGTCAACTCGTGGCCGCGGAGCGCGCGGATCCCGCTGACGGCCGCGGCAGCTCCCGTCAGCGTCGTGATGCACGGCACCCCGTGCATCATCGCCGCCCGCCGCACCATCCGGTCGTCGAAGAAGGAGGCCCGGCCGAGCGGCGTGTTGATGATCATCTGGATCGCGCCGTTCACCACCTGGTCCGCCACGTTCGGCCGTCCCTCGTTCACCTTGTACACCGTCGCCGCGTCCACGCCGTGCGCCCGCAGGTACGCCGCCGTGCCCCTGGTGGCCACAATCGCGAATCCCAGCGCAGCCAGATCGCGCGCGACGGCCAGGACGTTCGGCTTGTCCGAGTTGTTCACGCTGATGAAGACGGTGCCGGTCGTGGGCAGTTCCTGGCCGACCGCCATCTGGGCCTTCGCGAAGGCCTCGCCGAACGTCGATGCGCCGCCCATCACTTCGCCCGTCGATTTCATCTCCGGCCCGAGAATGGTGTCGACGCCCGGGAACCGCACGAAGGGAAACACCGGCGACTTCACGAACACGCCGTTGACGGTGAGGTCGCGCGCGAGGCCCAGCTCCGCGAGCGTGCGTCCGCCCATCACCCTCGCCGCGATGCGCGCCAGGGGCACGCCGGTGGCCTTCGACAGGTAGGGCACCGTGCGGGACGCCCGCGGGTTCACCTCCAGGACGTACACCACGTCGTCCTTGATGGCGAACTGAGCGTTCATCAGGCCGACCACGCCGAGGGCCTGCGCGATGCGCCGCATGTACTGACGGATGGTCTCGATGTGACGCTCGGCGACCAGGTAGGGCGGCACGACACACGAACTGTCGCCGGAATGAATGCCGGCCTCTTCGATGTGCTCCATGATGCCGGCGATCATCACCGCGCCGGTGGCGTCGCCGACGGCGTCGACGTCGAGCTCGAAGGCGTCTTCGAGAAACCGGTCGATGAGCACCGGGTGCTCCGGCGACGCATCGACGGCCGTCGTCATGTAGCGGTCGAGCGCGCCGGGGTCGTACACGACGGCCATCGCCCGGCCCCCCAGGACGTACGACGGCCGCACGACGATGGGAAACCCGATCGCGGCCGCGACGTCGCGCGCCTCGTCGCGCGACGAGGCCGTGCCGCTCGGCGGCTGCGGAATCTGCAACTGGTTGAGCAGCGCCGAGAAGCGCTTGCGATCCTCGGCGAGGTCGATCGAATCGGGAGACGTGCCGAGGATGGCGACGCCGGCGTGGTGCAGCGCCGTCGAGAGTTTCAGCGGCGTCTGCCCGCCGAACTGCACGAGGCACGAGACCTCGGCGCCGGCCGCGCGCTCGCGCTCGACAACCGCCAGCACGTCCTCGAGGGCGAGCGGCTCGAAGTAGAGGCGGTCGGAGGTGTCGTAGTCGGTCGACACGGTCTCCGGGTTGCAGTTGAGCATCACCGTCTCGTAGCCCTCGTCGCGCAGCCCGAAGACGGCGTGGCAGCAGCAGTAGTCGAACTCGATGCCCTGCCCGATCCGGTTCGGGCCGCTCCCGAGGATGACGGCCTTGCGCCGCGGCGTCGGGTCGGCCTCGCACTCGCGCTCGTACGTGCCGTAGAGGTACGGCGTACTCGACTCGAACTCGGCCGCGCACGTGTCGATGCGCTTGTACGCGCTTCGCATCCCGGCGCGCGCGCGGCGCGCGCGCACGGCCTTCTCGCTCGTGGCCAGGGCGCTGGCCAGCTGGGCGTCGCCGAACCCCCGCCGCTTCAACTCCCACAGCTCGTCGTCGCCAAGCTCGGAAAGCGCCCGTCCGCGCAACGTCTCACGGCGGGCCGCGAGGTCCGCGAACTGCGCGAGGAACCACGGGTCGATCTGCGTCAGTTCGTGCAGCGTCTCCGGCGTCCAGCCCCGGGCGAGCGCCTCAAAGAGCGCCCACAGGCGCCCGTCGTTGGGCGTCATCAGGCGCTGCCGCAAGCCGTCCTCGTCGTCGTCGCGGCAGGCGCCGGTGTCGAACAGGAGGCTCGATCGCCCCATTTCGAGGGACCGGACGCCCTTCATGAAGGCTTCCTGGAAGGTCCGGCCGATGGCCATGACCTCCCCCACCGACTTCATCTGCGTGGTGAGCGTGCGCTCGGCCTCCGGGAACTTCTCGAAGTTCCAGCGCGGGATCTTGACGACCACGTAATCGATGGTGGGCTCGAACGACGCCGGCGTCAGGCGCGTGATGTCGTTCGGGATCTCGTCCAGGTGATAGCCGAGCGCGAGCTTGGCGGCAATCTTCGCGATGGGGAAGCCCGTCGCTTTCGACGCAAGCGCCGACGATCGGGACACCCGCGGATTCATCTCGATGACGATCATCCGCCCGTCGCGCGGGTTCACCGCGAACTGGATGTTCGAGCCGCCCGTTTCCACGCCGACGCGGCCGATGATCCGGCGCGCCGCGTCGCGCATGGCCTGGTATTCCTTGTCGGTCAGCGTCAGCGCCGGCGCCACGGTGATGCTGTCGCCGGTGTGCACGCCCATCGGGTCGATGTTCTCGATCGAGCAGATGACGACGAAGTTGTTGGCGGCGTCGCGCATCACCTCGAGCTCGTATTCCTTCCACCCGATGAGCGATTCCTCGATGAGCACCTCGTGCACCGGGCTCATCGACAGGCCGCGCCGCACGATCTCCTGGAACTCCTCGACGTTGTACGCGATGCCGCTGCCCACGCCGCCCAGCGTGAACGACGGCCGGATAATCGACGGGAACCCCGTGTCCGTGACGACCGCCAGCGCTTCGTCCAGCGACCGCGCGTACCCGCTCTCGGGCACGCCCAGGCCGATGCCCTTCATCGCGTCGCGGAACTTGAGCCGGTCCTCCGCCACGTCGATGGCCTCGACCGACGCGCCGATGAGCTCGACGCCGTACCGCTCGAGCGCGCCGCTCTTCGCCAGCGCCATGGCCAGGTTGAGCGCCGTCTGCCCGCCCACGGTCGGCAGCAGCGCGTCGGGCCGCTCGCGCGCGATGATGGCCTCGACAATGTCGGGGCGCAGCGGCTCGACGTAGGTGCGGTCCGCCAGTTCCGGGTCGGTCATGATCGTGGCCGGATTGCTGTTGACCAGCACCACCTCCACGCCTTCACTGCGGAGCGCTTTGCACGCCTGCGAGCCCGAGTAGTCGAACTCGCACGCCTGCCCGATGACGATGGGCCCGGCGCCGAGCACCAGTACGCGCGTGACGTCGGCGCGGCGCGGCATCTACGGGCGCTCCATGGCGTCGATGAAGAGGCCGAACAGGTAATCCGCGTCGTGCGGCCCTGGAGACGCCTCGGGGTGGTACTGCACGCTGAACACCGGCCGGTGACGGTGGCGGAAGCCTTCGAGCGTCCCGTCGTACAGGTTGACGTGCGTCACCATCACGTCGGATGGCAGCGTGCCGGGATCGACCGCGAAGCCGTGGTTCTGCGACGTGATTTCGATGCGGCCCGTCTCGAGCTGTTTGACCGGGTGGTTCGACCCGCGGTGGCCGAATTTCAGCTTGAACGTGCGGGCGCCGAGCGCCAGGCCCAGCACCTGGTGGCCGAGGCAGATGCCGAAGATCGGCGTGCCGTGGGCGACAACCGACCGGATGTTCTCGATGATGTGCGGGAGCGCGGCCGGGTCGCCGGGCCCGTTGCTGAGGAACACGCCGGACGGCTGGTCGGCCAGCAGCGCCGAGGCCGGCGTCGAGGCGGGATACACCCTGACGTCGCAGCCGTACGACGAGAGCCGGCGGAGGATGTTCCACTTCATGCCGAAGTCCCACGCCGCCACGCGGTAGCGTCGCGCCGCCGCCCGAACAGGCGCGACCTCGTAGCCATCGCTTCCCGCCTGGGCGCCCGGGAACGGCCAGTCGGACGGCGACGCGCAGGTGACCCCGGACACCAGGTCCGACCCGGCCATCTGCGGCGCGCGCCTGGCGCCTTCGACCAGGGCGGCCGGTTCGTGGTCCCCGGTCCGGATGACGCCGCGCATCACGCCAGCCGACCGCAGGCGCCGGGTGAGCGCCCGGGTGTCGATGCCAGCGATGGCCACAACGCCAGACGAGGCGAGGTACTCGCCAAGCGGCCCCGCCGCCCGCCAGTTGCTCGCCACGAGCGACTCGCTCCGCATGACGAAGCCGGCCACCTGCGGTGCCCGCGACTCCACGTCGGCCGCGGCCACGCCGTAGTTGCCGATCTCCGGGCACGTCATCGTGACGATTTGCCCGGCATAGGAGGGGTCCGTCAGAATCTCCTGGTATCCCGTCAAGCCGGTATTGAACACGACTTCGCCGGTCGCGGTGCCTTCCGCGCCAACGGCCGTGCCCTGGAACCAGGTGCCATCTTCCAGAGCGAGAACGGCTTTCACCGCGTGTTGTCCCTCTCGAGTGACGCCGTGACACGGCGGTTGTCGCCGGCGGCGACGGTGAGCTTCTGCGACCACGGCTTGTAGCCCGGCATCCGCAACTCGAGCGTGTGCGTGCCCGGGCGCAGTTGCCTGACGGTCAGCGGCGTGGGACCGAGGTCGCGCCCGTCGATGCGGATGAGCGCCCCGGGAGGGGTGCTGGTGACGAGCACGATTAGTACCGACTTGACGGCCGGGGCCTTGGCGGCTCGCGACGAAGGCGAGGCGCCGGCCGAGGGCGCCACTCGCCGCGGAGCCGGCTCGCTTGCTGCCGGCGGCACAGCCGCCGAGCGCACCGGTGGGGCGGGACTCGTCGAGGCAGTCCCGGCCGGCGCGCCCGGCACGGCGCCGGCCGGCGTCGCCGGCGCCGGCACGGCTGTTGGCGTGTTTCCGGGAGACGCGACTGGAGCAGGTGCCTGCTGGGAAGCCGCCGCCGTCTGGGCGGGCGGAACACGGCCCGGCGGCGCGCCAGCGGGCGACGGGCTGCGCGTGCCGAGCCAGTAGCCGGCCGCCAACCCGACGATCAGTCCCGCCGCCACACCGGCGAGGACCGGCAACACGCGCCGAGGGGTCGCGCCGGGACGCGCCAGCAGTTCGAAATCCGAGACGGGCCGCGGCGCGGGCGACGGCCCTGGCTGGTCGAACGCCCGAGGCACCCCGAGCTCGTCGTCACCGCGCACGCCGGGCTCGGGCGTCAGCGCGTCGATCCGGCTGTACCGCGACGGCGCCCGGCGGCGTTCGGCTCCCTTGCCTCGGACAAACGGCCGAAGCGGTTCGGCCGCGCCCGCCGGATCGTCTCCCGGCACCGCCGCGGGCTCAGGCTCGGCGGCGGCCTCTGTCGGCGGCGGCCCGTCGGCCACGCGCCGATCGAACGCGGTGCCGACGCGGTCCTCGGCTCGACCGGCCGGCTGGTCATACGCGCTGAAGTCAAGCGCCAGGGCTTCGGCGCCCGCCCGGCCCGCCGCCTCCTCAGCCGGAGACTCGTGCAGGACGGACGTAACCGCGTCGTCGGCGAGGCCATGCCCCATCTCAGTCTCGGCGGCCAGGTCGACTCCCACGACACTCAGGGTGACATCCTCCGGAACCGCTCCAGCCGACGGCCCGGGCCCAAGGATGTCGAGGCCGATGGCGGCCGGCGTCGGTCCCGTTCCAGTGTCGGACGAGAGCCTGTCCAGGGCGGCTGCCAGTTCAGCGTCCACCGTCTCTCGGGAGGCATCGGCGCGAGCCAGCAGTTCGTCGGCCATCCGCAGATCGGGCGTCAACCCGGCTGCGAGCCCTGTATCGAGAGGCTCGAGAGCCGCGAGGAACTCCATCTCCGCCCCGATCGCGGCGGCTTGTTCGGGCGGCACCTCGGGCAGCGAAGCCGACACCGCCGCCAGGTCTGGGGGCAGGTCGCCCGCGTCGGCCGGGTCGGTAACCGGCACGTACCGGATGTCGCCGGCCGCCGCGGAACCCTGAGAGGCCATTCCGGCGGCTATGGCCGCGCTCTCCGCTTCGAGAGCCCCGGACGCATCAGGCGAAATCCCGGGTGCCGGCCGCACCGGGTCGATGGGCGACCCGGATATCGGGCGCCCTATGACCGGACCCTCGTGCGTCGTCAGCGGCTCATCCAGGCCGGGCAGCTTCGGAGGCCTCGAACGCGGCTTCCTGGCCCGGCGGTCGGGCGTCCGCTCACCAGGCGCCGCCGCGCCGGCCGATTCGGAGAGGGCCGCAGCAACCGCCGCCGCGAAGTCTCTCGCCCGCGCCGGCCGCCGGCCGGGGTCGGCATCGAGCGCCAGCTCGATCGCGTCGCGCAACGCCGCCGCATCGTGGACGTGGAGGTCGTTCAATGCCGGGAGCGGCTGGTCCGTGCCGGGAAGCGCGCGCCGTCCGGTCAACACTTCGTACGCGATGGCGGCCAGCGCGTAGATGTCGGCCGGCGCGCCCCACTCGTCGCCGCTCTCCCGCTCCGGCGCCACGTACGGCCGGCGGACCGGCCCGTGCAAGCCGACGCGTTCGAGCGCTTGGGCCACGCCAAGCCCGGTGACGTGCGTCTCGCCCGGCGTGACGATGATGTCGCGCGGATGCAGCGAACCGTGATGCACGCCGGCGTGGGCCGCCGCGTCGAGGGCGTCGGCCACGTGCGCGATGAGCCGGATCGCGTCGCCAGCCGGCGCGGGACCGTACTGCCGGATCGCGGCGTCGAGCGACTCGCCCGAGACGTACGGCACCGCCGCGTAGGGCACGAAGTCCTCGACGCCGGCCGCAATCGGGACGGCCACGCAGGGCGCGTCGATCTCGAGGGCCGCCAGCCGTCCGAACTCCGAGGCCAGCCTGGAGGCCTGCTCGGGAGTGAGGTCGATGGTAAAAGCTTTTACCGCGACAAGGCGTTCATGGTCGGGATCGTGCGTGCGAAAGACAGGCCCCAGCACACCCGCCCCAATCTGGTGCAGCAGCTTGAACCGACCGAAAGCCGGAGGCGGCGAGTAGGAGGTGCCTGACGTCAATTCCTCAACTGATTCCGGGGCCGATGCTAGCATGGAACTGCCGCGGCATCAATCGCCAACGGCGGGAGATCGTGCGCGCGATGTCCGTCTCTTGACACCGCGTGCGGGCATGGACGACAGTAGCGTTCCGGTGCATCCTCAGCCATCCACACAGGGAGCGGCCTCAACGCGCATCCCGGTCGACATCCGGCGTTATCCGGGAATCCGCCGGCTTGCGGGCGACTACGCGTACGCGTTCGAACCGCTGGCACCGTTCTACGCGGGCAATCCCGCGCGCCCCGAGGCCTGGCAGTCGGCCATCGAGCGGGCCCAGGCGCACGCGGTCGACCGTCAGGCGATTGCGGATCTGATCACCGCGCAGCAGCAGCGGCGGGGCGCCCCTGCTGAAGCGCGCGCGGCCCTCGACCGGCTGCGCCAGGACGGCACGGTGGCCGTGGTGACGGGCCAGCAGGCTGGCGCGTTCGGCGGCCCGCTCTACACGCTGCTCAAGGCTGTCACGGCGCTTCGCCTCGCGGCCCGGGTCCGGCAGGACCACCAGACGCCAGCCGTCGCCGTGTTCTGGATTGACTCGGAGGACCACGACTGGGACGAAGTGTCGTCGTGCACCGTGCTCGACGGCGACGCCCAGGCCCGGACGATTCGGCTTCCGGCTCCGGCGGGCGCGGGGGCCCTGCCCGTGGGCCGGCTGACACTCGCAGACGGCGTCGACGCCGCACTGGACGAACTGGCGGAGGCGCTGCCGCCGACCGAGTTCACCGCGTCCCTGATGACCCGGCTCCGCTCGGCCTACAAGGCGGGCCTGAGCACGAGCGAAGCGTTCGGACGGCTGCTCGAATTCACCCTGGGCGAGTTCGGCCTCATTGTCTACGACGCCGCCGACCCGGCTGCGAAGGCCCTCGTGCGGGACGTGTTCGTGCGCGAGGCCCAGTTCCCGGGCCGCACGGCGGAACTGGCGATCGAGGCGGGCTCCGACCTGGTCCGCCTCGGCTATCACGCCCAGGTGATTGCCCACGCGGACTCGCTCTCGCTCTTCTCGCTCGACGGCGGACGCCATCCCATCCGCTTCGCCGACGGCGCGTTTCGGGCCGGTGATCGCGCGTGGACGCCGCCGGACCTGCTCTCGGAGGTGCGCGCCAACCCGGCGGGCTTCAGCCCGAACGTCCTGCTTCGCCCGATCGTGCAGGACACCCTGTTCCCGACGGTGGCCTACGTGGCGGGCCCGAACGAGCTCGCCTACCTCGGCCAGCTCAAGCCCGTGTACGCCCACTTCGGCGTGCCGATGCCGCTGATGGTGCCGCGCGCCTCCGCCACGCTGCTCGACGCGGCAGGCGTCCGCTTCCTGGGCCGGCACGGCGTGGCCCTCGAAACGCTGCACGCGCAGGACGAGAGCGTGCTGAACCGCCTGCTCGAAGCCGCCCTTCCCGGCGGCGTCGAAGGTGCCTACCAGGCAGCCGCCGCGGCGATCGACGGCCCGATGCAGGCGCTCGTGCAGGCCGTGCCGGCCATCGACCCGACGCTCGAGGGCGCGGCGCGGTCCGTCGCCGGCAAGATCAATCACGAACTCCAGGGGCTGCACGCGAAGATCATCCACGCGGCGAAGCGCCGCGACGAGACGCTGCGCCGGCAGTTCACGCGCACGCGGTCCCAGGCGTTTCCCAATGGGCACGCGCAGGAGCGCACCGTGGGCTTCGTGTCGTTCCTCAACCGCAGCGGCCCGGGGCTCGTCGACCACCTCGTCCGCGATCTGCCGCTCGATCCTGGTTCGCACTGGGTCGTGACGGTGTAAGCGCGACAGGACGCGCCGTGCCAGCCGACCCGCCGACGCCGCCGACGCCCCCGCCGCCCCGGCCGCGCCGCCGGCCCCGGCGCCGCCTTCGGCTGGCGCTCGCGCTCCTCATCGGCCTCCCGCTCGCCGCGACCGCGGCCGCCACGACGTACTACTACGTCACGTTCGCGCGCGTCATCGACGCGCGGCTCCAGGGGGAGCGCGTCCGCGCGCTCCCGCGCGTGCTCGCGAGGCCGTTCGAAATCCATCGCGGCCAGTGGCTCTCGACGCAGCAGCTCGCCGATCGCCTGAACGATCTCGGCTACGCCGAGCGCGACGAGCCGGGCCAGCCCGGCGAGTTCTCGCGCCTCGACGACGCGATCACGCTCATCGCGAGGGGCGGCGACCTGACCGGCCGGCGGCTCCGGGTGCAGGTCGCCCTGCAGCGCGCCGGCCTGCCGGCCCGAATCGGGCCGGACGGGAAGGCGATCCCCACGCAGGCCGTCTCGCGCATCGACGTCGACGGCGGCGGCGCGCTCGACCGTGTCGCGCTCGATCGGCCGCTGCTGACGACGCTCATCACGACGGGCCGCGAGAAGCGGCGCCGGGTTTCGCTGACGCTCATCCCGAAGCACATGATCCAGGCCGTGCTCGCCATCGAGGACCGGCGGTTCTACGATCACGCAGGCATCGACCCTATCCGCATCGTCGGCGCCATCATCACGAACATGAGGGGCGACCGCCCCTATCTCGTCGGCGGGAGCACGCTGACGCAGCAGCTCGTGAAGAACTTCTTCCTGACGCCGGAGAAGTCGTTCAGGCGCAAGATGCAGGAGCAGTTCCTCTCGGTCGTGCTCGAGACGAGAGCGACCAAGGACGAGATCCTCGAGCTGTACTTGAATGACGTGTATCTCGGCCAGCGGGGCTCGTACGCCATTCACGGCGTGGCCGAAGCGTCGCGGGTGTTCTTCGGCAGGGACGTCACGAACCTGTCGCTGGCCGAGGCCGCGACCATCGCGGGCGTCATCCAGGCGCCTGGCCGGCACTCGCCGTTCGCCTCGGCCACGCGGTCCCGCGATCGGCGGAACGTCGTGCTGCAGGCCATGGCGGATACCGGCTTCGTCAGCCAGGCGGCCGCCGAGCGCGCAGGACGGGAGCCGATGGAGACGGTCGCGCGGGCGATGGAAACCGAAGCGCCGTACTTCGTCGACCTGCTCGGCCAGACGCTCTCCGACCAGTACCCGGGCCTGCTGAGCGGTTCGACGCAGGTCGACATCAAGACCACGCTCGACTCCTACCTCCAGCGCGTCGCGCAGGAGGCCGTGCAGGCCGGCGCACTCAGGATCGACGCCCAGTTGGCGCGCAAGCAGATCAGGGGCCAGGCCCAGGTCGCCCTGATCGCCCTCGATCCGAGAACCGGCGACATCCTCGCGTACATCGGCGGCCGCTCGTACGGGCAGTCGCAGTTCAACCGCCCCCTGAACGCCCGGCGTCAGCCCGGCTCCGTGTTCAAGCCGTTCGTGTACCTCGCCGCCTTCGAATCGGCGGCCGCCGACGGCCTCACCGACATTACACCGGCGACGCTGGTCAACGACGAGCCCACCACGTTCGACTTCGACGGGCAGGGGTGGACGCCGCGCAACTACGAGGACGAGTACGACGGCGTCATCACGCTGCGCCGCGCGCTCGCGCAATCGCGCAACGTGGCGACGGTGCGGGCGGCGGAGCTGGCCGGATTCGACAGGGTGGCCAGCCTGTGGAAGCGGTTCGGATCGAGCACGGTACCCAGGCCGTATCCCTCGATCGCCCTCGGCGTGTTCGAAGCGACGCCGATGGAGGTGGCCTCGGCCTATACCATTTTCGCCGCCGGTGGCGAGACGCGCCCGCTGCGCGCCATCGCCGGTCTGGAAAGCGCCGGGAAGGAGCTCCCCCTCCGGACGACGGCGCCCGCGCAGATCGCCCGCGCGGACACGACGTTTCTCGTGACGAACATGCTGCGGAGCGTGATCAACGAGGGGACGGGCGCCGCGGCACGCGGGCTGGGCTTCAGCCACGATGCCGCAGGCAAGACCGGCACCACCAACGACCTTCGTGATGCGTGGTTCGTCGGGTTCACGCCCGAGCTGCTCACGGTCGTGTGGGTCGGCTTCGACGACAATCAGCCCGTCGGCCTCAGCGGCTCGCAGGCCGCGCTGCCCATCTGGGCCGACTTCATGATGGCCGCCCTGGCCGGCCGCCCGAACGTGAGTTTCCAGCCGCCCGCCGGCGTTTCCTTCGTCACGATCGATCGCGACACCGGCAGGCTCGCCCAGCCCGGGTGCCCGAGGATCATCAGCGAAGCCTTCGTCACCGGCACGGAACCCACCGAGGCGTGCGAGCTGCACCGGTTCTGACGCCCGTCAGGATCCAGAAGCAAGAATCCAGAAGCAAGAATGAACGCCTGGGCAGCTGGACTCCCGTCTTCTGGCTTCTGACCATCGTCAGGTGATCCTCCTGGCTCCTGGATTCTCTCTTCTGCGTATAATCCTCCCATGCACGAAGCGGTCTTCGCGGCGGCGCTCGGGGCCCTCGAACAGGGCGAGGACGCGGCGCTTGTCACCATCGTCTCCACGCAGGGATCGACGCCCCAGCGCACCGGTGCCAGGATGCTGGTGTTCGCCGACGGCCGGATCATCGGCACGATCGGCGGCGGCTGCTACGAAAACGACGCCGCCGGGAAGGCCCGCGAGAGCATCCGCACCAGGAAGGCCGGCGTGGCGCGGTACGACTTGAGTGACGGACTCGCCGAGGAGAACGGGCTGATCTGTGGAGGCCGGATGGAGGTGTTCATCGAACCGCTGGACCCGTCGCCGCGCCTGCTCGTGGTCGGGGCCGGCCACGTGAGCCAGCACGTGGCCCGACTGGCCGCCGATGTCGGTTTCCGGGTGCACGTGCTCGACGACCGAGAGTCGTTCGCGCACCGCGATCGCTTCCCGTCCGCCACCGACGTGACGGTGGCCGACATCGCCGAGTACCTCGCCGCGGCCGCCCTCTCCCCCGCCGCCTACGTCGTCGTCGTGACCCGGGGGCACACGCACGATCTCGCCGCGATGCGCGCGCTCGCCGGGCGGCCGCTCCGCTACGTGGGCATGATTGGCAGCCGCGCCAAGGTCGCGCGCATCTTCGACGCGCTCGCGGGAGACGGCGTGCCGGCGGAGTGGCTCTGCGGAGTCCGCGCCCCCATCGGCCTGCAGATTGGCGCCGTCACGCCTGAAGAGATTGCCGTCAGCATCGTAGCCGAACTGGTCGCCGTCCGGCGCGGCGTGGCCGCCGAGGCCGCGACCACCGCCATGAAGGATCGGCGGTAGGATCGCCGCATGGCTTCCCTGCTCATCCGCGGCGGCACCGTCCTGACGATGAACGACCGCCTCGATATCGTCGATGGCGATGTGCTCGTCAGGGATGGCCGCATCGAGGCGGTGGGCCGCATCGACGCGGGGCGGCACGACACGGTCCTCGACGCGTCGGCCGCGCTGGTGATGCCCGGCTTCATCCAGACGCACATCCATCTGTGCCAGACCCTGTTCCGCGGCGCCGCCGACGACCTCGCCCTCATCGACTGGCTGCGCACGCGCATCTGGCCCATGGAGGCCGCCCACACGCCGGCCTCGCTCCGGGCGTCGGCGCGCCTGGCGGTGTGCGAACTGCTCTCGAGCGGCACCACCTCGGTCCTGACGATGGAGACCGTGCACGATACGGAGGCCGTCTTCGAGGAAGTCGCCGCGTCAGGGATGAGAGCCGTCGTCGGCAAGTGCCTGATGGACGAAGACGCGGCTGTGCCCCGCCGCCTCCTGCAGTCGGCCCGCGAGGCCATCGACGAGAGCCTGGATCTGCATCGGCGGTGGGACGGCGCGGCGGGAGGCCGCATCAGGGCGGCGTTCGCACCGCGATTCGCCGTCTCGTGCTCGCAGGGCCTGCTCGAAGAGGTCGGGGCGCTCTCGTCCAGGCACGACGTGATCGTGCATACACACGCCTCGGAACAGCAGGCGGAGATCGCGATCGTCGAGCGCCGGACCGGGAAGCGCAACATCGAGTACTTCGAGGCCATCGGGCTCGCCTCCGAGCGGCTCTGCGTGGCGCACTGCGTGTGGGTGGACCAACACGAGCAGGACATCCTGGCGTCGCGCCGGGTCAAGGTGCTGCACTGCCCGGGCTCCAACCTGAAACTCGGCAGCGGCCTTGCGCCGATCGCCGAACTGCGGCGGCGCGGGATCTCCGTGTCGCTCGGCGCCGACGGAGCGGCCTGCAACAACCGCCTCGACATGTTCGAGGAGATGCGCCTCGCGGCCGTCCTGCAGGCGGTCCGGCTGGGACCAGGCGCGCTGCCCGCGCGGGACGCGGTCTGGATGGCCACCCGGGAGGGTGCCCGCGCCCTGGGCCTGGAGGCCGAGATTGGGTCGGTCGAGCCGGGCAAGCGGGCCGACCTCATCGTCGTGGGCCTCGACAGGCCTCACCTCGCGCCCGGCGGCGATCCCTACTCGACGCTGGTATACGCCGCGCGGGGAACCGACGTGCGCCATACCGTCGTCGACGGCGAGGTGCTGGTGCGCGACTCCTGCCCTGTCCGCCTCGACCCCGCCGAGGTCACCGCCGGCGCCAGGCGCGAGGCCGCGGCGCTGCTCGTCCGGGCCGGCATCTGACTTGATATAATGGCGGGTGGGTGTGCGTAACCCGCTGAACCGATTATGGCCACCGATCTGCCGACGCTGAGCGACCGGACCAGGAGGATCCTCGCGACCCTGGTCCGCGAGCACATCGAGACCGGCGAGCCCGTGGCCTCCCAGGCGCTCGTGCGGCGGGGAGGCTTCGGCCTCTCGTCGGCGACGATCCGCAACATCCTCGTGCAGCTCGAGGATCTGGGCTACCTCCGCCAGCCGCACACCTCGGCCGGCCGCGTACCGACCGACCTGGGATACCGCTCCTACGTCGACCAGTTGCTGCGGCGGCCGAGGATCTCGCGCTCCGCGGCGCTGGCCGAGGCGCTGGTGCTCGAGCAGATCGCCAGCCTGCCGGACGCTGACGCGGAAACGGTGCTGTCGTCGATCCCGCACATGCTGGCGCAGGCGTCCCACGCGGTCGCCTTCGCCCTCATGCCGGAGTCGGTGACGGCGGCCTTCGAGCGCATCGAGTTCGTGCCCCTCGGCGGCAGCCGCATCCTTGTCATCGTCGTGGCCCGCGCGTCGCAGGTCACGCACAAGGTCGTGGACCTCGAGGCCGAGTTCAGCGCGAGCGAACTCGATCAGGCCGCGGGCTACCTCAACACCGAGTTCTCGGGCCTGCCGCTGGCCGACGTGCGCCAGGCGATCCTCGAGCGGCTCTCCCACGAGCGGGTGCGCTACGACCGGATCATGGCGAGGGCGCTCCGCCTGGCCCGCGCGAGTTTCGACAGCGTCGTGACGTCGCGCCCGCTCTTCGTCGAGGGGGCCTCGTCGCTGGTGGACGAAGTGTCGGAGCCGTACAGCGGCATCACGCTCTCCGCGCTCGCCACGCTCGTGCGGATGATTGAAGAGAAGCACCGCCTCGTCCAGCTGCTCACCGAGTACATCGACGGGCCGGGCCTGATGGTGGTCATCGGCAGCGAACATCCGGACCCGACGCTCCGGCAGTTCAGCCTCGTGGCCTCGACGTACTCGGACGGCGACGTCACCGGCACGGTGGGACTGATCGGGCCGCTGCGGATGAAGTACTCCCGGGCGATCCCGATGGTGGACCACGTCGCGGGGACCGTGTCCAGGCTCCTGAGCCACGGCGTGCGGCCGCCGCATCCGGCGGATTCCTGATTGACCGGACCATTCAACGACGCATGACTGACGAAGCACTCGAACAGCCGCCACGCGGCGCAGCGGCCGATCCCGGCCCCGACGCCGCGCCGCCAGAAGAATCACCCGCCGGGCCCTCCCCGGCGGGAACCAGCGAGGACGTCGAGGCGTTGCAGGACGAACTGGCGCGCTGCCGCGATCGCCTGCTGCGCATGACGGCCGAATTCGACAACTACCGCAAGCGCACCGATCGGGAACGGCGGGAGCTCGCGGATCGGACGGTGGAAACGCTCCTGCTCGACCTGGCCGGTATCGTGGACGACTTCGAGCGCGCAATCGCCGCGGAGGCCGGCGGCAGCGGCGTGGAGACCTACCGGCAGGGGATCGAGCTCATCCACCGCCGGGTGCTCGACCTGCTTGGCCGCCGCGGCGTGACGCCCATCGATGCCGTAGGCGCGGACTTCGATCCGCGTCTCCACCAGGCGGTGACGGCCGAGCCCGCCGGTGACCGCCGCGACGGCGAAGTGGTCGAACAGTTCCGCCGCGGCTACATGATCGGCGAGCGCCTGCTCCGGCCGGCGATGGTAAAGGTCGCACGCGCGTGAGCAAACACGACTACTACGACGTGCTCGGCGTCGCCCGGACGGCCGCCGACGCGGAAATCAAGAGCGCGTACCGCAAGCTCGCGCTGAAGTACCATCCCGACCGCAACCACGGGAGCAAAGAGGCCGAAGAGAAGTTCAAGGAGGCGGCCGAGGCGTACTCGGTGCTGGCCGACGCCGACAAGCGGGCGGCCTACGACCGGTACGGCCACCAGGGTGTGGGCGGGGCCGCGGGAGGGTTCGATCCCACGGTCTTCGCCGGGTTCGAAGACATCCTCGGCGGCCTTGGCGACATGTTCGGCTTCGGCGACATCTTCGGCGGCGGCCGGCGCCGCGGCGGGCCCCAGCGCGGCGCCGACCTGCGCTACGACCTGGAGATTACGTTTGTCGAATCCGCGCGCGGCGTCGACACCACGATCCAGATCCCGAGGCTCGAGCCCTGCGGCGGCTGCAACGGCAGCGGGTCAGCGCCGGGCACCAAGCCGACCCGCTGCCCTCAGTGCCAGGGACGCGGCCAGCTCCGCTATCAGCAGGGGTTCTTCGTGGTCGCGCGCACCTGCGGCCAGTGCGGCGGAGCCGGCCACGTCATCCAGGACCCCTGCAGGACCTGCGGCGGAACCGGCCACGTGACGCGGGAGCGCAAGCTCACGGTGAAGGTGCCCGCCGGCATCTCGAACGGCCAGCGGCTGCGCCTGTCCGGCGAGGGCGAAGTGGGCGCGCTCGGCGGCCCGCCTGGCGACCTCTACGTCGTCGTGCAGGTGCAGGATCACGAGTTCTTCCGCCGCGAGGCCGACGACCTGTTCTGCGAGATCGACGTCAATTTCCCCACGCTGGTGCTCGGCGGCGACATCCAGGTCCCGACGCTCGACGGTGAGGACGACCTCCGCGTGCCCGAAGGGACGGGGGCGGGAACCGTGTTCCGCCTGCGTGGCAAGGGCATGCCCAGCGTCAGCGGGCGCGGGCGTGGCGACCTCCACGTGATGGTGCAGCCCCGCACGCCGAAGAAGCTGACCAAGGAACAGCGCGCGGTGCTCGAGCAGCTCGCCAAGGTGCTGCCGCCCGAGAACACGGCCGCGCGCCCGCGCGAAGACGCCGGCGGCGAGCGCGGCGTGTTCGACCGCGTGAAAGACCTGTTCAGCTGATGGCCACCTGGCCGGCAATCGAAATCGTTTTTCCCGGCCCCGGCGCCGCGTGCGAGCCCGGCACCCTGACGCTTCAGGACCGCGTCCTGGCCGACCTTGACGGTCTGGACCTGGTGGCCATCTCGGAGCAGCCGGGCGAAACGTGGCAGGTCTTCTTCAGGAGCGAGGGGGAGCGGGCGGCTGCCATCGCCCTGCTTCACGCCACCAATGGACCTGGCGCCCTCGGCCTCCGGCCCGTCGACGTCGACGACGGGGACTGGGCGCGCCGGAGCCAGGAGTCCCTGCGTGCCGTCCGCGCCGGACGGGTCGTCGTCGCGCCTCCGTGGGATGCCGGCGCCTGGGCCGACGATCCCGCCGTTGTGACAGTGGTCATCGAACCCGCGATGGGCTTCGGGAGCGGGCATCATGCCACCACCCGCCTCTGCCTGGACGCGCTGCAGCGCCTTGACCTTCGGGGCCGCCGCGTCCTCGACGTGGGTACGGGCTCGGGCGTGCTGGCGCTGGCCGCGGCCCGGCTCGGGGCGGCCACCGTCCTCGCCATCGACGTCGATCCCGACGCCCTGGCCAATGCGCGCGGCAACGCGGAGCGCAATGGCGGCCCACGTAGCGTCGAGTTCCGCCAGGCCGACTTCAGGCAGGCGCCAGGCCTCGAAGCGGACGTTGTGGTGGCCAACCTCACGGGCGCGGTGCTGACGGCCGGCGCGGCCGGCCTGGCACGCACGGTGGCGCCGGGAGGCGCGTTGATTCTGAGCGGCATCACCTCGGAGGAGCGTGATGCCGTCTACAGGGTCTTCGCCGGCGGTTTCCGAATCGAGTGGTTCGCAGAGGAAGAAGGCTGGTGCGGCGCGCTGCTTCGGTCGGCGCCTTGACCGCCGGCGCCGTCCTCAGAAGCAAGAAGCCAGAAGGGCCACCTGGCGAATGTCAGAAGCCAGAAGAACGGGAATCCAGCGCCACAGGCCTTCCTTCTTGCTTCTGGATTCTTGCTTCTTGCTTCTGACTTGTGGCTAACCCCAGACGTATTGCAGAACGCTGAGCGCCACGATCGCCGCCGCGTCAGCGCGAAGTGTCCGGGGCCCGAGCGACACGGGAAGGCATCCGGCGGCCAACGCCTGGGCCACTTCCGCGTCAGCCCACCCGCCCTCGGGCCCCACCAGCACGAGGGCCGATCCGGGCGCGTCGGCCCGCGGCCAGGCAACGGCCGCGGAGGCCGTCACCGCGGCCGGTTCGACCAGCATCAGCCCGACCTCGGCCTGGGCGGCCTCGAGGCAGTCCTGCAACGCACGCGGCGCGAGCACGGGGGGCACGACCGCGCGGCCGCACTGCTTCGCGGACGAGACGGCAATGCGCTGCCAGCGTTCGAGGCGCCGGCCGTGGGAGAAGGCCGCCGCGGGAACGTCGGTCCTGTCGGTCAGCAGCGGCTGGACGGCGGCCACGCCCATCATCACCGCGTCGCGGATGACGTCGTCGGTTTTGTCGCCCTTGAGGACGGCCTGCGCCAGGGTGACGCGGACACCCCACTCGGGCGCGGCGGCGACGGGGCCCTCGATTTCGGCGACGACCGCCGCGCGGTCCACCGCGATCACCCGCGCCGCCACCTCACACCCGCGCCCGTCGAAGAGGCGCACCGCGGCACCGGCCTTGATGCGGAGGACGCGCCGCAGGTGCGCGGCTTCGTCCGCCGGAAGCGACACAGAGCGGTCCCGGGGCTCGAGCGACGGCACGTAGACGCGCGGCACCATGCGGCAATTATAGACAAGGCGAGCTATACTCGCTCGCAGGCCCGTATGTTCTTTCGCGGTCAGACCATCGGGAAATACAAGATCCTCTCGGCCCTGGGCAGCGGCGGCTTCGGGACGGTCTATCTCGCGGAAGACACCTGGATCGGGAAGAAGGTGGCGCTGAAGGTGCCCCACCGCCAGAGCACGAACTTCGGCGAACTGCTCAGAGAGCCCCGCCTCCTCGCCAGCCTCAACCATCCGAACATTGTCGCCGTGCTGACGGCCGAGAAGCAGGACAACGTCTTCTTCATCGTGATGGAGTACGTGGCGGGCGAGACCCTGGAGAACATCATCGGCCGCGAGGGCGCCATCGAGATGCCGCGCTCGCTCGACTTCACGTGCCAGATCTGCAACGCCGTCGACCACGCCCACCGCCAGGGCGTGCTGCACCGCGATCTTCGGCCGGCGAACATCATGGTGGCCGACAACGGCCTCGTGAAGGTCGCCGACTTCGGGACCTCCCGGTTTCTGGAGCTGGCGGCCGTCGGTACCACCGTCATCGGCAGCCCCCCGTACATGGCGCCCGAGCAGTTCCACGGCAAGGCGACGTTTGCCTCGGACCTCTACTCGCTCGGCGTCACGATGTACCAGATGATGACGGGCACGCTGCCCTACCAGACGCCGGCGCCGGCCGACATCGAGCGGTTGATGCGGGGCGAACTCGTGTCGCCGCCGCGCCTCCGGAACGGCCGGATCCCGCAGCGGATCAACGACATCATCCTGAAGGCGATGGCGCCGGAGGTGACCGAGCGGTACCAGCGGGCGGCGGACCTGCTCGACGACCTGCTCGCCGCCGACCGCACGCCTCCGGGGCGGACCACCGACCGCGCGGGCCTGGCGCCGGCCCCGGCCCCGGTCTTCACGGCCGCGCCGAAGCCTCGGGAAACGCCGAAGCCCCGTTTCTGCCTGCACTGCAACAAGCTGCTGCCGGCCCGCCACCAGGACCGGTGCCCGTTCTGTGCACAGGCGCAGTAGAATACGCACTCCAAGGAGCTCACCATGGCGTTTTCGGGTATCGGGAAAATCTGGATCAACGGCGAACTGGTCGAGTGGGCCGACGCCAAGATCCATATCGCCTCGCACGTCATTCATTACGGCAGCGCCGTGTTCGAAGGGGCCCGCTGCTACAGCACGCCGAACGGCTCGGCCTGCTTCCGCCTCGACGCCCACATGCGCCGGCTGATGGACTCGGCGAAGATCTACCGCATGGACCCGGCCTACACCCAGGCCCAGCTCGAAGCGGCGGTCCTCGAGACGATCCGGGCCAACCAGATGCAGGCCTGCTATATCCGCCCGATCGTGTACCGCGGCTACGCCGCCCTCGGCGTCAATCCGTTCCCCTGCCCCGTCGACGCGGCCATCATGCTCTGGGAATGGGGCACGTACCTCGGCGCCGACGCCCTCGAGCACGGCGTGGACGTCAAGGTGAGCTCCTGGTCGAGGATGGTGCCGGACTCGTTCCCGTCGCTGGCCAAGACGAGCGCCAATTACGCCAACGCCCAGCTCATCAAGATGGAGGCCATCGTCGACGGCTACGCCGAGGGCATCGCCCTCGACAGCTTCGGGTTCGTCAGCGAAGGGTCCGGGCAGAACATCTTCATCGTCCGCAACGGCGAGATCTACACGCCGCCGATGGCCGCCGCGATCCTCCCGGGTATCACGCGCGATTCGGTCATCACGCTGGCGCGGGAGCTCGGGTATCGCGTTCACGAAGAGATGCTGCCCCGGGAGATCCTCTACATCGCCGACGAGCTCTTCTTCGCCGGGACGGCGGTGGAGATCACCCCGATCCGCTCCGTCGACAAGATCGTGATCGGGTCGGGCAGGCGCGGCCCCGTCACCACGGCCATCCAGCGGGCGTTTTTCGACATCATCGGCGGCGCCGCGCCCGACACGCACAACTGGCTGACGTATGTGTATCAGGACGCGGCCGGCCCGGCGGTCCCCGCCGTGGCTGCGACCGCGAGGGGCTAGCTCATGCACATCAACGACCTGCTGACGACCGCCGTTGAGAATGGGGCTTCGGACCTGCACCTGAAGGCCGGCTCCGCGCCGATGATGCGCGTGGCCGGCGGCCTGGTCCAGGTGCCCGGGTCCAAGAAGCTGTTGCCCGACGACACCATCGCCATGGCGGCCGCCGTGGTGCCCGCGGGGATGCGGGAGCGGTTCAAGAAGTCGCCGGAAGTGGACCTGGCCTACAGCGTGGCGGGCCTCGGGCGCTTCCGCTGCAGCGTCTTCCAGCAGCGCAACACCATCGGACTGGTCCTGCGCGTCATCCCGGTGCAGATCCGCACGATCGAGGAACTGAGCCTGCCGGCGGTCATCTCCAAGATCGCCGACGAAGAGCGCGGCCTCGTCCTGGTCACCGGGACGACGGGCAGCGGCAAGAGCACGACGCTGGCCGGCATGGTGGATCGCATCAACCGGACGCGGTGCGTCCACGTCCTGACGGTCGAAGACCCGATCGAGTTCCTGCACAAGGACCACAAGGCGATCATCAACCAGCGCGAGGTGTCGACCGACACGCGGTCGTTCGCGCACGCCATGCGCGCCGCCCTGCGGCAGGACCCGGACGTCATCCTGGTTGGCGAGATGCGCGACTTCGAAACGGTCGAGACGGCGCTGCTCGCGGCCGAGACGGGCCACCTCGTGTTCTCGACGCTCCACACGCTGGATGCGACCGAGACCATCAACCGCATCATCGCCGTCTTCCCGCCGCACCAGCAGAAGCAGATCCGCCTCCAGCTGGCGTCGGTGCTGCGGGCCGTCGTCTCGCAGCGCCTCGTCCCGCGCGCCGACGGCGTGGGCCGCTGCCCGGCGGTCGAAGTCCTGGTCACCACCCCCTTCATCCGTGACTGCATCGTCGACAAGGAGAAGACGCACCTCATCCAGACGGCGATTGCCTCCGGCACGTCGCAGTACGGGATGCAGACGTTCGACCAGTCGCTGCTCGGGCTGCTTCGCAAGAACCTCGTCACCTACGACGAAGCGCTCCGGTGGTCGACCAACGTCGACGAGTTCAAGCTGAAGGTGCAGGGCATCGCCACGGCGTCCGACGAGGCGCAGGACCAGATGGCGCGGGGCGTCATCGGCGGCAGCGAACCCGCTCCCGAGATCACCCGCTTCACCAAGCGCTAGGCCGCCATGCCGCGCCCGCCGGCACCGATCCCGGCCGACCCCGACGAGGCCAGGAAGGCGGCCCAGGCCGCCGCCTTGCGGCTGCTGGCCGGCCGGGAGATGTCGGCCGCCCGCCTCCGCGACCGCCTCACGTCGCGCGGCTTCCAGGACGATCTGATCGACGGGGTCGTCGAGCGCCTGACTGGCGCGGGAATCGTTGACGACCGCCGGGCGGCGGGGGCCGCGGCCAGGACGCTCGTCCTCGTACGGCAGCGGGGACGGCACCGCGTGGGCCGGGAGCTCGAACGGCTCGGCTTCACGAAGGAGGTCGCCCTCGACGCCCTGCAGTCCGTGCTCGCCGACTCCGACGAACAAGCGGTCCTCGACGCGGTCGTCGCGGCGAAACTGCGCGGCCGCCGGTCTCTTGCCGACGCCTCGGCCTATCGGCGGCTCTTTGCCGCGCTCCTGCGCCGCGGCTTCCCCGCCGACCTCATCCGCACGGCCCTGCGGCCCTATTGGGGCCGCCGGAGCGAGCCGGACGAGTAGCCGCCGCAGAATCAGAAGCAAGAAGCAAGAAGCTAGAATCCAGAAGCAAGAAGAACTAGCGCCCAGTCCCTAGCCCCCAGCCGCCGCTCGCTTGCTACAATAGCCGGATGACGTCCAGCGATATCCGCCGCACATTCCTCGGGTTCTTCGAACAGCATGGCCACCGCGTGGTCGCGAGCTCCCCGCTCGTGCCTGGAGACGACCCCACACTCCTGTTCACCAACGCGGGCATGAACCAGTTCAAGGACGTCTTCCTCGGCCGGGACAAGCGTGACTACCGCCGCGCGGCGAGTTCGCAGAAGTGCATGAGGGTCAGCGGCAAGCACAACGATCTCGAAAACGTCGGACCGTCGCTCCGGCACCACACCTTCTTCGAAATGCTCGGCAACTTCTCCTTCGGCGACTACTTCAAGGAAGACGCCATCGGCCTCGCCTGGACGCTCCTGACCGACGTGTGGAAGCTGCCGGCGGACCGGCTCTTCGCGACCGTGTTCGCCGGAGAAGGCGGCGTGCCCCGCGATGACGAGGCCTACGGCTATTGGCTGCGCGTCCTTCCGGCCTCGCGCATCGCCGAACTGGGCGCGGCGGACAACTTCTGGTCCATGGGCGATACCGGCCCGTGCGGCCGCTGCTCGGAGATCCACTACTTCCGCGGCACCCACCTGCCCTGCCCGGAACCGGCGTGCCGCGGCGTGGAATGCTCGTGCGACCGGTACGTGGAGGTCTGGAACAACGTATTCATGGAGTTCGACCGGCAGCCCGACAAGCGCCTTGTCCCGCTGCCCGCGCCGTCGATCGACACGGGCATGGGGCTCGAGCGCATCACCGCCATCATGCAGGGCACGCTGTCGAACTACGACACCGACCTGTTCCAGCCGCTGCTCACGGCCATCAGCTCGCTCTCCGGCCGACCGTACCAGGGCACGATGGACCCATCCGACGTCTCCGCCCGCGTGGTAGCCGACCACGCCCGGGCGATGACGTTCCTCATCGCGGACGGCGTGATGCCCTCGAACGAGTGGCGCGGCTATGTCCTGCGCAAAATCATGCGCCGTGCGATGCGGCACGGGCACATGCTGGGCCTGACCGAGCCGTTCCTCTGCGGGCTCGTGGACGTGCTCGTGGCCCAGATGGGGGATGCGTACCCGGAACTCAAGGCCGGGCACGAGTACGTCTCGAAAATCGTCGCCGCCGAGGAGGTCCGGTTCGAGGCCGTGCTGACGACGGGCCTGCCCCGCCTCGAGGAACTGCTCGATCAGTCGGCGGCGGCCGGCGTCCTCAAGGGCGATGACGCGTTCCGGCTCTACGATTCCTACGGTCTGCCGAAGGACTTCATCGAGGACACCGCGTCGCAGCGAGGCATCGCCTTCGACCAGGCGGGCTACGACCGCGCCATGAACGCCCAGAAGGACCGCGGGAGGTCGAAGAGCGGCTTCGACCGGACCCACCAGGCCGAGTTCTTCGCGCCGTCGGAACCGACGCGGCGGGCGCTCGAGGAGGCCGGCGACCCGTTCGAGGGCTACGCGACCACGCGCGTGTCCGGGGCGCCCGTGGTCGCCCTGTTCGACAGCGCAGGCAAGGACGTCGAGGCGCTGGCGGCCGGCGACGCCGGCTATGCCGCGCTCGCCAGAACGCCGTTCTACGTCGAGTCGGGCGGCCAGGTTTCCGACACGGGTCGCCTCTTCACGGAGTCGGGCGCATTCAGCGCGCATGTCCAGGGCGTCTCGAAGGTGGCGGGCTGGCCGCGGCTCCACCAGGTCCGGGTCGAGCAGGGCCGCGTCAAGGTGGGCGATCCGGTCTCCGCCGAGGTCAACGACGGCCTGCGCGACGCCACCCGCCGCAACCACACGGCCACCCACTTGCTGCATGCCGCGCTCCGCCGCGTGCTCGGCTCCCACGTGAAGCAGGGAGGCTCGCTGGTGTCGCCGGATCGCCTCCGGTTCGATTTCGTCCACATGGCGCCGCCGACCGTCGAGGAGCTCGCCGAAATCGAGCGCCTCGTGACCGTCGAGGTGTGCCGCAACACCCCTGTCCGGACGGAGGTCCGCCCGACGCAGGAAGCGGTTGCGGCCGGCGCCATGGCGCTGTTCGGGGAAAAGTACGGCGACACTGTGCGGGTCGTCTCGGTCCCTGGTTTCAGCATGGAGCTGTGCGGCGGAACGCACTGCGACGCCACGGGCGACATCGGCCCGTTCGTCATCATCCAGGAAGGCGGGATTGGAGCGAATGTGCGGCGCATCGAAGCGCTCACCGGCCCCGAGGCGCTGCGCCACATGCAGGGCCAGCACGCCGCCCTGACCGGTGTGCTGTCGAGGCTCAATGTCGGCGCCGGCCAGGCCGGAGAAGCGATCGACCGCCTCCAGGCCGAGGTGAAGCGGCTCGGCCGGGAGATCAGCCACCTGCGGATGAAGGCGGCATCCGGAGGTCCAGCAGAGGCCGCGGCTGACGTCGTGCAGATTGGCGACGTGCGGATCCTGACCCGCCGTGTCGACGGCCTCGATGCGTCCGCGCTGCGCGAGCTCTCGGACTCGCTCAAGAGCTCCCTCGGCCGCGGAGTGGTGGTGCTCGGCGCCGCCGATGACGACAAGGTGCAGTTCGTGATCTCGGTCACCTCGGACCTGACCGGCAGGGTCCATGCGGGCAAGCTCGTCAAGCAGCTCGCGCCGATCGTAGGCGGCGGCGGGGGTGGCCGGCCCGACTTCGCCCAGGCCGGAGGCCGCCAGCCGGAGAAGCTCGACCAACTGCTGGCCGCCAGCCGGGACGCCATCGGTCAGATGCTCGGACCCTGAAGTTTCCCCCCCCGTGCGCCGATAAGAGGGGGGAAGACCATGCCTGTCTCCAGGATTGCGTGCGCGCTCGTGGTTGGCCTGCTGGCGGGACTCCCCCGGCCCGCGCTGGCGCAAATCTACGCCTGGCGCGACGCCAACGGCAATCAGGTCTACTCCGACCGGCTCCAGTCGTCCGACTATCGGACGTTTGCGGTTGCGGGGTCCGCGCTGCTCTCGACCCGCCCCGCCGCCGAGCGGTACCGCAACCGGTTCGATCCGATCATCGACGAGGCGGCGGCTCGCCACGCCGTGAGGCCCGACCTCATCCGGGCCGTCATCCAGGTGGAATCCGGGTTCGACCCCCGTGCGCGCTCGCCGAAGGGTGCCATGGGCCTGATGCAGCTGATGCCCGGCACGGCCGCGGAATTCGGCGTCCGCAACCCGTACGACCCCTCCGAGAACATCCGCGCCGGTGTGGCGTATTTGCGATCGCTGCTCGACCGCTACGGCAACGAATCCCTGGCCCTGGCCGCGTACAACGCCGGGCCGGGCGCTGTCGACCGCTACGGCAAGGCCGTGCCCCCCTACCGGGAGACCCGCGACTACGTGAACCGCGTCAAGCGGATCACGCCGGATGGGGAATCCGGCAGCGCCGTCCGGCGGGTCATTTACAAAACCTACGCCATGGTCGACGGTCAGCCAGTGCCCCGCTACACCGACACCCGCCCCGCCTCCGGCACTTACGAAATCGTCCGTTAGCGTCAACTGGCGTCAAACGGGGTCAGACCCGGGTCTGACCCTAGAGTGCGGGGCGGGGGCTCAGGAGAGGGAGGCCTGAAGGGCGGCGCCTGGGCGGGGCAGTTGGAATTCGCCCAGACCGCCGACGGGAATCAGGGCCGGGCCTTGCGGGTGGCGAATCACGCCGGGAGCATCGCCGGGGCCGGGCTGCAGCATCTGGACGGGGAGCGCGAGCAGGCCGCTCACCACCCACGGGCAGTACTTCGAGCCGGCCGACCTTGCAATGAGCGTGCGGGCGGCGGCCACCGACAGGCGTTCCCGGTAGTCGCGCGAACTGGTCAGCGCGTCGAACGTGTCCATCACCGAGACAATCCGGACCATGTAAGGGATGACGGGGTGAGCCAGCCGGTCGGGGTACCCGCTCCCGTCGCAGCGCTCGTGATGATACAGGACGATGGTGCAGACCTCGTCGTCGAACCCCGAGCGATGGCAGATTTCCTGGCCGAGTTCCGGGTGGGCCTTCAGCTCCTGCCATTCGCGCGCGTTGGGCCGGCCTGGCTTCTCGAGAATGCGCGACGGGGTCAGCATCTTTCCGACGTCGTGCAGCAGGGCCCCGAGGCGGATCGTCTCGATCACGTCGCGGGCCAGTCCGAACTGCACCGCCAGCCTGACCGAGTAGGCCGAGACCCGCCGGCTGTGGGCCGCCACCTCCGGCCGCTTCTTCTCGAGCGCGGCAAGCACCGCGTCGGCCCGTCCCAAATCGGTCTGAAACATGCGGCTCCCGGTCACACGGCTCACGCCAGCGCGTGGGCTCTTCCCACGCGGCGTCCGCGCCCCACGGATCCTTGAGGCAAGGGCGGTACCACCCGGCCGGCGCGGCAGCCGTTTCCCCTTGTTGCTCAGGCCGTTACGGCACTGCATGCCCCCGGCGCGGCCTCCCCGGGCCGGCGGGCGACACGAAAAGGAGGGCGGCCTTCCGCTTCTGTAGCTCGCGCGAAATGGCGTGAAATGCTATGATTGGAGATTCGACGGGCAGGCATGGGGCTCGCCCGTGGGCAACGTGACTCAGAGGATACTGTGGCCAGTCATGCATCCGCGCTGAAGGCGCACCGCCAGAACGTCGTCCACCGCGAGCGGAACCGCCAGTTGCGCTCTCAGCTCCGCGGGTCCCTGCGAAGCATCCGCGCGCTCATCGACAAGGACGATTTCGGGAAGGCCAAAACCGAATTGAAGGGGACCATTTCCCTGATCGACCGGATGGTCACCAAGGGCGTCATCCACAAGAACGCGGCGGCACGCTACAAGTCGCGCCTGCAAACACGCGTGAGCGCGGCGCCCGCAAAGTAGGCCCGCCGGCGCCCTTCCCTACCCGCACAACTCAACGACGAGCCGCTCGAGGAGGACTCTCGGGTCGCCGCCTGAAGTCTTCAAGGCGAGATCCGTCCGGAAGAGCGCGTCCATCGCCGTCCGCACGCGCCTCGGCTCCAGCCTGTTCGCAACGAACCACCGGACCTGCCCGAGGATCATCGGCGGGTACTCCCCGGCGTCGATCTTCAGCGCCAGCTCGCGGAGCGCCTCGCCCGTCGATCCCCGCTCGATGGCGTTTGTCATGGCCCAGGCGTTCTGCGTCGTCGCCGCGCTCGCGATCTCGCGAACGGCCGCCTCGGTGATGATGCCGTCGCCGGAGGCGAACAGCACGGCACGTTCGAACTCGGCGCGGAGGCGGGCGATGTCGCCGCCTGCCAGGGTGGCGAGCAGCCTCGCCGCGGAGGGCTCGATGCGCACGCCCTCGCCGGCCGCCTCGGCCTTCACCCACTCGATGGCGTCACCAGCCTGCGGCAGGGGATCGCAGTCGACGAGCGTCGCCAGCCTCTCGAGCAGCTTGACGGGTTTCAGGCTGCGGTTCAGCCCCTCACCCGCAACAAACACGACCACGGCGTCGGGCGTGGGGTTCGAGAGAAACTCCTCGAACGCCTCCAACTCGGCTTCCCCGGCCGCCTTCTGCACGGCCTTCCGGCCCTTCCTGCCCGCCCGCGCGTCGTCGGCCGGCCCCGTGGCCTCGTCGTCACCGGCCTTGAAGACCTGCATGAGCTTCTCGGCCTGGGCCACGACGATCACGCGCCGCGGCGCCATCATGGGCAGCGTGCGCGCCAGCTGCAGGACCGTCCAGAACTGCTTGCGCGCTTCTTCCCGCTGGTCGGGAGGAAACAGCTTGTCGACGTTGAAGGGGCGCAGGTCCTCCTCGATTGTCTCGACCAGCTGCGCGACGAGCTTCGCCTTCATCGCGCCGTCCGGCCCCGTGAGCACGTAGACCGGGTCGAGGCGCCCGCTGGCGATGTGCTGTTCGAGCGACTGCGGGGTGACCTGGCGCGCCACGTGGGGCCGTCCCAGCCTAGAAGGCCTCGAGGATGGCGCTCACGACGGACCGGGCGAAGTCGTTCGCCACGCGCTCGAGCGCATTCGACCCCTGCCCGAAGAACGCCGACGGGTTGCCGGCCTGCGTGTCGGCCGGCAGGTCGTATTCTTCGCGGAACACCATCGAGGGGTTCTCCCAGAGCGCCTTGTTCGTCTTCAGGTCGACGAACTCGATCTTCGTGTTGACGACGATGATGTAGCGCGTGGCCTGCTGCGCGTCGTTGAAGTTCGCCGGGACAATCGACAAGCCGGTGATGGCGCCGCGGAGCACCGCGTCCGCCCCGGCCTCCTGGGCGAGCACCTGGTAGCGGCCGCGGCCGATGAACTCGGTCCGCACGCGCTCGGTGAAGCGCCGCTCCACTTCCAGGTAGGTCGTCTGGTTGGCGAACTGGGGCACGCCAATCACGCGGATGTAGGACGGCAGGAACGATCCCCGGCCCGCGAGCGAATACCCGCACCCGGTGCCGGTCACCGCCAGCGCAGCCACGATCAGCAGGTTCAGGATGGTGCTCACGGTTCCAGACTACCTGATCACGAGGCTGACGAGCTTGCCTTTCGCCACGATGACTTTCACCACTGACTTGCCGGCCACATAGGCGGCGACCGGCGGGTCGGCGAGCGCCGCCTCGCGGATCTCGTCTTCACTGCTGTCGGCCGGCACGGTCACCCGCCCGCGGACCTTGCCGTTGACCTGCACCGGGATGACGACCTCGTCGGCCTTGGCGACGGCCGGGTCGAAGGCCGGCCACGGCGCGAACACGATGCCGCCCTCGCGCCCCATCTGCTCCCACAGTTCCTCGGCCATGTGGGGTGTGAACGGCGACAGCATGAGGACGAGAGCCTCGACGGCCTCTTTCAGCACAGCCTGCGTCCCCGGGCGCTCCTCCGGCACAGCGGCGTCAGTCCGCTTCGCCGCAGCGCCGCCCAGCGTATGCTGGTCCGAGAACTGGTAGAGCTCGTTGACCAGTTCCATGAGCGCCGACACCACGGTGTTCAAGTGGACGCGCGGGTCGAGGTCCTGCGTGACGCGGCGGATCGTGTCGTGCGTCTTCCGGCGCAGGGCACGCTCCGCGTCTGTCAGCGGATCCGCCAACGCGCCCACCGGCGGCGCCGACGCCACCGCGCCCCGCCAGAGCTGCGCGATGCGCCAGACGCGCATGAGGAACCGGAACGCCCCTTCCAGGCCGGCGTCGGTCCACTCCACTTCCTTCTCGGGCGGCGCGACGAACATCACGTACAGGCGCAGGGCGTCCGCCCCGTACTTCGCGATCATGTCGTCCGGGTCGACGACGTTGCCCTTCTTCTTCGACATGACCGAGCCTTCCTTCAGCACCATGCCCTGCGTGAGCAGGCGGGTGAACGGCTCGGAGTGACTGACCATGCCGAGATCGCGAAACACGCGCGCGAAGAAGCGCGAGTAGATCAGGTGCAGGATGGCGTGCTCGACGCCGCCGCTGTAGAAGTCCACCGGCGCCCAGTACGCGACCTTCGCCGGGTCGAAGGGCTGCGCCGGGTTCCTGGCGTCGCAGTAGCGATAGAAGTACCACGACGAATCCACGAAGGTGTCCATCGTGTCCGCCTCGCGGCGCGCGGCACCGCCGCAGCGGGGGCACGCGACGTTGACGAACTCCGGGACGCCCGCCAGCGGGGACTCCCCTTTGCCGGTGAACTCGGCAACCGCGGGAAGTTCGACGGGCAGCTGATCGTCAGGCACCGGCACGAGGCCGCACGACGGGCAGTGGATGATCGGGATCGGCGTGCCCCAGTACCGCTGCCGCGAGATGCCCCAGTCTTTCAGGCGGAACTGGACCGTGCGCTGGCCGATGCCGCGCCGCTCGGCCTTCTCCGCCATGACGCGGAGGGCGTCGGTGGACCACAGTCCCGTGTACTCGCCGGAATCCGCGACCCGCCCCGGCTCCGAGTACGCCTCGGTCATGGTCGAGGCCTCCAGCGAGGCCAGGCCATCACCTTCCGGCTGGATCACCACGCGTACGGGCAGCCCGTATTTCCGCGCGAACTCGAAGTCGCGCTGGTCGTGCGCCGGCACGGCCATCACCGCGCCAGTCCCGTACTCGCCCAGGACGAAGTTCGCCACCCAGATCGGCACGTGCTGGCCGGTGAAGGGATTCACCGCGAACCGGCCCGTGCTGAACCCTTCCTTCTCGACCTCGCCGGTGAGCCTCGCGCTGCGGTCCTGGCGGCGGAACCTGGCCGCCGCCGCCCGCATCCCGTCCGGGTCCGTCGATTCGGCCGCGAGGCGATCGAGCATCTCGTGCTCGGGCGCCAGCAGCACGAAGGTCGCCCCGAAGATCGTGTCGATCCGCGTCGTGAACACCTCGATGTCGGCCGACGCGCCCGTGCCGGTCGGGTCGACCAGCGGGAACCGCACCCGCGCGCCCTCGGACCGGCCGATCCAGTTGCGCTGCATCGTGAGGACCTTCTCGGGCCACTCCGCGAGCCCGTCGGTCGCACGAAGCAGTTCGTCCGCGTAGTGGGTGATCCGCAGGAACCACTGCTCCAGGTCACGGTGCGTGACCAGGGTGTGGCACCGCCAGCAGCCGCCGTCGACGACCTGCTCGTTGGCGAGCACCGTCTGGCACGACGAGCACCAGTTGACCGTCGATCGCCGGCGATACGCCAGGTCGCGCTCGAACATGCGCAGGAACAGCCACTGGTTCCACTTGTAGTAGTCCGGCAGGCACGTGGCGAGTTCGCGCTCCCAGGCGTAACTGATGCCCAGGCGCTGCAACTGCCCCTTCATGTGGGCGATGTTCGCCAGGGTCGACGTCCGGGGATGGATCCCGTTCTTGATGGCCGCGTTCTCGGCCGGCAGGCCGAAGGCGTCCCACCCGAACGGGTGCAGCACGTTGTAGCCGCGCATCCGCTTCATGCGGGCCATCACGTCGCCGATCATGTAGTTGCGGACGTGGCCGACGTGGGCGTGTCCCGACGGGTAGGCGAACATCTCGAGGCAGTAGAACTTGGGCTTCGAGGGATCTTCCGTCACCTCGAACGCGCGGCTGTCCCGCCACCGTTGCTGCCACTTCTGTTCGATGGCCTGCGGGTTGTACTCGCTCATATCCTGACGATTATAGCCCACGCCAGAATGCGGCCTGTACCGCACGCGCCTGCTGCGCCGCGAGTCGGCCGCGCCGGGCATCGTCGGCCGCTGCGGCAGGCGCGGCCTCACGCTCGTCGCGGCCGTCCAGGGCCCCGAGGCAGGCCGCCAGGGACGCGGCAAGGGCCCTCAGGTTGTACCCGCCCTCGGTGACGAGCACGATCCGGCCCGACGCGCAGTTGTCCGCCACCGCGCACAACCGGCCGGTCAGGCGGGCGAAGCCGCCGGCGCTCATCCGCATGGCTCCGATCGGGTCTTCTTCGTGCGCGTCGAACCCGGCGGAGACGATCACGAGTTCCGGTTTGAACCGGCTCGCCACCGGAACCACGATTTCGTCGAAGACGAGATCGTAGTCCGCATCCGTGGCGCCTCGCTCCATCGGCACGTTCACCGTGAACCCGCGCCCGGCGCCCGTCCCCACATCGTCCGCCCGGCCTGTGCCCGGGTAGAACGGCCACTGGTGCGTCGACACGTAGAGCACCCGCGGATCCGCCTCGAAGATCTCCTGCGTCCCGTTGCCGTGGTGCACGTCGAAGTCGACAATCGCCACGCGCGCGAGGCCGCTATCGAGCGCGCGGGCGGCCGCCACGGCGGCGTTGTTGATTAGGCAGAATCCCCGCGCCAGGTCGCGGCTGCTATGGTGCCCGGGAGGCCTGACCAGCGCCGCGGCCCGCGTGGTCCGGCCTTCCAGCACCGCATCAACCGCACCCATTGCGGCTCCCGCGGCCAGCTGCGTGATCGCCCAGGACTCCGCCGACGTGAACGTGTCGGGGTCCAGCATCACCGCGCGCCCGGCCGCCGACTCCAGCGTCTCGAGGAAACGGCCGCTGTGGACCCGGAGGAGCGCGTCGCGCGGAGCCGGCGACGGTTCGGCCACGAGCCCGCCGAGCTCGCGCCACCGCGCCGCCACCGCGTCCATCACGTGCTGCCGCTCGGGGCGCTCGGGATGTCCCGGCGGCGGCGTATGGTCGCCGAACCGTGCGCTGGTGAGGACGAGCACAGGCATCACGCCTCCACGCCGGCCAGGGCACACGCCCGGCGGCGAAGGTCCTCCAGGACGGCCTCGAGATCCCGGCAGGCCCGGGCCTGCGCGTCGTCGCCCAACCCGCCCGGCAGTTCGATCGGCGGGCCGACCACCATGTGCACACGGGTGAACGGCTTCGGGATCTGCGTCCGGTCCCAACTCCGCAGCGACCAGCTCCGTTCACACTCGCCATGAATCGGCAGCAACGGCGCCCCCGTCGCGCCCGCGAGCCACACGGCGCCCGGCTTGGCCACGCGCGCGGGGCCCCGCGGCCCATCGAGCGTGAAGGCCGTCGAACGGCCGGCGCGAATGTCCCGCACAAGCTGCAGGGTGGCCGCGCGGGCGTTCCGCGAACTCGACCCCCGGGCGGTGCCGTAGCCGAGGCGGCCGATGATGCGCGCGATCCACTCGCCGTCGAAGTTCTCGCTGGTGATGACGACGATGCCGCGGTTCCGGAAGTAGAGCGACAGGGGCAGGATGCGCCCGTGCCAGAAGCTGACGATGCAGGGGCGGCCGGACGCGGTCACCGCGTCCAGGTGCTCGCGGCCTTCGACCTCGAGCCGGAGGCTGCGCGCGAGCAAGGCGATGAGGGGATACCCAATCGCGGCAATGGCCGAGACCTGGGCGCGCTTCAAGCGGGACTGCCGCCAGCCCGGTGTGTCGTTCACGGGCGTGGAGCGGCCGCGGGGGCGGCGCTCTTCATCCGGCCGTCCACGAAGCTGATCAGGTCGACGAACTCGACCTGCGTGTTTGCGCTGGCCTGCGCGCCCTTCAGCATGATCGAGCAGAAGGGGCAGGCCGTCACGATGGTGGAGGCCCCGGTCCGCTGCAGCTGCTCGAAACGCTCCTGGCTGATGCGCCGGCCCTCTTCGTGTTCTTCGAAGAGCAGGCCGCCGCCCGCGCCGCAGCAGAAGGGATTCGCCCCGTGACGCTCCGGCTCGGAGACCGCCGCGCCGAAACGCGCGAGCAGGTCCCTCGGCTCCTCGGTCACGCCGGCGTAGCGGCCGAGGTAGCACGGATCGTGGAACGTGACCGTGCCGGCGCCCGGCACCGCCATCGTGCGCGTCAGCGCCGCCACGAGGCTCGCCGAGTGGATTACCTCGGCGGTGAATCCGAACTCGCGGTAGTCGGTCCCCATCGTCCGGAGACAGTGCGGGCAGGACGTGACGATCTTCCCCGCGCCCGCCGCCGCGAACTCCTCGATGTTCGCCCGCGCCAGCTCCTGGAACTGGTACTCGTTGCCGGTGCGCTTCGCGATGTCGCCCGTGCACCGTTCCCTGGCGAGCACGCCGAAGGTGACGCCACTCGCCCGCAGGATGTCGAAGAGCGACCGCAGGGACTTCTGGAAGTCGGCCTCGAAGGCCCCGGCGCAGCCCAGCCACACGAGGTATTCATGGCGCGCTGCGTCGAAGATCTCGACGCCGGCCGACTGCACGAACTTCTGCCGGAGATCGGCGCCGAGGCCCCAGATGTTGCCGCGGCGCTCGAGGTGGTTGTAGACGGCCGCCAGCGCGGCGGGCGCCTCGCCATTCGACGCCAGGCCGCGGCGCGCGCCGATGATGAGCGGCAGGTGCTCGACCCCGACCGGGCACTGCGCCTCGCAGGCGCCGCACGTCGTGCACTGCCACAGCACCTTGGCGTCGAAGACGTCGGCGAGCTTCGCGTCGGGCCGGCCGGCCAGCAGCGCGGCTTCGTTCTGGAGAATCAGCTGCTTCGGGTTGAGCGGCTTGCCCGTGCCGTGCGCCGGGCAGTTCACCTGGCAGCGCCCGCACTCGACGCAGGTGAAGGCGTCGAGCACCTGCTTCCGTTCGACGTCGGCCACGGTCTCGAGGCCGACCTGCTCCTGTTCGAAGTCGAGATTCGGCACCGTCGCCAGGCCCGGCGAGCGCAGGTACACCGTCAGCGGCGACAGCACGAGGTGGAAGTGCTTCGAGTCCGGGATGAGCACCAGGAACCCGAGAATCATCAGCGCGTGGACCCACCAGTTCACGCGCGCCGCGACGCCGGTGTCCCACCGGAACGCGAGCAGGAAGGTGACCATCAGCGTCAGGATGAAGAACCCGATGAGCACCGACTCGCCCGACACGTGGTCGCCGAGCGACGCCGGCCGCACGATCGCGCGGCGCACGAGGAGCCCGCTGATGCCGAGGATGACCGCCACCGAGAACGGCACGAGGGCCATGGCGTAGAGGTGGAACCACCGCGAGCCGGTGAAGTCGGCGATGCCGAGTCCCGCGAGGAACTCGACGCCCGTGTAAAGGGCGAAGGCCGTGAAGCCCCAGAAGACGCCCAGGTGGGCGACGCCGACGGCCGGGCGCTCCGCGATCGTCCGCGACTGGAAGACGACCTCGGCGATGAAGCGCAACAGCCGGTGCCCGGTCTCGTCGTCGCGGACGTGGATGTTGTTCCGAGCCCGCAGGATAAGACGCGCGCGCGTCCACACCTGCGCCGCGAACGCGCCGGCAAACCCGAGCACGAGGATGCGGAAGATCCAGGTCTCGGTGGCGTGCACTAGCCCTGGAGCTCCTTGATGACGGCCGGCACGATCTCGAACAGGTCGCCCACGACGCCGTAGTCGGCCACTTCGAAGATCGGGGCCTCGGGGTCCTTGTTGATGGCCACGATGGTGCGGGCGCCCTTCATGCCGACCAGGTGCTGGATCGCCCCCGAGATGCCGAGGGCGAGATACAGCTTGGGCGCGACGGTCTGGCCCGAACTGCCGATCTGCCGGTCCATCGGCAGCCAGCCGGCGTCGCAGATCGGCCGCGACGCACCGACTTCGGCGCCCATGGCGGCGGCCAGCTGCTGCGCCAGCGCCACCTTCTCCGGGTCCTTGATCCCGCGTCCGACGGCGACGATGCGCTCGGCCTGCGACAGGTCGACCGCCTGCTTGGCCTCCCGGAACGGCGCCTCAGGCTTCTGACGAATCGCGCCGCCGTCGACCGTCACCGCGACGGTCCGGACCGGCGCCGGGGACGCGCCGCGCGCCAGCGAGTCGGCCCGGATGGCCCCGATCTGGAACGTTGCGAGGGCCTGGCCGTCGCACGCGACGTCGGCCAGCAGCCGCCCCTGGAACACGGGGCGTACGAACAAGAGGCGCCCCTCGGCGTGCCGGGTGGCGACACAATCGGTGACCAGCGCGCGGCCGAGATGCACGGCCAGCGCGGGCGCGAAGTCCCGCGTCTGGTACGTGTGCGGGAGGAACACCTCACCGGGCTGCTCGGCGGCCACCACCTGGCCAAGCGCCGACACGAAGCCGTCGAGCGTATACGGCGAGAGCGCGGGCGCCTCGACGCGCAGCACCTCGGCGACGTCGGCCGCCGCCAGCTCAGCGGCCGCCGCGGCCGTGTCGGCGCCGACGACGGCAACCTTGACCGGGCCGCCTGCCTGCTGAGCCGCCGCGATGGTCTCCCAGCTGGACTTGTTCAGCGTGCCGCCCTGCTGTTCCGCGATAACCAGAATCATGTGATCACCCGCGCTTCGTCGCGCAGTGCCGCGATGAGGGCCTTGGCGGCCTCGGCCGGGCTGCCGCCGATCATCTGCGTCTGCTTCCGCTTCTCGGGCACGTACAGACCGACAATCTGCTGCCGCGAGGCGATCCCGGCGGGCCGGGCCACCTTCCGGATCTCTTTCTTCTTCGCGGCCATGATGCCCTTCAGCGTCGCATAGCGCAGCTGGTTGATGCCGCTCTGAATCGTCAGGAGCGCGGGCATCGGCAACACCACCCACTGGAACCAGCCGCCCTCGAGCTCGCGCTTCACCCGAAGGGCCTGCCCCTGGACGCCCACTTCCATGATGATGGTCGCCGACGCGATGCCGAGCAGCGAGGCGAGCATCACGCCGGTCTGGGCGCTGCCCTGGTCGTCGGACTGGAGCCCCGTGAGCACGAGGTCGAACGCTTCGCCGCGCATGGCGGCGGCCAGCGCCTCGGCCACGGCGTACGCGTCGGCCTGCGCCAGCGCCTCGTCTTCGACGTGGATGGCACGGTCGGCGCCCCGGGCCAGCGCCTCACGCAGCGCCTGGGACACGCGGGCGGGGCCCACCGAGCAGACCACCACCTCCCCGCCGTGTTTCTCCTTCAGCCGCAGGCCCTCTTCGAGGGCATAGGCATCCGGCTCGTTGAGTTCGAAGGCGGCGTCCTGGTCGCGGACCCACGTCTTCTGCTCGTTGACACGCGGCTGCCAGTCGCGCGACGGAACCTGTTTCAGGCAGACGGCGATCTTCATGTCAGGACGCTCCCGGCGTCAGCCGTCGAAACGGCGGAGGAGCAGGGCGGCGTTGGTGCCGCCGAACCCGAAGGAGTTGGACATCGCGTACGTGATCCGCGCGGTCCGGGCCTTCCACGGCACGTAATCCAGGGTGCACTCCGGGTCGGGGATGTCGAGGTTGATCGTCGGGGGCATCGTCTGGTGGTACACGGCCAGCGCGGTGATGCCAGCCTCGATGCCGCCCGCCGCGCCCAGCGTGTGGCCAATCATCGACTTGGTGGACGACACGCCGATCCCGTCCGCACGTTCCCCGAACAGCGTGCGGATGGCGAGCGACTCCAGCTTGTCGTTGAAGGGCGTCGACGTGCCGTGGGCGTTGATGTACTGCACGTCGCCGGTGCTCGCGCCTGCCGACTCCAGGGCCATCGCCATCACGCGCACGGCACCGTCTCCGTCCTCCGACGGGGCGGTGATGTGGTACGCGTCGGCCGTGGCCCCGTAGCCGACGACCTCGGCGTACACGCGGGCGCCCCGCCGGCGGGCCTGCTCGAGTTCCTCGAGGACCAGGACGCCGGCGCCCTCTCCGATGACGAAGCCGTCCCGCTCCTTGTCGAACGGGCGGCTGGCGCGCGCGGGCTCGTCGTTGCGCGTTGAGAGGGCGCGCATGGCGGCAAAGCCGCCGACGCCCATCGGGGTGATGGCCGCCTCGGAGCCGCCGGCGATCATCGCATCGGCGGCGCCGCGCCTGATGATCTCGTAGGCCTCGCCCACGGCATGCGCCGACGCCGCACAAGCCGTCACGGTGGCCAGGTTCGGGCCCTTGGCCCCGAGCCGGATCGACACCTGCCCGGCGGCGAGGTTGATGATGGCCGACGGGATGAAGAACGGCGAGATCTTGCGCGGCCCGCCCTCGAGCAGGGCCTGGTGCTCACGCTCGATGGTGCCGAAGCCGCCGATCCCGGACGCGAGGTAGACGCCGACGCGCGTCGCGTTCTCCGGCCCGATCACCAGCCCCGAGTCCGCCGCGGCGCCCTGCGCGGCCGCGATGGCGTAGTGGATGAAGGTGTCCATCTTCTTGACGTCCTTCTTGTCCACGTACTGCAGCGGATCGAAACCCTTGACCTCGGCGGCAATCCGGGCGGCGAACGCCGTGGCGTCGAACTTGGTGATGGGCCCGACGCCGTTGCGCCCGGCGCACAAGCCCTCCCAGGTCGCCTCGGTGCCGACGCCGAGCGCCGACACCAACCCGATGCCCGTCACGACAACGCGCCTGTTCACGCGGCCTCCAAACACGAGGGGTCAAAACCCGCTCCCGCAGCGCCGTCAGGCCGCCGGACGCAGGTGCCGACACCGTCCCAGGGTGATGCGGTTACTTCTTCTTGGAGTGGGCCTCGATGTATTCGACGGCTTCCTTGACGCGCGTGATCTTCTCGGCGTCCTCGTCGGGGATCTCGATCCCGAACTCCTCTTCGAACGCCATCACCAGCTCGACCGTGTCGAGCGAGTCCGCGCCCAGGTCGTCGACGAACGAGGCGTCGATGGTGACTTCTTCCTCGTCGACCCCAAGCTGCTCCACGATGATGCTCTTGACCTTGTCAGCAACCCCAGCCATTCATCCTCCTACGTATACATCCCGCCGTTGACGGCGAGAACTTGCCCGGTGATGTACGACGCCTCGTCGGACGCCAGGAAACAGACCGCCGCCGCCACGTCCTCGGGCGTGCCGAACCGGCTGAGCGGCACTTTCGACTGCCACTCGGCCTGCACCTCGGGCGGCAGCGCACGCGTCATGTCGGTGTCGATGAGCCCCGGCGCCACCACGTTGACGGTGATGTGGCGCGCCGCGACCTCCCGGGCCAGCGACTTGCTGAACCCGATGAGGCCCGCCTTGGACGCCGCGTAGTTCGACTGCCCGGCGTTGCCCATCTGCCCGACCACGGAGCTGATGCTGATGATCCGTCCCGTGCGCTGCTTCATCATCGGCCGCAGCACGGCTTGCGTGCAGACGAACGCCCCGCTGAGGTTCACCTCGAGGACGCGGTCCCAGTCCTCGCGCTTCATCCGCATCAGCAGCTGATCACGGGTGATGCCGGCGTTGTTCACGAGGATGTCGATGCGGCCGTACTCCGACAGGATCCGGCCGAAGGCGGCGTCGGCGCCCGCCGCGTCGGTCACGTTCATGACGACGACGCCGGTCACGCGCCCTGGCCCCTCAGCCGGAGGCTCGGGCTGCGCCGGCCCCGGGTTCACCACGTCGGTGGGCACCACCACCGCGCCGCGCGACGCGAGGGCGAGGCTGATTGACCGCCCGATCCCCCGCCCGGCACCGGTCACGACGGCAACTTTTCCGGTCAAGTCGAACATGGCGCACTAACCCACCAAGGCGGCCACGGCGTCGAGTCCAGACGGATCCTCGATGTTCGCAAACGCCGCGTCCTTCAGGATTTTCCGGCCGAGGCCGGTCAATACCGTCCCAGGACCCACTTCAACATACTTGTGGACGCCCTCCGATGCAAGCCGCCGCATCACGTCTTCCCACCGGACCGGGGCGGACACTTGCCTGACGAGCGCCTCGATCCCCGCTGCCGCGGTGCGCTTCACCTCGGCATCCACGTTCGCGACAACCGGCACCGCGGGATCGCAGACCGTCAGCGCGCGCAGCTCGGGAGCCAGCCGCGCTTCGGCTGGCCGCATGAGGGCGCAGTGGAAGGGCGCGCTCACCGGCAGCGGGATCGCGCGCTTGGCGCCCAGCTGCTTGGCGCGCTCCGAGGCCCGCGCCACCGCGGCCTTCGACCCGGCGATGACGATCTGACCCGGCGCGTTCAGGTTCGCGGGGCTGACCACCTCGCCCTGCGCCGCCTCGGCGCACGCCTGCGCCACCGTCTCGGCGTCGAGCCCGAGGATGGCCGCCATCGCGCCCTGCCCCACCGGCACGGCGTCCTGCATGTAGCGTCCCCGGCGGCGTACGGTTCGCAGCGCGTCGGCAAACGTCATCGTCCCCGCCGCAACGTGCGCCGAGTACTCGCCCAGCGAGTGCCCCGCGACGAAAGCCGGCACGACGCCGGTCGACGCCAGCACACGGTAGCACGCGATGCTCACGGCCAGGATGGCCGGCTGCGTGTTCTCGGTGAGCACCAGCGTCTCCGCCGGCCCCTCGAAGCAGAGGCCGCTCAGGCTCTCGCCCAGCGCCTCGTCGGCCTCGGCCATGGTCTCGCGCACGAGCGGAAACGCCCCGGCCAGCGCCTTGCCCATGCCGACAGCCTGCGAGCCCTGCCCCGGAAAGATACATGCAATCACGATGACGCTCCCTGCAGCAGCAAGAGTTCCTGTTCGACGCGCGGCACCAGCCCCTCGCGGGCGAATCGTGCCGCCATCAGGATGGCGTTTGTCACGGCCTTGGCAGACGAGCGGCCGTGCCCGACCACCACCGGCTTGCCCACGCCGAGCAACGGTGCGCCGCCGTACTCCGAGTAGTCCACCCGCGCGCGGAAATGCCCGAACGCCTCGACGGCCTGCCGGGCGCTGTCGCCGTCCATCGCCGCGAACTCCTCGCCGAGCATCAATTCCACCATGCCGACGATGCCCTCGCTGACCTTGATCACCACGTTGCCGGTGAACCCGTCGCAGACGACCACGTCGGCGGCGCCGGAGTAGAGGTCGCGGGCCTCGACGTTGCCCGCGAACCGGAGGGGCGTCTCGCGCAGGAGCCGGTAGGCCTCGCGCGTGAGTTCGTTCCCCTTGGTCTCCTCTTCGCCGATCGACAGGACCCCGACCGTCGGCTCCGCGATGGCGAGGCCGACGCGGGCGAACACCGTGCCCATCGCCGCGAAGGCCACCAGGTGCGCGGGACGGCAGTCGGCGTTGGCCCCGATGTCGAGCAGGATCGCCGCCCCGCGCCTGGTCGGCACCGTGGCCGCCAGGGCCGGGCGGTCAGCGCCCCTCAGGAGCCCGAACCGGGTGTACGCGGCAAGCACCGTCGCGCCGGTATTGCCCGCGCTGAACAGGGCATCGGCGCCGCCCCGGGCCACGAGGTCGGCGGCCACGCGGATGGATGACTGGGGTCTGCGCCGGAGAGCCTCGGCCGGCCGCTCGCCCATGCCCACGGCATCGGCGGCGTGCTCGACAAGGATGTCGAGCCGGGATGCGTCTGGAACGCGCGCCAGTTCGGCGCGCAGCTCGAGCGAATCCCCGACGAGCGTCACGCCGACATCAGCATGCCGGGCAGCGGCAGCCGCACCGCCGACGACCACGGCCGGGCCGTGGTCGCCTCCCATCGCGTCGACCGCCACCCGCATCCGGCACTACGCTTCCTTGACCGCACGGACCTGGCGGCCGCGATAGTAGCCGCAATGCGCGCAGATCTGATGCGCCGCCTTGGCCTCGTGGCAGTGCGGGCAGGCGCCCAGCGAAACGGGCTTCAGGGCGTCGTGGGTCCGGCGCTTCGATGTCCGGGCCTTCGAGTGTCGTCGCTTTGGGTTTGGCATCGCTATTTGTCCTTGCGCAGTTGCTCGAGCACCGCCAGCCGCGGGTCCACCCACGTCCGCTCGCAGTGGCACGTCGCGGTGTTGAGGTTGGTGCCGCAATCCGGGCACAGGCCCCGGCAGCCTTCCTGGCAGAGGGGCTTCATCGGCACGGCCAGGTAGCACTGTTCCTGCATCAGCTGGCCGAGGTCGATCACGTTGTCCTCGTAGAACGCCGTCGAGAGGTCGTCGTCCTCGACCATGCGCTCTTCGGCCGTCCCGGCGGGAGTGTGCGGCAGGTAGAGCACGTCGAAGGCCTCCGCGACCGGCATCTCGAAACGCTCGAGGCACCGGCTGCAGGTCAACCCGATGGCGGTCCGCACATGTCCCACCAGCCGGAACTGCATCCGGTCCTTGCGCACGGCGACGTCGAGCGCGACGGGCGCCGTGACCAGGCAGATTGTGGGGTCGGTTGGCAACACGCCGGCCGCGAAGGTCCGTTCGATCCTGGCCTCCGGGTCGCGCATCTGACCGACGTCAAGCAGGAGCTCACTCATCTGGCGCCGTCTCTCCTACAGGCACAGAATCCCAAGTATACCACGGGGTCGGCAGCTGCCGGCGCCAGGGCGGCCCGGCCGCCGGGCGTCTGGCCGCGTCAGAACGTGAGAGGGTGCCTTCCCGGCCCCGGGTGCGCTAGAATGAATTGTTCTCCCGCCACGCGGAGGCCTGATCTCAGGCAAGGAGTGCTCGTGCGACGACTGTTGACCCTCGGATTGTCCCTGTCACTGGTGGCGCTCGCGGCCGCGGGGTGTGGGAGCGACCTTACGGACCTCGAAACGGGCCCGTCCGGCACCGTGACCGAAACTTTCGCGGGCACGCTCAATCCCGCCGGCGGCACGACCCACGTATTCGTCGTCTCCGGAAGAGGCCCGGTTTCGGCGACCCTGACAGCCGTCGGCGACGACAACACGCGCGTGGTGGGCCTGGCCCTCGGCAACTGGAACAACAACGCCTGCCAGCTCTCGGTCGCCAACGACAATGCCTACATCAGCTTGCCGCTGACCGCGACGGTATCGGCCGCCGGAAGTCTCTGCGCGAGGGTGTACGACACCAAGGGCGTCCCGGATCCGACGGCCTACTCGCTCGAAGTCATCCACCCGTAGTCCGCCCGCATCCGCCGAGCGCGATCAGGACCACCGGCCCGACAGGTTCACCCACGGCTTGGGAATGAAGAGGTGTTCGTAGAGCGCCACGGCATACCGATCGGTCATGCCGGCCAGGAAGTCGCGGGCGGCCGCGTCCACGCCCTCCGCATGCAGTATCCGGCCGTCGAGGAAGGACTCCGGCGCGTCGTGGACCTTCTCCCACAGCCCCCCGAGAATGCCAGCCGCCTTCTTGAATTCCGCGGTTGACAGATCGTTCTCGTAAACGTTCGCGAACAGAAACGCGCGCAGATCCAGCACCGCCTCGAGCACCGGGGCCGTCATCGCGATCTCGCGCAGGCCGGCCCCTCTCGTCTCCAGGACGACGGCAGTGACCATCCGCCCGACCCGGGCCGAGTGGGTCGCGCCGAGCACGGCCAGCGGGCCCGCAGGCAGATCCTGCTCCTTCAGCACGCCGGCTCTCACGGCATCGTCGATGTCGTGGTTGACGTAGGCGACCAGGTCGGCGACGCGGGCGATCTGTCCCTCGAGGGTCGACGCCTTGACGGGGACATCGGGGCCGACGGGCGATCCGCGCTTGCCCTTCGAGTGCTTCCCGATCCCGTCGCGCACTTCCCAGGTCAGGTTGAGCCCGGCGCCATCGCGCTCGAGGACGTCGACGATGCGCAGGCTCTGTTCGTAGTGCTCGAATCCGCCGGGCATGAGACCGGCCAGCACGCGCTCGCCCTGGTGGCCGAACGGGGTATGGCCGAGGTCGTGGCCAAGGGCAATCGCTTCGGTCAGCTCCTCGTTGAGCGCCAGCGCCTTCGCCATCGTCCTGGCGATCTGGGACACCTCGAGGGAATGGGTGAGGCGCGTCCGGTAGTGATCGCCCGTCGGGGCGAAGAAGACCTGGGTCTTGTGCTTGAGGCGGCGGAACGCCTTCGAGTGAAGGATGCGGTCGCGGTCCCGCTGGAAGGCGGGCCTGACGTCGTCCTCCGGCTCGGGGCGAAGGCGGCCCCGGGTTTCGACGCTGCGGGCGGCCTGCGGCGCCAGCGACTCGCGCTCGCGCCGCTCGAGGTCCTCTCGAATCGTGCTCATGGGTTTCACGCTCCCCTACGATCCTGCCCCCGTGATGTCCGCGAGGAAGCTGCGGCCGCAGGCGAGGGGGCCGACGCCGAACACCTCGGCGAGAGTCTGGCCGAGGTCGGCGAAGGTGGGGCGCTCGCCGAGGTTGACGCCGGCCCGCACGCGCGCGCCGTAGGCCAGCACCGGCACGAACTCCCGGGAATGATCGGTGCTCGGCGTCGTCGGGTCGTTGCCGTGGTCCGCCGTCAGGATGAGCAGGTCGTCGTCGCGGATCATCGGCAGCAGCCGGCCGAGCCGCTCGTCGAACCGCTCGAGGTTGGCGGCGTAGCCGGCGGTGTCGTTGCGATGCCCGTACATCGCGTCGAAGTCGACGAGGTTGCCGAACACGAGCCCGGGCGGCGCGTCCGCGACAGCGCGCTCGAACGCGTCCATGCCGAGCGCATCGGACGCGGACTTCACCGCGGCGCCAATCCCCCGCCCGGCGAACAGGTCCGCAATCTTGCCGATCGACAGGACCGGGATGCCGGCCGCTGCCAGCCGGTCGAGCAGCGTGTCGGCATAGGGCGGAATCGCGTAGTCGTGCCGGTTCGCCGTGCGGCGGAACGAGCCGGGCGACCCGACGAAGGGGCGTGCGATGACGCGCCCGAGCCCCATCCCCTCGACGAACTGCGTGTAGGCGATCTCGCAGATCCGATACAGCTCCGGGACCGGGATGATCGCCTCGTGCGCGGCGATCTGGAACACGCTGTCGGCCGACGTGTAAATGATCGGGCAGCCGGTCTTCATGTGCTCGGGCCCGAGGTCGTCGATGATCTGCGTGCCCGACGCCACGATGTTGCCGAGGGTCCGGCGCCCGATGCGGCGCTCGTACTCCCGCATGGCGCCCTCGGGGAACCCGTCCGGAAACGTCGGGAACGCCTCCTCGAGCTGCAGGCCCATCAGTTCCCAGTGCCCCGTCACCGAGTCCTTGCCGGGCGAGACCTCGGCCATGCGCCCGTACGCGCCGAGTGGCGCGTCGGCAGGCGGCAGGCCCGCGAGCGAGATCACACGCGAAATACCGAGCGCCTGCAGGTTCGGGATGCGCAGCGGCACCTGGGCCGCGATGTTGCCCAGGGTGTTGCTGCCCTGGTCCCCGTAGGCCGCCGCGTCCGGCAGTTCGCCGACGCCGAGGCTGTCGACCACGATGACGAACGCGCGCCTGAACGGTGATGTAGTGGCCATGGGCGTGGGAATCGGGCGCAGCCCCGTGGCGCGCTGGTCCGGCTAGCGCGGGGCCTGGCGCGCGGCGCTGATGGAGGCGATGGCGTGCTTGAACACCAGGTGGTCGATCCCGTCCTGTTCGAGGATGACGGCGAAACGGTCGAAGCCTTTCACCCGGGCTTCGAGCTCCGTGCCGTCCATCAGGCGCAGGCTCACCACCTGCTGCTCGCGGCGGACCAGGTTCAGATACGCGTCCTGCACGTTGGGCTCGCCGGCCGGCCTCGTGTCAGAAGTCTGTGGCATGCGTCGGATGCTCCCCTCGCGGATGCGCGTGCGAAGCCGGCGCGAGCCGCGCGTCAATCACACGTCCGGCCTCGAGACGGGTTTCGTCCTCTTCACCCGCTCGTTGAATCCAGACTAGATTAGGCTCTTTGCGGAACCAGATCAACTGGCGACGCGCGTAGTGCCGGTTCTCGGTGACGATGAGATCGCGCGCCGACGCGCGATCGCGTTCGCCGCGCACGACCTCGAGCACGCGGCGGTAGACGTATCCCGTGAACGGCCGCGCGCCTGGCGGCACGCCCCGCGCGAGGAGCGCACGCACCTCATCTTCGATCCCGCGTGCGAACTGGGCGTCGACGCGCCGGCTGATGCGGCTGACGATCGCTTCCCACGGCGGACGTACCGCGATGCCCACGACGGTCCAGCCGGCAAGGGGCGCGCGGGTGTCGGCGAAGTGAGCGGTGAGTGTGCGGCCGCTCTGGAAGTAGACCTCCAGCGCGCGCACGATGCGCATCCGGTCGCGGGGCTGAATGCGCCCGGCCGACGCCGGATCGATGCGGCCGAGCAGGCGATGGAGCCGCTCCGGACCGCGCCGCGCCGCCATCGCGTCCAGGCGTCCCCTGACGCGGTCGTCCCGGCCGGGCCCGGGGAAAATCCCTCTCGCGAGCGCCCGGAAATACAACCCGGTGCCGCCCACGAGGATGGGCAAGCGGCCCCGGGCATGAATCGCCGCGATGGCGGCCATCGCGTCCCTCGCGTAATCGGCCGCCGTGTACTCGGCCGCCGGGTCGACGATGTCCACACAATGGTGCGGGATGCCGCCCTGCTCGTCCGCCGGGACCTTGTCGGTGCCGATGTCGAAGCCGCGATACACCGCCGTCGAGTCGCAGGCCACGATTTCGCCGTCGAACCGCCGCGCGAGCGCGAGGCCCAGGGCGCTCTTCCCACTGGCCGTCGGGCCGAGAACGGCGACCATCGCGGGCGCGCGATCGCCGGCGGTCATGCCCATCCCGCCAGCTTGACGAGAGCCCAGGCCACCAGCGCGCCCAGCAGGAGCAGCCAGCCGAGTTGCTGTGTCCGCGTGGGCATCGCCATCAGCGTGAGGGAGGTGTCTCGTTGTAGTAGAACGTGATGGTGATGAACGCCCGGTCGGACGGGTACTCCGGCGGGAGCGGTACGGTGGGATTCGACGCCGCGATGGCGTTGAACGACGAGTTGTTGAAGGCGTCGACGCCGCTCGCGGCCACGACCGCGACGTCGGTGATCGATCCGTTCTTTAGCACGTTGAACGACACCGACACGTGCCCGCGCAGCGACATCGCGGCGTACGGGATGAACCAGTTGCGCCTCACCTGGGCCAGGAACCGGCGCACCCAGGGGCCGAATTCCACGCCTTTGGTGTCGAACTGGAGGGCCTCGCCAAACTGCCCCCCGCCCTGCGGGTTGTCGAACATCTGCTGCGGCGCGTAGCGCGTCACGTCCCGGAGGGCGCTCGCCAGGCCGCCGCCGGTCCCCGTCCCGTCGTTGCCCGACTGCGCCTGCGGGCGCGGGCCGCGCAGACCGCGCAGCACGGGGTCGTCGAGCTGTCGCTGCTCGGCGGCCGGCGGACCCGGAGCCGGCGACCCGGGCTCCCTCGCGGCGCTGCCGCTCTCGTTCGGCCGTTCGGCGGGCTTCGGCGGCTCAGGCGTGCCCGGCTGGTCGACGCGCTCGGGCGTGTTGCCCCTCGAGTACGGCAGCGGGTTCGTCGGCTCCGGCGGCGGCTGGAGGGGGGTCATCATGCTGCGGTCGCGGTCGGACAGCTCCGGGTTCTGCGGCGGCCGCTGCGCCTCGAACTCGGCCCGGGGCTGGACAAACACGAACCGGCGCTGGTTGGACTCCTGCTCCCGCATCGCTGCCATGCGCTCTTCCAGGGCGGTCTTGTCGGGCGACAGCGCCGCAAAGAGCTGGGGAAGGGCGTCGGGCAGCATGACGATCGCCAGGATCGCGGCCAGGTGCACGACCAGGGACAGCAGCAGCCCCTCGCGCCACGAGATGGCGCCGTCGATCCGTTCGATGTCCGGCTGACGATCGTCGAAGTTGAAGTACATCAGGAACTTATTCGATTATAACATCCGCGCCGGGGCGGCTCGGCGCGTCACGAGGGGCCGGGCAGGTCAGCGCTGTTCTGGCTTCAAGGCGCTGTACAGATAGACGATGCCCAGGCTCAGAGAGGCGGCCCTGACCTGTGAAAATCCTGTGGCAGCGAGCGACGCCATCACCTGAGCCGGCTCCGGAAACGTTCCCACCGAGGCCGGAAGGTAGGCGTAGGCCGACGCGTGGCCGGAAATGAGCGAACCGACTCTGGGCAGGACGTGGCGGAAGTAGGCAAGATAGGCCTGGCGGACGCCCGGCACTCGCGGCACCCCGAACTCCAGGATCGAGAACCGGCCGCCCGGCCGCAGCACACGGAACACGTCGGCAAAGGCCGCCTCAGGACGCTCGACGTTCCGGATGCCGAAGGCGACCGTCGCGGCGTCGACCGAGGCGGACGCCAGCGGTATGCGCATCGCGTCGCCCTGGACGAGCCGGATGCGGCCAGCCAGACCGCGCTGAGCGAGTTTTGCCTGTCCAACACGGAGCATCTCGCCGGCGAAATCGACGCCCACCACCGCCGCCGCGCCCGGCGCGGCGGTGGCTGAGGCGATGGCGAGATCGGCGGTGCCGGTGCACAGGTCGAGCACGAGTTCGCCGCCGCGCAGGGCCAGCGACCGGACCGCCTTCCTGCGCCAGCGCAGGTCGAGCCCGCCGCTCAGCAGGTGATTGAGCAGATCGTACCGCGGGGCGATCGCATCGAACATGCCCGCGATGCGTTCGGGCTGCTTGTCGCGGCCCAGCGTCCCCTGATCCCGCGTCAACGCTCGACCCGCCCGGTCCAGTCGGCGCACAGGCGCTGATCGACGCCCAGGGCCGAGAGGATCTTCCCCGCCAGAAAGTCGGCGAGGTCGTCGAGCGTCTTCGGCAGGTGATAGAAGCCGGGCATCGCCGGAAGGACCACCGCGCCGGCTTCCGCGCACCGGACCATGTTGCGCAGCTGCGGGAGGCTCATGGGCGTCTCGCGCGGCACGATCACGAGGGGCTTGCGCTCCTTCAGCATCACGTCGGCGGCGCGCTCGACGAGGTTGCGCGACAGGCCGTTGGCGACGCCCGCCAGCGACTTCATCGAGCAGGGCACGATGACCATGCCCCTGGTCGGGCGGCTGCCGCTGGCGATGGTGGCGCCGAGATCCCGGTTGCTGATGACGTCGTAGCGGCCTCTGCCGACGCCGTCACCGTACTTCCGCTCCAGGTAGGGCATCAGCCGATCGAGGGTGGCCTCGGTGCCGAGTTCGTCGACGAGCAGCCGGCGCCCGTAGTCGCTGATGACCAGGTCCAGCTCGCAGCCCTGTTCGAGCAGCGCCGCTACCGTTCTGACAGCGTAGAGCGCGCCGCTCGCGCCGGTGATGGCCACCGTGTATCGGGGAGCGCGGGGTGAGGCGTCAGCGGACATAGATCGCGGCGGCTGTGGTCACAAAGTACAGGATCCCGACCCATCCGTTCAAATCGAACGCCATCTTGACACGCGACAGATCGGTGGCGCTCACCAGCGACTGCTCGAACGCCAGCAGCGCGGCCACGCCGGCGACGCCCCCGAGGTAGATCGGCCCGAGCGGCGCCACCCACGCCAGGGCGGCCAGCGCCGACACGGTCACCACGTGCAGCCCCCGAGACACCGCGAGCGACGTGGGAACCCCGAACCGCTGCGGAATCGAATTCAGCCCGTGCGCCCGGTCGAACTCGAGGTCCTGGCACGCGTATAGGACGTCGAACCCGCCGACCCAGGTCCCGATGGCCAGGGCCAGCAGCCACGGCTCCCACCCGCCCCGCCCCCCCGCGGCGATCCAGCCTCCAACCGGGGCGACGGCCATCGCGAGCCCCAGAAAGGCCTGCGTGGACCAGGTGAAGCGTTTCGCGAGCGAGTACCAGAAGACGATGGCCAGGGCGACCGGCGACAGGCCGAAAGAGAGCGGGCCGAGCATGGAGGCCGCCCACACGAAGATCGCGGACGACGCTACCACGAACAGGACGGCCTCGCGATGGCTCATGCGGCCCGCCGGCAATTCCCGTCCGGCTGTCCGGGGATTCAGGCCGTCGTAACGCGCGTCGACGAGCCGGTTGAAGCCCATCGCCGCGCTTCTCGCACCCACCATCGCCACGACGATCCAGGCGACGCGGCCCCACGTGAGCGGGACGTGCCGCGACGCCAGCAGCGCCCCGGTCAGCGCGAACGGCAAAGCGAACACCGAGTGGGAAATGCGAACGAAGGACGCGTACGTGCGAAGACGGTTCAGCAAGCGCGTATCTGGTCTATCCAGCGGACCTTTCCGGGCTCTATACCCGATACCAGGTATTCTTCCACATCCGCCGTGCCGGGCGGAACCTCGACGGCGATCAGGGCGGCGCGCCGTCCTAATGCGATCGTGCCGTGGCTCCCGCCGAACCCGAGGGCTTCGGCTCCCGACATCGTCGCGCTGCGCAGCAGGGTGCCAGGCCGCACACCGGGCGCCAGGCGGCGAAGCGCCGCCAGTTCGCTGAACAGGTTGAGGTCGGCGACGCTGGTCAGGCTGTCGGTGCCGATGGCCACCCGGGCGCCGGACCGGTAGAAGTCCTCGACCGGCGGCACGCCGGCGCCGACCCACGCGTTGCTCCGGGGACACGTGACCAGCGTGACGCCCCGCGTTGCCAGCACCGCCAGGTCGTCGGGGCTGGCCTGCACCGCGTGCACCGCCAGCGTCCGCTCGTCCCAGAACCCGAGGCGCTCGAGGTACTCGATCGGACTGCACTGGGGCGCCCGCCAGTCGGGATCCCACGCGCCCAGGCGCTTCAACAGGTCCGGCCACCCCCCGCTCCCCCGCCCGATGAACTCGACCTCTTCCGCCGACTCGGCCACGTGCACCGACATGCGCGCCTCGCGCAGGCGGGGCCGGGCCCCCGCGAGCGCGCGATAGACGGACGGCGCCACCGAGTAGGGCGCGTGCGGCGCGAGGGCCAGGCGCCATCCCGCTTCGATCGCAGTCGCTTCGATCCGGCGGCACGATTCGTCGACGAATTCCTCGGGGTCGGTCGCGCGAAACTTGATCACCTCGTGAAAGACGATGCCTTCCAGACCGCTCGCCTGCAGCACGTCGAGGTGCGCAAGGGAGTTCGAGATGTCGCCCACCAGCCCGGTGCCGCTGGCCTTCATCTCGTCGAGCGCGAGGGCCATCGCGGCTCGCACGTACGCGTCGTCGCGCCCGTCGGCCGACTGGAGGCGCTCCCGCATCATGCCGGACACCCAGCCCAGGAAACTCGACGCCGGACGTGTGCGGCCGCGCAGCCACGAGAGCTCCAGGTGCGTGTGGGCGTTGACGAGGGCGGGCATGATGACCGCCTCGCCCAGATCGATGCGCTCAGCCGCGCCGCAGCCGACCGTCTGCGGGGAGTCCATCGCGCCGCCAACGCCCGCGACGAGGCCGCCGTCGAGGGCGACCCACCCATTGCGGATCGGCGGAGCGCTGACGGGAAGGACCCAGGACGCGCGATACACCTGCATGCGGCGGCCCGCTACGCGGACGCGGCTCCTGCCGCGCTCCGCTTGAGGAAGCGCCCCCTGCCCGTGTGGCCGAGGAAGGCGCCCCTGTCCACGATGACCTCGCCGCGCGACAGCACGGTCTCCGGCGCGCCTGTGATCGTCCGGCCCTCGTAGAGGCTGTAGTCCACGCGCATGTGATGGGCGGTGGCGGAGAGCGTCACGCGCCTGTCGGGATCCCACAGCACGATGTCGGCGTCCGAGCCCTCCGCGATCGTGCCCTTGCGCGGCCACAGGCCGAAGATCTTCGCCGGCGCGGCGGCGGTGATCTCGACGAAACGCTCGGGTGTGATCCGGCCCGTGCGAACGCCTTCGTCCCACAGGAGCATGAGCCGCGTCTCGATGCCCGGCGCCCCGTTCGGGATCTTCGAGAAGTCGTCGCGGCCACGCTGTTTGTGCGGCGGGTCACTGAATCCGAACGGGCAATGATCGGTGCCCACGGTATCCAGTTCGCGCGCGGCGAGCCCGCGCCAGAGCGCTTCCTGGTGCGCCGCGGGCCGCAGCGGCGGCGACATGACGAACTTGGCCGCCTCGAATCCGGCGCGCTCGTACTCGGCGTCGGAGAGGCACAGGTACTGCGGGCACGTCTCGGCGAAGACCGCCACGCCGCGCTCACGCCCCCCCCTGACCGCCTCGAGCGCCTCGGCCGACGAGAGGTGCACGATGAAGACCGGCGCGGCGGCCATCTCGGCGAGCGCGATGGCGCGCGCCGCCGCCTCGCGCTCGGCGCCGGGAGGCCGGGTCAGCGCGTGGATCTTCGGGGCGGTGTCGCCGCGCCGGAGGGCCTCCGCGACGAGCACCTCGATCACGCCGCCGTTCTCGGCGTGGATCATCACCAGGCCGCCCTGATCTCTCGTGCCCCGCATCGCGCCGAAGATTGCCCCGTCGTCCGCCATCAGCCTGCCGGGATAGGCCATGAACATCTTGAACGACGTGACGCCCTCGCGGCCGGCGAGCGCACGCACCTCAGCCGACGTTCGCTCGCTGAAGTCGCGCAGCACCATGTGAAAGCCGTAGTCGACCACCGCCTTGCCCGCCGCTTTCGCCTGCCAGGCGTCGAGCGCCGCGAGCAGGCTCTCGCCTGGCTCCGGCGTGGCGAAGTCGATCACCGTGGTCGTGCCGCCGTGGGCCGCAGCGATCGTCCCGGTCTCGAAGTCGTCGGTCGAGGTGATGTCCCCGGCCGGCATGTCCAGGTGCGTGTGCGCGTCGATGCCGCCCGGGATCACGTAGCGCCCCGACGCGTCGAGCACCGTGTCGGCCTGCGGCGGCAGGCGCGGCCCGACCCGCGTGATGGTGCCGTCCTCGATGAACACGTCGGCGGCCGCGCGGCCGCCGTCCGTGAGAATCGTGCCGTTGCGGATGAGCGCTGTGGCCATGGGTTGCCGTGGTCCCGCGCCGGCCCCTACCACCCCATCCGTTCGCGCAGCGCCGTGATGTGGGCCGTATGGTGGCGCCCGTGCCAGGCGTAAAGGGCGAGCGCATGGTCGAGCGTCACGGGGCCCATCGCCGAGTGGTGGTAAGTGCGGCTGAACTGCCCGGCGTCCAGGCTGCGAAGGAAGGTGACCCAGCGCCCGTGCAGCGACGTGAGCAGGTCGAGCGACCCCCGGACGTTGGTGGCGCTCGCGTCGGGCAGCCCCGCCCAGAGCGCCTCGTTGTACGCCTTCACCGGCGGATTGTCTTCGGTCACCGCCAGCTTGAAGCGCACGTAGGCGTTGATGTGGCTGTCGGCGACATGGTGCACGACCTGAGCCACCGTCCAGCCTTCGTCGCGATACGGGTGGTCGAGATAGCCTTCCGTCAGCCCGTCCACCGCCGCGCGCAGGCGAGCGGGCACGGCGGCGATCTGGTCGATGTATTCACGCCTGAGCTCAGGCGTGAAGGCGGGCGGCGGCGCAAACGCACCGATGGGATAGCGTGGGTCCGTCATGTCGCGATCATAGCGGAAACCGCCCGGCCTCGGCGCTCGAGGACCCGCACGGCACGTGGCGGCGAGGCAACGCCTCTCCTGCCGCCGGGCCATCTGCATCAGGTTCCCGCCGGTGTCCTCTAACATCGCGAAGGTCACCGGGCCCTCTTCGCATGAAGGCGGCCCTATTCAGCGGTCGTCGGATCGATGACCGACTTCACCTCGGAAATCCGATTGGCCGGGAACCCGCCCTGGCGTGCATGCTCCCTGACCTGCGCCTCGTCCTGCGCGATGTAGACGCAGTAGATCTTGTCGTCGGTCACGTAGCTGTGGATCCACTGGATCGCGGGCCCCATGTTCCCCAGCACCCCGCAGGACTTCTGCGAGATCGCGTGGAGTTCGGCCGGGGACAGCTTGCCCGCGCCGGGAATCTCTCGTTCGATGACGTACTTCGGCATGCGCTCCTCCATTGACCGGCCCACCGGCCGACGTCAGAACCACTCCACCGCTCGAGTCCGCTCGCCCCCGGCCGTGCCCGTGTTCACGGTCGATGCCGGTTCGATCAGCAGCACGTGCACCTCGTCGTCGGCCACGGGGCGGTGCTCGGTGCCGTGCGGCACGACGAGGAACTCCCCTTTGCCGACGCTGAGGTCGCCGTCGCGACACTGCATGCGCAGCGTCCCTTCGAGCACCAGAAAGAGCTCGTCTTCAACCTCGTGCGCGTGCCAGACGAACTCGCCCTTCAGCTTGACCAGCTTGACGTGCAACCCGTTGACGGAGCCGACCGCCTTCGGGCTCCAATACTCCGTGATGAGAGCGAGCGTCGCGGCGAGATTGACGGACTGCATCGCGGGCACGGTCCTATGAAGGCGGTCTTATTGGGCGCGGCGTTCGCGCTCGGCCCGGCTGCGCGCCGGGTAGTTCACCAGCTCGACTGGCACCGACGCGTCGCCGTCAGCACGGGCGGTGGCCAGTTCGAGCAGCCGGGGGATGTTCCGCTCGCGGAACACGGGCTCGCCGAGGATCTCGTAGTGCATGTTGCGCCGTTTCGGCACGTACCCGGCGTCCTCGATGTTCCGCACGATCTCGACTTCGTCCATACAGTACGCGGCGCCGGCGGCCCGGACGACGTTCTCCTCGATCATGACGCTGCCCATGTCGTTGGCGCCGTACGAGAGGCTGAGCTGCCCGACCTTTCCGCCCTGCGTCACCCAGGACGCCTGGAGGTTGGCGACGTTGTCGAGCACGAGGCGCGCGGTGGCCAGCGTCCGCAGGTAGTCGATGCCGGTCGCCTCCACGCCCCGGAGCTCGGTGTGTTCGGGCTGGTAGCTCCACGCGATGAACGCCGTGAACCCGCCGGTCTCGTCCTGGAGATCGCGCAGCCGCAGCATGTGCTCGATGCGCTCGGCCGGCGTCTCCACCGACCCGTACATCATCGTGGCCGTGGTGCGAAGGCCGGCGCGATGCGCGTGCCGCATCACGTCGAGCCACTCGTCGGAGGTGGCTTTGCTGTAACAGTGGAGCAGCTTGCGCACGCGGTCCACCAGGATCTCCGCTCCGCCGCCCGGCATGCTGTCGAGGCCCGCCGAGACGAGGCGCCGGATGACCTCGGAGACCGGCAGCTGCGAGAGCCTGGAGATGTGCAGCACCTCCGGCGACGACAGCGCATGCAGTTTGAACCCCGGGTAGCGCTGTTTCACCGCGCGGAAGAGATCCTCGTACCACGCGATGGGCAGATCGGGATTGTGCCCGCCCTGGAGCAGCAGCTGGCCGCCCCCCAGTTCAATCGTCTCCTCGATCTTCCGGAAGATCTCGTCGAAACCGAGGACATAGCCCCCCTCGGCGCCGACCGGCCGGTAGAACGCGCAGAACGCGCAGCGCGCCACGCACACGTTCGTGTAGTTGACGTTGCGGTCGATGATGTACGTGACGGTGCGATCCGGGTGGCGGCGGCAGCGGGCCTCGTCGGCCAGCCTGCCGAGCAGATGCGTCGGGGCGCCGAGGTAGATCTCGAGCGCCTCGTCGGCGTTCAGCCGTCCGCCGGCGCGGACCTTCTGTGCGAGTGCCTCAATCGCCATCGCGATCCTGCGGGTGCCCCCACGTGAAGCGGGGTTCGCGCAACGCGGGCACCAGGCCCAGTTCCGCCGCATCGCGGTAGAACCGGGTCAACCCGGCCAGCTCTCGTTCGGCAAACCCGAATTCCACATTATCACGAAGGTATCGGGCCCCGATGGCGGCCCGGGCCGTGTCGTCCGGGAAGTGCTGCCGGGCCACGTCGCCGGCGTGCTCCACGCCGAGCCTGCACGCCTCGCCAAGCGCGACAATGTCGCCGGCGCCGATCACGCCCGGGCGGCCGAACCAGAAGGCATACACGAACGGCAGCCCGGCGTAGGCCTTCCAGGCGAGGCCGAGATCGGTCTTCTCGACGCCCGCCGCTTCGTGGTCGAACAGCAGCGCCACGTCACCGATGAGGAGCGCGGCATCGCACGCCCCGAGCATGCGCTGCGGCTCGGGCGGCATGACCTTGACCTCCGGCGCGATGCCGAAGTGGCGCGCGCAGAGCACCGTGAACAGCGCCACCGACGTGCGTGAACTGGCGTCAAGGGCGACCGTGCGGATGCGGTCGATCGGCTTGTGGCTGAACACCGCCACCGACGCCACGGGGCCGTCGGAGCCGATGGCCACACCCGGCACCGCGACGTACGGCTCGCCTCTGAGGTATTCGATGGACGGGACCAGCCCGACATCCACTTCGCCTCGGTGGAGAAGCTCGGCGCAGCGCGCGGGGACGTCGAAGCGGACGTCGAACCGGTCGGCGTGGCGATGCAGCCCGTACACGAGCGGGCGCGCGTTGAGGTACTCGACGGCGCCGAGGCGCAAACGGCCCATCAGCCGATCCGCCCGTACGCGCCGTCCCGTTCCACCGGCACCAGCGCGGCGGCCTGGATGTTTCTCCGGACTTCCTCGAGCGTCGCCCGCCGGCTTCCCTCCGACTCGTCGTCCACGGCCGGTACCGCGTCCAGGTCGTCGGCGCCGACGGTGAGCGCGACCTGGGCCAGCTTCGGGCCGTAGAGCGACCAGTCGACCTGGATCGACGGAATGTTGTCGGCGAGGAGCCGCGCCAGCGCTACCTGGCGCACGTCCTCGTAGCCGGTGGTCGGCGAGGCCGCGGACCATGATCGCGGCAGCGGGGCGAAGCTCGGCAGCCAGCCGAGCACATGCTGGAGTTCGACGACCCGCTTGATCAGGGCGACTCGCGCCGCCGCATCGGCCTGGCGCTGGATCGTCAGGCGGGCCAGGCCGAGACCGGCCTCCCGGACGGCCTCGAGGGCTGCCTCCGGCTCGTCGAGGAGATCGACGGGCGCCTCGGCAATGCACGCCACCCCGGCGTGGCGGATCCCGCGGAGCAGGTCCACCAGCGGCAATCCCGATGCGCGCGCGCACGCCTGCAGGTCGGCCAGCGAGAATGCCGAGACCGGCACGGTCCCGGCGGCCCTCACCACGTCGTGAAGCGCCGGCAGCGACGACGGCAGCGAGGCCGCATCCGCGCTCACTCGGACCTCGCGTGCCGCGGGCGGGATGTTCGGCGGCCCGCCGGCCAGGGGCAGCGCCACGTCGGCCACTCTGACGTAGGTCGTCTCGCTGCCGTGCCTGCGCCGCCGCGCCTCGTCGGCGAGCATCCCGAGCGTCAGGATGTCGGCGGTTGAGGCCAGCGCCTCGGCGTCGCCGTCGCCAAGCGGCTCCCCAGCCGACAGCCCGGCCACCAGGCGTGCCATGCGGTCGCTCATGACCGTGCGCCTCGCTCCTCGCGCCCCGCGCCGCCCCCGTTGACGCGGGCCCAGATTTCCGCGGCCCGCCGGCCGGCCGCCTCGCTCGTCACGACGCGCGTGGGCCATTCCCGCGTGAACCCTTCCGACGGCCACTTGCGCGTGGCGTCGATGCCCATCTTGCTCCCGAACGCCGGCAGGTCCGACGCGTTCTCGAGATCGTCCATCGGGCCGCGCGTGAACTGGATGTCGCGCTCGGGATCGACGTGCGTGCCGGCCACCCACGCCACCTCGCCGGCGTCCTGCACGTTCACGTCCTTGTCGACCACGACGATGCACTTGGAGAACATCAGCTGGCCGAGCCCCCAGCACGCGCTCATGATCTTGCGCGCGTGGCCCGGGTAGCGCTTGTCGATCGAGATGAGGACCATGTTGTGGAACACGCCTTCCGGCGGGAAGTGCATGTCCACGATTTCCGGCAGCGTCTTCCGGATGAGCGGCAGGAAGATCCGCTCGCTCGCCTTGCCGAGGTAGACGTCCTCCATGGGCGGAATGCCGACGATGGTCGTGTGGTACACGGGCTTCTTGCGCATCGTGATGGCCGTGAGGTGGAACACGGGGAAGTCGTCGGCCAGCGAGTAGAAGCCCGTGTGGTCGCCGAAGGGGCCCTCGCGGCGCCGCTCGCCCGGCTCGACGTAGCCCTCCAGCACGATGTTCGCCTGCGCCGGGACGTCGAGATCGACGGTCCGCGCCTTCACCAGTTCGATCCGGCGCCGCGCCAGGAATCCGGCGAGCAGCAGCTCGTCGAGGCCTTCCGGCATCGGGGCCGTCGCCGAGTAGCACAGCGCGGGCTCGGCGCCGATGGCCACCGCCACCTCGAGGCGCTTCCCCATGCGCTCGGCGATCCGGTAGTGCTGGGCCCCGCCTTTGTGGCGCTGCCAGTGCATGCCGGTCGTGCGCCCGTCGAACACCTGCATGCGGTACATGCCGATGTTGCGCATGCCCGTCTCGGGGTCCTTGGTGATGACCAGCGGGAACGTGATGTAGCGGCCGCCGTCGTCCGGCCAGGTGCGCAGGACCGGGATCTCGTCGAGCGACCCGTCGAGTTTCACCACCTCCTGGCACGGGGCGTCCTTGACGGTTTTCGGCAGGAGGTCGCTGAGGCGTCCGACCATCGGCAGCAGCTTCATCGCGTCGAGGATGCCGGTCGGCTTCGGCGGCGTCATCAGCTTCTCGATCTCACGGCCCAGGTCGTCGAGCGACGCCACGCCCAGCGCCAGGCACATGCGGTCGAGCGACCCGAACAGGTTCGCCGCCACCGGCATGCTGAAGCCGGCCGGCTGCTCGAAGAGCAGCGCCGGACCGCCGCCGGGCGCCTTGCTCGCGAGGTCGATGACCGCCGCCATCTCGAGGTCGGGGCTCACGGGCTCGGCCACCCGCCTGAGCCAGCCGCGCCGGTCGAGGTCGTCGATGAACGCCTTCAGATCCGTGTGCATGCCGCCATCCGTTCCGTGATCTCCGCCGCGAGCGCGACGGCCCGCCGGCCGTCCGATCCGCCGACCAGCGGCGCGCGCCCGAACCTGACCGCGTCGACGAAGTCCTGGAGCTCGTTGCGAAGGGGTTCGCCCTCGGGGACCGGGATCTTCCCGCCCTCGATGGCGGGCCGGCGATCGGCACTCCTGACGAGGCGGTACACCTCCGCCTCCTTCGCGCCGGTGTCGATCGAGATGTAGGCATCGCGCTGGAAGAAGCGGATCTTCCGGGTGCGGTCGCGGCTGATCCGGCTTGCCGTGATGTTGGCCACGCAGCCCGACGCGAAGCGGATCCGGGCATTGGCGATGTCGAACCGGTCGGTGAGCACCGGCACGCCGACCGCCTCGATCGACTCGACGTCGGACTGCACGATCGAGAGCACCAGATCCAGGTCGTGGATCATCAGGTCGAACACCACGTCGATGTCGAGGCTCCGCTCCGGAAACGTCCCGAGCCGGTGAACCTCGACAAATCCCGGGTTGTGCACGGCGGGACGGGCGGCCATGACCGCGGGGTTGAACCGCTCCGTATGCCCCACCGCCAGCGTGGCGCCCGAGCGCCCCGCCGCGCCGATGATGGCGTCCGCTTCGGCGACCGAGCGGGCGAGCGGCTTCTCGACGAGCACGGGAATGCCCTGTTCGAGGAACAGGCTCGCGATCTCCGCGTGGGTCTCGGTCGGCGTCGCGATCGACACCAGGTCGACCTGCCCCACGAGGGCTCGCGCGCTGGTGAGCGCGCGGGCGCCGTGCGCGGCGGCGATCTCCCGCGCCCGGGGCTGGTTGACGTCGACCACTGCCTCCAGCCGGGCGCCCTCGATCGTCGCCAGAATCCGCGCATGGTGGCGGCCGAGGTGGCCGACACCGACCACGGCCGCCCTCAGGGCCTTCTCACTCACGCCGCCCTCCCGGCTGGGCCTCCCGGGCCCGGCCTACGATGCACATCCCCGCCGCGTCCGCCGCGCGAATCGCCTCGTCGCCGTCGAGCAGGAGCGCCCGCCCGGCATCCACCGAGAGCGCCGTGGCGCCGGCGGCCCGCATCGCCTCGATGGTGGCCACACCGACCACCGGCACGTCGAAGCGCATGTCCTGGTTGGGCTTGGCCACCTTGACGATCCGCACGCCCGGCCCCGCCAGCGCGCCGGCCCTGGCGATCACCGCGTCGGTGCCTTCCATGGCCTCGACGGCCACCACCGCCGCGCTCTTCACCGCGATGGTCTGGCCGATGTCGAGGCCCGCGATCGCGTCGGCCATGCGGTAGCCGAAGGCGAAGTCCTCGCGTTCCTCGTCGGTGGGCGGCCGCAACGTCAGCACGCCCGCGCGCGCCAGCAGCGGCGTCAGGTACGACGTCGAGTCGACGAGCTCGATGCCGTGGTCGCGGAGCACGTCGGCGACGGCCGAGATGATCGCGTCGGTGTTTTTCGAGCGGAGCTTCAGCAGCACCGACAGCAGGAGGCGATCGGGCACGGCGCCGGAGAAGATGCTCGTGTGCTTGACCTGGCCGGCCATCACGGCCCGCGTCACGCCGGAGGCGCGCATCAGCTCGATGGCGCGTCCCAGGTGGCCGAGCGGCACCCGGTGAAACTCCGCCCGGGGCTCGCGGGCCGCCGCCGGTTCCAGGTCAGGCGAGGCTTCGTTGTCGACGGCGATGATCGTGACCGCGTGCCCGAGGCGGCGGGCCGCGTCGAGCACCAGGAAGGGAAAGGTGCCGTTGCCGGCGATCAGGCCCAGACGCATGCGCCGCCTCTCACTCGTCCGACGCGCTCTCCCCGGACCGGCGGGCCGGGCGCCTCAGCACCACGCCGCGCTTGGCCTCGCGGATGAAGGACACCAGGTAGCGCACCTCCGGGGAGTCGAGCGCCCCGTCCTGCGCGATGCGGTCGAGGGCCTGGGTGGCGTTCAGCTTCGAGACGAGCAGGTAGCGGTAGGCCGCCTTGAGCTGCCGCACGGTGTCGGGCTGGAACCCGCGCCGCACGAGTCCAATCGTGTTGAGGCCGTAGATGCGCGCGCGATTGCCCACCGTCTTCGAATACGGCAGCACGTCCTTGGTGCACGCCGAGAACCCGCCGATGAAGGCGTACTTCCCCACCCGGCAGAACTGATGGACGCCGGCGTAGCCGCCGAGGATGGCGAAATCGTCGACGTCCACATGGCCGCCGAGCGTGGTGCCGTGCGAAAGGATGGTGTCGTTGCCGACGAGGCAGTCGTGCGCCACGTGGCAGTAGGCCATCACGAAGTTGCGGTTCCCGATCCTCGTCGCGCCCCGGCCGCCGATCGTGCCCCGGTGAATCGTGACGAATTCGCGGAAGGTGTTCCCGCTGCCAACGACGAGGCGCGTCGGCTCGCCCCTGTACTTCATGTCTTGCGGCGCCATCCCGAACGACCCGAACGGGAACAGCACGTTGTCGTCGCCGAACTCGGCGTGGCCGTCGATCACGCACGACGCGCCCACACGGTTATTGCGGCCGAGTCGGACGTGGGGACCGATGGTGGCATTCGGGCCGATGACCGTGCCCCCGCCGAGCACCGCCAGGGGGTGCACGATGGCCGTCGGGTGGATGGTGGCGGCGCCCTCGACCACGGCAACGTGCAGTTCGGCCTCGGCCGCGACCTGCCCGGCCACGCTCGCCACGGCCGACAGGCGCGCGATCGGGCCCCTGCGGCGCCGCAGCTCGATGTCGAGGGTCACCTGGTCGCCAGGAGTCACCTGGCGCCTGAACTTGGTGCCGGTGACGCGGCGGAGCACCGTGCGCGCGTTGCGCACCTGCTCCCCGTCGTACAGCAGCAGCAGGGTCGCCGCCTGGGTCAGCGACTCGATCAGGAGGACGCCCGGCATCAGGGGCACTTCGGGAAAATGCCCCTGGAAGAACTCCTCGTTGATCGTGACGTTCTTGACCGCGGAGATCCGACGCCCCGGCTCGAACACCGACACCGCGTCGACGAGCCCGACGGGATACCGGTGGCAGAGGCGGTCGAGGACCGCGGCAACGTCCATCGCCGGTCCGGCGGCGGCTGGCACGGTTACTTCTTCGGCGCGGCGGGCTTGGGCGCAGCCGCAGAGGCCGCGTCGAGGCGCCGGATCACTTCCACCGTCAGGTCGAGCCCCTGGTCAGCCCACACCAGGCCGGAGTCGGCCTGGCTGAAGAGGAGCTGGAGCCCCTTCTCGCGCGCCACCGCCTCGATCACCGGGCCGACCTTGCGCTGGAAGTCGAGCTGCAGCTCGTTCTGCAGGTCCTGGAGCTCGGCCTGGGCGTCCTGCGTCATGCGCTGGATGTCGACCTGGGTCTTGTCGATGTCCTTCTGGACCTGGGCCGCGGCGGCTTCACTCATGACCGAACTGCGCTGCTTCGCCTGCAGGCCCTCGACCGCCTTGTTCTTCTCGGTGAGTTCGGCGGCCTTCTTCACTCGAAGCGCCTCGATGCGCGAGCTGGACGTCTTGCCTTCGCTCGACTCGGACGCGATGCGCTGGATGTTGATGAACGCGTACTTCGCGCCCTCGGGGAACTTCGCCGCCGGGGCCGGAGCCGCCTGCGGGGCCGCGGCCGGGGCGGCAGGAGGCGTCTGCTGCTGGGCCGGGGGGGGCGTCTGCTGCTGGACCGGCGGCTGCTGCGCGTACGCGACGCCAGCCACGAGCACACACCCGGCAAGAACGGCAACCGTGAAGGCTTTCATGCGATCTGTCCCTTTCCTCTTTGTCACCACCGCAATCACCGGATGCCGCTGGGGCCCCGGCATTCCCGAACCCGCTAGAACGTCGACCCCACGGCGAACCTGAAGGTGAACGCCTTCTGGGGCTGCAACTGGTTGTTGAACACGCCTTCGCGCTGCGGGTTCCACGCGGCGATCAGGCGGAACGGCACGTTGAGCACGGGCATGAAGAACCGGATCTCGGCGCCCGTCGAGGTCTTGAACTGGTCGAACGACGCGCCCTGCTGCTTGAACAGCACCTGTCCCGCGTCATAGAAGAACACGAGCCTGACGGGCCCCGCAATCTGAATCAGGTACTCGGCGTTGAAGAGAATGCTCGTATTGCCGCCGATCACGTAGCCGGTGAGCGGGTCCCGCGGGCCGATGGTGCGGATGTCGAAACCGCGCACGCTGTACTCGCCGCCGAGGAACAGCCGCTCGAAGATCGGCAGGATCGTGTTGTCCCCCATCGGCGTGATGTAGATGAACTGGCCGCGGGCGCCGATGGTCATGCGCCGCGACAGCGGCTTGAAGTAGACGCCCTCGATCGTCGGTTTCAAGAACCGCGTGTTCCCGCCAGGCCCGGCGAAGTCGACCGAGGCGGTGAACCTCCGCCCGGAGGACGGGAAGATCGGGTTGTCCACCGTATTGTGGACGAAGCTCGGCGTCACCTTGCTGACGGTGCGCTTGCCGCCGCTGCCGAGCAGCAGCGCGTCGTCATAGAAGGGATTCCCGGTGCCGGGCGTCGTCGGGGCGCTCGGCTCGTAGCCGAGCGGCGGCACGCTGTACTGGGGGTCGTCGGGCGTGATGATGGGCGGCCCGAGGAACGCCTGGTTCAGATCCTGGATGGTGATCGCGTCGTAGCTGTAGGTCGTGAACGCCCGCGAGAAGGCCCGGACCGCGAAGCCGAAGGTCAGCGAGCCGCCGGTATTGTTCTGGGTGTAGGTGTACGGATACCGGATCTGCTGCCGGTGCAGCTCGGTGCCGAGCGTGATGGGCCGATCGAACAGGAACGGCTCGCTGAATCCCACCTGGTAGTTCCGCGCCCGCGACCCCTGCTGGAGCGACACCGTCAGGGTCTCGCCCCGGCCGAGGAAGTTCGACGTCTGGAACGAGAGCTGGCCGAAGAACCCCTCGTATTGCGACACGCCCGCGCCGAAGGTCAGCTGGTTGCGGTTCTGCTCCTCGAGCTTGAGCTTGACGTCGACCTGGTTGTCGGTGCCGGGCGTCTTGTCGATCGTCAGTTCCTTGCTGCCGCCCTCGAGCTGCTTGAAGTAGCCGAGCTGGTTCAGCCGCTTGACGCTGAACTTCAGCGCCTCCGTGTTGAACACGCCGCCCTCGAACAGGCGGATCTCGCGCCGGATGACGTTGTCGCGCGTGGTGGTGTTGCCGACGAAGGTGATGCGGTTGACGAAATACTGCTTCCCCTCCTGCACCCGCATCGTCACGTCGATCACCGGCGGGCCCGGGGCCGTCGGCGCCAGCGCCTGCTCTTCCGGCGACGCCGGCTCGCGCGGCTTGATGTCGGGGTAGGCCGTGAACTCGTAGTAGCCGAGCGACCCGTACACTTCGCGCGCCTTGTCGAGCGACTTCCGGATCTTCTTCTCGCTGTAGTACGTGCCCGGCTTGACCCGGAAGACGCCCTGCAGGCCTTCGCTCTTGATGACGGTGTTGCCGTCGAACGTGAAGTCGCCCACCTTGTAGCGCTCGCCCTCGGTCACCGGGACGCGCAGTTCGACGTAGCGCGTCCGGCGGTCGGTCGAATCCTCGACATAGCGCAGCTCGGGCTGGCCGACCCGGGCCATGACGTAGCCCTGGTTCCGGTAATACTCGACGATCTTGTCGGCGTCCTCTTCGAACTTCGCGGCCTGATACGTGCCACGCCCGGTCACGAAGGACCACATCCACTCGGACTTGTTGCTCTTCATCTGGCCTTCGAGCTTGCCGTCCGAGGCCGCTTTGTTGCCGATGAAATCAATCTGCTTCACCTTGACGCGCGGCCCCTCGTCGAGGTTGAACGTCAGGTTGACCAGCTTCGGGCCGCCCGCCACCTCGGTGATCGTGTGGGTGACATTGGCGAACTCGTAGCCCTTCTCCGAGAACATGCCGCGAATGATGCCCTCGACGCGGCGGACCAGCGCCGGATCGATGAACGAGTCGAGCCGGATGGCGACGTTCTCCTCCCGGAGCTTCTCTTCGATCTTGGACTGCTCGATCTTCTTGGATCCGACGTAGTCGACGATCTTGACGCGCTGGCGCTCCTCCAGGTTGAAGCGCACTTCCTTGCCCATGACGCCGTTGTCGTAGGGGACCTCGCGCACCTCGATCCAGAGGTTGTCGAGGAAGTTCGTGGCCCACAGCCGCTTGAAGTCCTCGAGCACCGATTGCTCGACCGCGTCGTCGAACGGCACCCAGACGCCGTCGCTCGGCCGGCTCGGGCGCGTCTGGATGTAGAACAGGTACGTCTGGGGATCGATCACCGAGACGTTGCCCTGGGTCGGGAACTCGATCCGAATCGTGCGGAGCAGCGGCGGCGACCCCGCCGGCGGCAGGATGGGTGCCGGCTGCTGCGCCACTGTCGCAGGTGCCGCCGGGGCCAGCAGCCCGCCGGATGCGGCGGGCGCCGGGGCCCGCAGCGCCTTCATCACCGCCGACTCGCGGCCCGGCGAGGCGGGTTCCTGAGCGACACCGGGGGCCACGCAGACCCACGCTCCCAGCACCCCTAACGCGATACTTGTCCGAATCCGCATCGTGTCCGTCTTCCGGCGCCAGCCGCCCCGGGGCCACGGCGCCCCAGGCCATGGCATGGCCGGAGGCAGGCCCCGATCCTTCTAGTCTACAAGGTTTTGGACGCCTCAGGCCAGCGCGTGGCCGGTTTCGGCCGTCCCGGCCGGCCGGTACCGCAGGGTGTCCCCTTGCAGGAACACCTCGAACTCCCCGCTCGAGAGCCGCCCGCGGATCAACTCCTCGGAGAGCGGGTCCTCGATGTACCGCTGGAGCGCTCGCCGGAGGGGCCTCGCCCCGTAGGACCGGTCCCGGCAGGTCACGGCGATCAGCCAGTCGAGCGCCTCCGGGCCGAGCGCCACCCGGATCCGCCGGTCCTTCATGTTGGCGTTCAGCTGCTCCACCAGCAGCTGCAGGATGGCCCGAAGGTCGTGGTCCGAGAGCGCGTCGAAAACGATGATCTCGTCGATCCGGTTGAGCAGCTCCGGGTTGAAGGTGCGCCGGACCTCCGCCATCACCGTGTCGGTGACGCTGCGCGCCGACTCGTGCGCGTCCGGCGACTGGAAGCCCATCGACCCGCGCTTCTGGATGAAGCGCGCCCCGATGTTCGACGTCATGATGATGATCGCGTGCTTGAAGCTGACCCGGTTGCCCAGCCCGTCGGTCAAGTGCCCGTCCTCGAAGACCTGGAGCAGGATGTTGAACAGCTCCGGGTGGGCCTTCTCGATCTCGTCCAGCAGCAGCACCGAGTACGGGTTCCGCTTGATGCGCTCGGTCAGCTGGCCGCCCTCCTCGTGCCCGACATAACCCGGCGGCGACCCGATGAGCTTCGCGACGGCGTGTTTCTCCATGTACTCGGACATGTCGAAACGCACCAGCGCCGTGTCGCTGCCGAACAGGAACGCCGCCAGGGCCCGCGCCAGTTCCGTCTTGCCCACGCCGGTGGGTCCGAGAAACACGAAGCTCCCGACCGGCCGGTTCGGGCTCTTCAGGCCCGCCCGCGACCGGCGGATCGCCCGCGACAGCGCCGAAACCGCCTGGTCCTGGCTGACGACCCGCTCATGGAGCGCGGCCTCCATGCGCAGCAGCTTCTCCACCTCGTCCTGGGTGACCGAGGCGAGCGGGATGCCGGTCCACTTCGCCACCACCTCGTCGATCTCGCTCTTGCCGACGACGATGCGCGGGCCCGCCTCGCCGGCGTGAGCGTCGGCGCCCTCCCGGGCGGCGGGATCCTGCAGCCGGTAGTGCTGCGGGCCTTCGAAGTCCCGCACGGCCGGGCCTGCCTCCTGCCCGGCCGGCGGCGCCGGCCCGACAGCCGCGTGGCGCAGCTTGGCCCGGGCGCCGGCCTCGTCGAGCAGGTCGATGGCCTTGTCGGGGAGGAACCGGTCGGTGATGTAGCGGCTGCTCTGGTAGACCGCCGCCTCGATGGCCTCCGGCGTGTACGCCACGCCGTGGAACGCCTCGTAGCGGTCCCTGAGGCCCATGAGGATGTCGACGGTGCGGGCTTCGTCGGGCGCCTCCACCTTGACGGCCTGGAACCGCCGCTCGAGCGACCGGTCCTTTTCGATGTACTTCCGGTACTCGGCGGGTGTCGTCGCGCCGATGCAGCGGATCTCGCCCCGCGACAGGGCCGGTTTCAGGATATTGGCGGCGTCGAGCGACCCTTCCGCCGAACCGGCACCCACCAGCGTGTGCAGCTCGTCGATGAACACGATGATCTCCTGGTGCTCGACCAGCTCCTTCATGATGGCTTTGAGCCGCTCTTCGAACTGCCCCCGGTACTTGGTGCCCGCCACCACGAGCGAGATGTCGAGGGCGACGATGCGCTTGTCGGCCAGGTAGCGCGGCACGCCTCCGGCGACGATCCGCTGGGCCAGCCCCTCGACAATCGCGGTCTTGCCGACGCCGGGTTCGCCGATGAGGACCGCGTTGTTCTTGGTCCGCCGGCAGAGCACCTGCTGGACGCGCTCCACCTCGTCCTCGCGGCCGATCAGCGGGTCGAGCGCCTTCCGCGAGGCCGCCTCGGTCAGGTCGCGGCTGAACTCGGCGAGCAGCGGCGCGTCCTTGGGCCGGGGCGCGGCGGTGGTCTTCTCGTTGAGCAGCGCCACCACGTCCTCGCGGACCGTATTCAGCCGCAGCCCCTTCCCGGTCAGGATGGACGCCGCCAGCGATCGCTCCTCGCGCAGGAGGCCGAGCAGCAGGTGCTCGGTGCCGATGTAGGTGTGCAGGAGCCGGTCGGCCTCCTCGGCGGCGGACTGCAGGGCGCGCTTGGTCTCCGTGCTGAAGGGGATGTCCACCGACGTCGACACCCGCTCGCGGAGCACGGTGCGGCCCTCGATCTCTTTGCGGACCGAATCGAGCACCACTTCCGAGCGGGCGAAGATCCGGCTCGTGAGGCCCTTCCCCTCTCGGATGAGGCCGAGCAGGAGGTGTTCGGTCTCGATGGACACGCTCCCGAGCTGGCTGGCCTCGTACCGGGCGAAGAACAGGACCCGGCGTGCCCTTTCCGTGTAACGTTCGAACATCAGGCTACCCGCGGCAGTTGTCGACGACAGGCCGTGCAGAGGTGCGTGGCTTCAATTATACGGCAAAGGCCCGGCGGCCCGCCCCGCAGGCTGACGCGTGCGGCCTCCATCCCGGCGCGGTCGACTCGATCGCGCGCCGGTCTACGCGGGCGCGAGCACGCCGTCGGCGAGGCGCAGGACCCGGTCGCACACGCCCGCGAGCCGCGGGTTGTGCGTGGCGATGACCGACGTCAGGCCGTGCTCGGCGTGCATCTGGCGGATCAGGAGGTGCAGCGCGTCGGCGGTCTGCTCGTCGAGGTCGCCGGTCGGCTCGTCGGCCAGGAGCAGGGATGGCCGCGTGACCAGCGCGCGGGCGATCGCGACGCGCTGCTGCTCGCCGCCCGACATCATCGCCGGCCGGTGGGCCAGGCGGTCCGCCAGGCCGACCCGCTCGAGGAGCTCGGTGGCACGGCCCCGCGCTTCGGGCAGCGGCAGCCTCGCGATGCGCAGCGGCATCTCCGCGTTCTCGACGGCATCGAACTCCGGCAGCAGGTGATGGAACTGGAAGACGAACCCCACGTGGCGGTTCCGGAAGGCGACCATCTCGTGGTCGCGCAGCCGCGGCAGCGCCACCTCGCCGATCCGAATCTCCCCGGTGTCCGCATGGTCGAGCCCGCCGAGCAGGTGCAGCAGCGTGCTCTTGCCGACGCCCGACGCCCCCACCACGGCCACCATCTCGCCGGCCTCGACGCTCAGGGAGAGGCCGCGCAGCACCGCCAGCCGCGTCCCCGCCACGGTGTAGCTCTTGTGGAGATCCGAGACGGTCAGCCAGGCCATGCCGCCCTCACCCGAACCGCAGCGCGTCGACGGGATCCAGCCGGGCGGCCTGCCTCGCCGGGTAGATCGTCGCCAGGAAGCAGATGACGATCGCGCTCGCCACGACCACCGCCAGATCCGCGCCCTCGATGACGAACGGCACGTACGCAATCTGGTAGACGTCCATCGGCACGCGGATGAGCTGGTAGCGGTCGAGAACGGTTGCGACGGCATAGCCGGCCGTCGCGCCGACAAGCGTGCCGACCGCGCCGATGACCAGTCCCTGCAGCATGAACACGGCCATCACGCTGCGCGCGGGCGCGCCCATCGTCTTCAGGATGGCGATGTCGGGGCTCTTCTCCATGACGAGCAGCACGAGCGAGGCGACGATGTTCAGCGCGGCCACCATCACGATGAGCCCGATGGTGATCGAGATCGCCATCTTCTCGAGCCAGAGCGCCTGGAAGAGCGCCCGGTTCAACTCGGCCCAGGTCTGGCTGAAATACTTCGTGCCGAGGGCCGCAGGGATCGCGGCGGCGACCTCCCCGGCCCGGTAGATGTCGTCGATCCGCAGCTCGATGACGTCGACCTCTGCCCGGTCGAGCATCCGGCGCGCGAGCGGGAGCGAGACGAACCCGTAGGCGGAGTCGAATTCGTAGAGGCCGAGGGAGAACCGCCCCACGACCCGGGCGCGCCGCGATCGGGGGTACACGCCCATGGGCGTCAGGTTGCCCTGGGGGGTGAGCACGGTCACCTCGTCGCCTTCGACGACACCGAGCGTCTTGGCGAGGTCGACGCCGATGACGATGCCCGGCAGCAGGGCGTCGTCGCCCGTGGCGACATCGTCGAGCCGCCCGCTCTTCATCGCGCTCTCGATGTCGGTCACGCTCCGCTCGAGGGCCGGGTCGATCCCCTTCAGGGTGATGAACGCCTCGCCGCGGCCCGAGCTGATGAGGGCCTTGCCGATGATGGCGGGCGCGGCGCCGGTGACGCCCCGCACCGAGCGGAGCCTCGCCGACTCGGCCTGGTAGTCGGTGATGCCGCCGTGCTTCCACACGAAGAGGTGCGCGGTGGCGCCCAGGATCCGGTTGCGCAGCTCGCGCTGCATCCCGGTCATCAGGGCGAGGGCCAGCACGAGCGCCATCACGCCCACGATGACGCCGAGCGTCGAGACGAGCGAAATGACGGAGATGAACGCCTGCTTGCGCCGGGCGAACAGGTAGCGCAGCGCGATGTGGACTTCGAACGGCGGGGTCACGTCATTCCGCCTGCGGCCGCATGAGCGGGAACAGAATCACGTCGCGGATCGACGGGCTGCCCGTGAGCAGCATCACGAGGCGGTCGATCCCGATGCCTTCGCCGCCGGCGGGCGGCATGCCGTACTCGAGGGCCCGGATGTAGTCCTCGTCCATCGCGTGCGCCTCGGCGTCGCCGCGCTGCCGGTCGGCCAGCTGCGCCTCGAAGCGGCGCCGCTGCTCGGCCGGGTCGTTCAGCTCGCTGAACGCGTTGGCCACCTCGAAGCGGCCGATGTACAGCTCGAAGCGCTCGACGGTGTCCGGGTCGTCGGGCCGCTGCTTCGAAAGCGGCGAGACCTCGGTCGGGAAATCGAAGACGAAGGTCGGCTGCACGAGCGACGCCTCGCACAGCGCCTCGAAGACGGCGGTGGCGATCCTGCCCGCACCGGCGCCGTCCGGGTACGTCACCTCGAGCCGGGCCGCCAGCGCGGCCGCCTTCTCGCGATCCCGCAGGTCCTCCGGCGCCACCTCGGCGCCAAGCCGCCTCGACGCCGCCTCGCGCGCCGCCTCGCGCAGGGACACGCGGCGGAACGGCGCCGCGAAGCTGATCGTCTCGCCGCCGAACGCGCACGCGTCCGAGCCGATGGCCTCGCGGGCCACCGTCGACAGCATCTCCTCGGTGAGGGCCATCAGGTCGCGGTAGTCCGCGTAGGCCTGGTAGAACTCCAGCATCGTGAACTCGGGGTTGTGCTGGGTCGAGATGCCCTCGTTGCGGAAGTTGCGGTTGATCTCGAACACGCGTTCGACGCCGCCGACCGTCAGCCGCTTCAGGTACAGCTCCGGCGCGATGCGCAGGAAGAGCGTCATGTCGAGCGTGTTGTGGTGCGTGACGAACGGCCGCGCCAGCGCCCCGCCGGCCAGCGGCTGCATCATCGGAGTCTCGACTTCGAGGAACCCGCGTGCGTCGAGGAACCGCCGGATCCCGGCCACCACCTTTGCCCGCACCTCGAACACGCGGCGCGAATCCGGGTTGACGATGAGATCGAGGTAGCGCTGGCGGTACCGGGTCTCGACGTCCTGCAGCCCGTGCCACTTCTCCGGGAGCGGATGGAGGCACTTCGCGAGAAACGTGATCCCCGACGCCCAGATGGTGAGTTCGTTCGTCTTGGTCCGGAACACGCGCCCGTGCACGCCGACGAAATCCCCGAAGTCGAGCAGCTTGAACACCGCGAAGTCGCGCTCGGGCACGCTGTCCTGCCGGATGTAGGCCTGGATGCGGCTGACCCCGTCCGAGAGCACCAGGAAGTTGGCCTTCCCGAAGGTGCGCACGGCGAGGATCCGCCCCGCGGTGGCCGCCTCCGGGCGGAGCACCTCGAGGTCGGCGGCCGGCCGCTCGCCGTGCGCCGCGACGAGCGCGCTGATGGTGCCGGTGCGGGCGAACGTGCGCGGGTAGGTCTCCACGCCAAGCCGCTCGAGTTCGGCGAGGTTCGCGAGGCGCTGCTGATGGAGGTCGTGGTCTTCGCTCATGCGTCGGTCGTTCCGCCTGCGGCCATGGTGTGGTGGATGCCGTCGAGCACGCCGTTGACGAACCGCACCGCGTCCTGTTCGCTGAACGTGCGCGCCAGTTCAATCGCCTCGTCGATGACCACCGTCCGCGGCGTGTCGGGGCGGTACAGGAACTGGTAGACCGACATCCGCAGGATCAGCCGGTCGACGACCGCCATCCGTTCGAGGCGCCAGTGCTGCGCCTGCGCCTCGATGCGCGCGTCAATCGACTGGAGGTGGGTGATCGTCCCCTCGACGAGGTCCTCGGCGAACCGGCGGCCCGTGGCGGAAAGCGCCGGGCCCTCCTGATCGATCTCCCAGTGGCGCGACACGGCCTCCTCGGGGGAGACGCGTCCGATCTCCCACTGGTACAGCATCTGGAGCGCCGCCTGGCGCGCGTGGTGACGGGGCCCGGGCTTCACGGCGTCACGCCACCGTTCCGGCGCGCAGCGCGCGGCGCAGCGTGGCCATCTCCACGGCGGCCATCGCGGCCTCCCAGCCCTTGTTGGCGCTGCCGGGCACGGCGCGCTCGAGGGCCTGTTCCGCGGAGTTCGTCGTGAGGACGCCGAAGCTCATCGGCACGCCGGTGTCGGCCGAGGCCGCCATGATGCCGTGGGCGACGGCCTCCGAGATGTACTCGAAGTGCGGGGTTTCGCCGCGGATGAGGCACCCGAGGCAGACCACCGCGTCGTAGGCACCGGTCGCCGCCGCCGTCCTCGCGGCCTGCGGGACCTCGAACGCGCCCGGCACGCTCACCGTGTCAACGGCGGCGGCCGGCGCGCCCGCCGCGAGCAGGGCGTCCCTCGCGCCCCCGAGCAGGCGATCGGTGACGAAGTCGTTGAACCGCGACACCACGATCGCGATCCGCAGCCCCTGCGCGCCGGTGGACCCCTGATACTGCATGTGCCTACCGGCCCCTGAACTCCGGCTTGCGCTTCTCGAGGAAGGCGCGGGTCCCCTCCCGCATGTCCTCGGTGGCGAAGGCCAGGCCGAACAGCGACGCCTCGACGAAGCAGCCTTCGGCATACGACGTCTCGAGGCCGTGCCCCATGGCCTCCATCGAGTACCGCATCGCCACGGGCGCGTTCGCGGCCCACGCCTGCGCCAGCGCCCGCGCCTCGTCGGACAGCGCGGCCGCCGGGACGACGCGGTTGACCAGGCCGATGCGAAACGCCTCGGCGGCGTCGATCATGGCGCCGCCAAGGACCAGTTCCAGCGCGCGGCCCTTCCCCACCAGCCGCGGGAGGCGCTGCGTACCGGCGAACCCGGGCGTGAGGCCGAGCTTCACCTCGGGCTGGCCGAACTTCGCGGTGTCAGCCGCCAGCCTCACCGTACACGCCATCGCGAGCTCGCATCCGCCGCCCAGGGCGAAACCGTTGACCGCGGCGATCACGGGCTTGCCCAGTTGTTCGATCACGTCGAGCACGCCCTGACCGAGTTCGGCGTGCGCCTTGCCCGCGTCCGGCGTCAGCGTGGCCAGTTCGTTGATGTCCGCGCCGGCCACGAACGCCTTCCCGCCGGCGCCGGTCAGGATGACGACGCGCACGGAGGCGTCGGCGCGCAGCGCGCGGAATGCCTCGTCCAGTTCCCTCAGCGTGGCGGTGTTGAGCGCGTTGAGCACCGCCGGCCGGTTGACCGTGACGGTGGCGACGGGCCCGTCGATGGCGACGAGGAGGTGTTCGTAGGGCATCGCGTCACTGGCTCCCGCGCGCGATTATACCCCACGCGCGAATGGCGCCCGCCGCGGCAAACGCGCCCAGCGCGTCCGCGAAGAGGTCGAACACATCGGCGTCCCGGCCCGGCACGAAGGACTGATGGAACTCGTCGGTCGCGCCGTAGAGGAGGGCGATGAGGCTGGCGCCGAGCAGCACCGGCCAGGTCGCCTCGCGCAGCGGCCCCCGCGCCAGCGCCCAGGCGGAGAGCAGCGCGAGCACGCCGAACGCGCCCGCGTGCAGCACCTTGTCCCAGTTCCCCTCCCGGGGCAACGCCACACCGGGCCCCGACGACGCCGTGAACAGCGCGAGCATGTAGGCGGCGACGATGGCCCAGCGCCATCCCCTGCCGGCTGCCCGGGCTGCGGGTCCTGTCCGCGACGTTCCCATCTGTCCTCGGTTGAGCTTCGCTGATATGCCTGCGGGCAGATGGGACGCGCCGCGGCCGCCCACAGCCCGGTTGGAATGACAGTCTCCGGCGGTCAGCGCCTCACAGGGGGAAAAAGTAGAGCACCCAGCCGAGGACGAGCGCCGCACCGACCAGGCTGCCGAAAATCTCGGCGGCCGTGCGTGCCTGCTGGCGGGGCGTGTCCTTGAGCAGCACGCCGCCGACCACCGCGACGCAGCCGGCGAAGAGCGCCATCAGGAGCAGATGACTGGTGGTGTTCATGGCCCCTACTTGCGCCCCAGCGCGATGTCGTGCGCGTCGATGATGATGAGCGCGTTGAGCAGGCCGGCGGTGATGAGAAAGGCGTTGCCGAACTCGTAGGTTGGCGCGAGGGCGCGCCCGGCGCCGAATCCCATCGCCTGGGCGATGAAGTACGGCAGCCCCGATCCGAAGTTGGCAAGAGACGCCAGCGCCACCAGCGGATCGCCGGGCGTGAACGGGAACAGCCGGCCATCGAGCGCCAGCCCGATCACGAACATCGCCGGCAGCATGACGAGAAAGACGAGCCCCTTCACGGTCCGGCCGAGCCACAGGTGCCCGCCGCCGGGAATGAGCCAGCCAGCGAGGTACACCAGCGCGAGGGGCCTGGCCGCGTGCGGCGCCGCCGGCGCCGTCGCGGCGGGGCGGGCAGCGCGCCTGGATGACGGACGTTCAGCCATCTGTTCAGTGTAGCCTACTCCCGCGAGCCGTGTCCTCGAAGGCGGCGCCGCCTGCCCACACGGTCACGATCGCCGCCACGGCCGCCCCGAGCGGGATGGCCAGGATCGCCCGCACCGTCCCTGGCACCGCCAGGCCGGCGAGGTGCTCGCCGGCCCACGCGGCCAGCGTGGGCACCCCGCACGCCAGCGCCGCCCGGCGCGAACGGGTCAGGGCCAGCCGAACCGGCCGCCGCGCCGCGAACACCCAGGCCGCGGCCGCCAGCGCGCCGGCCGCCGCGCCGGCGTAGAGGCCGAAGCAGCGCGCGCACACCGGCATCCGCACGCCGCCGACGTGGAGGGAGCGGGCCTCCTGCTGATGGCAGATCACGGCGCCGGCCCGGTAGGTGAACGCCGCCGCCCAGACGGCCGGCCGGGATGGCTGGGCCGCCGCCGCGACAGCCGGGGCCGCGGCGAGCCAGCCCGCCCACCCCACCGCCGTCGCAGCGACAACCATGGCAAGCGCGGCACGCATGGGCGGTCTTCCGGCCTCGCTGGGGCGACTAGAGGGCCAAGGCGCCGAACTGGGATTGGTAGCGCGCCGTGAACTCCGGCCACGAGTAGCGGTGCGTCGAGCCGCCCAAGTGCTCGAGGGCGTACGTCGCGGCCACGCTCCCCAGCCGGCCGCACGTCTCCCACGACGCCCCTGCGGCGAGGCCCTTCATCAGGCCGCCACGGAAGGCGTCGCCGACCCCGGTGGGGTCGACCGCCTCGACTGGCGGCACGGCGGGCGTGTCCACCGTGCGATCGCGCAGGATGATGCTCGACCCCTTCTCGCCCTTCGTGACGACGACCGCTTCGGCGTGCTGCAGCATCGCCGCGGCGTCCAGCCCGGTCTTCTCGCGGAGTATCTCGTATTCGTAATCGTTGCAGATGACGATCCGGGCGCCGGACACGCCGGCCTTCAGTTCGTCGCCGCCCATCCGCGCCACCTGCTGGCTCGGGTCGTAGATATACGGGATGCCCAGTTCGCGGCATTCCCGGGCGTAGCCCACCATCGCCGCCGGGTCGTTGGGCGCGACGATCGCCAGGTCGCAGCCGCCCGCGTCGCGAAACGACAGCTCGCCGGCGTTCGCCATGGCGCCGGTGTAGAACGACGCGATCTGGTTGCCGGTCTTGTCGGTGCTGCAGAAGAACGACGCGGTGAACTTGTCGTCGACCTGCTTCACGAGCGAGGTGTCGATGCCGGCCTCGTCCAGCCAGCGCCTGTAGTCGTCGAAGTCCTGCCCGGCGGTCGCCATCAGGACCGGCCGCTCTCCGAGCAGCGCCAGCGTGTAGGCGATGTTCGGCGCGCACCCGCCCCGCCGCTTGTCCATCGAGTCGACCAGGAAGCTCAGGCTCACCCGCTGCAGGTGGTCGGGCAGCAGGTGCTCCGTGAAGCTGCCCGGGAAGGACATCAGGTAGTCGTAGGCGATTGATCCGGTGACGATGATTCTCATGATGTGGGGAGGTACTTGCCGATGATGGGCGCCAGGGTTTTCTTGACGTCGGCCGGCACGTGCTCGGGCCGCGTGATGATGGCATGCTCCAGCGCGCGGCCGCACGTGCAGCCCCGCGCGGCCGGCATGCGCCCCACCGTCTCGGCGATGATCGTCTGCGCGGCCGACGCGTTCGCGACCAGGTTGCCGATGATCATGTCGACGGTGACCGAGTCGTGGCCGGGATGCCAGCAGTCGTAGTCGGTGACCAGCGCGAGGGTCGTGTAACAGATCTCCGCCTCGCGCGCGAGCTTCGCTTCCTGCAGGTTCGTCATGCCGATGATGTCGAAGCCCCACGCCCGGTAGGTCTTCGATTCGGCGAGCGTCGAGAACGCGGGCCCCTCCATGCACACGTAGGTGCCGGAGGCGTGCACCCGGGCGCCCACGTCCCTCGCCGCCGCCACCGCCAGGGCCGCCAGCTCCCCGCAGACGGGATGCGCGAAGCCGACGTGCGCCGCCAAGCCGCCGCCGAAAAACGTGCTGATGCGGCCCTTCGTGCGATCGAAGAACTGGTCGGGCACGACGATGTCGAGCGGCTTGTAGTCGTCGCGGAGGCTGCCGACGGCGCTCGCCGACAGAATCCGCTCGACGCCGAGCAGCTTGAACCCGAAGATGTTCGCCCGGAAGTTCAGCTCGCCCGGCAGGAGGCGGTGGCCCGCGCCGTGCCTCGCGAGGAACGCCACGCGCCGCCCACGCAGGGTGGCCGTGACATACGGACCCGAGGGCGGGCCGAACGGGGTGTCCAGCGTCACCTCCTGCCGACCGGTGAGCCCCTCCATGTCGTAGAGGCCCGAGCCGCCGATGATGCCGATCTCACTGTGCATGGGTCAGTCCTTCGGGCGCTGCTTCAGTTCGACCAGCACGCCGTGCGTGCTGGCGGGATGAACGAAGGCGATGAGCGCGCCTTCGGCGCCCTCACGCGGCGCCTCGTCAATCAGCCGGACGCCGCGCGCCTTCAGCCGGCCGAGCGCCTCGCGAATGTCGTCCACGCGCAGCGTGACGTGGTGCACGCCCGGGCCGCGCTTCTCGATGAACTTCGCGATCGGCGAGTCGGGGGCCGTCGGTTCGAGCAGTTCGAGGGTCGCCTCGCCGACGGGCACGAAGTGGGCCCTGACGCGCTGCGAGGGCACCTCCTCCGGCGGCTCGACCTCGAGCCCGAGGGCGTCGCGGTAGAACGCGAGGGCCTGCGCGAGATCGCCGACCGCAATACCGATGTGATCCAGTGTCGCTTTCACCGTGTCGTGTCCCTTCCGAGGGCCCGTTCGAGAATGCCGTTTGCGGCCGTGTAGGGGTCGAGGCCGCGGTCCGCGATCTGGGCCAGCAGGCCGTCGAGCTCACCCGGCGCCAGGACGCGGCGGTCCACGTGCTCCATGAACCGGTCCGCCAGCAGCTCCCGCAGCCGGAACGCATGCCGCACCCGCCGCCGCTCGTGCCGGGCGGGCGCCGTGTGCGCCCGGAACGCCTCGACGGCCGCCAGCAGTTCCGGCACGCCCTCCCCCGTCGTCGCCTGCGTGCGGACGATGGGCGGCCGCCACGCGCCCGGCTCCGCGTCGGCGAGCGCCAGCATAGCCTCGATCGAGGCCTCGAGGCGATCGGCGCCCTCCCGGTCGGACTTGTTGACCACGAAGATGTCGGCGATCTCCATGATGCCGGCCTTGAGCGCCTGCACCTCGTCTCCCGTGCCCGGCACGAGGACGACGATCGCGATGTCGGCCGTGCGGACGATGTCGACCTCGTCCTGGCCGACGCCGACGGTCTCGATGACCACCCAGTGCTTCCCCGCCGCGTCGAGGACGTACGCCGCCTCGTGCGTGGCCCGGGACAGGCCGCCCAGGTGGCCCCGCGTGGCCATGCTCCGGATGAACACCCCGTCGTCGCCGGCCTGCGCCTGCATGCGGACGCGGTCGCCGAGAATCGCGCCGCCGCTGTAGGGGCTGGTCGGATCGACGGCGATGATGCCGACGGTCTCGTCGCGCGCGCGCAGCTGCAGGGACAGGCGATCGACGAGCGTGCTCTTGCCGGCGCCCGGCGGGCCGGTGACCCCGACGAGGTAGGCACCGCCGGTGGCGCGAAAGAGCGCGCCCACCAGCGCGGCCGCCCCGGGCTCGTCGTCCTCGACGAGCGAGATCGCGCGCGCGATGGCCCGCGCCTCGCCGGCGCGGACGCGCTGCGCGAGGGAGGCAACCGCCGGGGTGATCGCCGGGTCCGCCATGGCACGCTAGGCCGGCGCCGCCAGGAGCTGGCGCGCGATGACGAGCCGCTGGATCTCGCTGGTGCCTTCGCCGATGGTGGTCAGCTTGACGTCGCGGAAGAACTTCTCGGCCGGGTAGTCCTTCACGAAACCGTAGCCGCCGTGAATCTGCACGCAGTCCTCCGCCGCGCGCACGGCCACCTCGCTCGAGAAGAGCTTGGCCTCCGCGGACTCGCGCGACGTGCGGACGCCGGCGTCCTTCAGGCAGGCCGCGCGGTAGGTCAGCAGGCGCGCCGCCTCGATGCGCGTGGCCAGGTCCGCGAGCTTCCATTGGATCGCCTGGAACGCGGCAATGGGCTGGCCGAACTGGGTGCGCTCGAGGGCGTAGCGGCGCGCGGCTTCGTAGGCGCCCTGCGCCAGGCCGACGGCGAGCGCCGCGATGCCGATGCGGCCCGCGTCCAGCACCTGCAGCGTGTTGATGAAGCCCTCGTGCTCGGCGCCGAGCAGCGCGTCGGCGGGCACCCGGCACTCGCGGAAGAGCACTTCGCTCGTGTCGCTCGCGCGCATGCCGAGCTTGTCTTCCTTCCGGCCCGGCGACATCCCCGGGGTGCCCCGCTCGACGATGAACGCCGAAATGCCGCGATGCGCGCGCGCCTTGTCGGTGACGGCCATCGCCACGATCACGTCGCCAATGCTCCCGTGGGTGATGAAGGTCTTCGTGCCGTTGATCACCCAGCCGTCGCCCGCGCGCGCCGCCGACGTCCGGATCCGCGCCGCGTCGGACCCCGCCGTCGCCTCGGTGAGCCCCCAGGCGCCGATCCACGCGCCAGTGGCGAGCGGCACGAGGTAGCGGCGCTTCTGCGCGTCGGTGCCGAACATCGCGACGTGCGACGCGCACAGGCCGTTGTGCGCCGCCACCGAGAGCGAGACCGCCGGGTCGACTCGCGCCAGCTCCTCGATGCAGATGCAGTAATCGATGGCCGACATCGCGGCCCCGCCGTACTCCTCGGGGAACTGGATGCCCATCAGCCCGAGGGCCGCCATCTTCCCCACCAGCGCGCGGGGAAAGGCCTGCAGCGTGTCCCACTCGCGCACGAAGGGACGGATCTCGGTCTCGGCGAACTCGCGGACGGCACGGCGCAGCACCTGCTGCTGCTCGGTGGGACGGAAGTCCATCGGAGGGAATGTAGCACACCGGCAGGGACTAGAGGCCAGGCGCTGGGCGCTGGTCAGACTCGGAGCCCGGAAGTCAGTAGCAAGTAGCCAGTAGCCAGCATTCAGTAGCAATGCCGGCGAGCTTCACGCTGCCCCGCGTGACTGCCTTCGTCTTGCTTCCTGCTTCTTGCTCCTTGCTTCTCCTGCCTACTGTCTACTGGCTACTGACTACTTCTCCAATCCGTGTGCGGGGCGCGGTTCTCGATGAACCAGCCGCGAAGGAGCTGGCCGTAGGTGCGCCAGGGCAGGCCCTTGCGCTCGTAGTACGGCGCGAGCGCCCGCTGGACCTCGGGCAGCCGGTAGAACGGCACGCCCGGGAAGTAGTGGTGCTCGAGGTGGTAGTTGGAGTTCAGGAAGGCGACGTCCCAGAACCAGTGGCCGCGCATCAGCGTGCTCCACCCGGCGGGGTCGTTGGGGTCGATGCTGTAGTGCTGCCCGAGCCGGTTCAGCGTGAACGCCACGGGGAACACGACGAACACCGGCACGGCGTAGGCGCGCGCGGCGGCGCCCCATCCGAACCCCCACGCGATCGACGCGAGCGCCAGCAGGTGCGCCGCCATCGACACCCAGCGCTCCCGGGCGATCGTCCGCCGAAGCGCCTCGTCGTAGTTCGCCGTCTCACGCCTCGCGGCCCGGAAGTAGATCGGGAAGAGCGCCGGCGTGCAGTACAGGAGCTTCAGCCACCTGGCGTTGGTCTTCGGCGAGAGGTGCCGCCGCTTGGGATCGTCCTCCGACGAGCCGAGCTCGGCGTGATGGTCGAGGTGCCAGCGCGTGAACTGCGACGCGGAGATGCCGCTCGGGACCGCGTAGGCGTAGCCGAGCAGCCGTTCCAGCGCCGGGCGCCGGCGGGCGAAGACGGCGTGGTGGACCACCTCGTGCAGCAGCACCGTGAAGTTGAACACGGTGAAGCCCTGCAGGACGGCGAGCGGCATCCAGAGGGCGGGGTGCGTCAGGCGCACCAGGGCGACGGTGACGAGCCCGAGCAGGACGAACTGCCGGACCGCGACAGCAAAGTGGCGGGCAGGCGACCGGCGGTGCCAGTCGCGGACAAGGTCCGTCCGCACGGCCGAACCGAGGTCGGCCCGGAACCCCGCGGCGTGCGCCGCGTAGTAGCCGCCCTTGCTCACCACTCCTCCCTCCGGGCCCGCGCCCGGATCGCCCAGAAAGACGAACGGGGCGCTCCCGTGCAGGAACGCCCCGTTCGATCGGCACGGCCCGGCGCCAGCCTACTTCATGTTGACCAGCGTCGTGTAGTTCTGCAAGGTCACGCCGCCGGCAAAACACGCGCTGTACACCTTGAAGAGCTCCTGGACCTCCGCCGGGAAGGCCTTCGCCAGCACGCGCGACACGGTGTAGTCGGCATCCTTGACGACCGGGTCAACCAGGAACACATACAGGTAGTTTCCGCCCTGGATCGGCTCGGGGTTCTTGAGGACCCTCCAGCCCTGGGCCATCTGCTTGTGGACGGGATCGTCGCTCTTGGCAAGCGCTTCCTTCAGCTTGCCGACCACCATCTCGAAGTCGGCGGTCTTGTCGGGCTTGATGATGTTGAACATCAGCCCTACGTCCCCGGTGAACACACGGGCCTGCGGCGCGGGTGCGGCGGCGGGAGCCTGCGCGGCCGGCGCCGCCTGCGCGTACGCCAGTCCGGAAGACGTCAGGACGACGACCGCGATGAGCATGAGGGCGATGCCGATACGCCGGAGCACGGCAGTCGCTGAGGTCCACGTCGAGAACATGCTAGAGCCTCCTTGCCGATAAACGAACTCGTACCAGTGAGTCCGGATACTGTAGCGTACCTGGCGCCTAGATGAAAACACGGAGCACCTCGTTGGCCACCAGCATGCCCCGGCGGGTCAGGCGGACGCGGTCCCCCTCCCGCTCCACGAGGCCCGCCTCGCGGAACGGCTGAAGCTCGGCGCCGAAGCGGGCGTCGAGGTCCACGCCGTACTGTGCGGCGATCGCCCCGACCGACATGCCCGCCTGCAGGCGCAAGCCCATGATGACGGCCTCCTGCCACCGCTCCTCCTCGGTGAGGGTGCGGCGGTCCGTCTCGAGCGTCAGCCCTGCGGCCACGCGCGCCACGTAGTCGTCGGGGGCGGACACGTTCTTCCAGCGCACCCCGGCCAGCGTCGAGTGCGCCCCTGGGCCAAACCCGATCCACTCGCCGTCGGTCCAGTACTTCATGTTGTGGCGCGACTCGCGCCCGGGCCTGGCCACGTTTGAAATCTCGTACTGGCGGTAGCCCGCCGTGTCGAGCCGGGCCATCGCCGTCTCGTACATCTCCGCCGCGTCATCGTCCGGCGCGAGCGACCAGTGCGCGCGAGCCATCGCCTCGCGCAACGGGGCGTTCGGATAAAGCTCGAGCATGTAGAGCGAGAGGTGCTCCGGCCCGAGGCCGACCGCCTCGTCGACCGACTCCAGCCACTGCGCCACGGTCTGCTCCGGCAGCCACATCATCAGGTCCAGGCTCACATTGTCGAAGCCGGCCTCACGGGCGCCGGCCAGCGCCCGGCGCGCCTGCGCCACGTCGTGGATCCGCCCGAGCCGCCGGAGCTCCGCCTGCCTGAACGACTGCACGCCGACGCTCAGCCGGTTGACGCCGGCGGCGCGTATGCCCTCGAGAAACGGGATCGCCGCCGACTCCGGGTTGGCCTCGAGCGTGATCTCCGCGCCGGGCGCGACGTCGAAGGCGGTTCGGCAGGCCGCGAGGATCGCCGCCACCTCGTGGCGCTCGAGCAGCGAGGGCGTGCCGCCGCCGAAGAAGATGGTGTCGGCCCTGGCCTCCCCCGGCCGCCAGCCGAACCGGTCCGGCGCGCCGCGGATCTCAGCCGTCACGGCCTCGACGTAGCGGAGCTTCAGCGGCCCGTCGAGCAGGCCGCGGCTGAAGTTGCAGTAGGCGCAGATGGCCGAGCAGAACGGGACGTGGATGTAGAGCCCGAGCGGCGCCACGAGGCGAGCCCTTACGTGCCGGCGCGCCCGCCGGGCCATTTCAGGTCCGCGTGCGGCTCGCGGAGCTGCGCGCGGGCCGGCATCGGGCGCACCGCGCCGACGCCGCGGCTGCCCTTCTCCCTGGCCATCTCCGCGAGCGAGAGCAGTTCCTTGTCGGTGGCGTTGGCCGGCGCGAACCGGAAATCCGCGCCGCGCAGCTCGAGGAAATCGCACATCTCGTGCAGGCGGGACCGCATGCGGAACCCGATCCGGCACAGGAGCGAGTTCGTGTCGGTCTCGTCCGGGATGTCCGGGTAGTTCGATGTGAACAGCGTCACCCGCCGCTCGTTGTACCGCGTGTTGACGATCAGGTTCAGCGTCTCCTCGACCCACTCCGTCGTCTTCTCGGCGCCGAGGTCGTCGAGGACGAGGAGGTCGGCCTGCATCACCGGGCGCAGCACCTCGATCTCGGTGGTCCGGACAACCGGGTCGTACGTGCTCCGGATGACGCGCAGCAGATCGCGGGTGTCGTAGAAGAGCGCCCGGGCGCTGGTGGCCGCGACGACGTGCCGCAGCACCGCCACCGCCAGGTGGGTCTTGCCCACGCCCGGGGGGCCTTCGAGGAACAGGCCGCGGTCCACGGCGGGGAACGCGTCGGCGAGTTTCGCGGCCCGCGTCCTGGCGCGCGTGAGCGACTCGCTGTAGTCGCGGAAGTTCGTGAAGTCGCAGTGCTGGTAGCGCCGCGGGATGCGCGCGTCGGCGAAGAGGCGCGCGGTGACCTGCTCGCGCCAGCAGTCGCAGCGCTCGACGCGCCGGACGCCGTCACGTTCGTGGGCCTTCCACCCGGTTCCCTCGCACGCTGGACAGGTCATGGCCCTATCACCATACCATCAATTCAACGAGCTCTTCACGCCCTGCAGGCGCGTCGACTGCCGCAGTTTCTCCTTGGCGCGCGACTCGATCTGCCGGACGCGTTCCCGCGAGAGCTTCAGGCGGTCGCCGACCTCCTGCAGCGTCTTCGGATCGCCGCCGTCGAGGCCGAAGCGCAGGCGCATGACGTCGCGCTCCTTCTTGCCCAGTTCGGCCACCGCCTTCCGCAGCTGATCCACCACGGCCTCGTGCACCAGCGCTTCGTCGACCGCCGGAATCATCACCTGCTCGAGCACGTCCTCCACCTCGCGCCGGTTGTGTCCCCCGCTGCTGCCCACGTGATCGCTCAATGACACGTCCTCGCCGCTGATCTGCATGAGCGCGGTCGCGTCGGCCTCCGAGATGGCGAGGTCATCGGCCAGCTCGCGCGCCGTCGGGTTGCGGTCGAGCTGCGTCGCGAGCGCCGCGAGGTGACGCCCGAGCTTCGACGCCGGGCCCGACAGCTTCGAGGGCACCGAGATGATGCGGCTCTGGTCCGAGAGCACGTGCAGCAGCGCCTGGCGGACCCACCACACCGCATAGCTGATGAACTTCACGTTGCGGGCCGGATCGAAGCGGCGCGCCGCCTCCATCATTCCGAGGTTGCCTTCGTGGATGAGGTCGAGGAACGCGACGCCCAGGCCCCGGTAGCGCTTGGCGTAGCTCACGACGAACCGCAGGTTGGACTCCACCAGCCGGCGAAGCGCCGCCTCATCACCCTGGCGGACGAGCGCGCCCAGCGCGCGCTCCTCGTCGAGGGTCAGCGCCGGGATCTTCCCGATCTCGGAGAGGTAGGCGCGGAGCGTCTCCGCATCGGCCGACGGATCAACGGGCCGCCTTGCCACGCGTGGATGATACTCCCGCGCGGAGCCCGCCAGCCGAGGAATCGGTGGTGAACGCCCGGCGCTATCGGGCCTTGCGGTCGCCGTCGCGGGAGGGCCCGGCGGCGGGCGCCCCGCCCGGCTCGCCCGGCGGCGCCTGGCGGACGATGTCGGCCGGCGTCGTGCGCACCAGCGCCGTGTTCAGGCGCTGCTCCCAGTCGCCGAGGCCGCGCGCGAGTTCCCCCTTCACGTAGATCATGAACTGGTTGACCTCGTGCTGCATGTCCTCCATCTTCTGCCGCATGTTGAGCACGATCTCGACGCCGGCCAGGTTGACGCCGAGGTCGCGCGTGAGCGACAGGATGGTCTCGAGGCGCTGGAGGTCCTCGTCCGAGTAGAGACGGGTGTTGCCGTCGGTCCGCGACGGCTTGAGCAGGCCTTCCCGCTCGTAGAGGCGAAGCGTCTGCGGATGGATGCTGTACTTCTGCGCGACGGCGCTGATCATGTAATACGCCGTGCCCGAGGCGCTGCCGGTGCTCTTTCTGGTCGCCATCCCCGTCCGTCCTTCCGGCCCTGCGTTACGCGCGGGGCGCATCGCGCCGCCACTCCGCGCGCACATCCTCCACGTTGATCGCGCCGAACCCCCGCAGCAGCGCTTTCGACCGCTCGTCGAGCACGGCGGGCAGCACGATGCGGAACTCCACCACCAGGTCGCCCCGCCGGCCGTCGCGCCGCGACGGGACGCCCCGCTCGTGCAGGCGGACCCGCTGGCCCGTCTGCGTGCCCGGCGGCACCCGAAGCCGGGCCGGGCCGTCAAAGGCCGGAATCTCGAACCGGGCGCCGAGGCCGGCCTCGTGAATCCCGATGGGGACCGTCACGTGCAGGTCGTCGCCCTCCCGCCGGAACAGCGGGTGGGTGCCCACGTGCACGGTCACGTACAGATCGCCCGCGCGGCCGCCGCGCGAGCCGGCGTGACCGAGGCCCGCCACCCGCAGCCGATCGCCGTCGGCAACGCCGGCGGGAATCAGGAGCGGCACCGCCTGGCTGCAGGGCACGACGCCGGCGCCGGCGCACGCCGCGCAGCGTTCGTGCCGCTGCCGGCCGGTCCCGGCGCACCGCTCGCACGGCTTGGCGAACACCATGTGGCCGCGCCGCGACCGGATCGTGCCGGCGCCCCGGCACGCCGGGCACGTGGTCTCGGCAACCGGTACCACGCCGGCGCCCGCGCACCCGCCGCACGTGTCCCGCCGGACGAGCGCGATGGCCTTCTCGGTGCCGCGCACCGCGTCCTCGAAGCCGAGCGAGAGCGACGCGTGGAGATCGGCGCCGTCAGTGCCCATCTCCGCCCCGCGCCCCACGGTCTCGTGAATCACGTCCGCGAACAGGTCGCCAAACGTCGACGCCGTCGGCCCGTTCGCCGACTCGACCGAGAAATCGAATCCCTCGAAACCGAACGTTCCGGCGCCCTCGAACACCGTCGCGGTCAGGCCGAACGCGTCGTACTGGCGCCGGCGCTCCGGGTCGGCGAGAATTGCGTACGCGTCGGCGACCACCCGGAACCGCACGGCGGCCGCGCGGTCACCCGGGTTGATGTCCGGGTGATACCGCCGGGCCAGGCGCCGGTACGCGCGCTTGATCTCGTCAAGCGCCGCGTCCCGCGGCACGCCGATCAGTTCGTAGAGGTCCATGGCAGCTCGACGCTCGTCAGAAGCAAGAAGCCAGAAGAGCCATCTGACGCTTGTCAGAAGCCAGAATGCAGCTGATCTGCACTCCGGTCTTCTGTCTTCTTGCTTCTTACTTCTTACTTCTTCCTTCTTACTTCTTCCTTCTTACTTCTTCCCCTCGTCGACGACTTCGGCGTCGATGACGTCGTCTTTCGGCGCGGCGCCGCCCGGCGCGCCGGCCTCGTCGGGCCCGGGCGCTGAGCCCGCCCCGCCGGCAGGCCCGGCCTGCTGGTAGAGGCTCTCGGCGAGCTTGTGCTGGGCAGCCGTCAGGCGCTCGAGGGCGCTCTTGATGGCCGCCGGGTCGTTCTTTTCGATCGCGCTCTTCACGTCGGTCACCGACGTTTCAATCGCCAGCCTGTCGGAGGCGGGGACCTTCTCGCCCATCTCGCGCAGCATCTTCTCGGCGCCGTACACCGCCTGGTCGGCCTGGTTGCGCGCCTCGATCTCTTCTTTGCGGCGCTTGTCCTCGGTCGCGTGCGACTCGGCCTCGCGCATCATCCGGTCGACCTCGTCTTTGCTGAGGCCGCTGGACGCGGTGATGGTGATCTTCTGCTCCTTGCCCGTCCCCTTGTCCTTCGCGGACACGTTGACGATGCCGTTGGCGTCGATGTCGAAGGTGACTTCGATTTGCGGGATGCCGCGCGGCGCGAGCGGGATGCCGTCGAGATGGAACCGGCCCAGCGTGCGGTTGTCGCGCGACATCGGGCGCTCGCCCTGCAGCACGTGCACCTCGACGCTGGACTGGCTGTCGGCGGCCGTCGAGAACACTTCGCTCTTGCGGGTCGGGATCGTGGTGTTGCGCGGGATGAGCGTCGTCAGCACCCCGCCCAGCGTCTCGATGCCGAGCGAGAGCGGCGTCACGTCGAGCAGCAGCAGGTCCTTCACCTCGCCCGCGAGCACGCCCGCCTGCACGGCGGCGCCGACGGCCACCACCTCGTCGGGGTTGACGCCTTTGTGCGGCTCCTTGCCGAACAGGTCGCGGACAATCTGCTGCACGCGCGGGATGCGCGTCGACCCGCCGACCAGCACGACCTCGTGCACCTGCGAGGGCTGCAGCCCCGCGTCGGCAAGCGCCTGCTTCACCGGGCCGACCGTCTTCTGCAGCAGGTCCTCGACCAGCTGCTCGAACTTCGCCCGCGTGAGCTTCATCTGCAGGTGCTTGGGCCCGCTCGCGTCGGCGGTGATGAAGGGCAGGTTGATCTCGGTCTCCATCACCGTGGAGAGCTCCATCTTGGCCTTCTCCGCGGCCTCGCGCAGCCGCTGCAGCGCCATCCGGTCCTTGCCGAGATCGATGCCGTCGCTCTTCCTGAACTCGGCGATGATCCAGTCGATGAGCCGATGGTCGAGGTTGTCGCCGCCCAGGTGCGTGTCGCCGTTGGTGGACTTCACTTCGACCACGCCCTCGCCCACTTCCAGGATCGAGATGTCGAAGGTGCCGCCGCCGAAGTCGTAGACGGCAATGGTCTCTTCCTTCTTCTTGTCGAGGCCGTAGGCCAGCGCGGCCGCCGTCGGCTCGTTGACGATACGCATGACCTCGAGGCCGGCGATCGTGCCCGCTTCCTTCGTCGCCTGGCGCTGCGCGTCGTTGAAGTACGCCGGCACCGTGATGACCGCCTTCGTGACCGGCTGGCCGAGGTACTCCTCGGCCGCCTTCTTGAGCTTCTGCAGGATCATCGCGGAGATTTGCGACGGGGGCAGGCGCTCGTCCTTGCCGGCCGACTGCACCTCCACCACCACGTGGTCGCCGTCCCGCGCGACGCGGAACGGCACCATCTTCATCTCCTCGTTCACTTCCTCGAAGCGCCGCCCCATGAAGCGCTTGATCGAAAAGACGGTGTTCTCCGGGTTGGTGACCGCCTGCCGTTTCGCCACCTGCCCGACCAGGCGCTCGCCGGTCTTGCTGAAACCGACAACCGACGGCGTCAGCCGCCCGCCTTCGGGATTGGTGATGACAACGGGCTCGCCGCCTTCCATGACGGCCACAACGGAGTTGGTCGTGCCGAGGTCGATGCCGATGATTTTGCTCATGTTCGTGTCCCTTCGCGCCGTGAGACCCGCCCGCCGGCCCAGTGACCGGCATCGCAAGGTCTAACTAAGTCATTAGAATATTATCTAAGCGCCTGGTTGTCAAGTTAATGTCCACGAGATTCCCGCCGGTTGCCCCGCAACTCCTGAGCTGTCAGTTGATTTCAAGCGTACGGGTGCTATACTGAACCTGCCTGCCTACAGACTCGAGGTCCCACGTGCCATGGGACGTCGAAGCATCACCGAGGGTCCAATGACCACCAAGTGGCGTGTATGTCTGTGGGTGTTGTCACTGCTGATTCTGCCGGCGTCGGCCGGGTTCGCGCAGCAAGATCCCGCGCAGCCGCCGTCTGGCCCGCCACCGGCCCACCTCTCCGTCATCGAAGGCGAGGCCTACATCGACCGCGACGGCCGGTCGGATCCCGCCATCGCGAACCTGCCGCTTCTTGACGGCGATCGGCTGCGCACCGCCGAGGGGCGCCTCGAGGTGATCCTCCCCGACGGGTCGCTGCTGCACGTGGATCGCGGGACGACGGTCGACGTGCTCGCGGCGGATCTGTTGCGGCTGCGGCACGGCCGCGTCTATGTAATCGGACGAGGCGCCCGGGACCCGCAGCGGGCGGTCCGCTACCAGATCGATGCCCCCGTGGCCTCGGTGCAGACCGGCGGGCCGGGCGAGTTCCGGGTGTGGGCGGCCGAAACCACGCGCGGCCGTGAAGTGGAGTTGGCGGTCTTCCGCGGGCAGGCCACCCTTGCGAGCGACAACGGTGCAGAGGATCTGCGGGCGGGCGAAAAGTCCTTCGTGCGCGACGGTCTCGCACCTAGCGCGCCGCAGTACTTCAACTCCGCCCGCTGGGACGATTTCGACTCCTGGAGCGCGGCGAGGCGCGACGAGCGCCTGGGCGCGGCCTCCGCACAGTACTTGCCCTCGGAGCTCACGGTGTACGCGAGCACCTTCGACCAGTACGGCACGTGGCGATCCGATCCGGTCGAGGGCGCCGTCTGGTACCCCACCGTCGCGGCCAACTGGCGGCCGTACTCCGTCGGGTACTGGAACAGGTACCCCACATGGGGTTCGTTCTGGATCGGCGGCGACCCGTGGGGATGGCCAACGCATCATTACGGCCACTGGGGCTTCTCGTTCGGCCTCGGCTGGTACTGGAGACCCGCCACCGTGTGGGGGCCCGCGTGGGTCTCCTGGGCCTATTCGCCGGGCTACGTGAGCTGGTGTCCGCTCGGCCGGCACGGCTATCCGGTGTTTGGCCACTTCGGCGTGCGCGGCCACTACTTCGGCGCCCGCGTCGACCCGTGGCGCGGGTGGACGGTGGTGCCGCGTCACCACTACGGGACGCGGACGCCTGTCCATCGCGTGGCGGTCGATGGCAACCGCATCGATCCCGCCGAGCGCGGCGCGTTTGCCGTTCGGCGTTCGGGCCCTGGCCTTGACCGCGCGGTGCCGCGGCCGACGGCGGCCGGGCTCGCCGTGCCTCGCTCGACCACCGGCGGTGGAACGGCCGCACCGCGCGGGACTGTCGGCGACGCCGCGCCCGGCTCAGGCGATGCCGCCTCGCCGACGCGCGCACCGGGAGCGCGCGCGCTGCCGGACGGCCGCGCGAGGCTGAGTCCAGGCGAGGCCGCGCGCGTGCTTGCCGGCGATGGGGCGCGCACGCCAGGCACGGCGGCGCGACGGGCGTTCCCCGCTGCGCCGGCCTACCGCGGCGAAGGCCAGCGGACTGAGGCACCCGCCGCCACGCCCGACGTCGCCGCATTCGGGAACCGGCGCTATTCCTCCTCCGCTGTCCCGCGAGACCACACGCCGCCGGGCGCGCCGGCCCAGTTCGGCAACGGCGAGCCGGCGCAGTTTGGCAACGGCGCGCCGGCGAGGTTCGGCAACGGGGCGCCAAGCCAATTCGGCAACGGCGAGCCGGCGCAGTTCGGCGGCGCTCGGGCGCGGACCTATCCGCGAGCGAATCCGTCCTCCGATCCGGCGGGCACCACCGGTGCGTGGTCGCCGCCGGCCGTGCGGCAGAATCCCGCTATTCGCGGGGGTGGGAACACGTCGGGCGCGGTCGATCGCCGCGCCTACCCGCGATCCGCGGAACCGCCGGCCCCGTCGGCGCCGCGCGACAACCCGGACGTGCGCGGCAGCGGCGGCGTGTCAGGGCCATCGGTGCCCCGCGGCACTCCGTCCATGCGCGGCGGCGGGAGCCCGTCCGCGCCGCCCGCGCGTCCCCGCGACGGCGGCAGCGCGGGCGGCGGCATGCCCGCGGGCCCGTCCCTGCGCCGCGGCGGGTCGGGTGCTACCGGCGGTTCCTCGGCGCAGCCTTCGGCTCCGCGCTACAATCCAGGGTCAGGCGCGTCACAGCCGCGCGGCGGAGGCCAGGGGCCTCAGCCGTCGCGGCGGCGTGGCGGCACTCCTGATTGATGGCCCGATTGAAATCGTCGTCTCGCGCCTCGCTCGCACGTCAGGCCACCATCGTCGCGCTCTTCGTGATCGCGGCGTCGCTCGGCATCCTGACAGGCGTCCTGGTCGCCTACACGGGCGACCTGCCGCAGGTGTCCGCACTCGACGAGTACAAGCCGGCCACCATCACCCGGCTGTACGCCCGAGACGGGCGCGTGATCGGCGAGTACGCCACGCAGCGGCGCGTCATCCTGAAATACGAAGAGATCCCGGTGCTCATGCGCCAGGCGATTCTGGCGGCCGAGGACGCCGAGTTCGACCACCACATCGGCATCCGCCCCCTCAGACTCCTCGTCACGGTCGTCCGTAACCTGGTGTACGAGCGGCGGCTGTTCTACGCGGGCGCAAGCACCCTCACGCAACAGCTGACCCGCAAGTTGTTCCTCAAGCCGGAGAAGACGCTCGAGCGGAAGGTCAAGGAAGCCGTGCTGGCGCTGCAGGTCGAGAAGCGCTACACCAAGCAGGAGATTTTCACGCTCTACTGCAACCAGATGAACCTCGGCCACGGCGCGTACGGCGTCGAGGCTGCGGCCCGCGTGTATTTCGGCAAGCCGGTGAAGGACCTGAGCCTGGAGGAAGCCGCGACCATCGCGGGGATCCTGCAGCTGCCCGAGCGCCAGAGCCCGTACGTCAACCAGAAGTGGGCGACGCAGCGCCGCAACTACACGCTCCGCCGCATGGCCGAAGAAGGCTTCATCACGGAGGCGCACGCCGGCGCAGCACAGAAGAAGCCCATCGTGCTCGCCGGCCTGCCCGGCCCGTCCAACACGACGGCGCCCTACTTCACCGAGGAAGTCCGGCAGCACCTCGAGCGGCAGTACGGCGCCCAGGACCTCTACGAGGCAGGGCTCTCGGTCCAGACCACACTCGACTATGACCTCCAGGCGGCGGCCGCGAAGGCGCTGGACCGCGGCCTGCGGGACCTCGACAAGCGGCGTGGCTACCGCAGGCCGTCACACAACGTCGCGGCCAACGGCCAGGCGCCCGGCGCGCACCGCGAACGCCGGTGGGCCCGGCCGATCCGCCCGGGCGACATCGTGCCTGCCGTGGTGCTGGACGTCGCTGCGGGCGCCGCGCGCACCCGCGCGGCCGCCGCCGGAAAGACCGGCCCGGCCCTGCCGCCCGGCACGGCGCGCGTGCGTGTCGGGAGGTTCGAAGGGATCCTCGAGAGAGCGGGATTCACGTGGACGGGCCGCGCCTCGGCGGCGGACCTGGTCAAGGTCGGCGATCTCGTCGAGGTGGAGGTGACGGCCGTCGACGAGCCGGCGGGCGCCGTGTCGGTCACGCTCGAGCAGACGCCGCTGGTCGAGGGCGCGCTGGTCGCCATCGACAACCGCACCGGGGAGATCCGCGCCATGGTCGGCGGCCTCGATTTCGGCCGCAGCAAGTTCAACCGCGCGGTCCAGGCCCCGCGGCAGATCGGCTCGGCGTTCAAGCCAATCGTCTTCGCCGCGGCGATCGATCGGGGGTTCACGCCGGCCTCGCTCATCGTGGATGCGCCCGTGTCGTACAGCGCGGGGCCCGGCCAGCCGCCGTATGCGCCGCAGAACTACGACCGCAAGTACGAGGGCACGGTCACGCTGCGCCGCGTGCTCGAACAGTCGCGCAACGTGCCCACCGTGAAACTGATGGAGCAGCTGACGCCGGCGCAGGTCATCAGCTACGCGCGCCGCCTCGGCTTCCAGTCGCCCCTGCAGCCGTACCTCTCGACCGCGCTCGGGGCGTCCGAGGCCACGCTGATCGAAGTGACCAGCGCCTACTCCGCCTTCCCGAACCAGGGCGTCCGCATGCAGCCCTTCAGCATCCTCAAAGTCACGGAGCGCGACGGCACCGTTGTCGAGGAACACCGGCCCATCGCGCGTGAAGGCATCCGCGCCGACACCGCCTTCGTGATGGTCAGCCTGCTCCAGGGCGTCGTTGAGCGGGGCACGGCCGCCAAGGCCGCGGCGCTCGACTGGCCGCTGGCCGGCAAGACGGGAACGGTCGACGACTACACCGACGCGTGGTTTGTCGGCTTCGATCCGCACATCACGGTTGGCGTGTGGGTGGGCTACGACCTGAAGAAGCCGCTCGGGCCGGGCGAGACCGGCGCCGCGGCCGCGCTGCCGATCTGGATGTCGTTCATGAAGGCGTACATCGACCGGTACGGCGACCGCGAGAATCCTCCGGTGTTCGAACCGCCGGGGAACATCGTCTTCGTGACCGTCGATCGGGGAACGGGCGCCCCGGTGGACGCCGCTGCGCCGGGCGCGCTGAAGGAGAGCTTCATCGCGGGCACGCAGCCGGGCATCGGCTTCCCGAGGCAGTAGCCCTCTCGCCTCCCGCCTCCCGCCTACTCGTCCGTGCCGCCCCCCTGCCCGAGCGTGCCGCTGGCCTTGGCCTTGAGGTAGGTCTGAATGAAGACGTCGATGTCGCCGTCCAGCACCCGGGCGACATCGCCGACCTGCGTCCTGGTCCGGTGGTCCTTGATCATCTGGTACGGGTGCAGCACGTAGCTGCGGATCTGGCTGCCGAACGCGATGTCCTTCTTCTCGCCGCCCAGCTTGTCGATCTTCGCCTGCTGTTCCCGGATCTTGAGGTCGTAGAGCCGCGACTTCAGCACCTTCATCGCGGCGTCGCGGTTGCGGATCTGCGACCGCTCGTTCTGGCACGACACGACGATGTTCGTCGGCAGGTGTGTGATCCGGACCGCCGAGTAGGTCGTGTTCACGCCCTGACCGCCCGGCCCGCTCGCGCAGAACGTGTCGACGCGGAGGTCCTTCTCCTCCACCTCGATCTCGACGTCGTTGTCGAGTTCGGGGTACACGTAGACCGACGCGAACGACGTGTGGCGCCGCGCCGCCTGGTCGAAGGGCGAGATGCGGACGAGCCGGTGGACGCCCGCTTCGGCGAGCAGCATGCCGTAGGCGAAGTCGCCGGTGACCGTCAGCGTCGCGCTCTTGAGGCCGGCCTCGTCGCCGGGCTGGTAGTCGAGAATGTCGCGCTTGAACCCGCGGCGCTCGATCCACTTGAGGTACATGCGCAGCAGCATGTCGGCCCAGTCCTGCGACTCGGTGCCTCCGGCGCCTGGGTGGATCGTGACGACGGCGTTGGCGCGGTCGTGCTCGCCGCCGAGCAGCCGCTTGATTTCGGCCGCCTCCACCTGTTCCGCGAGGCGATCGAGGCCCGACTCGAGGTCCGAGCCGACGTCCTCGCCCGCCCCGGCCCATTCCACGAGCACCGCGAGGTCGGCTTCCTGCTTGGCGAGAGACTCGGCGAGATCGACCTCGTCTTGAAGGCGCCGCCGCCGCTGGAGGACGCGCTGCGCCTCGGCCTGGTCCTTCCAGAAGTCGGGCTGGCTGGTCAGCGATTCGAGCGTGTTGAGCTCATCGCGCGGGCCAGCGGCCTCAAAGATGCCTCCGCAGCTCCGCGGAGCGCTTCGCGAGGTCGTCGTGCCGCCGGACCAGATCGTCGAGTTCGAGTGCCACTGCGCTGCCTCCTGCGTCGCGCTCGTCCGGAAGGGGCCGGGCCGCTCCTCCCACGGGCGGGGCTGTCGGAATCGTGCCGACCTTCCATGTTACACCGGCGCACACGTGAGTTGACCATGCGCCGGATGGAGCCCGCAGGCTTCCCGGGTCTTAGCGAAGTCAAAGTGCAGCCTGCGTAAGCCCGGAGCGAACGCCCTCAGCCGAAGCGAGCTCCGGCGTCAGCGCGACCGGGCGGGCCGTGTCGCCCGGGACCGGGTCACCCACCATGCCAGCAGCGTGACCAGCCCGCAGGCATAGGCGAACGCGTCGCCAGTGAGGGCGTAGAAGGTCTGTCCGTCGAGGTATCGCACGTCGCCCGTCGCCACGATCTGCTCGAAGATGGGCGTCTTCACGGCCACGCGGCCGTACGGATCGACGATGCCGCTGATGCCCGTGTTGGCGGACCGAACGAGGTAGCGGCCCTGCTCGACAGCCCGCAGCGTCGCCTGCCAGAAGTGCTGATGCGGCGCCGACGAATGGCCGTACCAGGCGTCGTTCGTAATGGTAATGAGCAGCTGGCTGCCGCGCCGGGTGAACGCCGCCACGAGGTCCGGGTAGACCACCTCGTAGCAGATGGCCGTCGACAGGCGGTTCGAGCCGAGCGGCATCACCACGGGCGCTTCGCCGGGCGAGAAGTCGGAGATCGATTCGACCAGCGGCGTCACGAAGAACAGCAGGCGTTTGAGCGGCACGAACTCGCCAAACGGCACCAGGTGCATCTTCCGGTAGACCGCGGCCGTCTGCCCGTCCGGCCCTACCAGAAACGCCGAGTTGTAGAAGCGGGGCGGTGTGCCTGGCTGATACTGATCGCTGCCGAAGAGCATCGCCACGCCGAGTTCCTGCGCGAGGCTGGTGATCGCGAACCGGCCCGCCGGGTCGTGCTCGAACATGAACGGCGTCGACGACTCGGGCCAGACGACGAGCGACGCGCCGCGGGCCGCGCCTTCCCGCGTCATCGTGAGGTATCGATCCAGAATGTCGGAGGCGCGTTGCCTGTCCCACTTCTCGTTCTGCAGGACGTTCGCCTGCACGATCGCGACGCGGACGACCTGCCCGCCACGCAGGAGCGAGCCCTCCTGCACCCGCCACGCGCCCCAGGCCGCCAGGCCGCCCACCAGGCACGCGGCGGCGGCCGGCGCCACCCACCGCGCGCGGCCCCGGCCGGCGACGGCCAGCGCGAGCGCCGCCGACACCACCGCGACGAGGGCCGAGAGGCCGTACACGCCGGCGAGGCTGGCCGTCTGCACGATCGGCGTGACGCCGGCCTGGCTCGATCCAAGCAGCACCCAGGGGAAGCCGCCGAGGATCCATCGCCGCGCCAGTTCGGCCGCCACCCACGCCGCCGGCGTCACCAGCACCCCCGCGGGTCCGATCCGGCCGCAGACCCGCGCGACGACGACCGCCACGAACGCCGGAAACAGCGCCAGGTACGCCACCAGCAGGCCGCCCGCCGCCACAGCCAGGGGCAGGCTGATGCCGCCGAAGGTGCTCAACACGTCGGGTGTCCAGTAAAGCGTGCCCCCGAAATAGACGGCACCGGCCGCCAGCCCGAGCCCGAACGCGCGGCGCGGGCGTACGCCTGCCGGGCGCATCAGCGCCACGAGCAGCGGGGCCAGCGCGGCCCACGCGACGGCAGAATGGCCGAATCGCGGAAAGCTGAGCGCCAGCAGGACGCCGGACAGGATGGCTAGCGGGTAACCCAGGGCTTGTATCGCTTCTCTTCGCGTAGCAGGCGCTCCGCCAGCGCGTTGGCCTGCCGTTTGTCCTTGTACGACCCGATCCGGACGCGGAATCCGCCGACGGCGTCGCCGCCCTCCGGCACGAACACGAACGCGTCGTAGCCTTTCGCCTTCAACCGCGTCACGATCGCGTCGGCCTCAGCGCGCCGCGTCACCGCCGCCAGCTGGACCGTCCACAGAGCCGGAGCGGAGGGCGCAACGGCGGCCGCAGCCGCGGGGGGCGCGGCGGCGGCCCGTGGCAGGTCCAGCGGCTCGGCCGGCACCTCGGGCGGCGCGGGCGTCAGCTGTTCGGCAGGCGGCGTCTTGCCCAGCCGCTCCGGGTACGACAGCTGGTCGCCGCCCAACCCGCCGCTCCCCGGCCGCGGCGCGTCGGCGGCGACCGGAGGTTCGCCCGACGCGCCGTCCGGCACCACCTCTGTCGCGGCGGCCATCCCGCCGTCGGCGATCGGCCCTCTCGCCTGCTGCACGCCCCGCCCGACGAGCACGCCGAACAGGAAGAAGACGACGGCGGCGACGGTTCCCGCCATGAACACGAAGACAAGCTGCTTGTCGCTCAGGTGCACGCCGCGGGACTCGTCGTCGGCCATAGGTCGAGGCGCCTCGGGAGAGTGGTCACGTCCTGCCGAGCATGCCCCGCAGCAGGTCGACGGGCAACGGGAAGACGATGGTGGAGTTCTTCTCCGCGGCGATCTCGGTCAACGTCTGCAGATACCGGAGCGTCATGGCTTCCGGTGCCGTCGCGATGACCCGCGCGGCCTGCGCGAGCTTCTCCGAGGCCTCGAGTTCGCCCGCCGCGTGAATGATCTTAGCACGCTTCTCACGCTCGGCTTCCGCCTGGCGGGCCATCGCGCGCTGCATGTTCTCGGGCAGGTCGACGTGCTTCACCTCCACCGCCGACACCTTGATGCCCCACGCGTCGGTATGCTGGTCGAGGATCTGCTGCAACTGCGCGTTCAGCCGGTCGCGTTCGGAGAGCAGGTCGTCGAGGCTCACCTGGCCCAGGACGCTCCGCAGCGTCGTCTGCGCGAGCTGCGAGGTCGCGTAGTGGTAGTTCTCCACCTGCACGATGGCGTTCTGCGGGTGGACGACGCGGAAATAGACCACCGCGTTCACCTTCACGGACACGTTGTCGTGGGTAATGATGTCCTGTGGCGGCACGTCCATCACGACGGTCCGCAGGCCGACCCGCACCATGCGATCGATGGGCGCGAACACGAGGACCACGCCGGGGCCCTTCGGTTCCGGCAGCAGTTTGCCCAGGCGGAAGATCACGCCTCGCTCGTACTCTGCCAGGATCTTGATCGACAACACCACGTACACGGCGATGATGGCGGCGACAATGAGCAGCGGATTCGGAATCATGGCGTGTGCTCCGTGTGAATCGGCGTCCTCCGGACGGTCAGCACCAGTCCGTCGAGGCCGCTGACGGTTATCGCGTCGCCTTCGGCAATCGCGTCGGCCGACCGGGCCGTCCAGATTTCGCCGCGCGCCGACACCCGGCCGCTCCCGCCCGCGCGAATCGGCGTCAACGCGACGCCGGCGGCGCCGACCATCCCGGACGCCCCCGTGACCGACGGCCGGCGCTGCGAGATGACGGCCAGGCGCACCAGGAACAGCAGGATCGCCGAGAACGCGACCACCACCGGAACGATGAGACCCAGGCTCACCCGCAGCTCCGACGTGGGCGCGTCGATCAGGATCATCGACCCGAGCAGCAGGCTGACCACCCCGCCCGCGCCGAGCAGGCCGAAACTCGCCACCTTGATCTCGAGCACCAGCAGCACGAGGCCAAAGAGGATCAGCAGCACGCCGGCGTAGTTCACGGGAAGCACCTGGAAGGTGAAGAACGCCAGCAGCAGGCAGATGCCGCCGACCACGCCAGGCAGGATGGCGCCCGGCATCCACAGTTCGATCGTCAGACCCAGGATCCCGAGGCTCAGCAGGATGTACGCGATGTTGGGATGCGCCAGCGTGCTGAGCACGCGCTGGCGGAAGCCCATGGCGAGCGTCTCGATCCTGGCGTCGGCGGTCCAGAGCGTTTCCGTGCGCCCGTCGAAGCGCTTGATGACCCAGCCATCGAGCTGCTTCAGCAGGTCGGGCACGTCGGCGGCGACCAGGTCGATGAGGGGCGGCGTCGCGTCCAGGGCCTCGGTTTCGGTGAACGCGCGGCTCTCGTTTACGGCCTGTTCGGCCCACGCGACGTTGCGCCCGCGGCCTGCGGCGAGCGTCCGGGCATAGGCCGCCACGTCGGAGGCGGCCTTCTCCGCCATCGTCTCGTCCATCTTCTCGCCCTGCCCCGACACCGGGTGGGCCGCGCCGATGTGCGTGCCCGGTGCCATCGCCGCCACGTCGGCCGCGATCGTGATCAGGAAGCCGGCCGAGGCCGCCCGGGCGCCCGACGGCGCGACAAACACCGCCACCGGCGTCGTGGCGGCGAGCATCCGTGTGACGATTGTCCGCGTCGAGTCGACGAGCCCGCCCGGCGTCTCGAGCACGAAGACGATAAGGGCCGCGCGCTCGGCGTCGGCGCGGTTGATGGCCTCGACCATGAACTCCGCAGACACCGGGTGGATGAGCGCGTCCACGTGGGCGACCAGGACGAGCGGCTTCGGATCGCGGGCGGCGCCGGGAAGACCGGCCGAGGCGAGGAGGGCGAGGAACAGGAGAACGGCCGACACGCGGCAGGTGCGAGACATTGGACCGCCTCCGCCTCGATTATAGCCGAGCGCCGTGAGCCTGGCGCATCCGATTGAGCACCTTCTTGGCCTCCACTGAGCCCGGGTCGAGCACGAGGGCGCGCTGCACCTCCGCCATGGCGGCCTCGCTGTCGCGGGCGTCGAGGTAGGCCTCGGCGAGCGCGACCCGGGCGGCCGCGGTGTCCTCGCTCCAGATCGAGACCTTGAACTCATCGATGGCGTCGCGCAGCCGCCCGCTGCGCAGGTAGCTGCGGCCCAGCAGCAGGTGCGCCTCGGCGTCGTACGGCGCGAGGTAGAGCGCGCGCCGGAGTTCCGGCTCGGCGTCGCGGTCGTTCTCCAGCTCAACCAGACGCCGGCCCCGCTCCAGGTAGAAGCGGGCCAGTTCGCGCTGCTGCCGCTGCCCCACCATTTCGAATGCCGCGTCGATGCGCTGCGCGCGAGGCGGCTCGAAGCCCTCCTTGAGCCGCTCCAGCCCCTTCGGCGCTGCCGCCGGCGCGTTGTTCAGGACGACACCTTCGAACGCCGCCGACAGCCGCTTGGCCAGGGCGAGTTCGCGCGCGGCTTCGGTGGCGAGCCCGCCGGCGTGCAGCACGTGCGCGAGCAGCGCGTGCGCGGAGGCGTCGGTCGGGCTCAGGCGCACCGCTTCCCGGAGCCAATACCCGGCCGCCGGCGCGTCGCCCTCGAGCGCGTAGGCGTAGCCCAGATTGAAGAGGTAGTCCGCGTCGAGCGGGTCAAGCATGCGGGCCTGGCTGAAATACCACGTCGCGCGGCCCGACCCCGGCAGCGGCGCCGGCGCGCGCAACGTGACCACGCCCATGTCGTTCAGCACGAGCGCCGAGGGCGCGCGCGCATGGAGAGCGGTCAGCGTCTGCCAGGCCGCGGGGTAGTCGCGCAGTTCCATCTGCGCCACCGCCGTGACGAGCTTCGCGTCCACCCACGCCGGCGAGGCTTCCCGGACGGGCGCCAGGGCCTCGATCGCCCCGCGGTGATTGGCGGCCGCCGAATTGGCCTGGGCCAGCGCAATGCGGGCCTCGTCGTAGTCGGGCTTGATCGTGATGGCCGTCGTGAACAGCGGCACCTGCGCTTCGGGCGTCTCGGCCAGCAGGCCCTTCACGTAGGCCTCGAAGGCCGCCATCGGCACCGTCCGCCCGGCGCGCCCGGCGGCGGCCCGGCCGGCCTGGCGCACGGCCTCGTCATCTCCCCAGAGCTGCACGGCCAGCTGGGCAAGCAGCGCCTCCACGTCTCCTGGCGCGCCGCGTACGCTGGTTTCCGGCGTGAGCCGGCCCGGCCCCAGGCTGATACGCCGCGCGGTGATCACGAGCGCATCGCCGTCGAGGCCCACCGACCCGACGACGACGTCGGCAGCGGCCACCAGCTCACCGAGGCGAATGACGGTGGCGCGGCTGAGCGTCGCCAGCGGCGGCACCTGGAACCGCTCGAACGCCCGCAACCGCTCGTCGCGGCTCATCGCCTCCACGCCAAGCGCCTCGAGTCGGCCGGCGAGCAGGATCGACGCGCCTTCACCCATCCACGCCAGCCTCGGCTGCTTCGACGCATTGTCGAAGGGCATGACCAGCACGCGGGCTGCCATGGCGGGTGCCGGCGTTTGCGCGGCGGCGCCGGCCGCCAGGCCGCCCGCCAGCAGGAAGGCGAGCAGCACCGCCGGCGCGGCCTCTCCCGGCGGCCGGACCGGAGTGACCGACAGCCGGCAGCGGTCGCCGCCCTGCGCCGCGCAGGCGTCGATGCGGACCTCGGCGTCCAGATTCAGGCGGCGCAGGCACGCCTCGAGGCCGGCGGCGTAGAACCCGCAGAGCGCCACGGGCGCGGACTCGCGCACGCCACAGAACAACGACCCGGTGATGGTCAGCGTGCTGGCCTCCCGCCGCCAGCGGACGGAGACGCTCGACGCGCCCCACGTTTCCTTCACGAGGCTCTTCGCGAGGCCCAGCGCCGCCCGCACGCGCAACGCCCGGGGCAGCGCCAGCATCACCCGCCGGCGGATGGGCGGCAGGTCCTCGAACAGCCAGTTGGCGGCGAGTTCGCCGGCGCGCCGGACGATGGCGTCGTACCCGGCGTCCTCGCGCCTGAGGAAACTGAAGACCGCGCGCACGCCGGACACATAGACGCGCCGGGCCCGAAACCCCTTCGGGCTCAGCCACGACTCGTAGAACTCCACGCGCAGCGGCAGCTGCTCGGTGATGGCCTGGTAGAGGCTCGTCGCCAGAATACGTCCGATTACCGCAGTCGCCATTTTTCTGCTAACGTACCGTACTTTCGTGAAGCGGTCTCACAACCCGTTCTCGCGGCCAAGATCCGCCGCGTCACGCAGGTTGTGAAGCCGGTCCTGTCCGGAGCCGTGTGCGGCCACATGCAGACTGCAGCCATTCTCGCCGGCGGCCGCTCCCGGCGCCTCGGCGGACGCGACAAGAGCCGCCTCGTCATCGGCGGGCGCACGATTCTGGCGCGCCAGCTCGAGGTGCTCCAGCACGTGGTGCCGCGCATCGTCATCGTCGCGAACGCGCCCGGACAGTTCGCCGACGCCGGCGTGCCCGTGCTGCCTGACGCGGTGCCGGGCAGCGGCAGCCTCGGCGGCATCTACACCGCCCTCGCCGACGCCGGGGGCCCCGTGCTGATCCTCGCCTGTGACATGCCGTTTGTCACGGCGCCGTTCCTGGCCCGGGTGATCGAGGCCGGGCAGGACGCGGACATCGCGATCCCGCGCAGCGGCGACGGCTACCAGCCGCTGTGCGCGAATTACGCGCCGGCCTGCGCCGGGCCCCTTCGGAGGCGCATCGAGCAGGGCGCCCTGAAGGTGGTCGATCTGCTGGCCGACGTCCGGGTGCGCGAACTGGGCCCGGACGAGATTGCGGCGTTCGACCCCGACGGCCTGCTGCTGCTCAACGTCAACACCGCCGACGACGTGGTCCGCGCCGATCGGGCCGCACGGGAGCGGCAGGCGGCGCGGGCCAATCGCCAATCGTAGATGTTTGCTCGAAGCCGCGTCAACGCGCGACGGATACCGACACCATGATTCTGCCGATCCAGGAAGCTCTTCGCACGCGAGTGATTGACGCCCTTGCCCGGACGTACGGCCTCGGGCCGTCCGAGATGCCGCAGGTGCCGGTGGCCATCCCGCCGAACCGCGGGCTGGGCGACCTCGCCGTCACCGTCGCCTTCGAACTCGCCCGGCGCCTCCGCAAGGCGCCGAAACTCATCGGCCAGGAGATTGCCGCCGCGCTCGGGACGATTCCCGGTGTGGCGCGTATCGAGTGCGCGGCGAACGGCTACCTGAACGTCTACCTCGAGCGCCCGGCCTACCTGGCCGACCGCCTCTCGAACCGCGTGGGACCCGCCGACCAACTCACGCGCGAGAAGGTGATCGTCGAACACACCGCCATCAACCCGAACAAGGCGGCGCACATCGGCCACCTCCGGAACGCCGCCCTCGGCGACACGCTGGTGCGCGCGCTTCGCTTCCTCGGCCATCCCGTCGAGATTCAGAATTACATCGACGACACGGGCGTTCAGGTGGCCGACGTCGTCGTCGGTTTCCGCCATCTCGAGGGCAAGCTCCCTGCCGAGGTCGACGCGCTCGCGCGCGAACCGCGCTTCGACTACTACTGCTGGGATCTCTATGCAAAGGTCACCGGCTGGTACGACGAGGACAAGGAACGTCTGAAGGTGCGCGCGGCGACGCTCCACGAGATCGAGCGCGGCGAGGGCGATGCCGCCGCCATCGGCCGTACCGTCGCCGATCGCATCGTCCGGTGCCACCTGAAGACGATGGCGCGGCTCAACGTGCAGTACGACCTGCTGACGTGGGAGGGCGACATCCTCAGGCTGCAGTTCTGGAACAAGGCGTTCGAGCGGCTGAAGGCGCAAGGCACGGTGTATCACCAGGCAAGCGGGCGCCTCTCCGGATGCTGGGTCATGCGCATCGAGGACGGCATCGAGCACGCCTCGAGGGAAGCGCGCGCCGCCGCCGGCACGACCGAGGCGAGGGCCGAGGCGGACGAGGCGGAGGCCGGCGAGGCGGATCAGGCCGAGAAGGTGATCGTGCGTTCGAACGGCACGGTGACGTACGTCGGCAAGGACATGGCCTACCAGTTCTGGAAGTTCGGCCTGCTCGGCGAGGACTTCCACTATCGCCTCTTCGCCGAGGAAGGCAAGGACGGTCCCCTGTGGGCGACCTCGTCGTCACCGACGCCCGAGGAGGAGGCCGAGCGCCCGGCCTTCGGCCGCGGCCACACGATCTACAACGTGATCGACGTAAGGCAGTCCTACCTGCAGCGGCTGCTCTCGCAGGCCCTGGCGGCCGCCGGTCACCCCGGCGAGGCCGAACGGTCGATCCATTTCTCGTACGAGATGGTGGCGTTGTCGCACCAGACGGCGAAGCAGCTCGGCTATCCCGCAGACGCGGAGGAAGCCGGACGGCCGTTTGTCGAAGTCTCGGGGCGCAAGGGCCTCGGCGTGAAGGCCGACGACCTGGTGGACACGCTCGTCGAGAAGGCCCTCGCCGAGGTGGCGAAGCGGAATCCCGAACTGCCGGAGGAGGAGCGGCGCCGCACGGCAGGGATGATCGCCGTGGCGGCGGTCCGGTACTTCATGGTGCGGTTCTCGCG